>JAVETC010000058.1:0-9985 GCA_034006225.1 Desulfuromonas sp. | reverse complement strand
TTGATGCCAATATCATCATGATTGGCCGTCGCGGCCTGTCAATGGTGAGCGAGTTGCTCATGGGCAGTGTTAGTTCCGCTGTCCTGCATCGCTGTGGTAACTCAACTATTGCTATTGTGGCGGGTAGCACTAATAATAATGGTTAATAATAAAACCTAAAAATGTAGCTTAGAAAAAAAGTATCATGAGCGATGGGGGAACAGGCTTTACTGACTGTTCCCCCTCATTTTTATGAGTACCTGCAGCTACCACTGATGGTATGGAAAAGATAGTTGCTCTCAATCCTTGGGTTTGATTTGATTAAAAAACCATGTTTTAAACTTGATTGCTGTGCTGCAGATATTATCTGAGTCCTGCACGGTTAATTTACACCTATGTCGACCAATCTCAAGATATTGCCTGCCTATATATCCCCCTGATTACTTGCCAAAACTGCGTCACTACTCTAAACTCCAAAATATATTATAACCGCATATTATCTTAGTTTTTGTCGGTCTTTTAATCCAGGGGGCTATAGAATCCGTGAATACTTCCAATGTAATTAATGCTGTCCAGTCTTTCCGTGACAATCTGGCACAACTTAGAACTCCTCTGAATGCCAAACTAGCGTATCAAAAAGTTGCACCTACCTTGTCTTTTATCGAGGTGTTTGCCAAGCATGCAGTTCCGGAAAAGTTGCTTGATCTCAATGCTGAGCAGTTGGCCGATTTTGTGGTGCAGTTATTCAACGTAGTGGAGCAGCGTAGCACTGAAGTAGCTGCGCGCTATATAGATCTGCCCCAAGATGATTGCGGGATCTTGGTGTGTAACTGCGTTGATGCACCCTATCTCTTCGATTCATTATTGCTCTTTCTCAAGCGTCACCATGTCGATTGGAGCGTCGTTGCGCATCTGTGCCTGCTGGTAAAGCGTGAGGGTGGTGCCATTGTTAGCATTAGTGATGCAGAGCAGAATTGTGCTGAAGAGTCACTGATGATTGTCCAGGTGGAGAAAAATTCCTGTAATGCCCAGCGTATTACTGAGCTTAATGCTTTGCTACAAGATGTGGTCAATTTAGATAAGGTAGCGGATAAACTCCATCAGCGCCTGCAACAACTGCAACCTTTAGCTGAAGCAGCAGGGCATAGCCACTTTTGGCAATGGTTATTAGATGACAATTTTATCCCCTTAAGTTATCGCCAATTGAAAATTTCTGGTGTGGACGAAAACGCAACTGTTCAGTTGCAAGATAATGAGTCGCTTGGGCTTCAGGTCGATTCCAATATTATTCATGCCGATCTTGGCCAATGCGATTCGGCTTTGGTCTCATGCGTCTCGCGCACCAGCCGCATTGTAGTGGAAAAGACAAGTCAATACTGTCCTATTTGGCGGGATGAAACTTTGACCGCGTTCTATTTGCGCCAAGAGGTTGGCAGTGCCGACGGGACTCCACAATTCACCGAGCACGTAATATTCGGTCTATATCCAACCGCTTCTCATCAAGAGTCGGCGCTAAATATAAAGGTGCTGAAGGAGAAGATAACTCAAGCTTTAGCCCGGTTGAATATTGCGCCCTGTACCTATAACTTTCGTAAACTAGAGGAGTTGCTGGCGACTTTTCCTAAGACCGAGCTATTTTTTCTTACCACCGCTCAGCTAGATGACATCATTAATTCACTACTGTTTTTCAATCACGCTAGTGTCCGGGTGGTGCCGTTGGAGGGGGAGGTCAATAGCGTTTCGCTAATGTTAGTTATTCCGCGCGGTCTTAGTCCTAATGCCGATTTCTCCAAATTAGAAGCGCACTTGCTGCGTTATTTTAAAGCGGACAATTTGACCACCAGAGTTCTGCAGTTTGGTAGCGATTACTACATTTTACACCTCAATATTAGTCGTAGCGCCGATGTTAAAATCACCGATATCGATGCCTTAAACGCTACCTTAACCAATTTAATGCAGAGCTGGGAACAGAAACTGCGTCTTCTGCTCGGGCGTGAACATGGAACAGAGTTGGGGCAACAGTTGTGGCATCGCTATGCCGATGTTTTTTGCTCCAATTACCGCTCGACAATAAATCCGCGCTTCTGTATGCGTGATATTGCCAAGCTGGAAACCTTGCTGGCAACTAAGCAGGAGCAGGTCGAACTCTGGGGGCCAGTTACTGCCACCAATACTGCGTGCCGTCTACAGTTTTATAGCACTCAGCAGGGATATCTCAATGAGTTGATGCCAATACTGGTCAATCTGAACTTAACCGTCATTGATGAGATGGACTTTACCGTTACCGTTGAGGGGATAGACCTATATATCAAGAGTTTTGGCGTACTCAATCAACTAGCAGGCGATGAAAGTTTACTCCAAGTGAAACCCCGCCTGTTATCAGCCTTGGCGGCTCTGCGCAGTGGCTTGGCCGAAAATGATTACCTCAATCAACTGTTGGTTGCTACCGGCCTCGATTGGCAACAGATAGATATCTTTAGAGGCTACCGCAACTACTACTTTCAGCTGGGCTCATCATTCACCAAAAAGAGTGTCGCTTTTGCCTTAATTAATAATCCACGCGCAGCGGCAGCTCTGTACGGTTACTTTGAAGCGCGCTTTAAGCCGGATGCGCGCTGGCCGGATATGATGACTCGCGAGGAGCAAGCACTGTTTCCAGCGCGCATGGAGCTTATTGATGCGTTGCAGGATGTAGACAATGCCAATGAAGACCGCATCTTGCGCACATTTTTCAACCTTATCGACTCTACGGTACGCACCAACTTTTATAAGCGCAAGGAGGCTAGCGACTACTTCTTCTCTTTTAAGGTTAGTGCTATTGGTATTAATGAGATGCCGATACCGCGGCCGTTGTACGAAATTTATGTCCATAATTCTAAGATGGAGGGTATCCATCTGCGTGGGGGGATGGTAGCCCGCGGTGGGATTCGCTGGTCTGACCGCCCTGATGATTTCCGTACCGAGGTACTTGGGTTGATGAAGACCCAGATGACTAAGAATGCACTGATCGTCCCGGTTGGTTCTAAAGGTGGTTTCGTGGTTAAAACGCCCTATACCGATCGACAGCAGGGGATGGATCTTTCCAAACTGGCGTACCAGACTCTTATGCGTGGCCTGCTCGATCTCACCGATAATCGCTCGGCGGGGAAGATTGTTCCAGCTGCAGGTATTGTCCGTTACGATGAGGATGATCCCTATCTGGTCGTCGCTGCGGATAAGGGGACGGCTCATCTGCCGGATACCGCTAATGCTGTCAGTGCTGCATACGATTTTTGGCTCGGCGATGGCTTTGCCAGCGGTGGTTCGCGTGGTTATGACCATAAGGAGTTGGGTATCACCGCTCGCGGGGCATGGGTATGCGTGCAGCGCCATTTTCGTGAAATGGGCATGGATATTCAGCAGCAGCCGTTCACCGTGGTCGGTATTGGGGATATGAGTGGCGATGTCTTTGGCAACGGCATGTTGCTATCGCCGCAGATTTGTCTGCAAGCAGCGTTTAACCATCTGCACATTTTTCTTGATCCTAATCCAGATCCGGCTACAACATTTATCGAACGCCAGCGGCTATTTAATCTGCCACGCTCCTCATGGAGCGACTTTGATGCTAGCTTAATCTCAGCCGGTGGTGGTGTCTTCTCACGTGATGCCAAAGAGATTCCGCTCTCCACTGAAGTTCAACGCTGGTTGGGGGTGCGTCATGAAAAACTTGATCCTGATAGTCTGATTCAACTGCTTTTGCAGGCCGAAGTGGATCTGCTGTGGAACGGCGGTATTGGTACCTATGTCAAGGCTTCGAGCCAGAAAAACGAAGATGCAGGAGATCGCGCCAACGATGCGCTACGTATTAATGCCAATCAGCTGCGTGCTAAGGTAATAGGCGAGGGTGGCAATCTAGGCATGACGCAGATGGCGCGCATTGAATACGCTCTTAGCGGTGGGCGTATTGATACCGATGCAATTGATAACTCCGCAGGGGTAGATTGCTCTGACCATGAAGTCAATCTTAAAATCTTTATGCAACACCTGCTAGAAACAGGCGTGGTCAGTGATCTTGATATGCGCGATAAGCTGCTCGCTGCGGTGACGGACGATGTCTGTGAGGCGGTGCTACGCAACAACTACGGGCAGAGTTTGAGCTTGAGCTTGGATATTATTCGCAATAACTCTGAGCGTGAGTTGTTTATTGATCTTACCTCGCGCATGGTGGCGGTTGGGCTGTTGGATCGCCAAAGCGAGACGTTGCCATCTACTAAAGAGATAACCGCGCGCAAACAGGGCTATACCCGCCCTGAGTTGGCAATATTGCTGGCGTACAGTAAGATGTTTCTCTATCGCAGTATTTTGGATGATCCAGATTTTACAGAAACAGATAAAGATGGCACTGTTTTGGCCAGTTATTTTCCTGAACCAATTCAGCAACAATTTGCCCAGCAACTGCATGAACACCCATTGCGGCGGGAAATAATTGCCACAATGGTGACCAACAATGTTGTTGACTGTGCTGGATCGTCATTCTGCTTTCGTTTAGCTCGTCTGTATGATGTCTCCTGGCCAAGGGCTGCGGCGGCACACAACCATTTCTCAAATATTATCGGTGCTGCCGAGTTGCGCCAGCAGATTTATGCTTTAGACACCAAGGTGGAAGCAACTAGCCAATATCAACTGTTATTGGAGATAGAAAACGCCATTAAGACCATGTGCGACTGGGCTTTTAGTCATAAGCGGGCGATGTTGGAGCTGGATCAAGCAGAGCCGTTACGCCAGCATTTGGCCGAATTTACTAAAATTCTCAGCAGTATTCTCGATGCTGATAGTTGGCAGCGCTGCCAAACGCGGCAACAGGAACTGATAGATTATGGCTTAGAGTCTGAAATTGCTTTGCGTTTAGCTTATCTATCGGCACTGGACGATCTGCTGCCATTAGTGGCGCTGGTGGAAGAGCTTGATTGTGATCTGCATACTATCGCGGTTACCTTCAATGAGGTTAAGGTAAGGTTTGCTATCGACAGTCTATTGAACCTGGTCAATCATGTTGCTTTGCGCGATGGTTGGGATCGCATGGCTCAACACTTGCTGACCACTCGCTTTAATTACGCGCTGTATAAGTTGTCGCATATGGTGTTAAGTCGACATGATGGCAATCTGGACGCATTACTAACGGCGCACAGAGTCAATTATAACCGTTTCAAAGTGTTGTCAGAGCAGATTCACGAACAATCAACAGTTAATTTCCACCCCTTTATGGTGGTGCTCGAACAACTCAACAGCATGTGCGAACTCTCCTAGGTGGTAGCGCTAAGGTGATGTTGGTGCGTGCGCAAATATGTGGCGCCACTATGCAGGCTAATGTGCTTGCATGGTGGCGCTCAATTTGTTTAGATGTTCCTAGCTTGACACGTAACTGTTAATTGGCCATGTCTCCTTTCAGTGCTCTTATCTGGAAGGTTTTTCTTTTTGCTACTTAGCTATTTAAAAATAGGGTTGCACTATGAAAAAAAAGAAAACATTACTCGATATTCAGAATATGTACGCCAATGGCGATAAGATAACCATGCTGACTGCTTATGATTATCCTTTCGCGCGCTTAATGGATCAGGAGGGTATCGATATTATCCTGGTTGGCGATTCCGTCGGCTGTGTTGTTGCCGGTTATGATAATACCTTGCCGGTAACTATGGAGGACATTATCTACCACACCCGCGCTGTAGTGCGGGGCACCGAAACAGCGCTGATCGTAGCAGATATGCCGTTTTTGTCCTATCAAGTAGATGTGCGCGAGGCCTGCTTAAATGCAGGGCGTCTGATTAAGGATGCCGGCGCGCATGCGGTAAAGCTTGAGGGTGGCGTCAATATGGCGGAAACGGTGCGGGCAATTGTCAATATGGATATCCCCGTTGTTGGTCATATCGGCCTGACACCGCAGTCAATTCACCGGATGGGTGGCTACCGTGTGCAAGGACGACGCGATGAGCAGGCGCGGCAGTTACTATCTGATGCGCAAGCCGTGGAACAGGCGGGAGCGTTTGCACTGGTGTTGGAGGGCATTCCCGCTGACTTGGCACAACAGATCACCGAAGAAATCTCTATTCCAACCATCGGTATCGGTGCTGGGGTGAACTGCTCCGGGCAGGTGTTGGTTATTCACGATATTTTAGGGTTATGCGAAAAGTATTCGCCCAAGTTCGTGAAAGTTTATGCCGATCTCGCGCCGCAAATTCGTGGTGCGGTTAAAAGTTATATCGACGAAGTGCGCGGGGGAACTTTCCCCACTGATGATCACAGCTTTAAATAACATAATGGATAGATAACCATGAAAATTATATCTTCAGTTGTTGAGATGCAAAAGTATGCGTTGGCTGCCCGCGAAGACGGACAAAGTATAGCTTTTGTCCCCACTATGGGCTCTTTGCATCAAGGTCATCTCTCCCTGTTACAGGCAGGACGAGAAAATTGCGATCTGTTGGTGTTGTCAATTTTTGTTAACCCCATTCAGTTTGTTCAAGGGGAGGACTTTGATAGCTACCCGCGTGACCTCAGTCGCGATGCAAAATTGGCTGAGTCGACCGGTGTCGATGTTATCTTTGCTCCGAGCGCCGAGCAGATGTATCTTCCCGGATCTGCCACAACCGTCCATGTAGATCGTCTGACCACAACTCTGTGCGGTGCTAGCCGTCCTGGCCATTTTGATGGCGTGACTACAGTGGTAACTAAGTTGTTCAATATTGTGCAGCCACAGCGCGCCTATTTTGGCATGAAAGACTTTCAGCAACTAACGGTTATTCGCCAGATGGTGCGCGATATGAATATGCCGATAGACATCGTAGGGATGCCGATTGTGCGTGAAACAGACGGTTTAGCGCTGAGCTCGCGCAATAGCTATCTTACCCCAGAGCTGCGCCAGCAAGGATTATCTCTCGTCGCCTCTTTAC
This sequence comes from Desulfuromonas sp., assembly GCA_034006225.1. Taxonomy (GTDB): domain Bacteria; phylum Desulfobacterota; class Desulfuromonadia; order Desulfuromonadales; family Desulfuromonadaceae; genus Desulfuromonas. The sequence goes on along the minus strand of JAVETC010000058.1, from coordinate 3,077 downwards.
GCGCAGTGATTACTCAGGCGCAACAGGGTGAGGTGGAGGCAACGAAACTGATAGAGTTAGCACGCCAGAGGATTAGCCAAGAGGCCGATGCCAATATTGACTATATTCAGATATGTCATGATCAGACCTTAGAGAATATGGCTAGGATAGATGAACATGCGGTCATGTTATTGGCGGTGCGCTTTGGCTCTACCCGCCTGATCGATAACCACTATGTATTACAAGCGCTATAAACAGTGACTACCCTGTACTGCGGCCACTATTTAGTGCCAGTTACCTCTCCGGTATTGGAGCGTGCTGCCATAGCAGTTACCGGTGGTAAAATTGTCGCTATCGGTAGCGCTGCTGACATGAAAGCACGTTATCCGCAGGCTCCTTGCCAGGATTTTGCCGATGCTATAATTTTGCCAGCTTTTGTTAATGCGCATACCCACCTCGAATTGAGTCACTATGCGCAGTGGGCAGTTCAAGCAGGTGAAACTAGTGCCGATAAGTATGCTAACTTTGTCGAGTGGATTTTACGCCTAATTCGCACAAAAATAGCTCTTAAGTTAGATGAACAAGCATATCTTAAGTCATGGAATTATGGGCATAAATTAGCTATATCCACTGGTACTGGTTATTTTGGTGATATTTTATCGGTAAGCGGAATTGCTTCCGAGGTAGCGGCGAAGTTGTCCGGCTGTACTTTTATAGAGATTTTGGGCCGCGATGCTATCCGCGTGAATAAGCAGTTATATGATTTGGATCACTGTGTAAATTCATGGCCACAAAGCAATTGGGGGGCCGCTCCTCACTCCCCATACACCATAAGTGCGGAGCTGCTGAAGCAGTGCTATCGCTACACCAAGTGTAAGCATTTGCGCAGCACGATTCATTTAGCGGAATCTGCCGATGAGGTGGAGTTTTTGTTCAGCGGTAGTGGAGCAATTGCTGCGCAGCTGTACTCATTTGTTGGTTGGCAAAACCATCTGCCGCTGCGTGATCAGATGCGGCCGCTGCAGTTTATTGCGCAAGCCGGAGGTTTAAATGCTGATAGCCTCCTGGTGCATGGAGTTCACCTAAATCGGGATGAGATAGCCGCCGTGGCACAAGCTGGTTGTAGTATGGTGCTGTGCCCACGCTCTAATTCAATTCTCAATGTTGGCGTTGCTCCAGTAACAGACTATATAGATGCTGGCGTACCTATGGCCTTGGCAACGGATAGCTTGGCTAGTAATAGGTCACTATCCCTCTGGGATGAGATGGAGTTTGCCCGCGACTGGTTTAGTGGTGATCTCTCGCCAGAACAGCTGTTGTCTATGTGTACCACAGGAGGTGCGCGCGCTCTGTTTGGCGCAGCAGCATTAACCAGCAAGGTAGGTCAGTTGGCCGTTGGAGCGCCAGCCAGTTTTCAGGTGCTCCAGCCAAAGGCTCTACCCGCTAAAGAGGATATCTATCCTTTTTTGTGCTCTGGACAGCGCGGAGCAGAGGTTCAATCTCTGGTAGTGAATGGTAAGGTTTGCTATAGTGCAACTGTTGCTATTGATCCTGACAACGAAGATGGTTAACTTATGACTGTAAACCAGATAAAAGAGTATGCTAAGCAGCTGTTCAAACAGCAGGGCACCATCACCGAAGAGGGTGAAGTTGTTGAATTGCGTGCAAAGAGGGTGGCTATTGTTAACTGTGAAGGCGGTGCCTCCTGTTCCGGTTGTGGCGCCTCCGGTGGCTGTTGTAGCGGTGGTGCTGGTAAAAAGCGCCTGTTTGCCGACAATATACCCTATGCCCGCGTAGGCGATAGGGTGCTGGTACAGGTAGAAACAACCGCAGGTATCGCCGATTCGCAAACATTTTTATATGTCATTGCTTTCATCATGCTTGCCATCGGACTCGGGGTTGGTTACTTTATCGCCAGTTTTTTACCGGTAGGGATGCCAGCAGCGCTACTATCACTGCTGATTGGCTGTGTGTTTATGGTCGGTGCTCTCGGCGTCTTGCGTTTTGCTAGACCGGCGGTAGTACAATCATCTTTTGCGAAAATTATAGAAATTGTCAGCACTACCGAGCACGACTAACTCGTACATATAATGGTATGAAAAACTATGGGCATTAAAATTATCGCTAGCAATAAAAAAGCGTACCACGAATATTTCATCGATGATGTCTATGAGGCCGGTATTATGCTGCAAGGCACCGAGGTCAAATCCCTACGCTTGGGTAATGTAAACATCAAAGAGTCCTTTTGCCGCATCAAAAATGGTGAGCTGTTTATCAATAATATGAACATCAGCCCCTACGAACAAGGAAACAGAGAAAATCACGATCCCACCCGGGTACGCAAGCTGTTGTTACACAAAATAGAGTTGGCAAAAATGAGCCGCAAGGTAGACGAAAAGGGCTTTTCACTGGTGCCAACCAAAATCTATTTCAAAGGTAATTTAGCCAAAATAGAAGTGGGCATCGGGCGCGGTAAAAAATTACACGACAAACGCGAAAGCCTCAAAGCAAAACAGGCCAACCGTGAGATGGAAAAAATACTTAAGGATAATCGCTAGCCGCTACAGATAAACAGCATATACTAAAAGTTGTAAATAGTGGTACAATGCCACTTCCCTTAAATAATAAAAGGGGGCGTCAAGGTTTCGACGGGGATTGGAAGCTAAGGTTGCATGTCGGAGTGGGCAGGCTCCGTAAAAAAGCCCATTATATATAAACGCCGATACTGACGTTTCGTACGCACTAGCAGCATAGTCTGCTACGTCGCTTGTTTCAGTGCCTACGGGTTGCAAGTGACGTCAATTTAGTAGGCTGGTTGTTGTTCATGTCTATGGTTCAACAACGAGACTTAATAGAACCGCTCAATGTATGAGCCTGTCTGTGGGGGCTGCATTGAGTTAAATTTAAAACACAGACTAAACATGTAGACGCCTTGTGTGAAAGATTTTCGGACGCGGGTTCGATTCCCGCCGCCTCCACCATTTAGAAAAGACAAACCCGTCTCTCTGGGGTCATTCTCCGGGGTGACGGGTTTTCTTTTTCCCCTTGTTTCTAAAGGGTTTGCGCCCGTTTCACATCTTTCCAAAGCACCTCTCCGC
>JAVETC010000057.1:0-10151 GCA_034006225.1 Desulfuromonas sp. | reverse complement strand
CAGCAGAAACAGGGTGTCTCGATCAACTTGGCGGAACTTATCGCTCATGAATTTTCACCTTCGCAGGAATTTTAAATGCCCGGAGAGTTTAACATTTTACGTTCGGAAAGTCCGACAAACTGCTAGTAGCGCACAATAGTGCCCAACACGTAAGATATGGTTACCGGTGTCTTCATCGTTACATTCCGACGCCCTAGCCAAAGCATGCAGCATGTAGGAAAAAGCGTCTTCGGTATCGGTGATTTGCCGAGACAGGGAGCGCAGGAACAGTCCCTGCGCCACGACACTATTGATAACCTCAGCATCAAAATCACTTACCGGACGTCCATAGTTAAGAGCACAGATGGAGAGTTGCCGGTTCAAGCAACAGACAAGGTTATTGGGCAGTTCGAGATCTTGGCTCACTCTTTTTATAAATGGCGCAATCTCAGCCCGATCGAGATCAGTTTTATTGAAAAAGTTATAGCTACTGCCATGCTTGGGAACGTTAAGCTCAGTACCGATATCCGGCAAGAGGATAGTTTTAACCAAGGTATCAGCCTGATAGGCGAAGCTAAACCAGGTGCCGCTAGCGCCAAGTTCTGGAAAATGTACCAGAATCCTCTGCGGTTTATCATCAATATGTTCAGCAGTAGCAATTATCTGATTTACAATGCCAGTAACTGTCTGGATGAAATCAAAGTGAAGAGGATCAAAAGTGGAGATAATCTCCTCGCCGAAAGAGATTAAGTTGGTGATATTGCTATAAGCATACTTGAGTTGGTCATTAAGTGTCTTAACCTTCAGCAGCATATTGACCCGCGCCATCACCTCAGCGCGGTCAAATGGTTTGGACAAAAAATCTTCCGCCCCTGCGGTAATCCCCTTGATACGGCTCTCTTTGTCAGTATAGGCGGTAATCATGACTACAGGGATATTCTGGCTGACGGGATCAGCTTTAATCCGCCGACACACCTCAAAGCCGTCCATGCCAGGCATCATAACATCCAGCAAGACCAGATCTATCCGTGTTTTACGAATAATGTCTAGGGCCTGCAAACCATTTTGTGCACGCACGATGGTAAAATCTTCTCCAACGAACATCGCTTCCAACAGATCTAAATTCATTGGATAGTCGTCAACACATAAAATAGATATCGATCGCCCCTTCATCGCACCCCCTTTAAGGTTAATTACACGCCAAACATATTATCAAGCTCTGAAGGATAAGAACTCACGCCATAATCATGCAGAAAAGAGCACAACCAAGCGCGTTAAATCACCAGCTAAGGTATAACTCGTCATGGAGCCTGCGCAAAAAAGGTCTAGCCAGTGCTTAGATGCTTATTAATAAGGAGTGGCAGTTCGCGAGTATTAATAGGCTTGGCAACATAGTCATCGAAACCAGCAGCAAGAATTTTCTCGCGATCCCCTTTCATGGCCATCGAAGTGATAGCAATGATCTTCAAGTCACCGATATCTGGATTCTGCCTGAGTTTAGCGGTAGCGGTAACACCATCCATAACCGGCATTTGAATATCCATCAGCACTATCTCCGGTTTAGCTTCAAGAACAAGCTGTATGCCCTCTTCTCCTGTTTGCGCCTCTAAAACATCATAACCATGATATATCAGGATATCGCGCATCATCAGGCGGTTTGCGGTACTGTCATCTACGACAAGAATCAAATGTGACATAACTCTACTCCTCCGGAGTCACGGGAATAACAAAGGTGAACATACTGCCTCTGCCAACTTCACTCCACACGCCGATACGCCCACCATGGAGTTCCACCAGGCGTTTGCTCAAAGCCAAGCCTAGGCCGGTTCCCTCATGTTCCTTAGTATAGGGAGAACTCAATTGGCTAAACTCTTGAAATAGTTTAGGGAAATCTTCACGATCGATACCAATACCGCTATCGGTTACAGAGATTTGGATACCAGCTCGCTCCCGCTGCAGCTCCAACGGCTGTTCCGGCTCCCAAATATCGGGTGACTCAAAGGCGATTGATTGAACATTGTGCGCACTCATTTTCACCTCTCCGCCGAGAGTGGTAAACTTTACCGCATTAGATAACAGGTTAAATATAATCTGTTTAAGCTTGCGTTGATCAGCGAGGAGAACCGTTCCGTCGGCAATTGAGACATCTAAACCTAGGCTAATGCCATTTTTTAACGCCTTCTCTTGCAGCATATTAAGTGAAGTTTGCAATAGCGTGGTCACGTCAACCTCAACAGGCTCTAAAACCATATGGCCAGCTTCGACTTTAGAGAGATCCAAAATATCATTAATTAGTGACAATAGATGTCTACCGCTAAACAGGATATTTTTTACATACTCGCCCTGCTTCACATTGAGAGGACCGGCAATTTCGTCTTCCAAAACTTCGGAGAAACCGATAACCGAGTTAAGTGGGGTGCGCAACTCATGACTCATATTCGCCAAAAAATCAGATTTAGCCCGCGTGGCCTCTAAGGCTTCTGAGCGCGCTTTTCCGGCCTCTTCAGTCTGGCAACGTAATTCGCGATTTAAACGATCAAGCTCATGATTCTGCGTCTCCAGCGCATTAAGATTCACCACCAGTTGTTCGTTGAGTAGTTGTAGCTCTTCAGTAGCAACTTGCAGCTCCTGATTTTTTTGGATAGCGGTCTCATAGGTTGAAAGGAGCAGATTTAGAATCTGTAAACGATCAGAATTAATAAAGTATTTACGCTCGCGGAAAAAAATCTCTAACCCCATTTGCGCGCAATCACCGCTACCAAGATGACGATTAGCGATTATGTAATGAAGACGCGAAAGCAGATACTTCTCCTTGTAGGGCTTGATTATAAAATAGTCAGCACCGCTCTCCAGTCCAATGATAACGTCATCTGGTTCAGACAGTGATGTCAGCAGAATAACCGGTATCCCCTGCAAATCAGGATTGCTTTTTATCTGCCGACATAGCTCATAGCCATCCATCTCGGGCATAACAATATCGCTGATAACCGCCAGCGGACGGCACTCTTCTAAATGAGCAAGCGCTTCAATCCCGTTGGAGGCTACTTTAACTTTATAGTCATTTTTAGTGAGCAGATACTGCAATTGTTCAGCTTGAGTTGGACTATCTTCAACAATTATAATCAGATTTTCGGACTGCGTGTTACCGCTCATCGCTATCCACCTCTCTATTGATATGGGACAATTTTCTTCCAGCCAAATCCATGTACCGACTATGTAACTAATTGCACGAGATATTCTGCTATTCCCAGTGGAGGCAATATGCATTCGGCAGCATCGAGCACCAGCGCCGCCCCAGGCATACCGTAAACCACAGATGTTTCCCGATCTTGAACTATGGTTAATGCCCCACTCTGGCGCATTTTTTTTAACTCGTCTGCCCCATCTTTCCCCATACCGGTTAACAACACTGCAGCCGCGTGCATACCGTAACTCTCCTCTACCGAACGAAACAGAGCGGAGACTGCGGGACGCAAGCCATTCTCGGGAAGTGCATTAGAGAGGTGGATGCAAAAATCTTTGCCGGCAAGCATGTGCTTATCATCCGGAGCAAAGTAGATATGTCCAGGCATAAGCAACTCTCCATGTGTCGCCACATGAACCGGCAAACCAGTGGATTCAGCCAGCCACTTTACAAAACCATCAATAAAACCTCTGCTCATGTGTTGCACAGCCATGATTGGCACAGCAAAATTCTTGGGTAAGGCGGCAAAAATCTCGTGTAGTACCGCCGGACCACCAGTAGATGCTCCAATAGCTACTAGGCGAATCGGCGTTTTTTTACGCGTCAATGGCAACATAACGGGAACTGAAACTGCAGCCGCAGCCTGGGTTTTAGGCCAGCGCTTTACCACCTTGACTTCACTCATGATTTTCACAGTTCGCAGCAACTCGTTAGCATCAGCCACATGGTCAGAATGCCCAATACCATTGGGTTTTTTCACAATAGCTAGGGCACCAGCCTCAACTGCCATAAACGTCTTATCCATATCGTTAGCGATGAAGCTGCCACTGACAATGATAATCGGCACTGGATTTGTCTGCATAATCCGCAAGGTAGTTTCGTAGCCATTTAGATATGGCATGTGAATATCCATCGTTATCACATCTGGTTTGAGGTGCTCAGCTAGACCGAGAGCCTCTTCGCCATTATTAGCCACCCCAATTACCTCAATCTGCGGATCAGAGTTAAGCAGGTAAGTTAGCAGCTCGCGTTCCACTGGCGAGTCTTCTACAATCAGAGCCTTAATCATTCTGCGCCTCTCACAACAGTCGTCTGACAACATCTAAAAGATTGCTTTGGTCAAAACTGCTTTTAACTATGTAGGCATTAGCTCCAGCATCAATACCACGCTCGCGATCCTGTGGAGAGGCTAGTGCTGTAACTAAAACTACCGGTAGATTCTCTAAACTCTTTTCGCCGCGAACTTTGGCGGTAAGTTCAAACCCATTTAAACGGGGCATCTCTACATCAGAGACCAGAATATCGAAAGTGGCACCTTTAAGCTTGGTGAAGGCATCCATACCATCCACAGCAGTAACAACTTGGAATCCAGAAGTTTCCAAAATATTTTTCAGTAGGATTCTGGTCGTAATAGAATCTTCGGCGATTAGAACTCTGGCGGCAGAATCGACACTGTCTCCTCGCGCTAACGCTCTATCGTTGCCCATGGACGAAGATTTTCTGACCGCACTTTTCAGCAGATCGGGGACATTAAGAACAGGCACAACACGACCACTACCCAAAACAGTGGCACCAGAGATGTTGCGCACACGAGTCAACTGGGGGCCCAAGCGTTTAAACAACACCTCTTGCTCTACCTGCACTTGATCGACAATAAAAGCAATACGAGTCCCGGCAACATTAAGCACCACCATCTGTAAAAATTCATCTTCTTGCAGCGGTTTTTTATGCCCCGACAACTCCAGCACGCGCCCCAACCAGACTACAGCCACTGGTTTTCCAGCCAATGAAATGGTTTCACGATTTTCGACACTCTTTATCTCACGCTGTGCCAAGCGTAAAACCAGCTCCACATAGATCGTAGGAATAACAAACTCCTGATCCTCACTGACAACCAACAGTCCGCGAAAGGTTGCGACCGTAAGAGGCAAGGTTATAAGAAAACGCGTTCCTTTATCGACCTTTGTCTCAATATTTACACTGCCGCCCAGCTTCTCAACCTTCTCGCGGACGATAGCCAGCCCTAACCCACGCCCAGAAATTTCGGTAATAATAGCGCTGGTAGAGAGTCCAGATTTAAACACAGCGGCCAGCAGTTCATGCTCACTCAACTCTGCCACCTTAGCAGCAGTAACACTGCCCGAATTAAGCAGTGCCGCTCTGACACCATCAAGGGAGATTCCGCGACCATCGTCAGCCACCACAAGCTCTACCTTATTATCCTTTGGTGAAACGGAAACCGTTATGGAACCGCTCTCGGGCTTGTTTTTTTCCAATCTCACTGCGGGCGACTCTATGCCATGGTCGATACCATTGCGCACCAAGTGAATTAAAGGATCTTTCATCTCTTCCAGAATACGCCGATCAATCTCAATTTCGCCGCCATCTAGGCGAAGCTCTATCCTCTTATTATTACTATGAGCTAAATCCCTCACCAATTTTGGCAAAATCTCCAGCAAGGAGGAGAAGGGGAACATGAGCACTTTTTTCATATCATCAAGGAGATTATCCACCATGCCAGCAAGAGTACGGCCATCTCTCTCTATGACCATTGTTTCTGCGCTGTACCGCTCTTTTAGGTTAGTGATAAAGTGTTCGTTCCAATCAAAAAAATCGAGGATTCTATCCAGATCTCGCGGCGCGAAGTTAGGCCGTGCCCCACCATCATCAGCAACAGCCATCTTACGCGTTATCGACCTAAGCTCCTGAGCTAGCGGGAGTATTTTCGTCCACTCCTTTTTCCACTCGCCAAAAGAAGCAGACAGGGTGCGCAGATCTAAAGCATGCTGATTAGCTGCCAGCTTGGCGGAAAGCATTTCTTCGGATTGTAATAACAACGAGGACAGTTTAGGTGTAGCTACACGCACAGTATCAGTCTTAAGTGGCTGCTGCGCAGTTACCGCCGGTAGAGGTTGTGCGCTTGTAGCGCACTGTTGCTTATTGCTGGCCACCTCGGGAACAACTTCTGCGACTTTTTGCTCAACAGGAGCCGGCACCGAGCGCTTATTCGCCGCAGATAGCTTAGCAATCATCGCACGGGCAAGAGTACGACTCTGGGCTGTCTTTTCGCCATCAGCGCTAAAAAGCAGTTGGTTTAACACATCCAGCGCTTGCTGCAATAGATCGAACAATGTGCTGCTCGTCTGTACAGATCCCTTTCTCAGATTAGCAAAGACGCTCTCCATAGTTTGGCATAGTGCTTCGACATCTTTTAGATTTACTGCTCGTGCCGCCCCCTTCAAACTGTGAATTTCACGGAAAACAATCTCTATAATGGGCGCAGACTCAGGTGCTGCTGCTTGTTCCAGTTCCAGCAGACCGGCGCATATTTGTTGGACATGTTCCTGCGCCTCCACCTTAAAGGTGGCTAAAAGCCGCTTGAGAAATTCACTATCACTATCGCTCATAATTCCTCCAGAACCAGAAACCTATCTTCAACCAGTAGTTGTTGCGCTACAGATAGCCCAACCATCAACTGTCGGGAACGGCCCCATTGAGTTAGCACCAGTCAGAGCTAAACCCTAAAGCGTGCCACAAGATTCTTAAGTTTCTGTCCTAGATCATGCAGCCCCTGCGCTGTGCTTTCCACTTGCCGCATACCTGTTACATTCTGTTCACTAGCCTGTTTGATACTCTCCATTGCCATGGTGACCTGATCCATACCAGTCAACTGCTGTTGGCTAGAAGCTGCAATCTGTAGAGCTGCTTGTGCCGAGATATCTATGCTCTCGCCTATCTGCCGAATTACGTCCCCAGCCTCTTGCGTCTGGCTCACCCCAGTTGCAACAGCTTTATTCCCCTGTTCAGTGGCCATAACTGCGGCATTTGTAGCCTTTTGGATATCGTTAAGGATGGCACGCACTTGCGCCGTAGCCTCTTTGGACTGTGCCGCCAAGTTTTTTACCTCTTGGGCAACTACCGCGAACCACTTGCCATGCTCGCCTGCCTTAGCCGCCTCGATAGCGGCATTAACCGCCAATAGATTGGACTGTTCAGCCAGGTCGTTGACTGAAGCGATGATCTCACCGATAGCCTGACTCTGTTCCGACAGCCGCACAATGCTTTCAGCTATAGCCTCAACCTGATCCTGAATTAGGTTCATGCCGGTTATCGACTCGTTAACGGCATTACGCCCGCCCTTAGCAACCTGAACCGCTTTCTGCGCTGAATCTGATACACCGCGCGCTTTTTTATTGGAGACAATAGCCGTCTGCTTCACCTCTTCAACCGTTGAGGTAGTCTGACTAACGGCTGCAGCAGTTTCAGCGGCGCCGGAGGTAACCTGTGAGGCGGAAGCCATTATCTCGCTGGATGAAGCGGCCAATACCCCAACTCCTTCAACCATCTCTTTAGTAATTTCACGCAGACTAATCACCATATCGGCCAAAGCATTGCCCATTACATCACGCTCCGACTTGGGCACAACGGTGGTGGAAAGATCACCAGAAGCTATCCGTCTGGTCGCCTCAGCATAGCCGCTCATCGTTTCGACCAAACTGCGGAAACTCTGTATCAGAATACCCACCTCATCACGACGTACACTGATAGGAGCATTGACATCTGTTTCACCACAGGCAACCAGTTGCGCCAGTTCTGTAATCTCTTGCAGTGGATTAGCAATAACTCGCTTCAAGACAATTGCCATAGCCACACTTAGCAGAATGGCCACAATTCCGGCACCAACAAACAGCAACAGTGTCTTTTGTGAATGCTCTTTAGCCCGATCTAAGCGCTGCAGTGCCTGCGCCATCTTCATCTGGCCTAAATCGATAATAAGGCGGCGAATCTCGAGATAGCGCTCCTGCTGTTTACCCATCCCCATCTGCCTGGCCATCTCAGCTTTACCTGCATAAATCAGGGTCAACTGGTCTTCGCGGGTCTTTTTATAGGCTTTACGTACCTGAAGTAACTGCTGAAACAGGGCTATGAACTCAGAATTGCTATCACTGCTCACAGCTAGTATATCCATCTCCTTATCAATCTCTGCAATGCAAGCGCGCAGATCACCATCAACCTCTTGTTGGTGCACATCATCCCCAGCCATCATTAGCTCTAGCATGTGCACTCTGGCTCGATTCACATCAGATTGCAGCTCAATCAGTTTAATTGATGGCAAAAAATCGTTTTTTAACAGCTCTTGCTGAGAGGTAGAGACAATCTCTATAGACCGATAAGCCATACCGACTATAATCATCATTATTACTAGCATCAGACCAAACCCGAATATAATTTTGGCCTGTGTTGTGATGTTCTGAAACCAGTTCATATCAAACCTCCAGAAGCTAATTTTCTACACTTAAAAGCAGAGAGTTACCTCAGCCTACGCATTAACATAACCAGCAATCTTTCTAGCGGTTGTCGCTTGCCAGTTATACAGCAATAAGCATGACGCTCTACTTGGTCATACCTCTTCATGGACGAGCAGTTTTTTATCAGCGAGTATTTTGCCACCGTCCAGCAGCACCAGACTCTCCTGAGTCACCCCTTTTAGATATTCGTTTCTTATATCTGTCAAGGTGGGCAACGAGGGTAATAGCTGGCTCAGCGGTAGTTGGCGCGCCGCAACAACAGTGTCGGCTAAAATAGCGAACTCCATGCTGTCAGAGCGCAGCACTATAATTTTATTGAGATCTGACAACCCTTTGTTCGGCAGGTCAAAAAATTTACGCAGATCAATTACAGAGATAATTTTGCCGCGCAGATTAACCACACCAAACACAAAAACTGGCGTACAGGGCAGAGGGGTAAAATCCTTGAGAGGATAGACTTCGGCAATGCAGTCCGCTTCAATGGCATAATGTTCATCGGCCAAAGTAAATTCGACAATCTCCAGCAAATCCTCCTGCTCAACAGCCAACTTTGTTTCTTGTGCAAGTGCCACCGCCCGCTGCCGCAGAATCTGTCGCTCTCTGTCCATATCTACCACTGAGACCTCATCCATATTGCGCTCCATGCCTTGCTCCAGACTGAATCTCCAGGATAACCTCCCTTAGTCGTCCAGCGAGCAGACCCGCTGATTCAGGCACCTCATCATCAGGAGCAAAAGCATCGAGACTGTTTAGAGCATGAGCAAAATGTCTATACGCTTCTGCTCTCTCCCCTTGCTGCAGGGCCAAATTCCCCATACTGAAATGCGCCATCACCAGATCATGATCAAGATATATCGCCTGCCGCAGTGAGCGAGCGGCCTCGGTAGCCATGCCCTGCTCTTGCAAAATCATGGAACGCAGATAATGCAGTCCTGCATTCAATTTATCGCTAGCGATAGCCTGTTCAGCTAGTTGCAACGCCTCATTCAACTTACCTTCATTGGCACACATACGACATTGAGCTTTCAGCGCTACGGGTTGGGCTAAGGTAGTAACTGGCGCTGTTCCCAGCCTACCTATGTCAGCCTGACTAGGTGCTACTGCTAATGTCGGTTTATCCGTTTGCAGCAGGTCGCTATAGCTATTCTGACCATTTACCCCAAGGTGATCATCAACTGTCGTTTGTTGTTCTGCGCCATTAATCTGTCCCGACCAAGCTTGAGTTCTCGCCCTGCCAGCAGCGGTTATCTCGCTATGGTCTTGCTTACGATATAAAGTTGCCTGCGAAAAGTTTACTGGGGTAAAACCGGGGAAATTGGGGTTAGACAACTCGCACTGACTAACTACTAACCATCCGCCATCTGCTAAGCAGCAGCGCAAGCGTTCAACTGCTTGTTGAGCTAAAGGCTGAGGAAAGTACATCAACACATTGCGACAGAGGATGATATCTAGGGTATTGGTTACCGTACCTAACGCGGCAGAGGGATCTTCCATTAAATTAAAATAGTCAAAGTGTACCATCTGGCGAATAGCCGGAATCAGTTCAAAGCGTTAGTTTTGACAACCTAAAAATGACCACCTGTGCCAACTTAATTTTGACCACCCCGAGCGTTTGACGCACTGCTGGATACCAGAGGAATCCTCAAGCATTCAGCACCTATTTAATCAACATTTTGATG
>JAVETC010000020.1:0-56022 GCA_034006225.1 Desulfuromonas sp. | reverse complement strand
TTGGAGGTCAATTTGTTCGAGAAAAAGCCAATTTCATCACTGGTTACTGATGCTCTTAAGCATATATCAGAACCTCTCGAATCTAACCAGTTGAATCTGTTTAACTATTAACCGGACAGTAGTGACCTGAACCATAGATATAACAGCAATATTTAATCTTTATAGCAGTGTATCTGTTCCTATACCGCTGGACAAGATCCTACCTCCTCCTACTGCTAGATCCAGCCTCATAAAATCAATATACAAAAAACATCCCCACGCATATTTTAAATATTTATCTCCTAAGTTACTTTATTTATTCAGAATATATGTTTACCCGCTGTCTTCTAGCTCCTAAATATCCATCCTAATGCATATTTGTTATATGCACTAAGGGTGGTTTTAGGGGTGAGCTTTTGCGGTCTGATTAAATATTATCTCCTGTGTTTCTAGCTAGTTATAAATATAATTGTTGCTTTATTTGCTTTTGGCACAACATAAGCAGTATCAACTAGGCAAGAACAACATAAGACAAATTAACTAACTGAACACATACAGAGGAGGAGATCATGAAAGCACTTACTAAATTAACTACAGCGGTAACTTTGGTAGCTCTTAGTGCAGCTCCAGTATTCGCAGCGCAGCAAGCGCAACAGTCTAGTGGTCTTCTGGCTTGGTTATTCATCGGCTTCTGTGCCCTGATCGTAATCGGCCAATTGGTACCAGCAGTAATAACTGGTATCGGCATGGTAAAAGGGGTTATCTCTGGCCAAGCTCATCACCACTAAGCATTAAATTAATAACAAACACCACAACATATAACTAACAACACTTTGAAAGGATCCAACCATGAAATCACTTACTAAAATTACTCTGACCACCCTAGCAACACTCTTCGCTGCCGCTCCAGCCTTTGCCTCAACCGCTGGCCGCGTAGACCACAGTGGCTTCCTGGTTTGGGCCTTCTTAGGCTTCTGTGCTCTGATTATCGTAGCTCAAGTAGTACCTGCTCTACTGGTAATGCTAGGTATCGTTAAAGCAGTTGCCAGCCCTAAAGAAGAGGCACAGCAGAAAAGCCATTAATATCCACCGCAACAACAACCTACTTTTCACACACAGCACAGCTAACGTGGAAAGTAGGTATCTTTATCCTGACATTACCCTACCCATTCCAAGGGCCGTGCAAGCCCATCCATGGGAAGCTCAATGTCAGCACGCAGCGACTAGAGCAACAACAATCAACCACCACCTTGGCCAAGATGCTCAACAGAGCCAAGAGGGAGAGAGATATCATGTTCCCAGTAATGACAGCTTATAAAGGCAGTAGCGCTACCACATCAAGGGTAAATGATGTAGTGCAACAAGCTGGTGGTATTCCCTATCAGGTAAGTAACCTTATGGGAGCTGTCCAACTGTTAAGTGAGCAACACCCAGCAGTGTTAATTATTGGTGAGAGCTTTGATAACAGCAATGTCTTAGATGTTATTCCGGTATTTAAACATCTGCAGAAGAATATGAAGATCATTCTTCTCGCCGATAACGCCACCGAAGGCTTCCTACGCCAGGCCAGAGCCGCAGGCATCTTCTATCATGCTCTAGAACCTAATGATGCAGAAGATTGCCAAGAGCTTAAACTGGCTCTGGAGTGTGCTAAGCAGGCCAGTGAGCAGAAGAGTTCCACTCTATGGAAGAAGCTGGCACCGCTGTTTGGAGCGGGACACGCAGCTTCGTAAACGAGTTATTTATTTCGATGTATTTTTGGTGTTTGCTGACGGCGATCCTATTGGGTCGCCGTTTTTTTATGTTGCGGGACGGAGGCAGTTGCCTACTGGCACGCCCATAATTTGCAAGGCGCCCAATAGCTAATCAAACAAAAAGCTATAAGACAATGAATTAGTTGTCATTACTATCCGAGTAAGAATCGGACTTGCAACAAGGTGGTTAACAGTTATTATTTCAATATATATAAAATAATATATCCTCACCTGCCAAGTTGCTAAAAATAGAGTAAAAACAAAGCAGCCAGCTACGAATTAACGTAACTGGCTGCTTTTATTATGGCGGAGAGGGTGGGATTCGAACCCACGGTGGCTTGCACCACAACAGATTTCGAGTCTGTCACCTTCGACCTCTCGGACACCTCTCCGCAATTTGGTTAATCGGCGCTGGCTACTTTAGCAAGCTTTTTCTGCTGACGCAATTGAAGAAAAAAAGTGCTCAGCAATTGGCTACATTCATCGGCCAATATCCCCGCCTCCACTGCGACACTGTGATTAAAGCGCTCATCGGTAGAAAAATCGTACAGTGAACCAGCAGCTCCAACTTTTCCATCACTGGCACCATACACCAAGCGCGGTATGCGCGCTAAAATAATCGCCCCCATACACATTACACAGGGCTCAAGCGTTACATACAGAGTGGCATCTTCAAGCCGCCATGAGCCGGTTGCCTTTGCTGCGGCTCGTATGGCTATCAGTTCGGCATGGGCCGTGGGATCCTGCCATAGTTCGCGCCGATTGCCCGCGGCAGCAACAACCTCATCCCCGACAACAACCACGGCACCTATGGGCACCTCCCCTAAGTCTTGCGCCTGCAGCGCCTGATCTATCGCTAGACGCATATACTGTTCGTCGCTTGTCATTTCCGCTACATTCAAATGCTTATACCTTAGCAGTCGTTGCGTTATAACCAATAAAACTTCGCAAATGGCAATTAGAGCTATTGACTTCCCTAGCTAATTAACCAACAATCACAGATTGTGTAAATACTTGTAAGGACAATACAATGACTTCTTTACCCATGCTGGCGCAAGACAAATTTCCATTTTTCAAAAACTTACCCGTCGAAGAGGTTACTCAACTATTAAAGTTTTTTTCTCGTCACCAAGCTAGTGCCGGAGAGATCATCTGGCATGAGGGTGACAAGGACAATTCCGCGGCATTTATTTTATCGGGACAACTCGGGATAAAAAAAATGACTGAGTTTACCAATCGACATATTATTGTTGGCACCTACTCCAGTGGTTCCGTAGTGGGTGAATTATGTCTTTTGACGGATAACAATCGCACGGTTACTGCTGAAGCTCTCAGTGATGTTGAGTTACTTTTTTTATCCAATGAAAATTTTGAGAAGTTGGTTAATGCCCATCCAACCTTGGGATTAAAATTACTGCGCGGTCTGTTTAAAATGACCAGTAAGCGCTTAACCAAATCGTATGAGCGCATCGCTTCCATCTTCTAATAGATTCAGCAGCGTTGATGTTCCATAGGAGAGATCCATGCTAGAAATTGGCCACACCTATACATTGAGTATAGAAGAGCTTAACGAAAGCGGCGCGCTGTTACGCTTTGAAGATGAGACGATACTACTCCCCCAACGCGAAGTAACCGCAGCTATGCACGTTGGGCAAGAGCTGGACATCTTCGTCTATCGTGGGCGACAAGATCGTTTGGTAGGCACACTTAAACCGCCAGTAGCTCAAGTTGGGGAGTTTGCCTTACTACGCGTGAGTCAAGTAAACAAGTATGGTGCATTTTTGGATTGGGGGTTAGATAAGGAACTGCTGGTCCCCTTTGCCGACCAACCTGAGCGCATGCAGTTAGATCGGCACTATCTGGTACGTATTGGCGTGGATAATTCGGGGCGCTTGATTGCCAGCGCGCGCATTGAACGCTACCTTGAAGTGCAGCATGACCTGCATGTCGGCCAAGAGGTGGATCTACTCTTGTGGAAGTTCACCGATCTGGGGGCTAAGGTAATTATCAATAATAGTTTTGGCGGCTTACTCTACCGTGATGACTTAGCGCCGGGGATTGCTCGCGGGGACAAATTTGTAGGTTATATAAAACGGGTACGCGAAGATTTCCTTGTCGATGTCACTATACATAAGGTGGGCAAAGCGGGGCGCGAAGATGCGCGCCAGTTTCTCCTCGAAGCCATACAGCAGTCAAAGACCATCCCCCTGACCGATAAAAGCAGCCCTAACGAGATTGAAGAGCTACTTGGGTTAAGCAAAAAGGCATTTAAGCGCGCCGTTGGTGCCCTGTACAAAGAGGGGATAATTACGCTGGAGGAAGATAGCATTCGCTTGAAGACAGCACCACGCAAGTAAACGACCCACAACCACTGTGCACATGTGCACAGGATAGTTTCAGCTATCAACTGCTGAAAAAATGCACTAGTTGCGGTATTAAGCGTAGGTAGGCTTTGCTAGAGTAACAACCATCAGGGCTTGTTGTGGCAGGCAAGGCTTGTAATCTCCTTTCTTCCTAGTTTACAACAAAGCCGATGCGGATGCCTCCCCGCACCGGCTTTGTTGTATTTAAATTTACCCCAGTAGCAACTATAATAGGCCAGCTGCACAACCCGATTATAAATATGGCAAAATGTGGCATACTAAGCAGATATACAGCGGCGCTATAGAGCTAGCGCTGTACCAGTATTGGGTTAGAAAACTTCACTTCATCTCATCTCGAGCACAGGGATAAATATGATGAACCAGCAACCAAAGAGCACGCAACAAAAGAGCAATAGCAATAAAAAAAAGCGCAGCTGGTATCTTGCGCTATTCTTGGTAGTGGCCGGAGCAGCGCTATTGCTGATTCTGCCTAGTGCGCTACGCATTGGACTTGAGACATGGCTGAATAAACAACCGGACATTGTGGCGCACATAGATGATATCGATATCAACCTGTTCAGCGCCACGCTAGGGCTAAACGGGGTCATGGTACAGCAGCACGACAAACCGGTATTCGCAGCCCAGAGATTACAACTACAACTCGATTGGCTACCGCTATTGCAGCAGCGTGTTGCCATCAACCACGTTACGCTGGAAGAGGGGCTACTGCAGCTGAACCAAGACAGTGCACACAGAATCCAGATTGGCGGCTTCATCCTCAACTCAGCTACGCCAACCGCTGAGGATAGTGCATTAGCACCTAAACTAGAGACGCAACAAGATCACCAGTCGTGGGACATAGCCAGCGGCGATATTAACATCAAAAATTTCCTCATCAACTTCCACCTGCCCGAACTAGATCTACAGCTTACTATCAACAGCTTAGCGGCAACTCCGACCATTAGCTGGCAACCACAGCTATCTGCCACCCTAGGCTGTGACTTAAATATCAATGGTGCACCAGTGCAAATTGATGCCCTGTTACAACCATATTCCCAGCAACCCAGCGTCAGCGGCGACCTATCCATCAACAACTTTGCCCTTAGCTCTATCGCCCCGCTCCTTAGCACTCTGGGCTGGAACGATGTAGCCGGAGACCTTTCTAGCCAGTTGCACCTTAGCCTAAGTGCAGAAACAACAGCTTCAGCAATTCTGCTAGGTATCGATGGAACGATAACTGGCACCGGTATTAGCGGGGCAAATAGTGCGGTATGGCTACGCCAACTTAATTTCAATTGGCAAGGTGATTCAGCGCTAGATATCTTCAGCCCCGCCCCCGAGGTAGTATTGCAAGGTCAGCTAACTATCACCGATAGCGATCTGGAACTACAACAGCCGGGATACCGCTGGTTACAGCACGGGCTGGTATGGGATGGTACAACCAAAATTACCACGCCACCAGATACACAAAATAGCACAGTAGATATTTCCGGCGACCTGCAGCTGGAACAGACAACTATTATCGAATTAGCCCAGCAGCGCCAACTAGCGCATATTGCTCAGGCAACAGTATCCGCCCTGCAGCTCAACGCCGATGCAGAGTTTAGCTGCGATAAAATACAGCTGCACAACATGCAGGCGTTGCAACACATTACGCCGAACCATGCGCTGGCACACAGCGCTAGCTCTAGACCAACTATCGCACCAGACGATATAGCTACATTTGCTGATATTGAGCTCGACAAGCTGGTGTACACTTCGCAACTGCTGCACGCCGACAGTCTGCACCTAGCGGGGGTGAATCTGGACATAGTACGCACCAGCAGCGGTGCCTTGGAGATAGAGCAGTGGCTGAACTCTATGCCCACTCCTGAGGATGCTCCTGAGCAGATTACCGCCAAACAGCCAGCAGCAGATCCGCTTGTTTTCAGCGTTGATCGAATCCTGCTCGATGAGAATAGCAGTCTGAGTTTTAGTGATAACAAACTGGCCACACCAACATCATGGCAACTAAGCAGCATAAATCTAGCGCTGGATAACCTGCATAGTGCCAAAGGTGACCAATACAGCCCAATAGCCTTCACTGCCTTGTTAGACCAATATTCACATATTGATCTCAGTGGCACTATTCAGCCCTTTCGCGCGCCAGCAAATTTTGATATCAACGGGAAAATTAAAGGATTTAATCTACCCAGCGTATCAGCTTATTGCGAAGAGAGCATCGGCTACGCCTTGAACCAAGGACAGCTAGATATCGAGTTCACAGCTCCATGCACGCAGGGGCAACTGAATATGGACAGCAATATTTTTCTTAGTCAACTGCGGATGCAACCATTGAGTGCCACAGCTGATAGTGAAGTGACCGCCACATTGGGGATGCCGGTCAACCTGGCGCTGGCGTTGCTGCGCGACCGCAGCGGCAATATCCAACTCAATCTTCCGGTACGTGGCAATTTAAATGATCCTAGCTTACAAATAGCGCCAACACTCCGCCGCGCACTGACCAATACCATAAAAAATACCGTCATGCTCACCTTGGCTCCGCTGGGCATAGTCGCCAAAGCTGGTCAACTTGTCGGTATTGGTGCCGCGCTCAATTTCGAGCGTTTAACCTTTGAGGCAGGTACCACCACGCTGACTAATACCAGCACAAAATATCTGCCCAAGGTTGCCCAACTACTGGTCAGCCACCCCCAACTGGTCGCAACCATAAAGGGGCGTATAACAGCTGGCGATATTGAACTGCTGCAACAACAGCTAACGAGCAAATCCACGGGAACATCCTCAACACCAGCACCATCAGCTTCCAGCACAATACCAGCACAGCAACTGGAACAGTTGGCCAACCAACGCGCCAATATTGTTAAGCAAGCACTACTAGAACAGCAGGTTGCTAATGGCCAGCTGTTGGTAACCAAACCCCAGAGCAACATCAGCTCCGGTAATCCTGGGGTAGATTTGACCATCAAATAAGGAGTTTTATTTAAAAAAGGACAACTACTCAGGCTGATGTGCACCTGATGAACCCAAATGCACCAGATGTAAAATAACTAGGGCAGCAACAATCAGGAACCCGAGGATAAGAAGCACCACGCCATTCCAGCCCCAACTGCTCCACATCAACCCGCCGCCGGTTCCAGATAGGCTGGAACCGAGGTAATAGAAAAACAGATATAGCGACGATGCCTGAGCGCGTGCATGCTTGCTGTACAGCCCGACCCAAGCCGAAGCAACTGCATGCACCCCGAAAAAGCCGATGGTAAACACCAGGATACCAACAGCAATGCAGCCAAACACTGGCACCACCGTCAGCAACAATCCAGCAATCATGATACTCAGCGCCAGATATATGGCTCGATAGCGGCCAATACGGCCAACTAAACTGCCCATTAGGGTGGAACCGAGCGCGCCAAAGGCATAGGAGATAAAGATCCACGCCACCTTACTGGGTTCAATTGAGTATGGTGGTGCAATCAGAAGAAAGGTCACATAGTTATACAGAGTGACAAAACCGCCCATCACCAGAAAAGCAATAGCGTACAGACAGCATAGATGGGGATTTTTCAGATGACCAAGCAGCGATTGCGATAATTGCAGCAGATGAAATTCGCGCCGCTCAAAATGGCGCGAGCGCGGAATAATTAGGATAAATATTAAGCTCAGCACCAAGCTAAGGAGACCAATAGTCGCAATGGCCACGCGCCAATTCGACATATCTGCTACCCAAGTGGTCAGCATCCGCCCGCTCATCCCGCCCATGGCATTGCCTGCGATATATAGCCCCATAGCTGGGCCAATGGCCCGCGGAGAGATCTCCTCGCCGAGATAAGCCATAGCTACCGCTGGCACCCCTGCCAAAACCACACCCTGCGCCAGCCGCAGCCCCAATAGCCACCCCAGAGAGTCACAGTTAGCGCTAGCTAGTGCTAACAACGATGTACTCAGCACCGCAGTAGCCATTATGGCTTTACGACCGATCACATCGGAAATACTACCTGATATCGGCAGAGTCCAGGCCAGAGCAAAGGTGGCAACCGATAAAATCAAGCTACCAATTGTCGGGGATATATTAAATTTAACGGCAAGAATTGGTAGCAGTGGCTGCACATCATACAGGGTGGAGAAGGTAACGAACCCAGCTATAAATAGGGCAATATTGGCCTTATAGTAATCTCTGGTATGGCGTTCAATATGGCTGTTTATCTGCATAACATCTACCTTGGACTACTTTTTTGGTACGCGCACGCCATCACTGCAGGATTAAGCGACGCCCCAAATAGAGCAGCCCGCTACTCTCAAAATACCGAGTGTAGCGGGCTGTTTTAGCGCTGTTGAAAATAAATGGCGTCTATTTGCCCCACTTCTCCACGATACGCTTAACCGCCTCTTCGACGTTGGCACGCTCGCCAAATGCGCTTAAACGGAAGTAACCTTCACCACTAGGACCAAAGCCGCTACCAGGAGTACCGACAACGAAACACTCATTCAGCAGTTTATCGAAGAAATCCCAGCTGGTCATACCGGCAGGCGTTTTCAACCAGATATAGGGAGCATTGACACCACCGTAACAGGTGATTCCCGCAGCTTCCAAACCTTCGCGAATAATTTTTGCATTCTCCATGTAGAAATCGATAATCTCTTTAACCTGCGCCCAGCCTTCGTCGGAGTAAACCGCCGCCGCCGCTTTTTGCACTGGGTAGGAAACACCGTTAAATTTGGTACATTGACGACGATTCCACAGTTTATTTAGTGCCACGCGCTTGCCAGCGGCGGTAGTAGCCATGAGCTGCTCTGGCACCACGGTAAGCCCGCAACGCACGCCCGTGAATCCAGCAGTTTTCGAAAAGCTGCGAAATTCGATAGCGCACTCTTTAGCTCCATCTATCTCATAGATAGAGTGAGGAATATCTGCTTCAGTGATAAAGGCCTCGTAAGCAGCATCAAACAGAATAACCGCATCCTTAGCGCGTGCGTAGTCGACCCAGCCTTGTAACTGCTCCTTAGTCGCCACCGCACCAGTAGGATTGTTAGGGAAACACAGGTAGATAATATCAACTTTTTCACTCGGCATAGCTGGAGCAAAATTGTTCTCTTCGGTACACGGCATATAGACAATGCCTTCGTAATAGCCTTTAGCGTCAGCCGCGCCAGTACGCCCCACCATCACGTTGGTATCGTTGTACACCGGATAGACCGGATCGCCGATAGCAACCTTGCAGCTTATATCAAAGATATCGAGGATGTTCGCACTATCGCACTTAGAACCATCGGAGATAAAGACCTCAGATGTCTGCAACTCAACCCCCAAAGGGCGATATGCCTTATCTATAATGACCTGTGATAACCAGTCATACCCCTGCTCGGGGCCATACCCATGAAATGAAGCGCCCTGCGCTAAATCGTCAACCCCTTCATGAAAAGCTTTGAGGACTGCTGGAACCAAGGGCTTGGTCACATCGCCAATACCCAGACGAATGACCGGATTATTGGGGTGAGCAGCAGCAAAAGCACTAACGCGGCGGCTAATTTCGGGAAACAGGTAGCCTGCTTGCAATTTCAAATAATTATCATTTAGACGGGCCATGAAACATCCTTATTCTGTTAATGGAACAACATATTGATATTCTACTCCTCGCCATAACAGCCGCGAGCAGCGAACGAAGTATTGGTCTATTTCAGCTCTAAAACGTCTTGCATATCGTACATTCCAGCCGACTTGGACTGAATCCATTGGCAAGCACGTGCGGCACCACGAGCAAACATAGCGCGGCTCATAGCACGGTGAGTGATCTCTATACGCTCGCCCATGCCGATAAAGTAGACTGTATGCTCGCCGACAATGTCGCCACCACGCACCGTCTGCATACCAATCTCATCATGGCTGCGCTCACCGCACATCCCCTCACGGTGATAGTTAGCCACCTGATTGTAATCACGCCCCAAGGCGTCGGCAACTACCTCTCCCATGCGCACTGCAGTACCAGAGGGTGAATCCTTTTTCTTGTTGTGGTGCAGCTCGACAATCTCCACATCAAAGCCGTCACCAAGAATCTGTGCTGCCTCCTTGAGTAACTTGAAGCAGGCATTCACGCCGACACTCATATTCGGGGCTAAAACAACAGCAATATCACTGGCAATTTTAGCCAGCTGTTGGCGCTGCTCTGGGGTAAATCCAGTAGAGCCGATGACCATCATCTTCCCCAGACGATTGCACACTTCGGCATTAGCCAAAGTAACCTCGGGGAAGGTAAAATCGATCAACACATCAGCGGCAGCCAAAGCCTGCTCCAAATTATCACTGATGGTAACCCCCAGCGTCCCACACCCGGCGATAATCCCAGCATCCTGCCCTACCATCGGGTGGTCACAGTGCTCGATTGCTGCGCCCAAGGTTAGCCCTGCGGTTTCGCAAACTGCCTTTATTAAAAAGCTACCCATGCGGCCAGCGGCCCCAGTTACGGCTATTTTAACCATTACATACCCTCTCTTTTCCGACTGCAGATACAACCAATCCGAGAGGAGCAACACTCTCGGATATTTAACCGGTCGTTATATGTTGGAACAAAATGTATCCTGCGTTTAATTAGATCAGGGAGCAAGTAGCCATTACTGCTTTGAGCTTTTCCAAACTTGCTGGCTGTAGAGCGCACAGGGGCAGGCGTACCTGCGTATCACATTTACCCATTAGAGCTACCGCTGTTTTCACCGGTACTGGATTTGATTCGATAAACATCGCTTTATGCATATCCAGTAACTGCAGATGCATCTTGCGCGCATCATCCCAGCGCCCCTCATTTATAGCCACGACCATGGCTTTAACCTCTTTAGGCATTATGTTCGCCGTTACCGAAATTACCCCTTTGGCACCGCAGGCCATCAGCGGCAGCGTTAGGAAATCATCGCCCGAGATAACATCGATCTTGTCACCGGCTTTATTGATAATATCGCTGGCTTGAGTGACATCCCCCGAAGCCTCTTTTATGGCGACAATATTATCTATCTGCGCTAAACGGATAGTAGTTTCGGCCAGCATGTTCATACCGGTACGCCCAGGCACGTTGTACAGCACCTGCGGCAAAGCAACCGCTTCGGCAATAGTTTTATAGTGTTGATATAGCCCCTCTTGTGAGGGTTTGTTGTAATATGGACTAACCAACAGCACCCCATCGGCACCCATCTCTTTAGCATGGAGACTAATCTCTACCGCTTCAGCAGTGGAGTTAGAGCCAGTACCAGCAATTACCGGTACACGCCCATTTACCTGCTCAATGCAGGCCCGAATAACTAGATCATGCTCTTCATAGTTAAGGGTCGCCGACTCACCAGTGGTACCGCAGGGCACAATAACATCGGTGCCATTTGCTATTTGGAACTCCACCAGTTGGCGAAATTTATCTTCGTCAACATTACCATTAGCATCGAATGGGGTAATGATAGCAACCATTGAACCTTTAATCATACTGTCCTCCTCCAGACAAAAAACAAATTCAAACCTGCTTAAATTTAAGTAGTTAGCAAGCTAAGACTAAGCTGATAACATAAGTTGTAAGCAAAGTAAAGTTACAACCTAAGGGCGGTTTGGCCGCGCTATCGCCTCAGCGGACAGGGTACTTTCCAGTTGCAGATCACCGATGGCGATCACCGTGCGCACTGCATAGGTGTAATCCTTACCATTTTCGACATTCAGATCGTCATAACCTGTTGCGGTTATCGGCTGTTCGTTGATCGGCTGGGCAGCAAAATACTCTTTGCCACTGCGTCTATAGATATTATAGCCCAGTAACTCAATGCCTTGGCGGTTCTCCCCAGCAGCTATCCATGTCAACCGCACTTGGCTATCTAAGCCCTGAGCACTGAGCTCAGTAACAGCAGAAGCGGTGGTAAAACAGGCGCGGTGCAGCAGAGTAGCGCCACCTTCGTGACCGGCGTCGGTGTAAGGGACAATTTTATAGCTGTAGCCGGTCTCCTCCTCAACAGCACTATCCCACAGGTAGATGCGCTGGCTGTTGCGGTTACTGCTGCGATAGTAGTCCAGATCTATTTTGCGCAGCAGCGTTTTAGGTGGACGGCATTCGGGGCAGCCCTTTGCCAGATCGTAGTCGGTTTTATACACGGCAAAACCAGCTAGATCGGTCAGTGCACTGTCATCTTGATTACTAGTTGGGATATCCCAAGCCAACAGCAGCGCCAAACCTTTTTGCTGCACAGTAGCATTGTTGACCGCTTGGGGTAGTGCCTTTTGCAGCGGCTGAACCGGCCCGACGGTACCACAGCCAACCAAGGTCAGCAGTAATGATATAAACAGTGCACCACGTAACATCTTATCTCTCCTGCCTGATTTTGCGCGCGCGTGCTATCTCTTGGGTCACCGCACTACGTGCGGTACCACCAGTTGCGCGGCGAGCATTAACCGAGGCCTCCAAGGTTACAAAATCGTAGATATCCTCTTCGATAACTGGGCTGAACTGTTTAAACTCAGCGATACTCAGTTCAGGAATATCCTTCTGATGTTCAATGCAGTAGCGTACAGTTTTACCCACGATTTCATGCGCATCGCGGAAAGGAATCCCCTTAGTTACACAGTAGTCGGCAACATCAGTAGCTGTTGAATAACCACGCGCGGCGGCAATGCGCATATTGTCAGCTTTTACATACATCTGGCTTATCATATCGGCAAAGATCTTCAGGCTCCCCTTGACGGTGTCGATACTGTCAAACAGAGGCTCTTTATCCTCTTGCATATCTTTGTTGTACGCTAGCGGCAGTGATTTCATCAGAGTTAACAGGCTCATCAGATTGCCGTACACCCGCCCAGTTTTACCGCGCACCAGCTCGGGCACATCGGGATTCTTTTTTTGCGGCATTATTGAGCTGCCAGTGCAAAAAGCATCGGTAAGCTCAATAAAGTTGAAATCGGCGCTAGACCACAATACCAGCTCCTCACTCAAGCGCGACAGGTGCATCATTACTGTGGCGGCGGCGGAACAAAACTCTAGAGCGAAATCGCGATCGGAGACCGAATCTAAACTATTACGCGTTACCCCATCAAAGCCTAGATCCGCTGCAACTGATTCACGATCAATGGGGAAAGTCGTACCAGCAAGAGCTCCAGCTCCCAATGGCAGCACATTCATCCGCACCAAGCAATCCTGCATGCGCCCACTATCGCGGCAGAACATTTCGTAGTAAGCTAACATGTGATGAGCAAACAGCACTGGTTGCGCGGTCTGGAGATGGGTATAACCTGGCATGATGGTATTCAAGTTGGCATCGGCCTGAGTTAGTAGTGCCTCCTGCAACTTATCTAAATAGGTGAGGATAGCTTTCATCTCATCGCGCAGATAGAGACGGATATCCACCGCTACCTGATCATTGCGCGAGCGCCCAGTATGCAACTTGCCACCCACACTGCCGATGTTCTCTATTAGGCGCGATTCGATATTCATGTGAATATCTTCCAAAGCGACAGTAAACTCAACTTTTCCCGCTTCGATATCGGTCAGGATCTGTTCTAACCCTGCACATATTTGCTGCGCTTCTTCAGGAGCGATAATGCCTTGACGCCCGAGCATGCGCGCATGCGCCATTGAGCCCTGAATATCATAGCGGTACATCCGCTGATCAAAATCGATGGAGGCGGTAAACTCCTCAACAAATTTATCGGTAGGCTGGGTAAAACGTCCGCCCCAAAGTTTCTTGCTCATGATGCGCTCCTTGGTGGTTGCGCAGGGGTTAATCTGTAGTTGACATGTTGCCAACCACCCTGTGCTGTGGGTTCAAATATAGAGTGGACCTTCAACGGCATCCGCGTGCTACGCGGATCGAATTCGTAGAAGATCGGTAAATTGAAGTAATAAAGCCGATTATCGCAGCCAAATCGCAAGCGGCGAATCGGCAGGCCAGAAAAATCGTCAATATTAAACTCGTTAAGATTATCGTTAGACATCTTATGTTTTTTATGGATGATCACCGCCGAGCGGCCAAAGGTATCCTCCGCCAAAGCATGGGGTATATAATCGCGCGTTTGTCCTGAACTATTACAGAAAACAGTGATAGTTTCGCGCACTCCAGGTGCTGCGGCCAAGTATTCGCCATAAAAACCGTTGATTACATCGCGAAAGGTATCATGCTCGGGCTTAGGATTGCACTCAAGAATTGCTAAAAAATCTAGGCGCTGCCGCGTGCTAAAAAACAGCTCATTGGCATGGTTGATTACAGTACTGATATTGGAGTGGTAAATTGTCCGATAGATGTAGTCAAAACAGATCATGGCCATAAAATTAAAGCCGGTAGGCTGACTATGAAACATCGGAAAAACCTTGCCGTGGTATAGATCGCTAGTATCCATACTCTCCTCGCCAACAAAGGGATGGCTCTTGGCTTGGAGAAATATGCGCAACTTACCGTCGCCCTGTTTAATGGCCACAACAGCCCAGTTAACCCGAAGATTGGCGATATCCGCGCTGTCCATATCGGTAAGAACTGATTGCAACAGCTCTTGATTATCTGCAGCGTAACGCTGCACCACCTCTTTGAACTGGTGTAATTTAATATGTTCAACACCAAACATAGTCACAGTGTTGACACAAAACTTCTCCTCTATAATCTTCAGGGCGCGATCCAGATATTGCGCTGGCAACGTCGCCTCAGGAAACAGGAGAAAGTGTAATTTTTTCAGATTGCCCTCTCCCGAAGCCACCAACTGCATAACTGACTCTATTAATGCCCACTTGTTTGCACAGCTAAGGTCATTATTCTGCGGTTGATTGAGGTGTAAATCATTACCAATCTGGCTGATCATACAGTGCAAATGATGCCCCAGTGGGTAATCGAGAAACACCTGTTTATCCACAATCTGAAACATGTTTAGCGCCCCCGCATACTATTCGGATTCTTCTGCGGCAGAGCCACCGGGAAGTTCAAATTCGGTAGTATAGTTGGGAGCAGCGAGATGGTTCCATGGTTGGTCAGGAAAAACTATGGAGAGGATATGACGACTACCAGGGGGTACGTCCAACTCGACGAGTTCATGGGCACTAAACCAGCGCGCTTCGCTGAGTTCAGCTGGATTAATATTGAGTTCAAAGCTCAGGGGTAAGGCGCGGTAATAGAGGATAATATAGTGATCCTGACGTTCACCGATGCCTATATGCTCGTACACATCAATCAACGTCTCGACGCTAACCTGCAGACCAACTTCCTCATCCACCTCACGTTTTAGCGCCTGATGCATGGTCTCGCCATGGTCAATTTTCCCCCCCGGCATTACCCATTTACCAAAAAACGGCGGGATACTGCGTTTGGTTAACAATATTCTCTGTTGTTCATCGATGATACAGGCAACAACCGAAGACTTAATATGTTTTTGTAGTGGAAAAGACATGACAGACCTTAGGTGAGGATAGTTAGCTCTATATCTCCCTGTGATTAGCACCCCACGCCGTGCGGGAGATCTTTTTATTGGGGCGAGGCTGACACTATCTGCCAAAGGAACAGCTGGCGCAATATAGGGCTGTCCTCGCAGATTACGGGGACAGCCCATACTACACTAACCTACTTAAAGTGCGTTACTTTTTCTTGTTCATCATACTCTGAATGCGTAAACGCAACGCATTAAGCTTGATAAAGCCTTCGGCATCGGCCTGATTGTAGACTGAATCTGCCTCAAAGGTAGCAAACTCAACATTGAACAGGCTGTCAGTATCCGATTTACGTCCCACTACACGGCAATGACCTTTGTATAGTTTGACTCGCGCCATACCATTTACGCTCTTCTGAGTATCATCAATTAGCGCTTGCAAAGCGATACGCTCAGGAGCGAACCAGTAGCCGTTGTAGACCATCTCAGCATAGCGGGAGATCAGTGAGTCACGCAGGTGCATCACTTCGCGATCCATGGTGATAGATTCCACCCCACGGTGCGCCTCTTCGAGGATAGTGCCACCGGGAGTTTCATAGACACCGCGGCTCTTCATCCCAACGTAGCGGTTTTCCATCAGATCCACACGCCCAATGCCGTGTTTACCGCCTAATTGGTTGAGCTTAGCCAGCAAGTTTGCCGGAGAAAGTTGCTCACCATTGACCGCTACAGCATCACCATTTTTAAACTCGATCTCGACAAATTCTGCCTCGTCTGGCGCATCCTCTGGGCGGGTGGTGAGGACATACATCTCTTCCGGTGCTTCGGCCCAAGGGTTCTCCAGTACATCACCCTCAAATGAGATGTGTAGCAGGTTGCGGTCACTACTCCAAGGGAACTTTTTGCTGGTAGGAACCGGAATCCCGAATTTTTTAGCATAGGCTTCCAGAGCCGAACGGCTGTTCATATCCCACTCACGCCATGGAGCAACGACCTGAATGCTCGGGTCAAAATGGTAGTAGGCCAGTTCAAAGCGTACCTGATCGTTGCCTTTACCGGTAGCACCATGCGATACCGCATCCGCACCTTCGGCAATAGCAATTTCCATCTGCTTTTTAGCAATCAGTGGACGCGCAATTGAGGTGCCAAGAAAGTAGCGCCCCTCATAGATGGCATTAGCCCGAAACATAGGAAAGACAAAATCACGCACAAACTCTTCGCGTAGATCTTCGACAAAGCACTTGCTCGCCCCTGTATCTTTCGCTTTTTTAGGAATAAAGTCTAACTCTTCCCCTTGACCGAGATCGGCCGCAAAAGCTATTACCTCACAACCGTATTCTTCCACCAGCCACTTCAGGATAATAGAAGTATCCAAACCACCAGAGTAGGCCAGAACAGCTTTTTTTATCGTCCCTTTTTTTTGCATGAGCGTCTCCTTGACACACTAAGCTAGAGTTTATTTACCTTGGTGGCAGCAATCAAATCATGCAGCCCCCGTTTATCGCTACGAAAAGCTACCATCAGATAGCCAATACAGAAAATTAAAGATGAAACAGTTTTACCGATGGTCTCACGCACAAATGCCTGACCATAGCTAACATCGGAACCATCCTTGTGCACCACTTTAATGTGCAGTGCCATTTTACCTGGGGTTTGACCACAGTATCCGGTAAAGAAAACATAGTAGAAAAGCGTCACCAGAATGCCCATGACCATCAACAGTAACTGGGCGCTCGGCCCCATGTAACTATTGGTGAAATTCAGCAACAGCCCCAGCACAAACCCCATAACAAAGACCAATAGGTTACAGAGCATGCTGTCGAGAATAGCGGCAAGCACGCGCACCCAGAATCCCGCAGGCTGTTCTGTACCAAAGTCAGTGTTGGCAGCGGCGGGTACAGGCGGCGGCACTGCAGCAGCTGAACTGATAGCTGGTGCAGGATCAGGTGTGGGGACAGCAGCTATGGGTGCAGATTGTGCAGCGGAGTTTAACTCTGGCTGCGCATCCGCACCAAGCACAAAACTCTGTTTACACTGCGGACAGGTCACCTTGCAGGGTAAGTTAGGCAGTAGAGAAGCATCTACCTGACGACTGAACTGACAGTGGGGACACTGAATATCCATCTACTAACCTCGACCCATCAAGGTTGCCATTATCGCCTTTTGTACATGCAGACGATTTTCCGCCTCATCAAATACCACTGAATGTGGCCCCTCAAGAACTTCTTCACTGATCTCTTCACCGCGATGAGCCGGCAAGCAGTGCAGAACCAGACAGTCGGCTGCGGCCACTGCGACCACCTCGCTGTTGAGCTGAAAACCTGCAAAATCCTGTTCGCGCTGGGCTTGCTCCTGTTCCTGTCCCATGCTGGCCCAGACATCGGTGTTCAATACATCAGCATTAGCTGCGGCTTCCAGGGGATCGTTGGTAAAGAGCAACTTAGCTCCGCGTTGCTGCGCCTGCGCAACTACCTGAGCATCGGGCTCGTAACCGCGTGGCGTGGCAATGCGCAACTCGAAGCCAAATACCACCGCCGCATTTATCCACGAGTTGGCCATATTGTTGCCATCCCCGATCCAGCAGTAAACTTTATCCTTGTAACTGCCCAGATGCTCTAACACGGTAAGCAGATCTGCCATTATCTGGCACGGATGATAACTATCAGTCAAGGCATTGATCACTGGAATATCAGCATATTGCGCCAACTCCACAATTCCCGCCTGCGAGAAGGTGCGAATCATGATGCCATCAACATAGCGCGACATGACCCGAGCAGTATCCTTGATTGATTCGCCACGCCCGAGCTGAGTATTACCTGAAGAGAGAAACAGAGCGTGGCCACCGAGTTGGTACATGCCGACCTCAAACGAGATACGGGTACGGGTGGAGCTTTTTTCGAAGATCATACCCAGAGTTTTACCGGCCAACAATGGATGGGCAACACCTTGATGCTGTTTTGCTTTTAACTCTGTGGCCAGGGTTAAGATGGCATCTAGTTCCGATGCCGACCATTCGGACAAGCAGAGAAAATCTTTATTCACAATAATACTCCTGATTACCTACATAACTTACTGGTAAAAGATAGATTGAAACCTATTTCAATACTACGCTTTAAGCCAAACCGACTACTGCGGCTGCCGATTATAGTTGGGGCGATCCCCAGGAAAATACTTATACGGCGCTTTATATTTACCACGACTGGTGTGGGTAGATGTCCAAATCAGGGCGGCAACCATCAGTACTACTATTACGGCAATGAGTATGATTACTTCCTTGGGTTGTTTCAACATATCCTCCTTAGTCTTTTGCGTTGCTATACTAACTGGGCAACAGACAATACCATGGGAGCACTAATTAAACTTCAACCTGCGCCAATACCCCATCGAGAATATCCATCGCCGTGTCAATCTCAGCGCGAGTTACAATAAGGGGCGGAACTAAACGCAGGACGCTGCCGGCGGTACAGTTTATCAATAGCCCTTTTTTCATGGCCTGTTTGACAATATCAGCGCCAGGAATGTCCAATTTCAAGCCCAGCATCAAACCGCGGCCGCGCACTTCACCAGCAAAAGAGTAACGCTGGCTCAGTTGTTCCAACCTGCTGCGCAGATACGCCCCCATCTCCACACAATTTTCCAGCACACCATCGTTAATCAAGGTGCGCAGTGAGGCAATCGCTGCAGTGGTAATTAGGGGGTTACCGCCAAAAGTCGAACCATGGGTACCTGGAGTGAAGGTCGCGGCTACCTGCTCACGCGCCAACATGGCACCAATCGGTGGGCCACCAGCCAAGGCCTTGGCCAGAGTCATTATATCCGGAGCAACATCATCATGCTGATAAGCAAACAGCTTGCCCGTGCGCCCACAGCCGACCTGCACCTCATCAAACACCAGGAGCAGATTGTGTTTATCGCACAATTCGCGCACCGCCTGCAAGTACCCAGCAGGAGCAACATTTATGCCGCCCTCGCCCTGTACCGGCTCCAACATAACCGCGCAGGTTTTGCCATCAACGGCAGCCTGCATTGCCGCAACATCCCCAAAGGGAACATATTTAAACCCGGGTACTACCGGCGTAAAACCTTTGTGTAGCGCATCCTGCCCCGTCGCACTCAGAGTGCCAATGGTACGTCCGTGGAATGAAGCTAAAGCGGTGATAACTTCAAAACGATCACTGCCATAGCGCTCAGCGCTGTGCTTACGTACCAACTTCATGGCCGCTTCATTCGCTTCCGCTCCGGAGTTGCAGAAAAACACCCGATCGGCAAAGGAGTTAGCGCACAGCATCTCTGCCAACTCAATCTGACTCGGGATGTGGTAATAGTTAGAGCAGTGTATCAGAGTTGCCGCCTGCTGCTGCAACGCCTTTACCACTGCGGGATGGCAGTGACCTAGATTGTTGACCGCCACACCGGCGAGAAAATCGAGATATTTGTTGCCATCGGCATCCCACAACCAGCACCCGCTGCCCTTTACCGCTACGAGCGGATAACGACCATAGGTGGTAACAATATGCTTATCACCACGCTCTATCCATTGCTGGCTGGGAACATTCTGTTGATTATTCATCCTTAAACCTCGCTACTGCAGTGCCTATGCCTTGGTCAGTAAAGATCTCCAATAGGCAGGCGTGCTGCATTCTACCATCAATAATGTGCGCTTTGATTACCCCTTCATTAACCGCATCGACACAGCAGTTAACTTTAGGAATCATGCCGCCACTTATAGTACCGTCTTCAATTAGACCAGGTACTTGACTAATATCTATAGTTGATATCAACTGTTTCTGCTTATCTTTTACCCCTTCGACATCGGTGAGCAAAATAAGTTTTTCTGCCTTGAGTGCACCGGCCACCCGACCAGCCACCAGATCGGCATTAATATTATAGGTTTCACCATTTACGCCAACACCAACCGGCGCGATAACCGGCACAAAACAGCTCACCTCCAGAGCAGTCAACACGGCAGGATTAATTGAGACAACCTCGCCCACCATCCCCACATCAATAATCTCGGGAGTAAGAGTATCGGGATTGATACGCGTCAAATCCATCTTCTTTGCCGTTATAAGATTGCCATCTTTACCAGAAAGGCCAACAGCCTTACCGCCGAAGTGGTTGATATTACCTACGATCTCCTTATTGACTTTGCCACTGAGCACCATCTCCACCACGTTCATGGTTTCCGAGTCGGTGACACGCATGCCCTGAATAAAATCGGTTGTGCGTCCCATCTCTTCAAGAACTTTGCCAATCTGTGGACCACCACCATGCACTATCACCGGATTGATACCGATAAGTTTCAGCAGTATAATGTCCCGCGCAAAACCCTCTTTTAGCTGCTCATCTACCATGGCATTACCGCCATATTTGATGACCACAGTCTTGTTGCTAAAACGCTGTATATACGGCAGTGCCTCTATTAGCGTACTAGCCTTTTTAATAATATCCTGCATTACTTTATCCTTAATCTTCACTTAAATCACAACTTAGAGAATGAAGCGCGATAGATCTTCGTTACCTGCGATACTATCTAAACTGCTGCGCACCTGTTCGGCATTTATACTGATGCTATTTTCGTTCATCTCCGGAGCATTAAATGAGATATCCTCCAGCAACTTTTCCATCACCGTATGCAGTCGGCGTGCGCCGATATTTTCTGTTTGCTCATTTACCTGAGCGGCGGTACGCGCGATCTCACTGATGGCATCTGGGGTAATTTCCAGCGTTATATTTTCAGTCTTCATCAGCGCCTGATATTGATGAACCAGCGCATTTTTAGGCTCGGTTAGAATACGGACAAACTCCTCCTCGCCCAAGTTGTCCAGTTCGACCCGAATCGGAAAGCGCCCCTGCAGCTCAGGAATCAGATCTGATGGTTTAGCCACATGAAAAGCGCCAGCGGCAATAAACAGAATGTGGTCGGTCTTTATAGCTCCATACTTGGTGTTAACGGTACTCCCCTCCACTATGGGCAAAATATCACGCTGCACACCCTCGCGTGAGACCTCGGGGCCACTGCCGGCAGTGCTGCTGGCAACCTTGTCGATCTCATCAATAAAGATTATGCCACTCTGCTCGGTCAGATCACGCGCCAGCTGTTGCACATTATCCATATCCACCAGCTTCTCTGCTTCCTGATCGGTGATAATCTGGCGTGCCTCAGCAACTTTAATCCGTCGCCGCTTGGTCTTCTTGGGGAACAGATTGCCGAACATCTCCTTGATATTGAACCCCATATCTTCAGCACCTGGAGGAGTTAACACCTCCATGGCGGGGATATTATGCTCTTCGGTCTGCAGCTCGACAAAACGCTGATCCAGCTCCCCCATCCGCAGCAAACGTCGCAGTTTATCGCGGGTACGCATGCCGTCGCGCTTGCCCCCAGAGGTGAGCGCCTCGTCGTCAGCTGCAGCGAACTCATCCTCATCATCTAGGCTAGCCCGTTCACCCGGCAACAACAGATCGAGCAACTTCTCTTCCGCGCGCTCTTCAGCCTTTACCTGCACCTTTTCCGCCTCGGTTTTGCGTACCATGGTAATAGCTAACTCCATCAGATCGCGCACCATGCTCTCCACGTCGCGACCAACGTAACCAACCTCAGTAAACTTACTCGCCTCAACTTTGATAAAAGGGGCCTGCGCCAATTTAGCCAAACGGCGCGCTATTTCGGTTTTACCCACACCGGTAGCACCGATCATAATTATATTTTTCGGCGAAATTTCATCGCGCAGATCAGCTGGCACCTGTTGACGTCGCCAGCGATTGCGCAGCGCCACAGCCACAGCACGCTTTGCACCATTTTGGCCAATTATGTAGCGATCCAGTTCAGAAACGATTTCTCGCGGAGTAAAATTATTCATTATCAAGATCCCGCTGGCGCAGTGGAAAGAGTTTCCATGCTGATATGATCATTGGTGTAAATACAAATTTCAGCAGCTATCTGCAGCCCCTGCTGAGCGATTTCGACCGTGCTCATCTCGGTATTGCGCAGTAATGCCCGCGCCGCAGCCTGCGCATAACTGCCTCCAGAACCTATCGCGGCTACGCCGTCATCGGTTTCAATCACATCTCCGGCACCGGAGATAACTAGGGTAAGCTCCTTATCGGCAACAATTAGTAGAGCCTCCAGACGCCGCAAAACTCGATCGGTGCGCCACTCCTTGGCTAGAGCCACCGCTGAACGCGCCAGTTGCCCGCGATACTCCTGCAGCTTGGCCTCAAACTTCTCAAATAGGGTAAAGGCATCAGCCGTGCTGCCAGCAAATCCAGCGATAATGTTATCGTTATGCATGCGACGAATTTTACAGGCGCCATGCTTCATCACCGTGTGCCCCAGGGTTACTTGCCCATCTCCGGCCATGGTTACTTGATCTGGTCTACGCACGCAAACTATGGTTGTGCCTCGAAACATCAGTTATCCTCTTGGCATAAGTAGTAAAATTTTATTAGCGCCAGTATGTAAACATTACGGCAGCATAAAAGGAGCTCTTAACTCCCGCAAAAGTACCTATATACCACCTGTTATACCTAGTGGCAAAAAGAAAACAGCCCCACTTG
The DNA here is from genome assembly GCA_034006225.1 of Desulfuromonas sp. Classification (GTDB taxonomy): domain Bacteria; phylum Desulfobacterota; class Desulfuromonadia; order Desulfuromonadales; family Desulfuromonadaceae; genus Desulfuromonas. The sequence goes on along the minus strand of JAVETC010000020.1, from coordinate 33,007 downwards.
CGAGGCTGTCTCTGTACTAGGCTATTTTTAGGCTACATCAGCAGCGCGGTGGAGCAAAAACTATGAGCAGTTCAGCAGGTTGATCGGCTATATTTTTCAGACCGCGTGCTATTTCCGGCGCCACCACCACGCAACTACCAGCGCCCAGTGTGCTCTCTTCAGCACCTATTGTACACACCACCTCGCCAGATAAAACATAAATAGTCTCACTCTGCGCTTGACTGTGCATCAAGATCTCACCATTGGGTTCAATGCGCCCACGATGCAGGGAGAGATATTGATTGGTGGCAGCGGTAACCACATCGCGTACAAAAAACAGTTTATGGTCGGGGTGGAGATACTCCTCCTGCTCAGCGGTCCGAATTATAGCCTGTTTCATTGCCCTACTCCATTAAAGTTCCTGCGCGCTAGCTACAATCTCGGACGCCGCAGCGAGGGCAGCATCCAACTGCTCGGGCTTGGAGCCACCGGCCTGCGCCATATCTGGACGACCACCGCCACGGCCACCGACTATCTGTGCTAACGGCTTAATCAAGTCGCCAGCTTTCAGCTTACCGACAAGATCCTTGGTCACTGTTACCAACAGAGCAACTTTGCCATCAACTACACTTCCCAGAACAACCACACCGGACTGCAACTGATCGCGCAATTTATCCGCCTGTTCACGCACCTGTTTGCCGTCGAGATTATCGATGCGCACCGCCAACAACTTCACCGCGCCAAGGGTTTGCACTTGGTCCATCAAGCTGCTGGCACGATCAGCGCCTAGACGATCTTGCAGAGTAGAAATTTCGCGCTCCATCTCTTTTTGTTGTTCCATCAACCGCTTTAAGCGTCCTTCAAGTTGACTACGATCACTCTTCACCAGCGCGGCCAAATTGTCTATCATCTGCTCTTCGCTGTGGATAAGATCCAAAGCCTGCGCCCCAGTAGTCGCCTCTATCCGGCGCACCCCTGCTGCGATACCGGCTTCCTGTAAAATTTTGAACAGTCCGATATTGCCGGTAGCCTCAGTATGAGTGCCACCACATAGCTCCATGCTAAAATCTCCCATACGCACCACGCGCACGCTGTCACCATACTTTTCGCCAAACAGTGCCGTGGCACCAGCGGCAACAGCACTATCCTTATCCATGACCTGAGTATCAACCTGCGCATTCTCACGGATACGTCGGTTCACCTCATTCTCTACCTGGGTAAGCTCGGCAGCACTCATGGCAGAAAAGTGGGTAAAGTCAAAACGTAGATGCTCTGGAGTAACCTGCGAACCAGCCTGCTTGATGTGATCACCAAGAACATCAACTAGCACCGCCTGCAACACATGTGTCGCACTATGATTGTTAGCACAGCACTGGCGTGCTACAGCATCCACGTGTAACTCCGCAGCCGCACCGCAACTCAGCGTACCCGAATCAACAGTAGCTACATGAACCAGTAACTGCGGCATAGGTTTCAAGGTATCACTGACCGTAGCCTGCCCCCCGTCCACACATATTGTGCCAACATCACCACTTTGTCCGCCAGACTCGCCATAGAATGGAGAGATAGAGGTGATAATTTCCACCTGATCGCCAGCGCTGACAGTATCCACCAATTTACCCTCTTTGATAAGGGCCACAATGGTGCCGAAATCATCTAACTTCGCATAACCGGTAAATTCTGTGCTCAGTCCCTGTTCGGCCAACTGTTTATAGATAAGGTCGATACCCGCTTCACCCGACCCTTTCCAGTTGGCACGCGCCTGCTGGCGCTGACGCTCCATGCAACTCTCGAAACCAGCTTCGTCGAGGGTAAATGCCTCAGCTTCGACAATATCGGCAGTTAGATCGACAGGAAAACCAAAGGTATCGTAAAGGCGGAACACCGTATCGCCAGGGATAATATTCTCCCCACGCTGTTTCAGCTGAGCTATCTCATCATTAAGGATACGCAAGCCTTTATCTAAGGTCTGGATAAAGCGCTCCTCCTCGTTTTTAACTACTCGAGCTACATAGTCAAGGCGCTCTTCCAGTTCTGGATAGGCCCCCATCATCAGCTCCATAACAAAACGGGCGGTTTTATACAGCACCGGTTCACTAAAACCGAGCATTTTAGCGTGGCGCGCTGCGCGGCGCATAATCCGCCGCAACACATAGCCGCGCCCCTCATTGCTGGGCAAAATACCGTCGGCAATCAAAAATGCCGTAGCACGGCTGTGGTCGGCAATAACCCGCATCGACACATCATTGGTCTCATTTTCGCCATAAGTTTTGCCCGATAGCTGCTCAATATTGGCGATGATAGCCCGCAGCAGGTCGGTATCGTAGTTGCTTTTAACCCCTTGCACAACAGCGGTTATCCGCTCCAAGCCCATCCCCGTATCTATGGATGGCTTTGGCAATGGAGTCAGAGTTCCATTGGCATCGCGTTCGTACTGCATAAAGACCAGATTCCACAGCTCCAGAAAACGGTCGCAGTCACACACACCTAGAGCACAATCTGGCCCGCAGGCCATGGCCTCGCCCTGATCGATATGGATCTCACTGCAGGGCCCGCAAGGGCCAGTATCACCCATAGACCAAAAATTATCCTTTTCACCCAGGCGTAAAATACGCTCTTCGCGCACACCGATCTCATCGCGCCAAATATTGAAGGCTTCATCGTCATCTTCAAAGACGGAAACCCACAAATCCTCAACCGGCAGCTGCATTTCTACCGTCAAAAATTCCCAACCAAAGCGAATGGCATCGCGTTTGAAGTAATCGCCGAAGGAGAAGTTGCCCAGCATCTCAAAAAAGGTGTGGTGACGTGCAGTACGACCAACATTTTCCAAATCATTATGTTTACCGCCAGCGCGCACACATTTTTGCGCTGAGGTGGCACGCACATAGTCGCGTGTCTCCAAACCAAGGAACTGATCTTTAAACTGATTCATTCCGGCGTTGGTAAACAATAAAGTGGGATCGTTATGCGGTACCAGGGACGATGATGGCACCGCTTGGTGACCATTTTTTTCAAAATATTGGATAAATCGTGCACGAATTTCGTTAGCGCTTAACATGCGAATCCTTTACCTATTTTAGATGCTGTAAAATCATGGCGAGGCCAAATCCACGCCGTTGTAAATAATTAACTATTCGTTGTTTTTGTCGTTGCTCAAGGGCAGTGAGATCGAGATGTGCATAGCGCCGTTGCAACAGCGAGGTTAGCAGCTCCTCTTCATCCTGCTCGTTACAGATATTATCAACCACTGCAGCGGCTAGGTCATCATCGATGCCCTGTTTTTTCAACTCATGCAACAGGCGCATACCAACTGCGGCACCGCGCCTCATCAACCCTGCGGCTAAATCTGTAGCATAGCGTTCATCATCTAGATAACGTAGCTCTTGGCAGCGTGCCAAAGCTTGGTCGATATCCGCAGATTCACACCCTTTGCGCTGCAAGCGCTGGCGCAAAGCACTTATGCTGTATGGACGTACAGTCAGCCAGCGTAGTGCTAAAACATAGGCTTTAGGAGTCTTGTCCGCCCCAGATAGTGCCACTCTTAACTTTCGTCCTCCTGCTCCTGCTTTTCAGTACTAAACTGATCCCAAGAAAGATCTGAGGTTGAAGATACCCCAGAAAACTTCAGGCGGAAATCGTCTGGATTACTACTTTGACGCAGAGCCTCATCGTAGGTGATCAAATTCTTGCCCAACAAACCCATCAACGACTGGTCAAAAGTCTGCATACCATAGGAGTCAAAACCCTGCTGAATAGTGTCGCGCAACATTTTGGTCTTCTCTTTATCGTCGATCAACTCACGCACTCGCGCTGTGGAGACCATGACTTCGACCGCTGGCACACGACCCTTGCCATCAGTGCAGGGTACTAGGCGCTGCGAGATGACTCCCTTAAGGATTGAGGAGAGCTGTGCCCTGATCTGGCGCTGCTGAAAGGGTGGAAAAACGCTGACAATACGGTTAATACTCTCTTGAGCATCCACAGTATGCAGGGTAGATAACACTAGATGGCCGGTTTCGGCGGCGGTCAAAGCGGTCTCAATAGTTTCAAAATCACGCATTTCACCGACGAGAATAACATCGGGATCTTGACGCAGTGCCGACTTAAGTGCGTTGGCAAAACTATCGGTATCCACCCCAACCTCACGCTGATTAATAATGCTCTTTTTATCGCGATGTAAAAACTCTATAGGATCCTCTATGGTAATAACATGTGCGGTGCGATTAGAGTTTATACAATCAATCATGCTCGCAAGGGTCGTAGATTTACCGGAACCAGTAGTTCCGGTAACCAGAATCAGTCCGCGCTGTTCCTGAGTGAGCTTTTTAATTATCTGCGGCAGTTGCAGTTCTTCTAATGTTTGGACATTAAAAGGAATTGTCCGCAAGATCATGGAGATAGAGCCACGCTGGGTAAACATGTTAACGCGAAAACGTCCCAAGCCAGCGATACCATAGGCAAGATCCAGCTCGTTGGTGCGATCAAACTTTTCCCGCTGCAAGTTGCTCATCATGGCATAAGCCATTTTACGAATAACTTCTGGCGTTAACCGCTCGGCCTTAGGCAACGGCCGCAACTTACCGTCTATCCTATATACCGGTGGTAAACCTACCTTTAGATGGACGTCGGAAGCATTAGCTTTAATGGCCATGGCAAGAATGTCATTTAATTCCACGAACGCACTCCTTTATGCCTGCGCAAATAGATCTTTAGAACTCAGCGATCACTCCTGAGGTTCTACCTCTTCTAAGCTGGACAATCCGTACAACTCCAATATCTGTTGTTCTACCTTCTTGGCCAAATCGGGATGCTCTTTGAAGTACTGTTTAGCGTTCTCGCGCCCCTGACCAATGCGCTCATCGCCGCAGGAGAACCAAGCCCCACTTTTAGTGACGATATCATTGGCAACACCAAGATCAACTAACTCACCCATCTTAGAGATGCCTTCACCATACATGATATCGAACTCAGCCTCTTTAAACGGCGGAGCGGTCTTATTTTTCACCACTTTAACGCGAGTGCGTGTACCAATTACATCCTGACCCTGCTTAAGCGAGGCAATCCTGCGAATATCCATCCGCACAGAGGCGTAGAACTTCAGCGCGTTACCGCCAGTAGTGGTCTCAGGATTACCAAACATCACCCCTATTTTCATGCGAATCTGGTTGATGAAAATAACACAGCAGTTAGATTTACTTATAATGCCGGTTAACTTACGCAATGCTTGGGACATCAAACGCGCCTGCAGCCCCATGTGGGAATCGCCCATCTCACCTTCGATTTCGGCGCGCGGAACCAGTGCGGCAACAGAGTCAACTACGAGCACGTCGATAGCTCCACTGCGTACCAGCACCTCAACAATCTCAAGCGCCTGTTCGCCGGTATCCGGCTGCGACACTAAGAGATCATCGGCGTTTACTCCCAACTTGCGCCCATAGGTCATATCCAAGGCGTGTTCAGCATCAACAAAGGCAGCAATACCACCTTTTTTCTGTGCTTCGGCGATAATGTGAAGAGCCAGAGTAGTTTTACCGGAAGATTCAGGGCCATAGATCTCGATAATCCGCCCGCGCGGTACGCCACCAATACCTAACGCAACATCCAAACCAAGGGAACCTGAAGGGATAGTGGAGATGTCACGCATGACATTATCCTCACCCAATCGCATGATACTGCCCTTACCAAACTGTTTTTCTATCTGCCCCATGGCCAGATCCAGCGCTTGTTTACGGTTGTCGGTTGCCATTATACTGCGTTCTCCTCTGTAAAATAACAATATCCAGTGCACCAGTTAAGCGGTAAACCGGCTGGTGCGAAAGCTGTTTAAGTGCAATTAGAACATTTAGCGATAACATAGAAGGAAGCTTAATATCAACACTTTCTTCCTGTTTTATCGCGCCAATATTTGCCGCAACCAATCTATGGCCGTATACGCCGTTTTAGTTCGTACCTGCTGGCGATCTCCGCTAAAGTGACATTCGCGGACTTCGCACCCCTGAGCTCTGTCCACAGCGATGAACACAGTGCCGCAGGGTTTGTCCGCCGATCCACCCCCAGGGCCAGCGATACCGGTAACTGCAACCGCTAAAGCCGTTTTAGCGCTACGTCGCACCCCTTGCGCCATGGCTATGGCGCATTCTGGACTTACTGCCCCCTTTTCGAGCAGCAGTTGCTCACTAACACCGAGCAGATCATGTTTAGCCGAGTTGGCATAACTGACCACACCGCGCTCCAGATAGGCCGAGCTACCGGGACAATCGGTAAGCAACTTGGCAATTAGTCCGCCGGTACAGGATTCAGCCAAGGCTAAAGTTGTTTCCGCTAGAATTAAGGCTTGGGACACCACCTCTGGCAGGGTTTGCTCACCACTAGTCACCACATGCGCGCCAAACAGCGTCCGCACTTGCTGTTCGGCAGCATCAAGCACCGCCTCATCAAGGCTGGAGCTGTTTAATTTTACCAGTACCAGTGGAAACTCGAGACGAAAAGAGATCTGCACCTCGGCAGGTAAGCTAACGGCTCTTAGTTGTTGCTCTATGCTGTTTTCTGCCAAACCAAAAACTTTTAACACCCGCTGCGCACAGCAGCACTGCGGCTTATGCAAGCGCTGTAAGGTGGGCAGCACCTCATGCTTGAGCATCTCGCGCATCTCATGGGGAACTCCGGGCATAAAAAAGCTCAGGCAGTCATTGTGTCTGATGATAAAGCCAGGGGCGGTTCCACACTGATTGTGCATTACTTTTGCTTTATGAGGAATAAGAGCCTGTTTATCATTCCCAGCAGGACATGGCTGCCCGGCGCGCTGAAAGAAATCTTCAATCTGCCCCAGCGCAGTATCGTTAAGGGCCAAGCTGAGGTGAAAAGCCACTGCGGCAGCGCGGGCGGTTACATCGTCCCGAGTCGGGCCTAAGCCACCACAGACAATTAGCGCACTATTGTGCCGATTCAAATGTTGCAGCATGGCTGCAATTTGCTCAGTGTCGTCGCCAACGGTTACTGCCTGATTTACGCCATAGCCAGCACAACGCAGCGCCTGGGCAATATCTGCGGTGTTAGTGTCTACAACCTCACCGTTGAGCAGCTCATCCCCTATTGTCAACACGGCAATTTTCATCTTAACCCCTTAAGCGCGGCACTGCTCAAAACAGCTCTGGCCATAGGTGCATTAACAGCCGCAGACAACCTGCGGCGTATATTCCGGCAACCACGTCATCCATAACCACGCCGAAACCATTTTTAACTTTATTATCAAACCAACAGGCTGGCCACAGCTTAACAATATCAAAAAAGCGAAACAGCAAAAAGGCGGCTAGCGCTGTTGGCCAGCTAAAGGGCAAAAAAACAACCGTAGTTAAATAGCCAATCAGCTCATCGCTAACGATACGCCCATCATCAACTACAGTAAAAATTTTACCCGCCCCGTCAGCACTCCACAGAGCCATCAGCAATATTGCTAACCAGCAACAAGCGTGCGGCATGGGTGCCAACTGCGCCAACAGGTAATAGATGGGGATACCCAGCAGAGTACCAAAGGTGCCAGAAGCTACGGGAGCATAGCCTAAGCCGGCATTGGTGGCGAAAAATAAAAGTAATTTTTGGTTCTTATGTATCAATCGAGATATCCTTTTTTATGCTGCGCCTACGCGCTATTTTCATCACTAAGTAGATAGTCATGCTCTATTCTTTGTGCCAGCTGGCTAAACTTGCCAACCTCGGTGCTGTCATCATACAACAACTCACAGCGCACTAAGCGTGGTTCTGCCAACTGCAACCCCTCAGGGGTCCGCTGGACAAAAGCATTGTTAGCGGCAAATTGAGCTACGATTGTTACCGGGCCGTCTGCACTGGGAGTTAGGCGCAACTGCAACATCTGCTTCAGAGCCAGTTTGCCATCCAGATGCAGAGTAGCTGTCTGCGCTTGCACATTTTCGCAATAAAAGGCTGCTGCAAGCTCCCCACCAATAAGCACCTGATCAGATAATTTTTGTTCGCGTATCAAGTGCGGCAGACTATCGGTATTCCACGGAGCACTGAATCTACAGCGTTCGATCGCCAATTTAGGGCGCATACGTGCGAGATATCCGCCCTCCCACTGTTGCCGCAGCGCGGTTGGGTTAAGCAGGTGGCGGTGCCCATTGACATCCTCACCCAGCAAATTTTTCTCCAGCAACTCTTTAATAACTGGGCCAACCGCGCCCAAAGCGACATTAGCTCGCTGGGCAATGGTGCGATACGGCTGGGCACACAGCTGTTTTTCTTGCAGTAGCTGATAGATTATCTTTGTTCCCGTCAGCTGTTGGCTGCGATTGGGAAGCATTTTCGGGCTCTTTTTACGTCGACCACTGATCTCGTAAAAAAATGGTGCAGCATGGATATAGCCATTACCAATGGTATCCAAATAGTTGATCTGATGCTGATGTAATTGATGAGCCAGACTCTCGGGCACATAGTCGGCCAGCAGCAGCGGTTGCTGTTCACGCAACGACTGCAGATGAAACACTAACAGCTTTCCCTGCTGCGGTGTAATACGCCACGCAATGTAGAGCGGCCGTTTAATGCTGCCCCAGTCACCAAACAGGTGCAAATAACCACAAAATGGCGGCGCTAAATCAGCGGGAACAAACTCACCCTCAAGCCCGGGATGTTTTGCCATTAGCGTAACAATCGCCTGAATTATGGTGGTTTCACGTGCGGTGGGTTGCGCCATCTATACCCCTGTAGTTGCAGTGTGCAAATGAACAGACTAAGTTGGTGATTATAAAACGTTCAATTATCAATGTACAGTAAATGGGAATAATTGGCACAAAGCAAAACAAAAAAGGGAGCAACCAACATGGTCGCCCCCTTTTTTAGTAAAACTTAGCGCAATAAAACCAAATGTACTAATTATGGTTACTATTTAACTGGCACCGCTAACAGATAGGTAGCACTGTTGCCATCCAAAATACCAGCAACATCGGTAGCAACCATCAGCGCTTGGTCGTTGGCAACAGCCACCCCCTGTACCGGACGCTCTAGCTTATCGCCCAACGTACCTTTCATGATCATACCATTGCGATATTTGAACACCGCCAGCCAACTCTTATCTATAGCGGAGGCAGAACCAATGGCTTGCATAACATTCGCATCCACCGCGATAGCCACAAGCTCATCAACTCCATCTCCATCTAGGTCTGCGGCAACCGGTGCCACATCACAACCTGCAGTTACTATCATAGGATTTTGAGCTGAGGGATCAACATCGTAGGTAACAGTTGAAATTGAGATATCCAGCTCCTTACTGGATTTATAGATTTGTGCATCCCCGCGATAGATATATAGGCGCCGGTTGCGCACAAAGCAGATTTCAGTACTGCCATCGCCTGTTATATCGGCAAACACCGCCCCAAACAGCTGAAAGGAGCGAGGCACACTAAAGCTAGATACGGAACTGTTAAAGCGATTTCCATCCAGAGTGAGTTCATAAACTCGACGACCGTAAAAGGTTTCGCGGTCAAACTCCTGACTCAGCAGCAACTCAGAATTTCCATCACCGTTGGTATCAAACCCCGCCAGTAACGAGCTATAACCAGTTACCACCGGCACCAGCTGATTACCATCTAGGCGCAACAGTTCGGAGTGAATAGTTTTATCTGACCATACGGTAACAGCAAGATAGGCCTGGCCAGCCTGTGGCTGATACCAGCTAAGCGCTAGAATCTGCCCCATAGTTACGCTATCACCGGTTGCCAGCTGGGTAAGTCCTTGCGCTACAGTAAATACCTGAATTGTGCTGCCATCGGTCGTAGCTAACAATAGTTGGTCGGAAACAGTCTCAAAATCTGCCATTGTTGTCGATTTATCAAACTGCCCTACTTTGTTGAAACGAGGAAACTCCATATTCAGGGCACTACCACCATAGCTACCTACCTGACTTGTTTGTTCGTAGGTAACCGCACCAGGGACTACTGAAGATGTCGGTGACGGCGCGGAGGCAGCGGGTAGTGCCGTATATTGCACTGTGCCCGGTTTTGCAGCAGCAGTTACTGGCGGTGCTGCTACTGGCTGACTTTCGGGCGCATAGGCACGAATTATCTGCCCTTTACTATCCCGCACCTGTAAGCCATTAGTGGTATTAACAAAGAACAGATCGGCCACCTTAGCACTGGCACTCTGTTGCCACTGGAGCGCAGGTACTGCTGTTTTCAGCTGGGTAAACAGAAGAGCGTTAGCGTTAGTTTCATCGCGATAAACGGCACTTAAATTACCGAAACGCTCTAATTTTGTCCCCGCTTTTATTGCCTCGCCAGCACCACTTAGCAGCGTGGCATAGGAGTAACCGCTCTTAACCCGAGATACCTGCAACACCGCGATAGTCTTATCCATGGTGCCTAATACTTTACCGGTAACCGGATGGACGATGGCATCACCCTGCTCAACCACTGCCATTAGATCACCAGCGGCAACACCCTGGGCAGCGTCTAGGTCGATAATATATTCATTACCCGTGGGCATGACTACGCAACCATTAACTGCAGCAAAGTCCTTCTGAACCGCATCAATAAGCGCGGCGCTTGCGGAAAAACCAATACCTAACAGCATGGCTGTTAAACATAGAGCCAATAATTTAAACTTCATCTACTCTTCCTCCATCTATAGAATTAAATTACCTTAGGTAAATTACATGATTTGTATCCACTAACAAAATAAATTGCCATTATAGCTGGTTACCTTGGCACTGAACACAAAAAAGGCTGGGCACAGCCCAGCCTTTTTTGATCATAATGGGTAAACTTAGAACTTGTAACGAAGACCCGAGTTGATGACATATATATCTTCATCAGAATTGCCATCGTTATCAACTTCGTAATAATCAAGAGCATCATCAGCCATCAGATAACCAACTTGAGCTGACAGGGTAAGACTTTTGTACAGTTTATAGCTAACACCTGCATCAAACTCAAAACCAATGCTGTCGTCAGAGTATTCTTCACTACCAACAGTATACTCAATATCTTCAGCAGTCATCATGTACATTGCTGCGGCATTAACAGTCAATTTATCACTTACTTGATACTCATAACCAACACGGTTCATGATAAACCCTTTGTCCATAATATATGGAACAGTTGAGAAAAAGTTATCATCGGTGATAGATTCAAACAACACAATTGAAGAGTAAGATGCACTGGTATCAACATCAGTGGCAATAAAGGCATCATAGTCGCCGTCGTCAGGATTATCATCGCCAGAAGCATACCAGAAAGTATAGGTTAATTTACCAGCACCCATCTTCATACCAAGGTCGAGGTGACCTAAATAGCCACCAAAATCCATATCATCGGCAAGATCACCGAATTGATACATCAGATCCCAATTAACAAATAGATTACCAGCAGTCATGCCACCGTCAACACCTAGGGTGTACAGATTAATATCGATATCGGTCAGTTTTTTCAGGTAATTTTCTTCAGAAAATGTTGCATCAGTTTCAGCTGATGCAAGAGCGGCTTGTGCGGCAGTAAGAGTTGCCAGATTATCTGCGGTTGCAGCGGAATCAAAAGCATCCTCTGCTGCGCTAACTGCATCCTCTGCTGCTGCATATTCTGCATCTAACGCATCCATATCTGACCCGGTGGCACCATTACTGGTTTGCCACAGACCAAATAGACCGATATTTACACTGTCAGTAGGTTTGATATTATAGCGTACCAAGAAACCATCGAGATCTTTAAAATCATCGTTGCCATCTTCATTCAAGACTTCGTAACCGCGCATCCAGGCTAATTCTAAATCACCGCGTTTATAATCGATACCCATTGCAGTTTCTGACCAGAGAAACTTATTAACCTTAAATGGCTGCAAACCAATTTTTACCCGACCACCAGCAAGAGCAAAATCGGTGTAAGCCCAACGTATTTCGAGATTTTTTCCGTCACCAGAAAAACCACCACCCTTATCTGACTGACCAAAACGGATACCACCAAGTTCTACAGCGAAAACACCCTTGACGGCACCATCATCACTTGAAGCAGTAGTCCACATACGATATTTAATTAAACCAAAAGTATCAGAAGACGAATCCTTGCTAATTAATTTACCTTGATTCTTCGTAGAAGTTGAAGCCTCACCCATCATAAAATCATTATGGTTGGAATATAGGCGAAACTGATGATTAAAATCTCCATGGAAGGTAAAATCTACCGCGAATGCGGGTGCTGCCATGCACAGCATAAGCCCGAGGGCCACCATTACTCTCTTCATACGTTGTTTCCTCCTTGTTTTTTCCCAGTTAAATAACTTGTTAACCATACAAACTGTAGTCTGCAACACTGTTAATATTCGCGCCTCGCGTTACCAACTTTTACCCCGGCATATTCAGCTGTGCCTACTACAGAAACGACAACGGTGTTTTACTATTCATCTGCTCTCTTCAAGCCGCTAAACTTCTAGTGTTTATTTACACTTATTCAATGTGTGCATCTTACATACCAAAAAGCACCCCTCCCACGAATAGCAGCTAACTACCTATAATCATTTAAAATTATCTAGCACATCCATAAAACAATCTACCGCTATATAATAATCTGTTGTCATATTGACGACACAACCTGTGTTCTTTAGGCTACAAACGCTATAGTAAACCTTTGTTCTATTTATAGTTAGCCTACAATCATTGTCAAGAGATTTGTCTTTTTAATTTCATATATTCAAGGTGTTGCACAACGACCCGCACAAAATACCAGATAACATTGTTTTGTGCTGTCAAATAAATGTAAAAAAAAAGCGCCTTCCCAGTAACAAATAGTTCTGAGAAGGCGCTTAATTTACTAGCTAGATTCTATATGGCAAACAATCCTTACATCATGCCGCCCATGCCACCCATACCGCCAGGCATTGCCGGCATACCAGCAGCAGCGTCATCACCAGGGATATCGGCAATACATGCTTCGGTAGTCAACATCAAGCCAGCGATAGATGCAGCATTTTGTAGCGCGCTACGGGTTACCTTGGTTGGATCAAGGATACCAGCTTCGAGCAGATCAACATACTCACCGGTAGCAGCATTCAGACCATAAGCACCGCTGCCACCTTTTACATTGTTTACTACAATAGAACCTTCGAGGCCTGCGTTTGCGGCAATCTGACGCATAGGCTCTTCTAGAGCGCGCTTGATGATTTGCACACCAAAGTCCTCTTCACCAGCAACCTCTAGAGCTTCAACTGCAGCAATACAACGGATAAGAGCTACACCGCCACCAGGGACGATACCCTCTTCAACTGCGGCGCGAGTTGCATGTAGCGCATCTTCAACGCGGGCTTTTTTCTCTTTCATTTCAGTTTCAGTAGCCGCTCCAACTTTAACTACTGCTACACCGCCGACAAGTTTAGCTAGGCGCTCTTGCAGTTTTTCGCGGTCATATTCGCTGCTAGTCTCTTCGATCTGAGCGCGAATAACTTTAACCCGGCCGCTGATAGCATCCTCTGCGCCAGCACCATCAATAATAGTGGTGTTGTCTTTGGAAACAACTACACGCTTGGCGGTACCAAGCATATCTTCGGTAGCGTTCTCCAAGGTAAAGCCCATCTCTTCGCAGATAACCTGACCACCAGTAAGCACTGCGATATCTTCGAGCATTGCTTTACGACGGTCACCAAAACCTGGAGCCTTAACCGCGACAACATTCAGGGTACCACGCAGCTTGTTTACAACCAGAGTTGCCAGAGCTTCGCCATCAACATCCTCAGCGATAATCATCAGTGGACGGCCCTGTTTAGCTACCGGCTCAAGGATAGGTAGCAGCTCGCGCATGCTGGAGATTTTTTTATCATAGATAAGAATAGCTGGATCATCCATGGCATTTTCCATACGCTCTGAGTCAGAGACAAAGTATGGTGATAGGTAACCACGATCAAACTGCATGCCTTCAACAGTTTCCAGTGAGGTCTCCATAGATTTAGCTTCTTCAACGGTGATAACACCCTCTTTACCTACTTTGTCCATAGCTTCAGCCAGGATGTTACCGATAGTCTCATCGCTGTTAGCCGAGATAGTACCAACTTGGGCAATCTCTTTGTGGTTAGCGATAGGCTGAGACAGCTCACGCAACGAGGCAACTGCAACTTCGATTGCTTTATCGATACCGCGCTTGATACCCATTGGGTTGTGACCAGCACTTACCAGTTTTACCCCTTCGCGATAGATCGACTGGGCCAGAACAGTAGCAGTTGTAGTACCATCACCAGCGATATCGGAAGTTTTGGAAGCAACCTCTTTAACTAGTTGCGCGCCCATATTTTCGAACTTGTCTTCCAGTTCAATTTCACGCGCAACAGAAACGCCATCTTTAGTGATCAATGGAGCACCATAAGATTTATCGATAACAACATTGCGTCCCTTAGGACCTAAGGTAACCTTTACGGTATTAGCCAGCATATTTACACCAGCAAGAATGCTCGCGCGTGCCTCTTCGGAAAATCTGATCTCTTTTGCAGCCATTGTTGTAAACTCCTGTAGATATATATTAATTCAAAAAATAGCGGTTAATCTTATTGATCAGGTTTAGCTAATTATTCTACCACGCCAAAGATATCGTCTTCACGCATCATCAAATATGGCTTGCCATCAGCTTTGATTTCGCTGCCAGCGTATTTACCAAAGAGTACGCGATCACCAACTTTAAGATCCATAGGCACAACCTTACCTTCGGAAGTTACTTTACCCTTGCCCACAGCGATTACAACACCCTCTTGAGGCTTCTCTTTAGAAGCGGTATCTGGGATGATGATGCCGCCAGCTGTTGTAGTCTCTTCTTCTACGCACTCTACGATAATGCGATCTTGCAGAGGTCTGATGTTCATGCTCTGTCTCCTTTGTTAAATGATTAATGAATTGGCGTAATGCCTAAATTAATATAACTGTTCAAATGGATAACAAGCGCGCTATACCTAGTTTTGCACCACCGAACAATCGCAACCAAATTTTTTTAGCACTCACAACTGCGGAGTGCTAACAACAGGGGTAAATATAATCAGTGCTAGCTGAAAGTCAAGGGGTAACTCGGGAAAAAAGTAGTGATTGATCTTAAGCCACACTCTTAAAGCGTAACAGTGGCGCTCTCACTCCCTTTTGCAATAGATAAAAACAACATAAACGCGCTTGTTTATGCTTAGTTAGCGTGCGGCAGCACAAATAGTTGACAGGCTATTTCAGCCGTGATAAACCACAAAATTCAGGATAAAATAGTTTATATTTCATATAGTTGCACTAATTATAACCACGACACATCTCCTCGCGAAAGGAACAGATAAATGGCTAAAAAACTTTATATTCCCGGCCCCGTTGAAGTTGGAGCCGATGTATTCGCTGCCATGTCAGTGCCGATGTTTGGGCACCGCATGCCCGAATATGCAGCTCTGCACTCCAGCGTCACTAGCCAACTGCAGACACTGCTAAATACTAGCGATCCAGTTTTTCTATCCACCTCCAGTGCCTTTGGCATCATGGAAGGGGCAGTGCGCAACTTAGTACAAAAACGCTGCGCCAACTTTGGCAACGGTGCATTCAGCACTAAATGGCACGATGTAACCAAAAGTTGCGGCATAGCGGCCGATCTATTCAGTACTGAGTGGGGACAACCTGTAACTGCTGAAATGGTTGACCAGGCGTTATCCAGTGGTAAATACGACGCGATGACCATGGTACACAATGAGACCTCGACTGGCGTCATGTCGCCGCTGGCGGAGATAGCCGAGGTAATGAAGAAATATCCCTACGTCTCCTTCATTGTTGACACCGTCTCCTCTATGACGGCAGTACCCATAGACTTTAAAGCTTTAGGTCTGGATGTGTGTTTAGCTGGAGTACAAAAAGCTTTTGGTTTGCCACCGGGACTGGCAGTATGTGCAGTATCGCGCAACGCTCTGGATAAAGCTAAAGCCACGCCAAATCGCGGCTACTATTTCGACTTTGCCGAATTTGAAAAAAATGATCTAAAACACAACACCCCGAGTACCCCTTGCATCAGCTTAATAAACGGCTTGGACTTTCAGTTGAAAAAGATGTTCAAAGAGGGCTTGGATAATCGCTACCAGCGCCATGCGGAAATGGCTGAGGCCACACGCAGTTGGATGCTCAGCCAAGGGTTTGGATTGTTCGCCGCCGCAGGTCATCGTTCCATGACTCTTACCAGTGGCAGCAACGATGGCAATACCGATCTGGAGAAGCTGAAAAAGCTCGCCGCTGAACAGGGCTATGCCATGGATAACGGCTACGGTAAGATCAAAAACAGCACTTTTCGCGTACCGCACATGGCCGATATGACCATGGCTGACATGCAGGAATATTTTACCATGGTCGAGAGATTACTCCCGCAAGTACGCGGGTAAAAATTAGGGTTGTGGCCAAGCAGTTTGCGTAGAGACGTTGCGTGCAACGTCTCTACCTGATCAAAACTTCCGGCATAAATGGAATAGACCTCAATCCAGCTCGAGACCAGCAAATTTCAGCAGCAACTTTTTCGGACCAAAGCGGTTGAAATAGACAATAACCTTCTCTTTATCACCTGCCCCCTCCAACCGGCGCACAGTACCGATGCCAAAGCGTGCATGGCGTACACGACTGCCAATCCTTAAACCCTGTTGTAGCGGTGGCGCAGCCTCCACCTCGATGACGGGATGCTCCGGCTCCGTTACTGGCGCACTGCCAACAACGCTAGCATTTGGGGTGCTGGCAGCAGGAATGCCGTGCGTCTCTGCGCTCGCACCTACAGGAAACTGCTGAAATAACGCCGCGAGATTGTGTCCCGCCTTTTTAGGCGCTGGCGCGGCAACAGATTGAGCCAACAACTCCTCCGGCACCTCGGCGACAAAGCGGCTGGGCGGATTATATTGATAGCTGCCATAGATGCGTCGCCGCTGTGCATGCGTTAAGTATAGCTTTTGCATAGCACGCGTCATGCCCACATAACACAGGCGGCGCTCCTCCTCTAGCTTGTCACCACCATCCGTACAGCGCGCTGACGGGAAAATGCCCTCCTCCAGCCCAGTCATAAACACTACCGGAAACTCTAACCCTTTGGCTGCGTGCAGGGTCATCAAGGTGACCCGATCCTGGCTGGCATCGTAGGCATCCATATCCGTAACCAGAGCGATCTGTTCCAGATAGTCCTGCAGGCTCAGTTCACGCCCGCGATGCTCCTCCATGCCAGCTAACAGCTGATCTAAGTTGTTGAGGCGATCTCTGCCCTCCTGAGTGTTCTCACCTTTGAGCATCTGCTCGTAGCCGCTCTCACTGATAAGTTCCGCCGTCAACTGTGGATAGGGTATTCTGGTCAAGCGCTGAGAAAAATCCTCCATCATGGCGACAAAAGCCGCCACCTTTTTTGCAGCTGCGCCACCCAATGACCCGTTTGCCAGCGCCATGGCACATGCCGGATAAAACCCACCCGCCTGTTGATCAAATTTAGCTATCTTAGCCACAGTGCTGGCCCCTATCCCACGTGCGGGAACATTTATTATACGTTGTGCCGAGATAGAGTCGGCGGGGTTAGTTAACACCCGCAGGTAAGCGAGAATATCCTTAACTTCCATGCGGGTGAAAAAGCGCATGCCGCCAAACATGACGTAGGGAATACGCCCACTGACGAGCGCCTCCTCCAGTACCCGCGACTGAGCATTGGTGCGATAGAGAATAGCCATATCGCGCAGCTGACAATCTTCGCGCTGGAGACGCTGCACCTCGGCAACCACGTAGCGCGCTTCGTCCAGGTCATCAGTCAACGCCTCTAAGGTAATGAGCTCGCCGCCGATATTTTCGGTCCACAGCGTTTTACCCGAACGGCCAACGTTGTTGGCTACCACTGTAGAAGCAGCCTGTAAAATATTGGCTGTAGAGCGATAATTCTGTTCTAAACGAATAGTGGTACACCCAGAATAGTCGCGCTCAAAGCCGAGGATATTGCCCACCTCAGCGCCACGCCAACGGTAGATGGACTGATCGTCATCACCGACTACACAGAGATTGCCGTGCACCGAGGCTAGCTGCTGCACTAGGCGATACTGCACCAGGTTGGTATCCTGAAACTCGTCCACCAGCATATACAAAAACCGCTCAGCATAGCGCTGCAATACTTCGGGATGATCGGCAAACAGCTTGACGCAGTAGAGCAGTAAATCACCAAAATCTAGCGCATTAGCTCGCTGTAGGCGCTGCTGATATTCGGCATAAACCTGGGCAATCAGCTGATCATGTCCGGCATTTTGGGCTAAATCCTGCGGGAACTGACCACGATTTTTTGCCGCATCTATTGCACTAGCTGCGGCGCGTGCCTTTAACACCTTGTCCGAGATTGCTAAATCTTTGAGGATATTTTTCAGCAACCGCTCCTGATCCTGATCATCGTAAATGCTAAACGAAGGGTCGAATCCCAGCACACTGATTTCGCGGCGTAAGATCCGCACACAGCTAGAGTGAAAGGTGGACACCCAAGGAGTATCTCGCTTAGATAGCTGTGCCTCGATACGCTGCTTCATCTCGTTGGCGGCTTTATTGGTAAAGGTAACCGCCAAAATGCGCCATGCGGGCACCCCTAATTCGCGGATAAGGTGAATAACTCTACCGGTAAGGGTGCTAGTTTTTCCCGACCCTGCTCCAGCCAAAATCAGTAGTGGCCCCTGATCATGATGTACTGCTTTTAGTTGCTGCTCGTTAAGGCTAACGGCACCATTACTCATCGTTTTCTCCCAATGAACGAGCCATCAACGCTTTGTTATAGGCTGACACCATATCGCGCCGCGATATAATCCCGATTAATTTTTGATGGTTATCGCGGGCAATGACTGGCAACTGCTCAATATTGCGATAACCGATCTTCTGCATAGCGCGGTCAAGGTTTTCATCAGCAAAAATTGTGGTTACCTCGCTCGTCGCCAACTCTTTAATGACAATCAGATCCATCAGATCCTTCTCAAAAACCACGCCGAGAAAATCCTGAATAGAGATTATTCCGGTCATTTCGCCCTGCTGATTAACAATGGGGAAATTTGAGTGCTTGGTGGTGGAGAGGAACTGGGTAAATTGGCGCAGAGTCATACTCTCTGGCACCGACTCCAGCTTCGTAACCATGACATCGCGTACATACAGCGACTTCATGATATTGCGCTCTTTGCCAGCCTCAAGGTCAATTCCGGCCTTGGCCAGCTCCACGGTATCTAAGCTCTCCTTTTTATAGTGGCGGCTTATCGAGGTACCAATTACACAGGCGAGCATTATCGGCACAATTACCTGGTATGAAGCTGTCATTTCAAACAGTAAGAAGATAGCCGTCATGGGTGCATGGGTAGCCGCAGACAAAAACGCGCCCATACCAATTAAAGCATAGGAACCTGGAGAAATAGCCATTGTTGGAAAAACCAGTTGTGCCAGATTGCCAAAGGCTCCACCAATCACGGCACCAATATACAACACCGGAGCAAACAGGCCGCCTGGCAACCCTGAGCCGAGGGTTATTGAGGTAGCCACCGCCTTAAATACAATTAGCGCCAACAGCAGATACAACGAACCCTGGCCATTAAGAAAACTGTTGATAAACTCGTAGCCATTGCCAAATACCTGTGGCAAACCCACGCCAATCAGCCCTACCAAAAAAGCACCGATAATTGGTTTCATAGCCTGGGGCAACTTTATTTTATCAAACACTCCCTTGATGCGAAAATGGACATCGATAAAGCTAGCAGCAAAAACTCCAACCACAGCTCCGAGGACTACATAAAGCAGCAGTTCCCAAGTTGAGGCCATTACATAGGGCGGGATGTGGAAGGCGATCTCATTGCCCAGCAGGGCGCGTGACACCACAGTACTCATGCCACTGGCAATTACAATTGAGGTAAAACTGGATATTTCAAAGGCCGAGAGTAGTACTATCTCTTGGGCAAAAAACACCCCGGCAATAGGCGCATTAAAGGTTGCGGCTACGCCACCGGAAACACCGCAAGCAACCAGCACCTTTAGCCGATTACCGCTGACCTTAAAACTCTGACCAAATTGACTGCCGACAGCACCACCAATTTGCGCAATTGGCCCTTCCTGGCCAGCACTACCGCCAGTCCCCAGGGTAATGGCACTAGCCAAACCGCGAGTGATAATAGTGCGACCGGGGATTTTTGCCCCGCGTAGATTTACCTTTTCCAGAAAAGATGAGAAACCAAACTTAAGATCTTTAGCAAACCACACCCAGAACGGAACCATCATCAAGCTACCCGCCAGTGGAAACAGGATGACCCACAGACGCGCGCTACTCCAGTGCTCCATAGAGATATGAAAATATTCCACGCCCTGTTCGATGACTAACCAGTGGAAAAAATCTATACTCTTGCGGAAAGCGTAGTTGCACAGCCCAGACAACAGCCCAATCGCCACCGCTAGTATAGCCATGAAGGTAGTTTCACTAACGCGAACGCGACTGGAAATTGCCAAACTTAAGCGGTGCAGACTATCGGAAATAATGGTCATAGGAGATAAATTCATAGTACTTGCTCTTGTGCATACAGATTATAACCGGCAAATTGCCATACTAAAAGTAACCAAGCATAGTATGTGCTTAGGCAAAGGCTGTAAAGGTAAACTATAAAAAATCTGTCTTTAATCAATATTTTAGCAGGATATAGTGGCGTTTAATGCAACAAAAAAAGGGCGCTTCCTGATTGGAAGTGCCCTTTTTTTGTAACTATAATTTAGCTGAAATTATTTTCCAGCTAACTCCATAACCTGTGCGGTAAATGGGTTGGCGAACAGGATGATCATACATACTACGAAAACGTAGATTGCCAGAGACTCGACCATAGCCAGACCGATCATCATTGTGGTAAGGATTTTACCGCTTGCGTTTGGGTTGCGTGCAACACCTTCACAAGCACTGCGAATAGCAATACCTTGACCAATACCTGTACCTACAGAACCAAGACCCATACCTAAACCAGCTGCTAGTACACACCATGCAAAAAATGTCATCTGTTTTCTCCTTCTAACTTTGATAAAGTGGTTATTTTTCCTATACGCTATAGGACCTATTTCAACGTTAATACGTTAAAAACTTAGTGAGCTTCTTCTAAAGCACCAGCAATGTAGATCATAGCCAGCAGAGTAAATACGAAAGCCTGGATGAAAGCAACCAAAACCCCCATCAACATCATAGGAATTGGTAAGAACAGTGGTACCAGAGCAAAGAAGATCATCAGCACAATTTCATGACCGTACATGTTACCAAAAAGACGCAGTGACAATGAGAGTGGTCGTGCAATGTGGCCGATTATTTCAATTACAAAAACTAATGGTGCCAGAGCCAGAACCGGCCCCATAAAGTGCTTAAGATAGCCAAAGCCATGCTCTTTAACACCGACAATGTGCGTCATAGCAAACACGGTCAACGCCAGAGCAGCATTGGTATTCAGATTTGCCGTTGGTGGATATAGTCCAGGCACCAACCCAATTAAGTTGGAAATCAGAATAAACAGGGCAAAGGTGGCAATAAGGGGAAAATATGCCTTACCTTTTGGGCCCATAGTTTCCACTAACAACCCTTCAATGCCGCTAATTACGCTCTCCATCAAGTTCTGCAATGTACCAGGAACCATTTTGATGCCACGAGAAACAGCAAAAGCAATAGTTATTAAAATCAGCATTACCAACCAAGTGTAGGTGACATGTTCACCGACATGGGTATGAAGTTGCCCTTCAAGCCACTGCAAAAATAAAAAAGGATGTGTCATATAGATCGTGCCTCCCTACTTAATAACGCTCAAAACCGTGGTCAACATAATGTTTATTACCACAACTGATAGTCCAATAATTAGCCCTAATGTATCTACCTTAAACACAGCTATTGACAGCACCAATACAACAACCAAAGCTGCCAATCTATACACGTAGCTAAGCTGAAACCCTCGAATCGCCGGATTTTCTGCCGTCGATAAAACTTTTACTAAAGAGCGGTGCAACCACTGATAACCGCACACCGCCATTAACCCACCACTCAACACACCAATGGTAAAATTTTTATCCCGCAACAACAGACTTAAGATTACAAAGATGGCGAGTATAAGCCAATTACGCCGTGCCAATTGGGCTAGCAGTTGATCCTGGTTATCTATCACTATTGCCCTGAGTCAATCTTTTTCTGTCGTTTAAGCTCACGTTCAGTCAGAATAAAGATGTTACGGAATCCTGATATAATACCTAAAACTAGAAAAATCAATAAAAACCACGGCGCTGTATCTAACCAGCGGTCGATATAGTAGCCCATAATCATTCCAATAAGGATTGAGGCCACCATGCAGATGCCAACGCTTGATAAAAAGCCTAGCGACTTATACAGTTCACGCCTTTGAGCAGCTAGGCGTTGTTTGTTATCACTGGCCATGCATCACTCCTTCTAGGTCGTTAACTAAGGCAACATAAACGCGGTTTTTTACCACACCCACCGCCAACTGTCAATCCAAAATCCAAATCATGCCTGTACACAAAGCCCGAATTCATGCTACTCAGCGCCATGGAGCTGGCTAACATTGACACAATCGCTCCGCAGACGAACAACCATTTTAATCTAATAGTTAATTCTGCCTTTCACCTGAGCTTAGCATTCTGCTACACTTCAGCAACTTTTCCTCTATATTGGTTATCTATGTTTATTGATTCTTACATAATTGATCTTGAAACAGCTCTAAAACGACGCAGCGAAGGAGCCTTGTTTGTCGATGTCCGCAGCCCAGACGAATTTGCTGAAGCGACTATTCCTGGGGCAGTTAATGTGCCCATCCTCGACAATCAACAGCGCGCTGAAATCGGCACCCTATATAAACATGAGGGCACCAATGTCGCGCGCATGCGTGGCATAGAGATAGTTTCACCGAAAATACCCCAACTGATTACAGATATCTGTAGATTGCGTACCAACCTGCGGCGCCCCATTGTGGTTTTCTGTTGGCGCGGCGGTCTGCGCAGTCGAGCCATGACCTCATTTCTACAATTAGCTGGAATCCCCGCCTTTCAGTTACGCGGTGGGCATAAGGCTTTTCGCCGCCACGTTGTCGACTATTTCGCCAACGCCTCTTGGGGCAGAATGTTAGTATTGCGCGGGCTTACTGGGGTAGGCAAAACGCGTATCCTCAACCAGTTAGCAGAGCAAGAGCAGCCGGTAATCGATCTGGAAGGGTTAGCCAACCATCGAGGCAGCGCTTTTGGTGGTGTAGGATTGGGGGAACAACCAGGACAAAAAAAGTTTGAAGCTCTACTCTGGGAACAGCTGCACCAGATACCTGCAGATGGCTGGGCATTAACTGAAGGCGAGAGTCGCCATATAGGTAAACTGTTGCTGCCGATGCGCTTTTTTCAAAGTTTACAAACTGAGACCACACTGTGGGTTGAAACCAGTCTGGAAAATAGAATTAAAATAATACTGGAAGATTATGGGGTCGATCAACTACCGGAAGAGGCTTTTATAAATCCGATACAATCGCTACAACGCCGCTTAGGTCTAGCCGAGGTGGAAAATATGCTTGAACTGTTACGCCAAAAGAACTGGCACGAACTTGTAGCCGAGCTGATGTTGAAATATTACGACCCGCTCTATCGCCACACCAAGCCAGACAACAGGATTACAGTAAACCTTGATCCATTTGCACCACAACAACCACTACTATTACAGGCCGTAGCGCGTATACTGGATCAAAATAGCGTCACCATTCAGGACAGTAATGACGAGCTAGACTAAACAACTTTTTTATCTTGAGTTTAAAGAGATAATTCGGCGAGGAAAACGTGGGTAAAACAGGTCAAATTGAGGAATTTAATCCGCTGTGCGCCAGATGCATGCGCAGTTGCCAGCAGCCATTAGGCACGAAGCTGTTGGAGTGTCCGCGTTTTGTGCCGCGCCCATTTAAGATCGCACCCAGCCCCAAAAAACAGCTCGATCTATTCAAACCCTAGAGCGTTTTGAGGAATTCCACGACATAGGGGGTGAATTTTTCTGGCTCAACCAAAAAAGAGTCATGGCCATAATCTGACTCTATCAGATGATAATTCACCGGTTTTTGCTGTTTTTGCAGCACATTGACAACCTCTTCAGTCTGTTCGGGACGATATAGCCAATCAGATGTGAAGGCAAACCATAGCGATGGGCATACCAGAGGCTCCAGCGCCTCCTCTATGCTGGCACTGGCCCAAGCTACATCATACAGATCCAATGCCTTGGCTAAATAGAGAAAAGAGTTGCAATCAAAGCGAGCCGGAAAGTTATTGCCGTTGTACTCTAGGTAGCGCTCCACCTCAAACTGACCAAAAAAATCAAATAGGCCATCGCGCGCGGAGAAGCGCCGCCCGAACTTCATCGCCATTGACTCTTCGGATAAAAATGAAATATGCCCAACAGCGCGTGCCAGCGAAAAGCCACTGACCGGTGGGTGCTCCGGCTTATAGTTGCCCTTTTTCCACAGTGGATCATTAAAAATTGCCTGACGTGCCAAGGCATTAAGGGCAATTGACATCGGCGAGGTGCGCCCAGTACCAGCTATAGGGATAATGGATTGCACCATCTCGGGATAGAGAATTGCCCACTCCAGCGCCTGCATAGCGCCCATACTGCCGCCGATTACACTGACAATTTTTTTAACACCGAGATTATCAAGCAGCAGTTTTTGCGCACGCACCATGTCACGCACCATCACCATGGGAAACTTCAGGCGGTAGGGTCGCGCTGTTGCCGGATTGATACTAGTTGGGCCGGTAGAACCTTTACACGAACCGATAACATTGGAACAGATAACACAGTACTTATCCGTATCCAACACCTTGCCTGAGCCGATAAGATTATCCCACCAACCTGGTTTGCGATCATCAACGCTGTGATATCCCGCGGCGTGTGCATCGCCAGTCCAAGCGTGAGTAACTATTATGGCATTAGTACCGGTAGAGTTTAACTCGCCATAACTCTCATAGGCCAGAGTCAGAGGACCGAGCAAACGCCCACTTTCCAAGCGCAGGTCATCCTCGATCGTCACATATTTGGTTGTTACCAGATCTTTGGTTGCAGCCAATATAAACTCCCATTATGCTGCCACTAGGTAACCAGCAGACACAAAAAAACCCCACTCATATTGATGAGCAGGGCCTTGCGAATACGCGACTTAATACGGGTATCGTAAGACGCCGTCTCATCTTCCTCCCGTTGTCGGGAGTTGGAATTAGCACCTGACATCCCTTGCGGAACCGGTTGCTGTGGTTTCAAAGGGCCAATCCCTCCACCACTCGAGATAACACGTTGTCAATGCAATTACAAACTAGAGTATAGAGCAATGCTTGTCAATGCTCTTAAAAACGCTGACCACGCCATTTAGGCAAAACAGTTATTGTGTTAAGCGACGTAAAAAGTGATAGTTATGCTTGCTTATATCAAATTTAAGGAGATTTACCGTGCAAACAAGTAAGAGATCCAGCTCATCTTCTACCATACACCTCCACCCTGAGGTCTCTGTGTGGAGCTATTTTTTAATGATCCTTCCTCCGCTATTTTGGGCGGGAAATTCGGTACTTGCCCGCGGCATTGCTACCATGATTCCCCCAGTAACTATGTCATTTTGGCGCTGGGTGCTGGCGCTACTGGTGCTGTTGCCATTCACGTGGCGGCAAACCCAACGTGATTGGGCGCAGATAAAACAGCACTGGAAAATTATCTTAGTCTTGGGCACTTTAGGTATCGCATCCTTTAACACCCTGCTCTATAGCGCGGCGCATACCACCAGTGCCCTGAATATTGCTCTGACTCAATCGGTAATGCCCGTTGTGATCGTTATGATAAGTTTTGTGTTTTATCGTGAACGGATAACACTCCTCCAGTTCGCAGCAATTATTCTGTGCATGCTCGGAGCAGGTTACATAGGTATTCGGGGTGATTGGCAGCGCTTGGCAACCATGCAGTTTGTAAGTGGCGATCTGTTAATGTTGCTGGCAGTGATTCTCTATGCCATGTACTCGGTGTTACTGCGCCAGAGTCCTAAGATTCATCAATTAAGTTTTTTAACCGCTACTTTCAGCGTCGGAGCCATACTCCTGCTACCATTATACCTATGGGAGATGCAGCAAGTACCGCTGCCACAAATTACGCAACCAGTAGTGATCAGCCTAACCTACCTGGCTCTGCTGCCATCAATCGCCTCCTACCTGCTGTGGAATAAGGGGGTGCACAGGATTGGAGCCAATCGCGCGGGTCTATATATCAATCTAATTCCACTGTTTGCCTCGGTACTGGCAGTACTATTTTTACATGAAAAATTTCAATTTTATCACACGGTTGGGATTGTACTGATTACAGCAGGATTGGTAAGTTTCAACTTATTGGCGTGGCGCAATAGGCAACGCCCCACTAACACCAAGTAGAGTTAACCAATAAGAGGAAGTGACCTCAGTTGGGTGCGCCGCTGCCGCCAATCGGGCAGATATTGATCCAGCAGCGCATAAAAGCGCCGATTATGCGCAGGCTCCAACAGGTGTAGTAACTCGTGAACAACTACATACTCGAGGCAGGATGGTGCTCTTTTAACCAATTCAAGATTTATTCTAATTCTGGTAGTTGCTGGGGTACAACTCCCCCATCTGGTTTTCATCTTCCGCACTTGCACCTGCGCACACTTGACCTGCAGCCTATCTTGCCACAGGAGCATTATTGGCTCTAACTGAGCTTGCAGTCGGCACCGATACCACCGCTGCAAAACCTGTTGCACGCAGAGGTTACCCCCTAACTGCACGACAATTTCCTGAGTATGTGGCAATAAATTGACCTGCCAAGCCCCAGCTTGAGTAGGCAGAATGCGCAATTTATAGAGTTGTCCCTGAAAGTAGCAACCTTCATCTGCTGGCGGCAGCGAGGCGAACAGGCGCTGCTGCAGCTCTACTTTATGCTGCTGATTTTTTATCCACTCCTGTTTCGCCGCAACAAAATCTGCAATAGTGGTCAATGGCATCCTCAGGGGAGCAGAAATCTTAACCTTGCCCTGTGGTGGGCACACGCGCAGATAGATATGTTTAATTCTCTTGCGCACCAGCTCGACATCTACTGCGTGCAAATTGACATTAGTCGTCTGAACCAGTTTTTTACTCATCAATTTCACAGCAACTGGCGCATCTTAATTCACCTTTACCAAGTTTTTGACCAAGCGGGGTGCGTACAGTTAGCGCTGCCATCGGTAATACGTCGCTGGCCACTGCCGTCGGCGCGCATAATATACAGAGCTTTTTTACCCAAGATTGAATTGGAGTAGACCACAAAGCGACCGTCTGGACTCCAACGTGGATGCTCTTTATTGCCGGCACCATAGGTCAACTGGCGTTCATCACTACCGTCAGGACGAATGCTAAATAGATTAAACACTCCATCCTCTAAGCGACTAAATATTATGCGCTGACCGTCTGGACTCCAAGCTGGAGTTGCATTATAGCGCCCAGCATAGGTGAGACGACGCACCTGATTGCTCAGCGTATCCGCTATAAAAATATTTGGATTACCCTGACGGTCGGACACAAAGGCCACCTGATCGCCAACAGGGTTCCAGCTAGGGTCGACATCAATACCCCAGGAATTTGTCAAGCGTTTATGGATATTGCCGTTCAATCCAATGAAATAGATTTCCGCATTACCGTCGCGCGACAGAGTCAGGGCAAGCTCTTTACCGTCACGGCGATAACGGCCAGCGATATTTAACCCTTTGTAGTGCGAGATCAGGGCTTCGCGCCCTGTGTAGATCTCTTTGCGATACAGATCAGGATTACCCTGGCGATAGGAGGTAAAGATCAGTTCGCGCCCCAGCGGTGAAAAATCGGGATTCAACACCAGATCGCCATGATTGGTAATCCGCTTACTATCATAGCCATCCGATTCGGCCAGATAGAGCTCTTTATTCCCACTGCGATCTGAAATAAAGGCGATCCTGGTGTTGAAACAGCCCTTAGTACCAGTGAGCACCTCAAGAATCTGATCGGCAAAGCTGTGCACCATACGCCGCACTTCATAGCTCTGCCCGCGATAGTTATGCCCAACCAACAGCCGCCGCGCCACCACATCAAACAGCCGCAGTTGCAGCTCAAGCTGGGTGCCATTGAGAGTGTAACTACCCTTCAACAATAGCTGCGCTCCGAGCATCCGCCACTGTGGAAAATTTACATCTACACTATTGGGAGTAATTCTAGTCGCATCATCTAAAAAGGCCTGTTCAGAGACAAAGTCGAACAGACCGGTAAGATCGAGATCACTGTGCAAAACATTATAAATGGTGTCAGCTAAGTGCTTATCGCTTGCAGCAGTTGGCAATACGCGCACCTGCGCCAGCGGTATACTCTGCCGCCCTGGTTGATTGATAACAATCTCTTTGGCATTAGCAATGCTGCCCAAAGTAAACAGAGCGCTTAACAACAGACCAAATAGGTAAGCCTTGGGTAAAATGGTAGCTATTTTTAGCCGTATCATCGAGATAACAGCTCCTTAGGATCGAAGGTTATAATTAATTCCAGCTGCTTTTCTGGCGCACTGGGCAGTTGTTGTAACTGCTGAACGGCGCGTTTAATGCTGGCATCGAAAAAGCTATCCCCGGAGGAGGAGAGAAGTTCGCTATAAATTAGGCGTCCATTGCGATCAAAGCGCAGCAACATCTTGCCCACCAAACCACGCTGCAGATAGTGACTTGGCAAAGCCCAAGCCGCAGAGAGATAGGTTTTTATCCAGCTGGTAAAATCAACGCCCACCTGAGTTCCGCGAGCGCCAACCACTCCGACTGGTGCCGTTGTTGCTGGCGTCTGCGTGTGCGCTAAACTATCCAGCTCACGCTTCAGTGCGGCGATGCGCTGCTTGTTGCGCATCTGCTCAATAGCGTCCAAGGGATTACTCTCGACAACAGGCTTCACTAGCGGTTGGGATATCTTCTTTGGCTCTACTTTTTCTATTTTAGGCGCTTTTTTTTCAGCAGGTTTAGTCTGCTTACTCTCTACCGGAAGTTTAACTGGCTCAACTTTTTTGGCTGGAGCTTGCGCAACGATTGCTGGCTTTTTCTCCGGTTTAGGTTCTGTTTTTTTCTGCGCTTTTTTCGCAGGAGTTGGTTTTTTACTCACCGCAGCGTCTGGACGACCAGCGCGCGGTTTCACTACCGGCTTATGCAATAGATCAACAAAGTAAACAGGTTTCTTTATCGGCGTATATTTGGGCAGCAGATATCCGCCCAGCAGGATCACCACAACTAGGTGCAGCGCAATGGAGACGAGCAGCATACGCCCGATGCCGCTGTTATCCTTGCGCTGGAGATATCTTGCTTTATTGATAGGGTGCAACATAGACAACCTTTAGGGCTTATTGTTCTGGTTCCAGAGCTACCATACCCAAGCGGGTAACCCCAGCGCGCCTGATTGCAGCCAACACCCTGACGACCTGCTGGTATCGCACTACTTTATCAGCCTCCAGATAGACCTGTTTATCCTGCTGCTGTTGCAGTATCTGTTGCAAAACAGCTACCAGTTTTTCCGGTGTTGCGACCTTTTGCTGACCCACAGATATTTGCCCCTTACTATCGATACTGACAATCAGTGAATGCTGCGCAGCATCTAGATTGGGCGCTTGGCTCACCTCGGGCAATTCAACGTCCACCCCTTTTTCCAGCATAGGCGCTGTTACCATAAAAATAATCAGCAGCACCAACATAACATCCACAAACGGGGTAACATTTATTTGGGATAGCGAGCTACGGCGCTGTCTCGGAGTTACCTCCATCAGTCCCTCCGCACCATGTATTCGACTATATTTATGAACTCCTGACTGAAATTATCCATCTCGCCAATAAGAATATTGACCTTATTGAGAAAATGGTTGTAAGCAACTACCGCCGGAATAGCAGCTATCAGACCGATGGCCGTAGCAATAAGCGCTTCAGAAATGCCCGGGGCAACTACAGCCAGCGAGGCGCTACCCATCTTACTAATGCCATGAAAGGATCCCATAATCCCCCACACCGTACCGAATAAACCGATAAAAGGTGCCGTTGATCCAGTGGTGGCTAAGAAGGTTAGATATTTTTCCAGCCGATAGGTCTCTTGAGTGCTAGCGCGCCGCAACGCCCGTGAGACATTATCCGCAGCGCTCAGACCTGCGGTAAAGCTCTGCGCTTCACTGTCGTTTTGCACCCGCTGCACCTTAAGTAACTCCTGATAGCCTTCACGGAACAGGGAGGTGAGCGGTGAATCGGGATACTGTTTAATATCTTGAGCTACAGCATCAAGGCGTTTCTTGCTCCAGAATGCTGCAAGAAACGCGTCAGAATCACGCATAGCTCGCTGGATCACCCGAGTTTTATAGAGAATAATAGTCCATGAAACTACAGAAAAATAGACGAGAATTAGCAAGACCAGTTTAACAACTGGCCCAGCGTTCCAGATTAGTTCTAGCACGGCAATGTCTCTCCTCAGTTAACTGGAAAATATGCGAAATATTGTATGGGGCAGATTATCAATGATCACTAGCGCCAAGTCAATCATCATACACGATTAAGCTGGGCTCCAACAATCTTCAGAGTAGTAGAGCGGCATTGTTGAGCTGACGTAAACAGCGTCTGGCATAGGCGCCGCTGCGAGACCAAGATGTATCTTTAGCTGTCAAGCTGCGCTGAGCATAGCTCTGCAGTGCGCTAATATCGTCAATATCTTGCCATTGATGTAACTGGGTATAGCTTTTACCTGCCTGTTGCGCACGTTGTGCGGTCTGTTGCAACACCTGATTACTGCTCCAGCTAATATCACAAAATAGATCTGGGCAGATGGTGCTACACCCGAGCAAAACATATCCGCCATCCGTTGCTGGAATAGTTATCACATCATAATGCTCCAGGCTGGCAAATACTTCGGTTATCCACACTACTGGCAGATCAGGACTATCGGTGCCGATTACGCATACACGCTGCATACCACGCTGCCACTGAATTTCGAACATGCGTTGCAATCGCTGGCCCAGATCTCCGTCACCCTGAGCGCACAACTCAACATTGGGAAAATGGTGGCTAAAATAGCTGCGCTGCCCGCTATAACAGATCACAATTTTAATATTCAATCTCTGTACGCTCTTTATGCTATCAGCTTGACTAAAAGCGTAGAAAGTGGCGGCCTGTATAGGGGATAATGGTGGGGTAAGACGTGTTTTTACTTGGCCCGGTAGCGGCTGTTTGGCAAAGACTAACAACACTTGCGGAGCTAATTGTCCACAGAAGTGAGCGTTTTCAGGGGGTAAAGCATAGTTATGAACAGTGTTTTCCACAGATACGTGCCTTAGCGTTTATATTCCAGTGTGGCGTAGGCGGAATGGTTGTGGATAGATTCAAAATTTTCACATTCGACACAAAACCAATCAACGGCAGATTGCTTTTTCAATGTTTCTGTAACACTGCGCACAATATCCTCAACAAACATCGGATTTTCGTAAGCCTGTTCGGTAACCGCTTTTTCGTCTTCTCTCTTGAGCAGCGAATATAGTGGAGCGCTTCCGCACTGTTCTACCCAAGCGATCAAATCCTCAATCCACACCATTTCATGAGCCCGTATGGCGACAGTCACACAACTGCGTTGATTATGCGCACCATAATCACTGATCTCTTTTGAGCACGGACACAGTGAGGTCATAGGCACTTTAACTTCTAAAATGAAATCCTTCTTTTCGCGCAGCATACCGATAAACCGGCACTCATACGCCATTAAACCTTTAGCCCCAGAAACTGGAGCCTGTTTTTCTATAAAATAGGGAAAACTCAACTCCATGTGCGCGCAATCAGAGACCAGACGATCCTTCATCTCTTGCAGGATAACATCCATATTAAGAAAAGTTATATCACCACGATAATGATTCAAGATCTCAAGAAAGCGGCTCATGTGGGTACCCTTAAACTGATGGGGCAACTCCACATACATATTTACATCGGCAACGGTATGTTGACGGGCATGGTTTTTATCTAAGACAACAATCGGATAGCGCACCCCCTTGACCCCAACCTTATCAATCGCAATTTTGCGAGTATCCTGTGATTGCTGCATATCGGGCATGTTTCTGCTAACCATATTGTTACTCCACGTAGGTGATAGGATCGGGGAAGCCAGCTTCTGCAAAACCTTTTAAGCGCAACATACAGGAATCACAATGGCCACAGGCATAACCTTCTGGACTGGGGTCGTAACAGGAGTGGGTCATCGAGTAATCTACGCCTAACGCTGTCCCCTGCTTGATGATCTGCCCCTTAGTGAGATGAAGTAGCGGAGTATGAATCTTATATTTTTCACCACTATCCACAGCTGCTTTGGTGGCCAAATTGGCCATAGCTTCAAAGGCCGCAATAAACTCTGGCCGGCAGTCGGGGTAACCAGAATAATCTAAAGCATTAACACCGATGTAAATATCAAAAAGATGTAAAACCTCGGCCCAGGCTAATGCGTAAGAGAGAAAGATAGTATTGCGCGCCGGTACATAGGTAACAGGGATTTCGGCATCGAGGGTGCGATCCTTCGGCACCTCAATATCTGCGGTAAGAGCACTGCCCCCGATCTGTTTAAGATCAATATTGACCACTATGTGCCGTTCCGCGCCCGCTTGCACTGCATATTTTTTTGCTTTTTCCAGCTCAACACTGTGGCGTTGACCATAAGAAAAACTCATCGCAATCGGGGTAAAACCATCCGCCCGTGCCATTGCCAAACAGGTTGTTGAATCCAAGCCGCTACTGTATAGAACCAAAGCTTTTTTGCTCATCGATATCTTCCTTGTTGCAAATTTAGGTTAGTACGCAGATTTTACTTTATCTATATACGCCGACTGTGCTCTTTTATCTCAATAGTATACGCATATTTTTCTTGATAACATCACTACTGTCCGGTTGAAAAATATAATAACAACGTAAGCCATTGAGAATACTAGTTCTTTGACATAACTAATTCATTTTCGATTTGAATTCATCTACTCAAGTGTGTGTTGATACCTTTCTG
>JAVETC010000019.1:0-56552 GCA_034006225.1 Desulfuromonas sp. | reverse complement strand
GTGTATGGACAGCGCCACAACAGAAGGTCGGGACAAAAACAAGTTATCTCAGCTGATTTCAGCATCAACGTCTCAATGTTGTCGGGTTTGATTTGCTGGTGGCAACCAAGTCCGACAAACTGCTAGCCAAACATATCGGCATGTCTGACCAGTTTGTCAACCTGATCCGTCTACAGGCACTAACTCATGATATTGGGAAAATTCATACGCCACCGGCGATCCTGAAAAAAATTGGTCCATTAGAGCCTGCGGAGCTAGAAACTATAAAAATGCACACTCTGCATGGTGCTACGATTTTGGGAGATCATATCCGGCTAAAATTGGCGAGAAGCATTGCGCTAACCCACCATGAGCGCTACGACGGTAGTGGTTACCCTAATGGATTACGCGGGGAACAGATTCCGCTAGAAGGGCGGATAGTATCTTTGGCTGATCAGTATGATGCCTTGCGCAACCAACGCTCCTACAAACCAGCCTTTGACCATGAAACTACAGTGGATATTATTACCCAAGGAGACGGTCGAACTCTGCCTGAGCATTTTGACCCTACTCTTCTCGATGCCTTTAGAGAGCTTGCTCCCCAATTTGCTGAGGCCTACGAGTATCTAAAAGATAGCCGTGAATAAAAAATGGTGGATAAGAGGATTGCGGTGTTGCGCTGGTGTGCACCCTGAGGATGCCGTGTGCTATTTTGTGTCGGTGCATAAGAGCCGTTCGCTATAACCATCGCAGGCCTATTCTAAGTGTAAATCCTGCTAAATTGTTTTGCGCCTAAGCTAATATTTCCGCTCATTTTGTTCAGTGCCACCAATTATTGTGTTATAAACTCCCTAGCTCAAGATATTCTGAATTTGTTTTAACGCTATTGTTGATTTTACGGCATAGATAGCAGGTTAGGAGGAACTCGATGGTACAGCCAAAAATATATGTAATAGGTCACATGAATCCAGATACCGATTCGGTGTGCAGTGCAATAGCTTATGCGCGGTTACGTAAACAGCAAGGTTTGTTGGGGGTACAACCAGCGCGAGCCGGAACTATAAATCGCCAGACAGAATTTATTCTTGATGAACTGGCTGTCGCCCAACCGCAACTGTTGATGGATGTAACTCCGCGCCTGCGCGATATTGTCGATGGCCAGGATCTGGTTACTATCAATGAAAGCGCCCCGTTATCTCGCGCTTTAGAGCTGTTTCATCTGCACAATGTGCGCATAATTCCGGTCGTGGATGATGATCTTAAACCGCAAGGTATGCTCTATCTGAAACGTTTGTCAGAGCGCTTTCTTGTGCCGAGCCAAGAGCGTGAACTGCGCCGGGTTTTGGCTTCACCGCGCTCTATTTGTCAGTGCTTAAAGGCCAATGCGCTACATGAATTTGATGCCGATAAGCTTGAGGATCTGAATCTCTATGTTGCGGCGATGGCGGAAGCCACCTTCTTAGAGAAGTTAGCGGATCAGGATGCGCGTAAAATGGTGCTGATTGCCGGTGATAGGGAGGAGATTCTCCGCGCGGCGGTTAGCTTGGGCGTGCGCGTTTTGGTTGTTGTTGCCGGGCTGGAGATCTCGCCTGAGGTGTTGCAGCTGGGGAAAGAGAATAACGTAACCATCCTGTCGACCATGTTTGATACTGCTACCAGTGCTTGGTTGACCAGATTGGCGACGCCGGTCGTTTCCGTGGCGGAGAAAAATTATATTACCCTAAGTGGTAAAGATCGTATAGATGAACTGCGTATCAGTTTAATGCACAGCGACGTTCCTGGGGTGATGATTGTCAATGGCTCAGGTCAGGTCGAGGCGGTGGCGACTAAGAGTCATCTGTTGATACCTTCTACCACCAAACTAATCTTGGTTGACCATAATGAATTGACGCAGGCGGTTCCCGGTGCCGATAAGGTGGAGATTATCGAGATTGTTGACCACCATCGTCTGGGGAGTTTTCAAACGGAAAAACCTATCTGCTTTATTAATCAGCCATTAGGTAGTACCTGCACCCTAGTTGCTACTCTGTATCGCAATGCTGGAATAGTTCCAGACGCGGTGACCGCTGGGTTAATGCTGTCCGGCCTGTTATCGGATACTGTGGTCTTGAAATCACCAACTACCACCGATGTCGATCGTGAAATCGCTGAGTGGTTGGGTGAGCTGTCCGGTTTTGATCCTCAGGAATATGGGCGGCGTATCTTCGCTTCGAGTAGCTCTATCAGTGCTTATGATTCTCTGGAAAAGGTGATTACCACTGATTTTAAGGTATTTACTAGTGGCAGTTGTCAATTTGGTATTGGTCAGGTAGAGGTGGTCAATTTCCACGAATTTCACTCACTAAAGGATGCCCTGTCCAGCGAATTGGATAAAATTAAAGCACAGCGCGATTTATCTATGGTCGGGTTGCTGGTAACCGATATTGTTGCCGGTAATAGTGAGTTGCTGATATCTGATGATAAGCAGTTATCCTATGTCTTAGGTTATCCGCAGTTAGATAATAATTTATTTGAACTGCGCGGTGTGTTGTCGCGAAAAAAACAACTTATCCCTCATCTTAGCAGAGTGCTCAGCGCTAGTTAGCTTGCACTGTTTGTCCTAGATGCTAGTGTGGCTACTGTTTTTAATTGACATAGAGGCAGTTAGTTCCTATCTTCCTCTATCATTAAAAGTTTCGGGTGCCCATTATCGGGCATAATAGGGAATCCCGTGTAAATCGGGAGTGGGCCCGCCGCTGTAACCAGGGACGTTTAACGCTTTTTTTTGCCACTGACAAATGTCGGGAAGGCGCGTTAAACGGATGATCTGGAAGCCAGAAGACCTGCCTGAAACATAGTTTGTTACTCTTTCTCGGCGAAAGGGTGCAGCGTTTCGTGGCTAAGCAAGGGACAACCTCGAATCGGTTTTTATCGGTTTGGGGTTTTTTTATGCCCCGAACAATCTAGGGAGTGTAGGAATGAGAAGATTGTGGTGGGTTGGTTTACTGTTGTTGTGTTGGGTGCCAAATGTGTGGGCAACAGAGCAGTTGGATGAAGTGGTTGTTACCGCGAGCCGGGTGGCTGAGCCGGTAAATGAAGTGGCATTGAGAACGGTGATCATCGATCAGGATGACATGCGTATGTCCTCCGCGACAACGATTGATCAACTCTTGCTGGAACAAAATATTGGCCACATGCATGCTTATCCTGGAGCTTTAACCCAAGTATCCATGCGTGGTTTTCGTTCTAAAGGGGTGAGTGCAGGCTTCTCAAGCCCTATTTTAATTCTTATGGATGGCCGTCGTGCAGGGACGAGCAATTTAGCGAAGTTGCCTGTCGATATGGTGGAGCGCATCGAGATATTAAAGGGTGCTTCCTCGGCGGTTTATGGTGCCGAAGCCATGGGCGGGGTAATTAATATTATCACCAAACAGGGCAGAGGAGCTTCCTCAGCGGCGGTGCTAGTAGAAGCTGGATCAGCATCGCGAATACATGTAGCAGCTGAGGCTCAAGGAGAGGTGAGCGGCCTTGATTTCTACGCATTGACTGGGCGCAAAGACCAGCGCGCTGATTATCGTGATGGTGATGGAGACGTTTATGAAAATACTCAGTCTCGTTCACGCGAGAACTTTGTTAATCTGGGTTACACTGCAGGGCAACACCGCCTAGGCGCGACCGTGTTAGAAGTAGATAATTGGCATGTCGGTAGTCCTAGTACCCAGGCGCATCCAACTCTGGATGATTACTCCAGCAAGGACTTACGCTCATTTGATATTAATTATACCGGTGGTTATAGTGCCGCTGGTTTGGAATGGTTGCTACGTTATTATCAGGTTGAGGACAGCGATCTCTCCTATTTCGCCAGCTCTGAATATAGCTCTGCAACCTCTTATACCTATGATACCGATACGCGTGGTGCCCAAATCCAGTTAACTTGGCAAGCTGGCATTAGCCGTCTTACTCTGGGTGTCGATTGGGACGAGCAGGAGGCACGTAACGCGCAGAGTCCTACTGGCCAACCTTTTGGTGTGAATGCTGATTATGAACGCCGCGGCGTCTTTGTGGCGGAAAAGTTCGCGCTATTTAGTGAGCGTTTATTGCTCAATCTGGGGCTGCGTTATGATCACTACAACGTAGAAACTAAAGATACTCAGGGTTATACAACTCTGCTAACTAACGATGAAAATGTGTCGGAGTGGTGCCCACGTGCTGGTCTTGTGTTCGTCGCCAGTGATAATCTGCGCTTGAAGGCTTCGGTTGGTCGAGGTGTGGTATTGCCTACTGCCAGTGAGCTAGCTGGTGATTTTGTCAATAGTGGCTGGTATCAAGATTCTAGTGGAGCGTGGCAGAGCTATAACGTCCATTATCTGGGTAATAGTGATCTGGATATGGAGCAGTCTTGGACCTATGAAGTTGGTGTCGATTATACCCAACAGTATTGGTATATGAATGCTAGTCTGTTCTATACCGACTACGAAGATAAGATTGAACCGACCAGCTATTATGATGCTGTCGCAGGCGAGACTGTTAGTAGTTATGCAAACATAGCTGGTGCCACTATCAATGGCATGGAGTGGGAAGCTGGTTGTGATTTGGCACCATTATTTAAGTCATCGTGGGCAATTGAGCCGTTTGCTTCGTTGACATATCTTTTCGAATTCGAAGATGATGCGACTAAAGATGATCTGCTCTATGTAAGTGCAACACAGGCACGTTTTGGGGTTAAAACAACATCAACCGGTGGGTTTATGGCGCAATTGTTGGGAATCTACCACGGAGAGCAAGATTTCCAAAATTGGGATACCTATCCTACTAGTATCGATACCATGGGCGGGTATACTCTGTGGAATTTGATGCTCTCTCAGCGAGTATTGTTGCCGTGGCGTGAAGGAATGGAGATGACAATCGGTGCCGGTGTGGAAAATATTCTTGATAAGAGCTACGCTTACGTTAAGGGGTATTCGATGCCAGGGCGTGAGTACAAGGTGTCGTTAAAGCTTACCTTCTAAAGGTTAAACCATGCGTTTACACTATTGCTATTCACTTAATAGACTATTTTTTTTGCTGCTGATGTTGATATGTCTGCTGAGCCGTAATGTCTACGCACTAGATTACACCGATGCGGTGGGGCGTGTTGTTCATCTGTCTGCCCCACCGCAGCGCATTGTTTCATTGGTTCCCAGTGTTACCGAAATTCTCTATGCTATTCATGCCGATACGCAACTAGTAGGCGTTACGGATTTTTGTAATTTTCCACCACAGGCGCAGCAGAAAACAGTTGTTGGTGCATATAATAACCCCGGGTTGGAAACTGTTGCCAGTTTGGTTCCAGACCTGATAATAATGGATGTCGCCAGTTCCAGTCCCGCACTGTTACATCAGTTTGAGCAACTGGAAGTCCCGGTATATGTTGTGGCACCAAAGTCCTTAGCTACTACTCTGGAGACGATTAGCGCACTGGGTAGAGTAACCGGCCATCAAAAAAGCGCCATAGATATGGTTAATGGTTTGAATGCTCAGATTGACGAAGTGGTAAAAATGCGCAGTGACAAACCGCTGCGGACACTGGTCTGTGTCATGATTGAGCCACTTATCGTTGCTGGAGCTGGGACGCTGGCGGACGATCTCATTCATCTGGCTGGAGGGGTAAACGTGGCAGCTGGGTTAGCGCGTTATCCTACTTTGAGCATGGAGACAGTATTGCAATACGATCCCGATGTCATTATTGTTTCTCCGCATCCCGGCACACCAACTCCAGCCGATTTTTTTGCTGAGTGGCCACAACTTAAAGCCGTTAGTAAGCAGCAGGTATTTAATGTCGAAGCTGATCTGTTGCAGCGCCCTGGGCCGCGCTTGGTATCGGGTTTAATTAAACTGGCACAGTGCTATAACAGCCTGCCTGTAGCGGAACCAGTTCTGAAAAATAGGCATGTCCATTGAGCAATACTCGCACATATTTTTCCAAGTGGTGGTTGTGGCTGAGCTGTGCCTTGCTGCTATCTGCTTATATCGGCATTAGTTGCGGGACCATGAGGGTTCCATGGCAGGAAATTATTGCCGTTATTTTTGGTGATGCGGGCAGCTCACTTCATGAAGTAGTAATCTTAAAAATTCGTCTTCCTCGAGTGCTTTTTGCTGCCTTGGTAGGCGCTTCGTTGTCGGTCTCTGGGGCTGCTTTTCAAGCGGTGCTGCGCAACCCTCTGGCCGACCCATATATTCTCGGGGTGTCTGGTGGCGCTGCACTGGGGTCAGTTTTGGCAATCACCATTGGAGGATACTCAGTGTTTATCCTGCCGGCGTCAGCCTTTAGTGGTGCGTTAATTGCGCTCTTAGCGGTGTATATGGTGGCACGTTCTAGCCGAGGTGATAGTCACACTTTGATTCTTGCTGGGGTTATGGTCGGCAGCTTGGCCTCGGCGCTGTTGCTGTTTTTTCTGTGGCTGGCTCCGTCCGATTCGGTGCGTAATGCAGTGTTTTGGTTGGCAGGTAATTTGTCAAATGTGCGCGTCGATTGGTTGCCTTGGGGCTATGGAGCATCTTTGATCGCCTTTTTGGTTTTGTGGCGTAACTCTCGGGTTTTAGATCTGTTTACCCAGGGGGAAGACTGCGCTGCTGACCTCGGTCTGGATGTGGCCAAAGCACGTTTGCTGGTGTTTGCTGCTGCTGGAATGTTAGTAGCTATAGCGGTGTCGATGGCTGGATTGGTGGGCTTTGTCGGCTTGGTTATCCCGCACGTGGTACGGTTGTTGTGGGGGCCGGATCATGCACGCCTGTTGCCAGCTGCGGCTCTTGCGGGAGCAGCATTTTTGGTTTTGGCCGACGCTCTTTCGCGCGTAGTTTTAGCGCCGGCAGAATTGCCGGTAGGAGTGGTGACTGCGTTAATAGGGGCACCATTTTTTCTCTACTTGCTGCGCTTGCGGGGCGAGTGATGATTAGTGTCGAAAATGTAAGTTTTTCCTATGCTGCTAAGCCTATTTTGCGCCAGGTAAATTTCACCGTTAACCAGGGTGAAATTATGACAATACTGGGGCCAAATGGTGCCGGGAAATCCACTTTATTACGCTTGTTGCGCGGTAGGTTACGTCCTGATGTAGGCTGCATACGGTGGCAAGAGGGTTTGGCTCATCAACTGTCGCGGGCTAAGATGGCGACACTGGCGGCGGTTTTGCCCCAAATTAGTAGTCAGCCATTCTCATTTTCGGTGCGAGCTATGGTAGAGATGGGTTGTTTTGCACGGGATAGAAGTCTGTGGGGAATTAGCGCGGCACAAAAGAGTATTGTTGAGGAGATGTTACGCCAGACCGATGTTCTCCATCTCGCTAAACAGAGAGTGTGTGAGCTAAGCGGAGGTGAATTACAGCGGGTGTTGCTCGCTCGCGCGCTTACCCAACAAACTCCGGTTCTGTTTTTAGATGAAGCTACTAGCCAACTTGACTTATGTCATACCCGCGCCATAGCTCAATTACTGTACCGTCTATCGCGCGATGAGGGTAAGACTATCGTCCAAGTGTCGCATGATATGGAGCTGTCAGCAGAAATTTCCCAGCGCATACTCCTGTTGAACGCACGTGGTGAAATGGTCTCCATTGGCACACCGACACATGTACTAACTGCAGAGAATATTGCCTCAGCATTTAACGTAAACGTCACAGTTGCCAGAGACCAGGTAACTGGTGCTCTGCGAATTGCGCCACTGCCTCTTATCTGAGGTACAATAGCACTTAAGGGCACTAGTCGTGGTTACAGCCACCAAGGGTAAACATCGCTTCAACTATACTGCGTGCCTGCTCGGATACGACGCTATAATATACCTCCACGCCGTCTCTTTCCCCCTCAATTATTCCTTTGTTTTTTAGTAAGGCTAAATGTTGCGATACTGTCGCTTGAGGTAGTTCAAGGCACTCCCAGATTTTTTTAACATTGCACGCCTGTGATATTAGACCAGCAACGATCTTTAATCGGATAGGGTGACCTAGTACTTTTAAAATTTCTGCCTCACGCATATAACTGTCATTTTTATTGAACATTACCGGCTGCATTTATGTGTCCTTTAGGCGCATGGTGCTGTGGGTGGTTTAACTGCTATTAATTGAATATATGAATATAGATTAGCGTCTTGTGTGGCGTCAAGCGATAAATTCCAATATCTCTTGCTTTTTCAGGTGGTTGTGAGTATCGTTCCAAGCTGTGTCTAGTGCTGTTTGAGTACTTTAAGTATAGTGCCATGGCTTATGTTGGTGATTTCGTGGAGTTTCTATGATTTGGACGGTGGTAGTTTTTTTTGTTGGTTTGGCTTTCTTGTATTTTGGTGCAGATTATTTAGTTGATGGTAGTTCGCGTCTAGCTCTATCTTTTGGCGTGCGTCCGCTGATTATTGGTATGACCATCGTATCGTTTGCTACCAGTATGCCCGAATTGATGGTGTCATTACTCGCGGTAGGTAAGGGTTCTTCTGATATTGCTGTAGGCAATATCGTCGGCTCCAACATAGCTAATATAGGTTTAATTCTTGGGTTGTCAGCACTTGTGGTGCCATTAAAGGTGCCACGCGGATTGTTGCGCTCTGAACTGCCGTTTATGGTTGTGATTACCGCGACACTGTTTTTTCTCTGCCTAGATGGTGTGTTAGGCGTTGGGAATGCTGTTGTCTTGTTAGCACTGTTGCTTTTGTTTATCGGCTATTGCTTACGTTTTGCCCGCGAAACTGGTGTAGAGATGGATTTGCCTTCAGTCGATGTCGACAGCGAAGTACATCGGCGTGGAAAAGATGTGCTGTACATTATTGGTGGTATTATCGGCTTAGGTGTTGGCGCCAATTGGATGGTCACCTCAGCAGTCACAATAGCTCGTGCCATTGGCCTATCCGAACTGGTAATTGGTATGACTATCGTAGCGGTTGGCACCAGCTTGCCGGAGCTGGCGGCATCGCTGATGAGTGCCGCTAAGGGGGAGATGGATATTAGTCTGGGCAATGTGATTGGGAGTAATATCTTCAATATCCTCTTCGTTTTAGGGCTATGTCCTCTGTTTCAGCCTATAGTTGTTGACCCCTCTATTCTGCGCTTTGAAATGCCTGTAGTGCTGCTGTTCAGTTGCGCTCTGATCCCCTTGTGTTGGCACCGCCTGGAAATAGGTCGGTTAAAGGGGGCGCTCTTATTTGTTGGTTATATAATATTTATTGCTTTACTGCTAAATAGATGAGCAACAGTTACGGGCAGCCGCAGATGCTGCGCTTTCTCGTTCTTATGACTATTGCTTCTGGTACCGGTCTACAGGCGTGGATGATTCTGTTTAACAACTTCTCTGTAGAGGTTGCTGGATTGAACGGACAGCAGATAGGTGTCATTGGTTCGGTCCGCGAAATACCTGGTCTGCTGGCTCTGTTGATTGTCTATGTTCTACTGGTGCTGCGCGAGCACCGTTTAGCGGCCTTATCGATTGTTATCGTTGGATTGGGCAGTATTATTACTGGTTTCCTGCCTAGCTACTCCGGTTTAATTATCTCTACCCTGATAATAAGCTTTGGTTTTCACTACTACGAAACTACCAATCAGTCCTTGACCCTACAGTATTTTTCATTGGCGCACGCTCCCTTGGTGTTTGGGCGTCTGAAAAGTCTTGCCGCTGCGGTAAATATTGTCGTAGGTGCGTTGGTCTTTTGTCTTGGTTATTTTTTCGACTACAAAACAATTTTCATTTTAATTGGTCTGTTGGTAGCCTCCTTGGGTGTGTGGGGCTTATGCCAAAATCCAACTAGTGCTGCGGTTGCGCCGCAGAGGCGTCATCTGGTGTTGCGGCGCAAATATAGTTTGTTCTATTTTTTGACCTGCATGGCTGGTGCGCGCAGGCAGATATTTATTGCTTTCGCGGTGTTCCTACTCGTGAAGGAGTTTCACTGTAG
The DNA here is from genome assembly GCA_034006225.1 of Desulfuromonas sp. Taxonomy (GTDB): domain Bacteria; phylum Desulfobacterota; class Desulfuromonadia; order Desulfuromonadales; family Desulfuromonadaceae; genus Desulfuromonas. The sequence continues at coordinate 46,693 of JAVETC010000019.1, read as the reverse complement.
TGTTACGCAAATTGCCGCACTCTTCGTGGTAAATAATTTGATTAACTACTTTCTTAGCCCGTTAATTGGTCGTGCCATAGTGCGTTTTGGTGAGCGGCGGGTGTTATCTTTAGAATATGCCAGTCTAGTTGGCGTTTTCCTTGGTTATGCTTACGCTGAATCTCTAGCGCTGGTTATGGGGCTATATATTCTGGATCATATCTTCTTTAACTTTGCTATAGCTATTCGCACTTACTTCCAAAAAGTGGCTGACCCGCAAGATATAGCACCGAGCATGGCTGTAGCGTTTACTATTAACCACATAGTAGCAGTAGTGATGCCGGTAATTGGTGGGGCGTTGTGGATGGTTGACTACCGTATTCCATTTATTGCTGGAGCTGTGTTGAGTGTCGTTTCTCTTACTGCTGTACAGTGGATAAGGGTGTCTCCTGCCTAATAGTGATACGCGTTAGTGGTGGACGTCAAAGGCTTCAGTCTCTTGCTCTGGTAAGAGATCGCGCATAGGGTTGTGTCGAAAGAGCACCTTGTTGTGCAGATAAAATAAGATAGTGAACATAGCAACGGCAATGTTGAGATTGATAAATACGGTTATTGCTGCTGTACCCGCTATCACAATTATCTCTCGATTCGTAACAAATATTTTCTCCTCATCATGACGATTAAAGAAATCGTGTAGCAGCTGGCTGCGCAGGCGCATTACTTCGGCAAAATATATTTGCAGTGGTTTGAAATCGAAAACATCGTAACCAACCTTGAGCAATACGCCGACGAATACCGCCTTGGGAATTTGATTGATAAGGTGCTGAAACAGCACTATCTCTACCAAGACAAAAACTCCAACCATAATTCCAGCTAAGCGAAGTGTCGCCTGCTCCTTCAACATTAACACCGAGCGGATGGTGGCTTGGGCTCCTGGAATACCTCCAACGAACGCTATGAAACTATTTGCAATGCCCTGTGCCGCAAGTTCCTTATCCTGCTTAGTTGTTTCACCGCTCATTCTATCGACAACTAATGAAGTGAGCAGAGTGTCTAAATAGCACAGCACCGCTAACTGTAGGGCGTATGGAAATGCCGTGGTCAGCAATGACAGCGAAAACTCACTCGGCAGTTGGTTATGAAACAGAGCGGTTATATCCCCCCAACTGCTTAGTGAACCTGTAAGCTGAACCATCTCGACGTCAAGATGAAATCTATGGCTGATACATGTCAAGATCACTATAGCTAATAGTGTCGGGGGCAGGTAGTGCGCTAGCTTGCCGACCGTTTTTTTCAACACTGGGCCAATGGTGAAAATTAATACCACTGTTGCTAGCGCCACGGCCAGGTTTTGCCACATTTCTCCTTGGAGAATTTGACTGCCATTGAGGCCAAATATACTGTTTATCTGCCCTAGCCATATTAGCAGGGCTATGCCACTCATGAAGCCGGAGATGACGATATTGGGGACTAAAGAGATAAACCGGCCAAGTCGTAATATGGCCATCATCAGCATTAAAACTCCGCACAACAAGAAAACACTATTGATGAATTGGTTCGTGTTGATTCCAACTGAGCTGGCAACTATGTGTTCGTAGGCGCTGGCAACAACGACTGCACTTACAGCACTCATTGGTGCTGTAGGGCCAGAACACTGGATGCGGGTTCCTCCAAACAGGGCGGTTATTAGAGCAATAAGTCCAGATGAGATCATTCCTGCGAAAGCGCCACGGCCAGATAAAATGCCTAGGGCGGCACCCAAACTCAACGCTACAAAACTGACGGTAAGGCCAATGATGATATTGCGAATTACTTCTGCGCTGTTAATGGGAAATTTTTTCGGCTGTTTACGGTCAACGGCTGAGGGCATTAAATCTCTTCTCCTCGAAGTCATTAGAAGGTTATTGAGCCAATGGTGGTGCGGTTTTTTAGTTTAACTAAAGGCGAAAGATCGTGCGTAACCTTGCCCTGAAATGGCACTTTTTGCAAGATGTTTAATGGCTAAATTATGGATAATTCGACAAAAGTACTTGATCTTAAGCACTTCATACAATTAAGGTAATTCATCTAATGAACGTTATGGCGAGGAGATCTAGATGAACTGTATTGTCGTGTGTTTGTTTTTACTGTCCAATATATTGGTCGTTAGAGTTTGGGCTTCTGAAACGCCATTAACTACTGATACTCTGCCGGAAATTACCGTTGTAGATTCTGCCCAGGTTACTACGGCGGGCAAATCGGTTTTGGATAGACAAACCATAGATGTTTTGCCGCAGGCTGATGGAGCTATTACCGACCTTTTGAAAGTTTTACCCGGAATCCAGTTTGGTGAGACCAGTAATTCAGCATTGACTGGAGGGGAGATATTGCCCTCCGAGATATCTATATCCGGTGGGCGTTTTTACGATAATAATTTTATGATCGATGGGATGGGGAATAATAGTTTGCTTGATCCTACTTCTAGTAATGTTACTGATGAAAGTGATGTCCCCGGTCATTCTCAAGGGTTGTTTCTGGATAGCTCTCTACTCGAATCAATAACAGTACAACGCAGCAATATTTCAGCACGCTACAGTGGTTTTACCGGTGGCGTGGTGGAAATGGAGACGCGTAACCCAGCGCAGGAGTTTGGTGGGCAGTTAGCTTATCGCACAACCCGTTCTGAGTGGACATCCTTTCATGTCGATCGTGACCAGCGGGAAGATTTCGAAAATTCCGATAATTACGATGTACAGCCCAGTTTTCGTAAGCAACATAGTAATTTCAGTCTCGATATTCCTCTTGGTGAAAAGATGGGTATTTTACTCGCGTATGCCAAAGATTATTCAAAGATCAGCTTGAACCTATTGGGGGAAACAGGGCATCAGTATCGCGAATCTGAAAACTTTTTTGTGAAATACCGTTTTCAACCAAACAGTAAAGTTGATTTCAGTGTAACGGCTTTATGCACCCCCTATACTGGCACATATTTTCGTAAAGACACCTTGAATAGTAAGTATGAGTTAGATGGTGGTGGCTATAGTTTGAATGGCGAGTTTATTTATACGGCAGATATAGCAAAAATTACCCTTATGGGGGGGGGAGTACGAGTGAAAATAGCCGTTCTGCTCCAGCTGATTTTTATGCATGGGCTCTTACTGATTCAACCAATTGGGGTACAATCGTCGATGGTAAAATTAGTATGGAGGGTGGATATGGAGATATTGAGAAATCTCAAGATAATCTTACCTTGGCTCTGCATGGCGAGTTTGTGTCGTTCAAGTTATTAGGCATAACTCATCAATTTAATGCTGGTGTGACAACAGAACGTAGCCAAGCTGTCTACGACCGTACTGAGAAGCACAACTATTATTTTTATAAAGCTAATGAAGATGTCGTGTGCACCGAAAACTCTACGGAATGCATTGCTGGTGAGCAATTTGTCTATTATAAAAAACTTTATTATAAAGATAAGGCTGAGGCAGAAATTACCCTGTATGACGCTTATGTTGATGATGTGATGACTCTTGGCCCTTTTACATTACGTCCCGGAATTCATGCGAGTTATAATGATTTGACACAGAATACAGATTATGCTCCGCGCTTAGCTTTTTTTTATGATCTGTTGCAAAATAAAAAAACTGTTTTGCATGCTGGTGTAAATCGCTACTACGGGAAAACTTTGTTGACCTATAAGCTAAGAGAAGGGATCGCGCCATACGATAGGTATAACCGATCGACTAAGCTTACTTCTGACAATTATCCCGTTGGGTGGCCTGATTTGCCCAGCGAACGTAGAGTTGCTTTAAGCCGTTTTGCCTCTTTAGACACCCCTTATGTCGATGAATGGAGTGTTGGTATTGACCAAGAAGTTTTTGGTGGTTTGTTCTCTTTATCTTATGTAAGCAGAGACGGTGAAGATTTGCTAGGTTTGACCACGTTTGATGCAAATGAGGATAATATTGTTTATTCAGAGTGGAACAATAATGGCGAAAGTAGACACGAAGAAGTGACTGCTTCTTGGGAGAGGCAATGGCAGAACCATTATTGTCTTGTTGACGTAACTTGGCAGGACAGTGAGTCAAGTAATGAAGATTACGGCGACAGTTTGGAGCAGGAAGATCTGGATGAAATAGTCTGGTATAACGGGCACAAAACATACAAAATAAATTTGCCGCGCTCTGATTATAACCGCGAATGGAGCGCGAATCTGGTTTATAGCGTAAAACTCCCTTATGGATTTTCGTTTACCAACATTACCCGTTATCGTAGTGGTTATAAAGCTATTGCTGATACTAAAGAAAATTTTGATCTTCCTGATGGAGAGAAGCTTGATATCTACGATGACGTATCCTACCCCAGCTCCACCACCTTTGACTGGAAGCTGGCGTGGGCATACTCTGTTACCGAAACGCAAATCATGACCATTACCGCAGACGTTACCAACGTATTCAATCGCAAGTTATACACTGGAGTTGAAGATGAATATGAGATGGGGCGCCAGCTGTGGGTTGGAATAGATTATACCTTTTAACTCCTATTCGTATGGAACCAACTCTGGAGAGTGGGCAGATAACGCTCGGGTTATTTTCCATTCGCCCAACTCATTGACGGTTAAAATATCACTGTAGCGCAGTAAGCCATCTTTAGTGGCAATTTGCAGGTCGAAATCGCCAGTACTTGATGATGGTAACTGGAACTTTGTGGCGTGGCTGTGTTGGCAGATTATTGGTAGCGGCTGGGGAATTGGCAGAACCGTAATCCCCTGATCGGTTAATTGGAGTAATTTGTCGCCCATGATGGCTACTGAGCGCGTAGCCGGTAGTTCACATAGTTGTTGAAGATGCTTGGGATTGCTTATGTTGACAATCTCAATTTTGTTATTGATGGAAACACAGGCAATATCACCCTGGGCAATGATGTCGTTACAAAATCCCCCTAAATCTATTGAATCGACCAGCTTCGGTTTGCGAGCATTGCTGATGTCGATGCTCAATATTCCATTTTCCCCATTTGTTACAAATAGATATTTGCCGACTAATGCCAGTTGACTGGCTGGTGCTCTTGTTTGTAGCGGAGTTGAATAATCAAGAGTGCCAATAAGTTTTGCTTGGTGCCCATGCTCTACTTTATATATTTGTAGACAATTTGGTATAGCTGCAACGTATATTAGCGAATCCTGCCGAATAGATGCAGAATTGATGCTAGGTATAATCTCGGTTTCCATGCAGTTGTGTGTATCTGAGCTGTCTATGTCGATGGCAGTTATCCCCTGTTTGCTAAATGATGTATAGAGTGTGTTGTTATACGCGTCGAAATTGTTGACGATTTGCTGATATTTGCCTATTAGCTCAGTTTGCAATGGCGGATCTTGTTGCAGGTTTAATATGTGGATTTGTTTATTGGATAGCGCCACGTACACACGCTTGGCATCCAGGGTGAAAGTTCTGATAGGTAGTGCGAATTGCATTGAATCGAGTAGAGTAATAGCGCCATCTGGTGCTGCCTTAAGCAGGAAGATGACATTATAGCTGCTGATACAAATTGTATTGCCGTGTGTTAATATTTTAGCTTTGCGATACTGGATACCTGAGAGCTTAATGTTTACTGGTGTCTCTTGGCTGGTACGCGCAGGATCAATGATCACAAAGCCGTCTTTACGCGTGGCGGCAATGATTAAGTTGTTGTATGTGCTAACTTGGCGACAATCGCTAGGTAAAAGAATTGTCTGAACTTTTTTGAAGACTCCGTGGTCGGCGGTGTATTGATAGAGATGATCAGAAAGACTGGTTACATATAACTTATTGTCAATTATGCATAGATCAAAGGCATTGTGGTTAATAACGGTCTTAACTGGTTGCGGCCGTTTTTCTGGTGTAGAGATGTCGCAAGAATAGACCCCGTTCGCGCCAAGGGCTATCATTAATTGGTTACCTAAGACTGTGCATGCCCAGCCTGTCTGTGGTAGCTCCACCGTGGCGACATGCTGCGGATGCAATCTGTCGCTAATATTGAATACGTGTAGGATCCCTTGCCTGTCAGATTTGCCGACGCTATAGACATGATTGTTGTGGATTGTCACTGCTTGCAGATTACCGATTACTTTTGAGCTTGTGATTTGCTGCGGCTTATCTATGTCGCTGATGTCTATAAATACCAGCCCATGTTTGGCTGTTGCTAAAATAGCTATATTGTCTTTAACCTCTACATCCGACACTATGTAGTCTGGATGTGTGCTGATAACTGCGGGAGCGCTAGGTTTACTTATGTCGATGATAAACAGGCCAGATTTTCCTGCAGCAACAAATAATTTGTTGTCTGCTATGGCCAGCCTCCATGTAATAGCCTTTAGTTGGAGAACTGACTTTAGTATAGGATGTGCTGGATCCTGGAGATCATAACAGAGAACTCCGCTAGAACTATTTGCCATCCACGCATTGTGCCCTTGCATTGCTATGTCGCGTACGTGTTGCCAAGTAGAATTATTGCTGATGATTGTTTGCGGTGTCTGTAGATTTGTAGTAAGCACCGCCGAGATGTTTTTCGAGATATTTTCTCCTTCAATAATCAAGTTGCCATCAGTGGGGTCAATACTGATAGCCTCTATTTTAGTACTCGATATTGGAGTCAGTTTACCTATCCAAAACAGTAAACCTGCGAGCACCAAGCAATAAATCACGCCAATAATAAGCCAACGTTGTGAACCTCTGTTTTTACTTTGAGCGTCTTGCATTATATGTTTTTCACCTATCGGGTAAGTGCGTGTTAAGGTTAGCTATTGGGAGCGAATTTTTCAACTAAGTCGAGTAATTGCCGCTGTTTATATGGTTTGCACAGGTATGCCGTCATTCCTGCTTGAGAGCATTGTGCTATCTCCTTATCACTGGCATGGGCCGTTAGGGCGATGATGGGGATGTTACTGTCAGCGCTAATTATCTGTGCTGCTGCATATCCGTCCATCACTGGCATTTGACAATCCATGAGGATTAGATCGAATGAGTAGGTTTTGGTTGCCTCTACTGCCTCTTTACCATTGCTGACCATGGTTAGCTGGTAGCCGTTTTGTTCAAGAATCAGTTGAGCCAAACGCTGATTGGTCTGGTTGTCTTCAGCAAGTAATATTTTGACTGCTTTTTCTTGTATTTGGTGTTCTACGGGTAGCGAAGTGCTTGGGTGGTTATTGGGGGTGCTACTGGGATAGGGGGCACTATCTTGGAGCATAATTTTTTTCAGCGCCTTAATTTTTACCGGTTTAATTACTAGATAAAAGTTGTCAGATTCTTGCTCTTTAGCATCACTGAGTGCATAACGGTGCTGTGCTATCATGATGATTTTTGTTTGCTGTGCGCTATGGTGGTTCTGGGTGAAATTAAGTGTGGCTGGCTGTGCGCTATCTGTTTTGTCAATAAAGATATAATCACAGGCAGTTGTTGTCTGTGGCGGTAGTTGTTGGGGGCTTATGGTGGTGGTTGTGCATCCCCATGCGGTCAGTTGCTCCTGTAATAGCAGTTCCAGGTCGGGGTTATCTGTTACCAGAAGTGCATGTTTATTGTTGCAAGATCTCTGCGATTGAGCAGAAAGTGCAGGATTGTGGACGCAGGTTAGAGGCAGTCTGACGGTGAAACAGCTACCTTGAGGGTGGTTGTCGGTGACAGCGATACTGCCGCCCATTAGATCTACTAGTTGGGTGACAATTGTTAATCCTAAACCGGTACCACCGAAATTACGTGTTGTAGAGCTATCGGCTTGGGTGAATGCGGCAAAAATTTTCTCTTTAGCTTGATCGTGGATACCAATTCCGGTGTCGCGAACGGCTATTGTCAGTTCAATGGTAGTATCGGTTAACGGGGCACTGCTCATGACTATTGATATGCGCCCTTGCGCGGTGAATTTGATCGCATTTGACAGCAGGTTCAGAATGATCTGGCGTAGGCGTCCTGCATCTCCAAGCAAAACTTCAGGTAGATGTGGCGCAGATATGTTGGTTATCTCCAGACCTTTGGCAAAGGCGTTATCCGCGAGTAGCTCGACAGTATCTTCTAGAGTGTCCACTGGATTAAAGTTGTTTAGCTCCAGTTCCAACTTGCCAGCTTCAATTTTAGATATATCTAGCAGGTCGTTGAGTATAGATAACAGCGACTCACCGGAGCTGTGGATAGTTCTAGCTAACTCGCTCTGATAATTGTCGCTAGTGCTTTTTAATAATAGTTCCGCCATACCCAATACCCCAATCATTGGCGTGCGTATTTCGTGGCTCATATTGGCTAAAAAAAGCGACTTTGCCGCGCTGGCTTCCACGGCCTCTTTGCGGGCGATGTCTAGCTCGGTGACCGTTTTGCGCAGTTCTTGATTACTGTGCTGTAGGTCGAATGTTCTTTGGATAACTTTATCTTCAAGTAGTTGCGAATGCTTTTGCAGCTCATCTTGACGATTGTTTATTTGGGTCAGCATTTCGTCAAATCCGGCCTGAAGTTCTCTTATCTCTTTGATGTTGTTATCCACCAACGGTTGTGGTTGCAGTGTGTATATTTTGTTTTCTGTGACTGTTTGCATGCGCGCCACCAGTTGGAGCAGTGGCTCTATAATGAGCGGTTTTAACCGCACAGTGAGCAGGTAAGCGACTAGTAGAGACACTAAGAGTATTATCAGTGCGGCCACCAGAAACCACAGTTGGTTAATCAGTATTGTGTTGACACTTGCTTGCAGATATACGCCGCCGATGTATTCGCCGTCGCTAACAATAGGGGAGTAGAGACAGAAATTTCTTAAAGTGAAATTATATATAGTTGAGTGGGTTCTCTTTGCTTGTCGCAGCGCCTCAACCTGAAAGGTTTTTCTCTGGATGATCTTTGCAAAGGTTATTGTACTGTGGTTAATATACTGTGAGAATAGGACGTCATTTGTGTCAAATAAATATGCTGCTTCTATTGTTGGTTCTGTTCTTAAAGTTTCTAATATCGGTGCTGCTTGATATTTTAATTTTAGCGCTAAACTCTCCTTGCTGGCTTCCCCGAGTACCTTTGCCAGAGTAGACATCTTGTCGATCATGCTGTTGCGTAAATTAGTGCCCTGGATGATTACTGCTACCACCAGCGTTAATAAGATTACGCTGGCGCAGGTGATCATGACAATTTTAGTGATTCTATTGCTTAATGTTGTAGTAGAGGGCATGTGTAAATGTTGTCCACCAGTTAGTTTGGTTTAATTGTGAGAATCGTATAGGTCGGAGAAAAGAAGGTCAATTTAAATATTAGCGAATTAATAAACTAAGGTGTTAAATTATTTTCGTGCTGAAGTTTTGATTGTTTACTTGAATAAATAGTCATACCACTATCAATTTAATCAATAGAAAATGGGTAGTAATGAATGTCATAGATATAAATGGGATTAGCAAACATTATGGAGAACGTCAACTGCTGCATGAGATAACCTTCGCGGTAGATGAGGAGGAGAAGGTTGGACTCATCGGGCGCAACGGCTGTGGTAAGTCCAGTTTGTTGCGTATTCTCAGTGGGGTGGATGATGCTGATAGTGGAACTATTGCGAGAAAACGTGATGCCCAAGTGGTCTATCTGGCTCAGCAGCCACAGCTCGATGGTAGCTTGACTGCACAACAATATCTGCAACGCTCTTTAGCTGGTGTGCACGAACGCCGCCAACGTTTTGATGTTGTGTGTAACATGCTAGGTAGTGCACAGGGGCGCGAGACTGAGCTGTTATTGCAGGAACAACAGCAGTTACAGGAGTGGTTTGATCAGCATCAGGCGTGGAATATAGATCATCGTATCGGTGATTTATGTACCCGCTTGGGTATTATTAATCCTAGCCAGCTTATCTCTGAGATGTCAGGTGGCCAGCATAAGCGGGTTGCTTTGGCAGGCGCTTTGCTCAATCAGCCCGAACTGCTGCTGCTTGATGAACCAACTAACCACTTGGATGCTCAGAGTATCAACTGGTTAGAAGATGAGCTGATTCGCTATCCTGGTGCAGTTGTCTTGGTCACCCACGATCGCTATTTTCTCGATCGCGTAGTGACTAGAATGTTTGAGCTAGATAAAGGAAAATTGCAGGTTTTTACCGGCAATTATAGCCTGTATCTGGAACAGAAAAGTGTGCAGCTGCAGGCAGATCAAAGTCGCCAGAGTAGATTATTGAATTTGCTGCGCCGTGAAGAGGCGTGGTTGCATCGCGGTGCAAAGGCACGTTCTACCAAACAGAAAGCGCGTATAGATCGCGTGGGTACTCTGCAACAGCAAAAAACTGGGCCAGAGCGCGGTGAGCTTAACTTACAGTTTTGTGCAGAGCAAAAACTGGGCGGCACCATCCTTGAGCTTGATGATGTTACGCTGCAAGCAGGTGATCTGCGCTTAGTGGAAAATCTGTCGTTGATTCTGCGCCCGGGCGAGCGCTTGGGAATTCTCGGGCCTAACGGCAGCGGAAAATCAACACTATTGAAAACAGTTCTCGGTCAGATCCCCTTAGTTGCAGGCAAGGTGACTGTTGGGCGCAAGACTCACATTGGTTATATCGATCAACAGCGTAGTGGATTAGACCCAGAGTTGCTGGTTGGCCAGGTGCTGGGTAAGGGCGAGTGGGTCACTGTTGCTGGGGTAAAACGCCACAAAACCGGTTATCTTGAAGATTTTTTGTTTGATCATGCCGAACAGCATAAACCTGTTTCCACCCTTTCTGGTGGAGAGCGGGCACGTTTGCTGTTAGCGTTGTTGATGTTGCAGGGCGCCAATCTGCTTATCCTCGATGAGCCCACCAATGATTTAGATATTCAAACTTTGCAAGTTCTCGAGCAGGGCTTAATAGATTTTTCCGGTTGTGTGCTCATTGTAACTCATGATCGTTATCTGCTGGATCGTATCGCCACTTCGGTGCTGCTATTTGACGGAAACAAAAATGTAACTTGCTATGCTGGCAATTATAGCGATATGTGTGTGCAGCGCCAGTTAGAGCTGGATGAAATTGCGGCTAATGCTACCCCCGTCGTGACCGAAGCGAAAAAAAACAGTTCCTCGCGTCCTGCTCGGGTAAAGAGTGGCTTGAATTTTAAGGAGAAGCATGAATTGTCTGCCCTTGAGACAGAAATTGCGCAACTCGAGAGTGAGCAGCAGGAGGTTGAAAAGTTATTATCTCAACCGCAGGATTGTAGTGTAGAGCAGCTGGCACAACTGGGTCAGAGCTTTACCAAGTTGTCAGATCGGCTCAATAGTTGCTATGCGCGCTGGGAAGAGTTGGAAGAAAAAAGGGAAAATTGCTGAGTAGTTGTTACCCGTTGACAGCCTACTTCAATGTTGACATATATCTTTTAAATCGTATACAGTACACAGATTGATTTTAATGGGCCGGTTGATGGTTCTGACGGCTTTTAGATGGGTTGCTTGTATAAAGCATTGTCCTAATTTTATCGATTTTAAACTAAAATCGGAACTTTTCGAGGAGGATCAAGAATGATCGAAGCGTATCTGCAACACGAAGCAGAGAGAAACGCTCAGGGTATCCCTGCGCTGCCTCTCAATCCAGCTCAAGCAAAAGATCTATGTGAACTGCTGGTGAATCCCCCCGCAGGCAAAGAAGCTTTCTTGCTCAACCTGCTCAAAGAGCGTATCTCTCCAGGTGTTGATCCTGCAGCAGAGGTTAAAGCAGCTTTCTTGGGTAAAATCACTAAAGGCGAAGTTACCTCTCCTTTGGTTAGCAAAGTTGAAGCAGTACAGATTCTCGGTACCATGATGGGTGGCTACAATATCAAACCCTTGGTTAACGCATTGACGATCCCTGAACTAGCCGATGAAGCAGCTTGTGCTCTTTCCGGTATGGTTATGATTTATGATGCTTTTGATGATGTTTTAGCATTATCAAAAAACAACGCTGCTGCAAAAAAAGTTATCGAGTCTTGGGCTGCTGGCGAGTGGTTTACTGCTAAAGCTGAATTGCCTGAAACCATTACCGTTAAGGTCTTTAGAGTTGACGGCGAAATCAATACTGATGATTTTTCTCCAGCGAGTGATGCTTGGAGTCGTTCCGATATTCCTCTTCATTCATTGTGCATGGGTAAAACGCGTTTTCCCGGTGGTTATGAGGAGATAGCTAAATGGCGTGAAGCTGGCGATCAAGTAGCTTTTGTTGGTGATGTTGTTGGTACCGGTTCATCACGTAAGTCGGCTTGTAACTCTGTATTGTGGCACATCGGGCAGGATATCCCTGCAGTACCTAATAAGCGCCGTGCCGGTGTTATTATTGGTAATGCGATAGCACCAATTTTCTTCAATACTGCACAGGATTCCGGCGGTTTACCATTGCGCATGGATGTTGGCAACCTCAAGCATGGCGATGTTATCACTATTAACACTAAAGCTGGTAAAGTAGTGGATGCTAAGGGCGCAGAATTGGCTAGTTTTGAAATTTCGCCTAACACAATTAAAGACGAATTCCGTGCTGGCGGGCGTGCTACTTTGATTATTGGGCGCAAACTGACAGAGCGTGCTTGCGATGCTTTGGGTAAGCCTGTACCTGAGCTTTTCATTAAGCCTAACAATCCAGAAGTGAAAGCTGGCCAAGGCTTTTCATTAGCACAAAAAATGGTAGGTAAAGCTTGTGGCGTAGCTGGTGTTTTACCTGGTACTGCATGTGAGCCAACTATGACTACTGTTGGTTCTCAGGATACTACTGGTACCATGACTTCTGACGAGCTTAAAGAGTTGGCTTGTCTCAAGTTCCAGGCACCAATGTTCATGCAGTCTTTCTGCCATACTTGTGCTTATCCTAAGCCATCTGATGTTGTTATGCATAAGACGCTTCCTGCCTTTGTTCAGGAGCGTGAAGGTGTTGCATTGCATCCAGGCGATGGGGTTATTCACAGTTGGTTGAATCGTTTAGGTCTGCCCGATACTGTTGGTACTGGTGGCGATTCACACACCCGTTTCCCATTAGGCATTAGTTTCCCTGCAGGTTCAGGTCTTATTGCTTTTGCCGGTGCTCTCGGGTTTATGCCATTGGATATGCCGGAATCGGTTCTGGTTCGTTTTAAGGGTGAGTTTAACGAAGGTATCACTTTACGTGATGCGGTTAATGCTATTCCATTATGGGCGATTAAGCAGGGTCTGATGACCGTACCTAAGAAGAATAAGATTAATATTTTCAATGGTCGTATTCTGGAGATGGAAGGTCTGCCTAATCTGTCTGTAGAGCAGGCTTATGAGCTTACCGATGCTGCTGCGGAGCGTAGTGCTGCTGCAGGTTGTATCCAATTGTCTGAAGAGTCTGTGTGCAAATACTTGCGTTCCAATGTTGCTTTGATGGAAAGCATGATCAAGGATGGTTATTCTTATGCGCCAACCTTACAGAAACGCATCGATGCAGTAAACGAATGGCTCAAAGATCCTAAATTGCTTAAAGCTGATAGCAATGCAGAGTATGCAGCGGTTATCGAGATTGATCTAGCTGAAATCACTGAGCCTATCTTGGCTTGTCCTAACGATCCTGATGATGTCAAGGTTCTCTCTGAGGTTCAAGGAACTAAGATTCAGGATATATTCCTCGGTTCCTGTATGACTAATATTGGTCACTTCCGCGCTGCCGCGAAGATCTGGGCAGGGCACAAGTTTAATACTCAAGATCGTATCTGGATTTGCCCTCCAACCCGTATGGATCAAGCGAAGCTGAAGTCTGAGGGTTATTTTGCGATTTTCAATCAGGTTGGTGCGCGTATCGAAACACCGGGTTGCTCATTGTGCATGGGTAATCAGGCTCGCGTCCCTGATGGCGTAAATATGTTCTCTACTTCAACACGTAACTTTGATGATCGCATCGGTAATGGCGCTCAGGTTTATCTTGGTGGTGCTGAATTGGGTGCAGTGACAGCCCTTAAAGGTGAGTTACCTACTCCTGCTGAGTATTTGGCAATTTACAAAGAGAAAGTTGCACCATTTAAGAATGAAATTTATGATTACCTGCAACTTGATGAAGCAGGTGATTACAATGCTGTTTATAATCGCTGCGATATCTAACTGTCTTTTGACAGTGTAGGACTAAAAGGGCCACTTCCTGCGAAGTGGCCCTTTTTTTGTTTTTATAGTTGGTTGATATATTTTAGAGCTGAACAGGTGAATTGGTGGCAGTCATTTTCAAGAGCACTATAGTGTTTCATTAGTTCCTTTTCGCCACCCGAGAGGGGATTGGTGCGTGTTATGCGTTGGGAAATGTGGTGTAAAGCACGACCAATAGTTTCTGGCTGGCGGTAGGCTACTAACCAGTTATTTTTTATCATGCGCGGAATTTGTGCTGTAAACTTTGCGGGTAGGTGTTGTTGCTGAGCCAGCAGTGCATAGATGTGCTGAGCGAAATCTTCTAAGGAATCCTTGCTGTAGTTGTTCCAGTGGCAGGCGGTGAAATGATCATAAAACATGTCCACCATGATGCCGCGATAGAGTCCATATTCCGGAGCAATTAGCTGCTTGCTGTGCAAAAAGTATTGATTAGTTTCAGCGAAAGCATCAATACAACGGTGGCGGCGCAGACCGGCAACTATTCCTGGAGAAAATTGCGTGTCCAGTCGACCTTTAACAAAGTCACCGATCATGTTGCCAACATATTGTTCGTCGTCGGTCTGGGACAGTAATAAGTGGAGCAAGTAGTTCATTGGTCACTTGGATCTGTGCTAGCATTTTGCTCATTTTGAGCTAATAACTGTTGTTCTACTGCTTTAAGTTGAAGCATTCTCTGCTCTACCAGTTGTGCAAAAACTTGTTTATTGGCCTGATTAATAGGTTGTGCCGGAGTAGATTTTATTTTTAATGGATTGATAGCTTTGCCATTTTTAAAAACGCGAAAATCCAGATGTGGTCCTGTTGCTAACCCGGTAGCGCCAACGTAAGCAATTACCTCGCCCTGCTTGACCCGTGCGCCCTTTTTAATGCCTCGGGCAAATTTACTTAAATGGATGTAGGTCGTTTCGTAAGAGTTATTGTGCCGTAGGCGTATTTTATTGCCATTATTCCTGTCGTAGCTTTTCTGGGTGACTATGCCATCAGCTACAGCCTTTACTGGTGTCCCTACAGGTGCCGCATAATCTATCGCCAAATGTGGTTTCCACGTATTGAGCACTGGGTGAAAACGGCGGTTAGTATAGCCCGAAGAGATACGGCTATATTTAAGTGGAGCTTTAAGAAAAGCTTTGCGCAGACTCTTGCCGTTTTCGTCGAAAAAACTTAGCGTTTCACCTTTATCCCTAAAACCAAAAGCGTAGTAGCTTTGACCTCTGTTGTTAAATTCAGCCGCAAGTAAATTGCCATATCCTGCCAAGTTGCCGTCGCGATAGCGTTTTTCTACCAATGCAATGAAGTAATCTCCCTGACGTATATCGCGGATAAAATCAATATCCCAGGCAAAAATATCCATTATTTTGCTCGCTAGTTCAGAGGATTCTCCGAGCTCGGCAACGGTAGAAAAAAGGCTGGAATTGATGGTGCCACAAATGGTTTCAACTTTTATATCGTAAGCGATTGGTTGCCGAGAAATGTTAAATTGACCGTTTTGTTGCTGAATTAGCAACTGCTCGCTGTGGTCGATGTCGTAATAAAAGTTGACGAAACTATCATTTTCAATTTCGATTTTATAGGGGTGTCCAGCACAAAGCTTGCTCAGCGGAAATACGCTTTTGCTCTGTTGCGCAATGACTAGAATCTCTGCCGGAGAAAAATAGTGTCCGAGAATAGCGGTTATAGTGTCACCCGGTTGTACCTTTTGACAGATTGTCTCTAGCTTACGCTGAATAATTGATTCTGCCGCCGGTTCACGAAAAGTTGCTGGCGAGATTGCGTCTAGGTGGGGTTGGGCTATTGGTTCAGGATTGTCGGAATTGATGCTGAAAAAAAGCACTACGGCAATGCTTGCCAGAATTAAGAGTAACGTCGTATTCTGTTTGCGCCGGCGATTATTAGTTGTGGACCGACGGTGAGCATTATGTGGCATAAACTGTTTTATCCAATTCTTGGCTTTGTAAAATGTTTACAGATAATTGCGCTAGCATAGCAGTTCTACGCGCTATGTGTCTAGAATTGGTTATGTGGCGAAACTCCGCCGTAATGGCAACAGAAAGGCTGAATGAATATAATGATAAATGTCGAACGTTTAAGTGATGAGTTTTGTAAGTTGGCAGCTATTGCCAGTCCATCGCTACATGAAGGAGCGATTGCTCGTTATCTACAACAACGCTTTACTCAGTTAGGCGCACAGGTATTGGTAGATGAGTGTGCGCCGCAAATAAATGGGGACACTGGCAATATTCTAGCGCTATTTCCCGGAAGTAAAAGTGCAGCTCAACCACTGTTACTGAGTGCGCATATGGATACAGTAACTCCAGCTATTGGTGTGCAACCAGTGTTGGTAGATGGCATATTTCGCAGTGATGGGACTACAGTTTTGGGTGCAGATGATAAGTCAGGTATTGCTCAAATTATTGAAGCAATTCAGTGTTTACAAGAAAACGCTATTGCCTATCCACCGCTTGAGGTTTTAATCACCGTAGCGGAGGAGGTGGGGCTGTTGGGTGTTAAACATTTTGATATGCATAGGCTGCACGCTAAACACGGCTTGGTGTTAGATTCCACTGGAGTTGGTACGGTAGCGGCCTCATCTCCTGGTGCCAATAAGTTACGCTTTGTCGTGGAGGGAATAGCCACCCATGCAGGGTTGAATCCAGAGCATGGGTTGTCGGCTATTCAGGTGGCGGCTAAGGCTATCAGTAATATGCAATTAGGGCGGATTGACACAGAGACCACGGCTAATATCGGCTTAATATCCGGTGGGCAAGCGACTAATATTATCCCTAACTATGTGCAGGCTTTGGGTGAGGCACGCAGTTTTAATGCGGAAAAATTGCGCTGCCAGACTGAACATATGCAACAGTGCTTTCGCGATGCTGTAGCAGCTCAAAGTGTTATTGACATGCATGGCGAGCAGCGCACTGCGCAGTTACGCATAGATGTTGATGCCGACTATCCAGCAATGAATGTTGACCATAACGCTGAGATAATAAGTAATTTGCAAAAAGCTGCAGCACTTGTCGATCAACAGTTGGTTGTCGGTTCTTCTGGTGGTGGGAGTGATGCCAATATCTTTAATAAGCAGGGCATTGTTGTAGCAAATTTGGCTACTGGCATGCAAAAAGTTCATACCGTAGATGAATTTATTCGTGTTGACGACCTAGCTAACGTCTGTCGCCTACTATTACAATTTATCCGGATCTCTTAGCGGTGCGCACATGAAGATATCAGCCAACGTATATGGGGTGAATTACCCGCCGATAACTGAGGTTAAACAGTGGATTTGCGGACGTGAATTTAGCGCAGAACAACCTTTAGTAGATCTGTGCCAAGCGATTCCCGATTATCAGCCGGCCCAGAGCATGCTGGATTACTTGCGCTCTCAACTCGATGACCCGAGTTTGGCGGTGTATTCACCAGACGAAGGCTTGCCGGAGGTGCGGCGTACCCTTAGCGACTGGTATGCTAGACGTTATGGCACTGGCCCATCTGCTGATCAGATATGTATGACTATCGGTGCTAGTCAGGCCTTCTGGTTGGCGATGCTTACCCTGTGCCAGGCTGGCGATGAGGTGATTGTTCAGTTGCCGGCATATTTTGATCACCCTATGGGGTTGCAGGCTCTGGGGATTATTCCACGCTATGTACCCTTTCTAGCTGATGCCGCTGTGCCGGATCCTGCGCAGATTGCTGCGGCCATAAATCAGCGCACCAAAGCAATCCTATTGGTTTCTCCGAGTAATCCAACTGGAACGGTATTGCCAGCCGATCTTATAGATGAGATTTATCAACTAGCCAAAAAACACGATATTGCCTTGGTGCTAGATGAAACCTATAACGCATTTCTGCCGGTAGGCAGACGTGCTCATAATTTGTTTAGCCAGACCGATTGGGGTGAGCATTTTGTCCATATTGCATCTTTCGGAAAGACCTTTGCTCTCACTGGTTATCGCGCTGGGGCTCTGGTTGCATCGGCAGATTTTATCTATCATGCGCTTAAACTGCAGGACAGTATGGTGGTGTGTCAGCCGCGCATAACGCAACGCGCTATCGCTTACGGTTGTGCACATCTGGATAGCTGGGTTGATGATAACGCAAACATGATGCAGCAACGCCATGATCTGTTTTGCTCATTGTTTAAAGTGCCCGCTAACCCTTTTACCCTTGTTGCCAGTGGAGCTTTTTTTGCTTGGGTTAGACATCCGTGGGCAGAGTTAACTGGTCGTCAAGTTGCACGCAAGTTGGCGGATGAACGCAATATTATCTGTCTGCCAGGTGAGGTGTTCGGTCCCGGCTTGGAGCGCTATCTGCGTTTGGCCTTTGGTAATGTAAGGCTAGAAAATATAGCGCAAGCGGTAGCACGATTTTCTTCCTAAACCTTTAGTGAAATATTGATAGTTAGAGAGTGTAACTATTCTAGAGGTATAGGCGTATTGTAAAATATGACTAAAATGGTAATTTATTATTGACTTTCTGTGGAGTAGTTGTAAAATTACCTTAATTTAGCTAGCAAATATTTATCAATCGTTGCTTTACAACTGCAAAAGTGGAGATGTGTATAGTGTCAATTATATCTTTTTATGTCGATGGTTTCCGCTCAATGCGTCTAGGCCGGACGTTGTGGCAAATCATTGCTATCAAATTATTGGTCTTTCTCGTCTTGCTTAACATCTTCTTTCCCGATTATCTAAAAAATAATTTTGCAACTGATCAGCAGCGTGCTGATCACGTATTGCACAATCTTACCGTGTTGCCAGCGGAAAAATAAACTGCATAGGAGGTTGTCCGTGCTCGAACAAATTGATCTGTCACAACTGAACTGGGCCAGGGGGCAATTTGCTCTAACTGCCATGTATCACTGGATTTTTGTCCCGCTAACATTAGGTTTATCGATATTGTTAGCTTTTTTTGAGACCATTTACTACAAAACCGGTAATGAAAAATGGAAAGTAGTTACCAAGTTTTGGATGAAACTATTTGGGATTAACTTTGCTATCGGCGTTGCAACCGGCATCATCATGGAATTTGAGTTTGGCACGAACTGGTCAAACTATTCTTGGATGGTCGGTGATATTTTCGGTGCACCGCTAGCAGCCGAGGGTATTTTTGCTTTCTTCCTCGAGACAACCTTTTTTGCGGTAATGTTTTTTGGTTGGAACCGTGTATCCAAGAAGTTCCATCTTGTATCAACTTGGTTAGTAGCCATAGGTTCTAACCTATCAGCTTTGTGGATACTTGTGGCCAATGGTTGGATGCAACATCCGGTTGGCATGGCGTTTAATCCAGATAATGCCCGCTTTGAGATGAATAACTTTTGGGATATCCTGTTTTCTCCTGTAGCTATTAGCCATTTTGTTCATACCACTAGTTCATCTTTTCTTGTCGGTTGCCTGTTTATTGTCTCTATTTGTAGTTGGTATCTGTTGCAAGGCCGTCATGTTGATATGGCCAAAAAGAGTATTGCCGTAGCCGCAACTTTTGGTGTTATTGCTGGTGCTTTTGTTGGTTTTACCGGTGATGAGTCTGCATATACTGCTGCACAAGTGCAGCCCATGAAATTAGCCGCTATGGAAGGGTTGTGGGACGGTGAAGTCAATGCCGATTTAGTAGCGCTGGGTATTGTAAATCCTGGGAAGAAGCCGGGTGATGACAGCGAAGCTTTTCAGTTTGATATTAAGTTGCCGTATCTACTGTCACTGTTGGCTAATCGCGAGTTAGATAGCTTTGTGCCGGGGGTAAATGATCTGGTTTACGGTAACGCTGAGCATGGTGTTGTTGGTGCTGGTGAAAAAATTACTATTGGCAGAGAGGCCATTCATCAACTAGCCCTGTATAAAGAGGCACGTGAAAATGGTGATGAAATCGCCGCCGAAGTTGCTTTGGCTGGGTTCAATCAAAATCAAAAATATCTGGGGTATGGCTATTTAGAAAAACCGGAAGATATTGCGCCTAATGTGCCGCTTGTATTCTACAGTTTTCACATTATGGTTGCCCTGGGTACTTTTTTCCCGCTGCTTTTTGCCGCTATTCTATTCTTTTTGTACAAAGATAATCTGGTACAACAAAAGTGGTTTTTACGCTTAGGTGTTTTTGGTCTGTTTATGGGCTGGGTGGCCTCTGAAGCTGGTTGGGTAGTTGCCGAGCTGGGCCGTCAGCCATGGGCTATTCAAGGGTTGTTGCCGGTATCCATCGCTAAAACTAATCTAACCACGACAACTGTACAGATGACCTTTTTCATGTTCTTGATCGTCTTTACTACATTACTTATCGCCGAAGTACGGATCATGCTGAAACAGATCCAAAATGGCCCGGAGGGGAATTAAAATGGGAAGTCTTGATCTTTCACAATTGCAACATCTGTGGTGGTTGCTGGTATCAGTGGTCGGTGCGTTGTTTATTTTTCTTACCTTCGTTCAAGGTGGCCAGGGACTATTGTATACCCTAGGTAAGACCGAGGTAGAAAAGACATTAATCATCAACTCTCTAGGCAAAAAATGGGAGCTGACCTTTACCACGTTAGTACTCTTTGGTGGAGCCTTCTTCGCTGCGTTTCCGCTGTTCTATTCTACCAGCTTTGGTGGAGCCTACTGGGTATGGATACTGATTCTCTTTACCTTTATTCTGCAGGCAGTTAGTTACGAATATCGCAAGAAGCCGGATAACTTTCTTGGTGCTAAGGCTTTTGAAGTGTTTCTAATCATTAATGGTACTGTTGGAATTCTACTTATCGGGATAGCAGTTGGTACCTTTTTTACTGGTTCAAATTTTAGCCTCAACGATTTTAATTTTGTTACATGGCACAACCCTGGGCGCGGGATTGAATCGGCATTCAGCCTGTTTAATCTCAGCTTTGGCGTGTTTTTGGTGTTCTTGGCGCGCGTATTGGGTGCCCTTTATCTAACCAACAATATTGAACACGAGGTTATCAACCAGCGCTGTAAAGAGGCGGTGTTCAATAGTCTGCTGCTGGCTTTACCATTTCTACTCTATGTGTTGATTAGTTTACTGGTTATGGATGGTTATGCTGTTGATGCCGCAACTGGAGTTGTCTCTCTCGAGAGTGGTAAGTATCTGCATAACTTGCTGGCGCTGCCGGTTAACGGGTTAGCTTTTCTGCTGCTTGGTTTAGTGTTGGTGGTATGGGGCGTTGTGGCGACCCGTTTTATGGATAGTCGCAAAGGGATCTGGTCTGCTGGCTTAGGTACGGTGCTGGTGGTATTAGCTGTGTTCGCTATTGCTGGCTACAATAATACTGCTTTCTATCCATCGAAAGTAGATCTGCAGAGTAGTTTGACTATTTACAATGCATCAAGTAGTCACTATACCCTAACTGCAATGAGCTATATCGCTTTTGCGATTCCGCTGGTAATTGGCTACATTTTCTATGTGTGGCGTCTGCTGGATGCAAAAAAACTCACTGAAGCCGATGTGTTGGTTGAAGGTTCCCAAGAGAAATACTAAGGAGAAGATTGATGGCATATTTTATGTTGTTTGCTTGGGTTGGCGTTATTGTTGGTACGTTAATCGTTGCCCCAATTGTTTTACAGAAACTTAATTTGTTAGATTAATGCAGTTGCGGCGCTGGAGTAATGATTTCCAGCGCCGCAGTATTATCAAGCTAAAAGTAGAATGAGCGTATGAACTGATGTCTATTCACTGAAAATTTCAGCGCTGAATATATAGATATCGGTATCGGGATCCTGCCAGGCGCGTGCAGATAATCCTGCTTTGATGCAGGTTTGATCGAGAAATTTATTACGATCCCATTTGTTCTCTGTTGCTACCTGCGGTAACAATACGCCACGATAGTGGTTTTTCTCCAAGTAAATTCCGTGCTTACCTATGACGATATCATCTATGTTGTCAATTTTTTCTAGTGAAGATAGCACTGAGATTTGCAGGTTGATTGTGTCTAGGTCGGTAATACTGAGAGGATAAAAACGCGGATCATTGCTTGCCGAGGCTACTGCCATTTCGGCGACTTCTTTGAATAAAGGTAACTCTGACTGAAAATTGCCAATGCAGCCGCGTAGCTTGCCATCCTGCTTAATAGTAACAAAGCAGCCACGCTTATAATTTAAGCGACGCTCCTCGCGGGGGATAACACATACGCGGTTATTCTTTGCTTGACTCTCAATGGCTGTGCGGGCTATTCCGAGCAGAACTTTCTGCTCCTCTTGGTTCAGTAAATCTTCCATCTATTCCCCTGAAACTATTGCCCTTATTGTCGACAATAAAGTTGTTTTGCTATATTAATACATGCGGAAGATGATAACTTCTTAGTCGCGGGGATACTAACAAAAATTTCTGGCCTAGTCCAGATAAGAAGAGGGCTTACGCCGTTTTAAAAGAGCATGGATAGGGAGTATGTTAGTGAAAAATACAGCATTGCAGATAGGACTATTAACCATTATTGCTGGTTTGATTGTATGGAGTAGTTGCTTCTATGAGCAGCCACAGATGGAGACTACCACACCAGCACCGGAAATGAGTGTTGCGGAAAAAAAAGCGCGCTTTGCTAAACTATTAGTACCAGCTGTTGATAAAGTTTACGATCAACTGTCGGCGGAGTATGACCGCATTTCTATGTTAATAGAAGAGGGCGGTGGTGATGCGGAACTCGCAGCGCTGAGAAAACAATATCGGGTTGAGACTAATGCAGACCTGTTGGTAGCTTTGAAACCGCACCCGAAGAGTATTGCTCTGGCTCAGGCTGCTATGGAGAGCAGTTGGGCAACATCACGCTTTTTTCGCATGGCTAAAAATGTGTTTGGGGTGTGGTCTTTCGATAAACAGGATGCACGCATTGAAGCATTGGAGAAACGCGGGGATAAAACTATCTGGGTAAAAAAATATCCCACCATTGAAGCCTCAATTCGCGACTATTATCGCACTCTGGCCCGTGGAAAAGCTTTTGATGAGTTTAGAAAATTGAAAATGGAGACAGACGATCCGTTTAAACTTGTTAAAAAGCTAGATAGGTACTCGGAGAGAGGTGCTGAATACGGCAGTGAGTTAGCTGCGGTAATCCGGCAGAATAACTTTACTGAGTATGATAACTAAAAATAGATAAACTGCCAGGTGGCGCTTTAGAGGACTGCGCCACCTGACAGGGGTAAGTTGCTATACTATTTTTTCTTTTCGCTCTTCTTGCGTTCGTTAGGATCCAGAATTTTTTTACGCAGCCGGATCGATTCTGGTGTTACCTCCACCAGTTCATCGTCAGAGATATACTCTAAAGCTTGCTCGAGGCTTAGGGTGCGTGGCGTAATCAAGCGCACAGCTTCGTCGGTGCCGGAAGAACGGACGTTGGTAAGTTTCTTCCCTTTTCTGACGTTAACAACCATGTCACTCTCTTTTGCATTTTGCCCAACAATCATGCCTTCGTAAACTTTTACACCTGGGCCGACAAAGAGTACGCCGCGATCCTGCAGGTTAAATAGCGAGTAGGCTACAGTTTCCCCAGCATCCATAGAGATTAGAACCCCGTTTTTGCGCCCTTCAATTTCTCCTTTGTATGGAGCATATTCCAAAAAGCTGTGAGACAGGGTACCGGTGCCGCGGGTATCGGTCATAAACTCAGTACGGAAACCGATAAGGCCCCGCGCCGGAATATTAAATTCCAAGCGATTGATACCATCCATAGGTTTCATGGAGAGCATCTCCGCTTTACGATGACCGAGTTTCTCAATTACGGTACCCTGATGCTCTTCTGGTACATCAATGCACAGATATTCGATAGGCTCTACCCGTTGACCGTTCTCCTCTTTGAGGATAACTTCAGGTTTAGAAACCGCCAATTCGAAGCCTTCGCGACGCATGGTTTCAATCAGGATCGACAGGTGTAATTCACCACGGCCGGATACTTTGAAAGTGTCGGTGTTGTCGGTCTCTTCAACGCGCAATGAGACGTTAGTGCGCAACTCTTTTTGCAAACGCTCATAAATATTGCGCGAGGTAACCAACTTGCCCTCTTGCCCGGCAAACGGTGAACTGTTGACGATAAAGTTCATCGATAATGTCGGTTCGTCAATGTTTACATAGGGTAGTGGCTGTGGATTATCAATAGAGCTTAATGACTCACTAATGCTGATATCTTCGAAACCGGCGATGGTAACAATGTCACCAGCAAAGGCCTCTTCAATGGTTACCTGCTGCATGCCTTGATAACCGATAAGTTTAGTTACGCGCCCACGAGTGATGTTGCCATCTTTGTCAATGCGGGCAATAGTTTCACCAGATTTTACGCTACCATTGAAAATCTTGCCGGTAGCAATCCGACCAATATAGTTATTGTAGTCGATGCTGGTTACCAGAAACTGGAATGGTGCTTTGGGGTCACCATTTGGTGGTGGAACATTTTTTTTGATAGTCTCGAACAGCGGTTCAAGATCCATATTGCCATCATTTGGTTCTGTGCGGGCGTAACCGCTTTTGGCACTGGCAAAGATGATTGGAAAATCCAGTTGCTCCTCGCTGGCATCTAACTCACAGAACAGGTCAAAAACCATGTCCACAACCTCTTCAGGCCGTGCGCCTGGGCGGTCAATTTTGTTAATGACAACAATAGGTAGTAAGCCTAAATCCAGAGATTTTTTCAGGACAAAACGGGTCTGTGGCATGGGGCCATCAAAAGCGTCTACTAGTAGCAAAACTGAGTCTACCATTTTCAAAACGCGCTCAACCTCGCCACCAAAGTCGGCGTGCCCCGGGGTGTCAACGATGTTGATCTTGATACCGTTGTGCTCAATGGAGAGGTTTTTCGACAGGATGGTAATGCCGCGCTCTTTCTCCAAATCGTTGCTGTCCATGATTCTTTCAGTGATAACCTGGTTTAAACGGAATACTCCAGATTGCTGTAACATAGCGTCAACAAGGGTAGTTTTCCCGTGGTCAACGTGGGCGATAATAGCGATATTTCTGATCGGGGCACTCATTTAGAGTCAATCTCCTTAAATAGAACAGTGATATAGGCAAAACCGAAGCATAATACACGTACTGCACAATTTTAGCTATGAAAAAATGAGCAAGCGGAGATGAGGGGCTTCGTATTGCCCTGTCCATGATGATGAGCGCGCGAAAAGGCTGGTGGTTATAGAGAAGCGCTATGCCAGACGTGTTGTTGCTGGTTTTTCAAACTGGTCATTGAGAACAATAATACTGCGTCCTTCTACGCGAATAAAACCTTCGTTTGAGAGTTTTTTTAGCAGGCGCGAAAAGGTTTCTGGGGTGGTCCCGAGCAGTAAAGCGATTTCGCCTTTGGGGGCAGGTAGCTCCACTCGGTGTGATGGGCTCTTGTCGCGCAACGCCAACAGATAATTGATAAAGCGCTGGCGAATGTCGGCCAGAGTGAGCTGTTCAATCATTCCGAGTAGATATTTTATGCGCTGCGATAGCGCGCTGATAAAGTACATGGCGACATCGGGGTTGTTCTCGATGTGGGTGAGGATTTTTTTGGCATTAATGGCTAATAGCTCTGCCGGTTCTATGGCTATAGCGCTTACAGGATAGCGACTTTTCAGTTGCAGCAGAATCTCGGCAAAGTATTCCCCAGGCGCTATGAAGCGGATCACCGCCTCTTTTCCGTCGCAGGTGCTGCGGAATAGTTTGATACGTCCCGAGGCGAGAAAGTAGAACTCACTGCCCTCTTCATCTTCAGAGAAGAGCAATTGCTTTTTATCTGCAGTCTGAAAACGGCTGATCTGCTCAATAAAGTTAAAGCGCTCATCCTCGGCATTGCCGAAGAAAGTCTGCAGGAAAAATTTTACTGCTTGTCTCTTCTCCATATTATTGACTGTGCTCCATATCTTGTTGTGGTTGCAGCAGTTCTAACGCCTGTTCCAGTTTGTCTATTACTGGCGCCAAGTCTAAATCCTGAGGCAAAAACTCATCGGGTAGCTCAGCCATAGCCCCTTGCAGTCGTCTGGCGGCACTGAGGGCGCTTTTGTACTGGGCATACTGTCTGATTGCCGGAGCTGCCGCCTGCATGGTCATCTCTTTAAAGCGTTTGGCAATTGTGGGGTGGCTGAGGTTGTCGGCAAAAACCGCCTTTTGGAGCTCCTGTTGTTGGTCACCATTTATGCTAGCATCACATTCCGCTTGGCGCAGCAGATCTATGGAACGAAAATCGGGCAGCGGATGCAGACGATCAGAATCGTCGAGTATTTTCGGATTTTTCTGCTCTAGATAGTGGTAAGCCATAGTCAATTTGTCAGCGGTTTGGCGCCGAATGCGAATCTCCCGCGCACAATAATCCTCAAAGCTATCATAGCCCCACTCTGAGTAGCGTCGTTCGCGGCGTACCCCTTGCAGCTGTTGGCCTAGTTCTACCCAAGATGATTTAAACTGTTTTGCCGACGATAAAATACTATAACGCTCAGTTCCAGGTTCCAACTGGCGCAGCAGCTGTTCAATCTGTTCCTCACTGCGTGATTTTGGTGCTTGATCCATTGTTACTCCTACTGACAGTATTGTTTGGCGCTAGTATAGCTTTTTTGTTGATGCTAGTATTACAGTTTAATAAAAAAATTAGATAGTTTGAAAATAGTAACGAATTTAAATAATTAAGAAAAGAGAGACATGAAAAAAAATAATTTGCCGCAGTGTATTGTTGGTCAGCAGACTGTTCAAATGCTTGGTTTGGGACATCCGTGGGTGTTAGAAGACCGTTTCACCAAACAGTGGCCTGCAGGTAAATCTGGTGATCTTATCGCCCTTGTTGATGAGGCTGGTAAATTTTTGGCCTGTGCTTTGCGCGGTGAAGAGCGCATCGTGGCGCGAGTGCTGGCTTGCGAACCAGTGGTTATCGATAGTAAGTGGTTTGAGAACAAGTTGCGTGCAGCAGTGGCTCTGCGTCAGCAGCATGCTGCTCTAGATGAGACTAATGCTTATCGCCTTATTAATGGTGAGGGTGATGGCATACCGGGTTTGACGGTGGAGCGCTATGATGAGTATCTGATGGTGCAACTGTACACCAGTAGTTGGGCCGCGTATCTGCCTGCACTGGTAAAAGCAATGCAAAATGTTATTAATCCTGCGGGGATCTACGAGAAGTTTCGCCCGCAGCAGACGCGCGCCTTGGAAAAACAGGATGCCA
Source organism: Desulfuromonas sp. (assembly GCA_034006225.1). GTDB lineage: Bacteria > Desulfobacterota > Desulfuromonadia > Desulfuromonadales > Desulfuromonadaceae > Desulfuromonas. The sequence continues at coordinate 19,588 of JAVETC010000019.1, read as the reverse complement.
AAAATGGGGGCAGCAAGCGTTATAGCCGCTTATTAGCAGGGCAAGCGGCCCCGCCAAATTATAGGGTGGTGGAGAATGGTCTAACTTTTAAAGTAGATATGCATGAGGGGTTGAATACTGGCCTATTTATGGACCAGCGCTCCAACCGCCGCGATCTTATGCAGCGCGTAGCCGGTAAAAAAGTGCTCAATCTCTTTGCCTATACTGGGGCTTTCTCGGTGGCTGCGGCTGCAGCTGGAGCCACAAAGGTTACCAGTGTTGATGTCTCTACTCAGTATTTGGACTGGGCGCGGGAAAATTTTGGCTTAAATAGGCTCAATCCTAAGCGTCATCAATTTATCAATGGCGATTGTTTTGCTGTGTTGGAGCAGTTAGCGCAGCAACAACAGCGCTTTGATATTATCCTGATGGATCCACCAAGCTTTTCAACTACCAGTAAAAATCGCTTTACCACCAGTGGCGGTACTTCGCGGTTGGTGACACTAGCCTTGGATATACTTGAGCAAGGTGGCCTGTTAATCACCTCATCCAACCACCAAAAGGTAGATTTAGCCGATTATCTAAAAGAGCTCCGCCGCGGAGCACTGGCGGCAGGCTGCGAGCTCCGTGTGATCAAAATGGCTGGGCAGGCCGAGGACTTCCCCTATCCGGTAACCTTCCCTGAGGGGCGCTATCTAAAATATGTAATTGCGGTTAAAGGGTAGAATATGATTTTTGCTCTTGATAACGATTATTAGGAAGTTCAACTGAACTTCCTCATATATTTATGGCTGTGCTAATCGGTGTAACCAAACCATTTACGCGATATTGTGTCGTATTCACCACTCTCGATAATTTGTAATAGGGCGACAGATACCTGCTCGCGCAGTGGGCTGTTTTGCGGAAAGGCGATGCCATAGCTCTGTTTCTGGTAGCGGGGGCCAACAGATTTAAGCTTGTCTTGGCCTTGCGTTCTAATAAAATAGAGCAGAGCTGGTGCGTCATATATGGCGGCATCCGCAGTGCCGGTTAAAACTGCTTGGTATGCGGTTTCAATATCGTTGGAGAGAAGCACATCTTTTTTGAGGATATTGCTTACGAATGTGGCACTTGTTGTTCCTCGCTTGGTGGCAATAATCTTATCTTCTAAAGCGCCAATGCCGTAAATATTCTGCCGTTCAGCCGTTACCATAATACTGAGACCAGAGTCGAAATAGGGGTAGGAAAAATCAACTATTTGTTCTCGTTGCGCATTTATGGTGATGGCGGCAATTGCTGCTCCCAGAGTGCCATTTTGCAGCGCAGGAAGTATCTTATCAAACTCCATCGGCCTGAATTCATAGGCTAAACCTAGTTTGTGGGCAATGGCTTGCCAAATATCAATATCAAAACCTACATATTCTCCAGAACTATTTTTGTAGGAAAATGGTTGCAGATTTGTATCTATCCCTACCGTTAGAGCAGGTTGTGCTTGGGATATGTTGGCCCCGCATAAGAGGGAAAAACAGAGAATAACTGTTGCTATTGACAGAAGTTTTTTCATTATTTTTCTCCTTAGTAGGGAGGCATAAATGGTTCTGTTATAATCGTGAATAGAGCTCTAAATTACTGTTAAAAGGTAATTTTATCAATAGAAAACAGATTTATACTTGAATTGGTTGTTGTGTAATGAGATGAATATTTATCAGTGAGCGGATAACACGCCTTAACCTAGCCTATTGTTCTGCGTGCCGAACATGTTTGTACCAACTACTGAGAAAGCGCCTGTATTCTTGCCTGACGAGAGTATTGGTTTGGCAGAGCATATAAAGTTCTAGAGCTTATCCATTGATAATCTCGCCCGTATTAGCTGTCGTTAGGTTGGTTAATCTATAAAATTAGATTGTTTATCAACCACGGGAACGCTACCATGCACTTTTTAAAGCAGTTTTCTTATCCACCACCAACGACCGACATCATTTACCTTAGCTACGTAATAGGAAAAGAGTAGAGATAATATGAGTATTGACTGGTTCCCAGGGCATATGCGTAAAACGCATAAGCTACTGAGCGAAATGATGCCCAAGATTGATATTGTAATTGAGGTGCTCGATGCGCGTTTACCGCAATCGAGTGCTAATCCGCTGTTTGCACCAATACGGGGGACAAAACCCTGTATTAAATTGTTAAATAAGAACGATTTAGCTGATCCGCAAGCGACCAAGGCGTGGGTGAGCTATCTGCAAAAACAGGCAGGGATAAAAGCTTTGCCGATTGAGGCCACCAACAAGCGCGATGTTGAGCGTATTTTAAAGCTATGCCGTGTGCTTTTGCCTAAGCGCGGTATTCCGAGTAAGGAGATTCGCGCACTGGTGGTGGGGATTCCCAATGCCGGTAAATCGACCCTGATAAATACCATGACTGGGCGCAAGATAGCTAAAACTGGTGATCGTCCAGCGGTAACTACCTGCGCGCAGCAGATTGAGTTGCATAACGGGATCAGGCTCTTTGATACGCCGGGGCTGTTGTGGCCCAAGATTGAGGATCAGCGCAGTGCTTATCGCTTATCTACTAGTGGGGCGATTGGTTATAACGCCATCGATCCGGTGGATATTGGCCGTTTCGCTGCAAACTTTATGGTGGAGTCCTATCCCGAGCGGTTGACCGAGCGCTATAAAATTACCGAGTTTAGCGACAACCCCGATGAGGTGCTGGAGGAGATTGGTCGCCGCCGTGGCTGTCTGGTGAGTGGTGGCAGCGTCGATATGGTGCGCGCTGCAGAGATGTTATTGCGGGAGATGCGTGGCGGCAAGTTGGGAAAAATAAGTTTTGAACTGCCGCCGCAGCAGGCCGTTAGCGCAGAAGCTCTTCCATAATATGCTGCATCCAGTACAACTAGGGTTGGGTTAGCCTGGTTGTACTCTACTTCCGCTGTGCTAAGGTTCACGAACACTTCTATGACCAATATCTGCCTCCCTATAGATGCAATTCTGTCCGAACTGTCTGCTCAGTTAGCGACAAATAGCTGTCTGGTTCTGCAAGCCGAACCTGGTGCCGGTAAGACTACCCGTGTGCCCTTGGCGTTGCTGGAAAAGCCCTGGCTAGCTGGGCAAAAAATTCTGTTATTAGAGCCACGCCGCCTAGCGGCGATGAATGCTGCCAGTTTTATGAGTGCATCCTTGGGGGAAAAGGTAGGGCAGAGTGTTGGCTACACCTTTCGTCACGAACGCCGCGTAAGCGCTAAAACCCGCATTGAGGTGATCACCGAGGGGGTTTTGACACGGCGCTTGCAAGTGGATCCGCTGCTGGAAGGGGTGGGACTGATCATTTTTGATGAGTTTCACGAGCGCAACTTGGCTAGTGATTTAGGTTTAGCCTTAAGTTTCGATGCCCAACAGGGGGTGCGCGCAGATCTGAAGTTGTTGGTGATGTCGGCGACGCTGGATTGCGACGCGATTGCCAGTCTGTTGGCTTGCCCAACGCTGCACTGTACTGGGCGCAGTTTTCCAGTCGAAACTATTTATTTAGGTGATGATAGTGCCCCTTTGGCGCGTAAAGTACTGCGTGCTGTGGTGCAGGTTGTAGATGAAGATGAGCGCGACAGTAGGGGAGATATTTTGGTTTTTCTCCCTGGAGCACGTGAAATCCACAGTTGTCAGCGCCTGTTGCAGCAACATTTTAGTGCTAAAGATTTAGTGGTGCTGCCGCTGTATGGTGCTTTGCCATTTGAGCAACAGCAGCGCGCTATGAATGTGCATTCAACCCGCAAGGTGGTGTTGGCGACCAATATCGCTGAGACCAGTTTGACCATCGCTGGCATCGGCGTTGTTATCGATTCTGGCTTGGAGCGGCGGTTGCTATTTGACCCAGCCAGCGGTATGGATGGCTTGGTTACTCGCAAGATATCAGCTGCCAGCTCTATCCAGCGGGCTGGTCGTGCGGGACGGCTGCAAGCAGGATACTGTTACCGCTTGTGGAGTGCGGCGACACAGGAGGCACTCCAACCCTATACTCCGGCAGAAATAAGTTGTTGCGACCTGAGCGCTCTGGCGTTGGAACTGGCGTTGTGGGGGCTAACCGACGCCGAGCAACTGGTGTGGTTGGATCGCCCACCGCAGGCGCATTTGCAGGCGGCGACTAGTCTGCTTGTTATGCTGGGAGCGTTGAATCTGCGCGGGCAGATAACCGCTAAAGGTCGACAGATGGCAGCCTTGCCTCTGCATCCGCGCTTGGCAGCGATGGTGGTAAGTGCTCAGAGTGAACAGGAAAAAGTGCTTGCTGCCGAGATAGCAGTCCTATTAGAGGAGGCGGATTTTTTGCCGCCTACACAACAAACTCTTAGCAGTGATAGCGATATTCTGGATCGTCTTGACTACTGGTATCAGGCTCGGCAAGCATCCAGCAGTGAGCGGAGCATTGCCCAGTGCCAGCGCAGCTTGGCGCTGCTGCTGCGTCGCCTGCATCTCCAGCCACAGCCAGCTGTTGCTGCTGATCTGGCAACTGTTGGTGAGCTGCTGCTTGCAGCTTTTCCCGATCGCGTGGCGCAACGCCGCGCTGATAGCCTGAACCAGTATCAGCTACGCAGTGGTGCTGGGGCGCAGTTGTCAACGCGTAGCCACTTAACATCGCCATCGTGGCTGGTGGCGGCTAAGATGCACTATCCCTCAGGTGGTGCTGGCGAAGCGATTATTCAACTGGGCTCGGCATTGACCCGCGAACAGATTTTGCGCCACTTTGACCAGCAGTTACCCTGGCAAGACGATCTTTTCTGGCATGCTGGCGAGCAACGGATAGTCGCGCGTCAGTGCCGACGTTTGGGGGCGCTAATTGTGGTGCAGCGACCGCAAAAAGTTGCTGTGGAGTTGGCTTTACCGCTGGTTATTGCTCAAATACAGCGTCTGGGGTTGGAACAACTGCATTGGAGCTCTACAAGTTTGCAGTGGCTCCAGCGAGCGCGCTTTGTCGCTAATCATGCCGATATCGCCGGTTGGCCAGACTTCACCGATGAATATTTGCTGGCCACCGTTGATGAGTGGTTGTCGCCTTGGTTGACAGGAGTAACCACCTTGGCCGCCCTGCGTAGGGTGGATGTGCTTGATGCCTTGCGCAGCCGCTTGAGTTGGAGTCAGCAACAGCAGTTGGAGCAGCTGGCACCAGTGCGCGTCAAAGTGCCCAGTGGTTCCAATGTAGCTATTGATTACACCGACTGTACTCAGCCGGTGTTAGCTGTTAAATTACAGGAGCTGTTCGGTTGGCAATTCACCCCGACCATTGCCGCTGGGCGGGTAAGGTTAACTGTGCATCTGCTGTCACCAGCACGGCGTCCACTGCAAGTTACTCGTGATCTAGCCAGCTTTTGGCGCAACACCTATCCGGAAATCAAAAAAGAGCTCAAAGGACGCTATCCAAAACATCCTTGGCCTGATGATCCATTAGTGGCTGTAGCCCAGCGCGGAGTGAAAAAGCGTCCGCAGTAATGGTGCTGTGCTGATATGATCTCCTCTGTTAGGTAAAACTGTAACGATCAAGAGCCCAACTCCTTATATTAATTTCTCGGAAAATTTCCGAAAAACACCTCCTTATCTGCTATTCTTCTTAAAATACAAATGCTCATGTGTTAGTTGATGGATGTAGGCGTGGTCAGATTATATTTTCGCCCGACATTAATGTAAAATCTCTGATAGTTATGTTTTTAGCGCAGAATTAGGAGAGATGATGCCGTACCGTAAATCTTATTTTTTACGCTGGATAATGCTGATTTATGCCGCTGTTTTTGGCTGCTTACTGAGCGCTGCTCCAGTATTTGCCCAGAGCGATCCAGTTAAAATTGGGGTGTTAGCCAAGCGCGGAACAGCATATGCTCTGCGCCAGTGGCAACCAAGTGCTGAATATCTCGGGCAGATGATTCCCCAGCATAAATTTACTGTGGTAGCGCTCTCTTTTGATCAGGTGCGGGATGCGGTTGCCGCAAAAAATATCGATTTTTTGCTGGTTAATCCCGCTATCTATGTGGAGATGGAGCTCGATTTTAACATCTGCCGCATTGCAACCATGAAAAATATGCGTCAGGAAAAAAGTTATACCTACTATGGTGGTGTTGTTTTTAGCCGAGCCGATCACCATATTGATAGTTTGGCGCAGTTGTACGACAAAACTTGCATGGCTGTTGACCCGACATCCTTTGGTGGCGCAATCGTGGCGTGGCGCGAGATGCTGGAACACGATTTTGATCCCAATAAAGATTTTAGCTCTTTACAGTATGGTAAAACCCACGATGCTGTGGTGTTGGCGGTGCGCGATGGTTTGGTCGATGTGGGTGTTGTGCGTACCGATACCTTAGAGAGGATGGCTGCTGAGGGCGAAATTGCATTAGCAGATTACCAAATAACTCCATTGTGGCACGGTGCCAAGCGCAATAGCGATTTTCCTTTTTTGTGCAGTACTCGGCTTTATCCCGAGTGGCCCATTGCTATGCTTAACCATGTTCCAGAGGAGTTAGCTAAACAGGTGACGATAGCTCTTCTCGCCCTAGAGCCCACTCATCCAGCGGCGCAGATTGGTAAATTAGAGGGCTGGACAATACCGCACAACTACCGAAGTGTACATGAATGCTTAAAGTCTCTTCACCTCGGCCCATATAGTAATCCGCCTCAACTCAGTTTCGCAGAACTATTTGCCCAATACTGGTTGGAGATTGTGCTGCTATTGACCCTGCTTATTATATCCACCTGTTACATGGTCTATTTTCGTATTTTAGGTCAGCGCCTAAAAGAGTCAGAGGTGGTGGTTAAAGATGCGCATGCGGAACTGGAGCAACTGTTTCAATCTTCGGCTGATGGCATCTTGCGCGTGGATACCGATTTTAATGTTGTGCGTGTCAATCGTACCTTTGAAACTATGACTGGACTTGCCGCCCAAGATGTAATCGGTTGTAAATGTTACGATGTTTTTCCTGGTTCTGCTTGTGGCAATGCTCAGTGTCCATTGCAGAGGATTTCTGCAGGGCAGAGTAAGATACAGGATGAAAACGTTAAGTTTACCAAGAATGGTGAAGATATTTACTGTTTGATGTTTGCAGTGCCATTTTTTGATCAGGATGGCGACGTTGTCGGCGTGGTGGAGTACTATCGCGATGTAAATGTGCTCAAGCGCACTGAGGCCGAATTACATCAAAGTCGGGATGCCCTAAATATTGCTTACAAGGAGTTACAACTCAGCCAGTCACAGATGCTCCAGCAGGAAAAAATGGCCTCCATTGGTCAATTAGCTGCTGGTGTGGCGCATGAGATTAATAATCCTCTGGGGTTTATCGGCAGTAATCTGGCTACGTTGGACAAGTATTGGCAAAGAATGCGTAAATTTGTCGATTTAAATGCGCAGCAGTTAGAGTCAGGTGAAGTAACTGTAGAGGAACTGGATACTGCCAGACGCGAACTTAAGATAGATTTTATGCTCGAAGATGCCAGTGATCTAATCGCCGAGTCGCTGGATGGCGTGGAACGGGTCAAGACCATTGTCAGCAACTTGAAAAGTTTTTCTCGCCTAGATCAGGCTAAGTATGATTTGATCGATATTAACAACTGTATAGATTCTACTTTAACTATTGTCTGGAATGAGCTGAAATATCACGTAACTTTGCAAAAAGATTATGCTGATTTACCCCTGACCTATTGCTACCCACAGCAGCTTAATCAGGTGTTCATGAACTTGCTGGTAAATGCCGGTCATGCCATTGAGGGCAATGGGGAAATCAATATTGCCACGCGCAGCGAGGATGAGCAGATTTTTATTACCATTAGTGATAATGGTTGCGGCATCTCTGAGGAAAATATTTCCCACCTGTTCGAACCATTTTTTACCACCAAGGAGGTGGGGAAAGGAACTGGGCTGGGTTTGAGTATTGCCTATGATATTATCAAAAATCACAATGGCAAAATATTGGTCGATAGCCAATTGGGGCAGGGTACAACTTTTACCATAGTGCTACCTATTATTGATTCACCACAGCAATAAACAGTTGCTAACGAAAGGTAAGCTTAAGTGCGTGACGATATAGATTTACACGAATATAAGCAGCTGCTTGAACAGCGACTGGCCGATCTCATGCAGTGGCACGAGGTTCAGCAGCAGGAGGGGGCACCAGTAGCTATTGACCAGACCTGTGTGGGTCGCTTGTCGCGTATGGACGCCATGCAGCAGCAATCTATGGCAGTGGCTACGTCACGGCGTAATGAGATAGAAAAGCAACGCATCACTACGGCGCTCAGCCGTGTGGCTGCAGGTGACTACGGTTACTGCGTGCAGTGTGATGAAGAGATTGCTATCGGCCGCCTGCGTATCGACCCCGCTACGTTACTCTGCATAGTTTGTGCTCGGGCTGCCGAGAAGAGGTAATAAAATATCCTCGCGATATCACTGTTAAGATAGATTGCGCTAACAGTGGATAAAGCTGTCGGGTGATTAATATGTCCCATATCTCCAGCGGAGTATTTGCCTATGCGTGCAGTTATTAGACTGGTTGTTGTTTTATCTATTTTTAGTGCTGTTTCGCTATGGGCGCAACCGCATATTATCCCCTTTTCAGCACCGGATGAAACCTCTATACCTCAAGGTGCTGCAGGGGATAAAATTCGCCGCGGGCGTTTGATTCTTACCCACACTCCACAACAATTGCCTGCGTATGCCACGAGTAATTTGCGCTGCAGCAATTGCCATCTTAAAGCGGGAACGGTTGCCTATGCTGCGCCATGGGTGGGGGTGACAACGCGCTATCCGCGCTACAGTAATCGCTCCGCGGCGGATGTGTCGTTGCGGCAACGAATTCAGGGGTGCTTTAAGCGCAGCTTAAATGGTGTTGCCCCACCAGTTGACAGTGAACCTATGGAGGCAATTGTTGCCTATATGAGTTGGCTGTCGCAGGGGATAGATGATGGCTACCTTGTCGAAGGCTGGGGCTTTCCGCGTTTAAACGAGGTGGCAGAACCTGATCGTGAACGGGGACGGCAGTTATTTGTTGAACACTGTGCCGTGTGTCATGGTAAAGATGGCCAAGGTAGTCTAAGTGCCGTGCCGCAGCGTTATCCCTACGGTTTTCCACCGCTGTGGGGTGGAAAATCCTTTAATATTGCCGCAGGTACAGCGCGGTTGCATAAAGCTGCAGCTTTTATTCAGCGCAATATGCCTTTTTCCTCTGGGGGGTTGTTGACTATTCAACAGGCCTATGACGTTGCCGATTTTGTTATTCATCAACCGCGCGCTGATTACCCAGCAAAAGTTAATGATTGGCCGCAGGGAGGGAAGCCGATTGATGCGCGGTATTAATATTGCTGTGATTGGGCTATTGCTGCTAGCAGCAGGTTGGGCTTCATCTGTAACGGCAGGAGAAACTGCACCTGACTCATTAGCGCAGCAGGCGGCCTTCTATTTCGATCCCCTGCCGGAAAAGGCGTTAAGCAGTGATCTTATCGAGAATTTCACCGAAAAGGTAACCCTCGGCCAGCGCCTGTTTTTTGATCCTCGGTTATCACTAAGCCAAACTGTTAGTTGTCACTCCTGTCATAACTTCGCCATGGGGGGGCCGATGGTCGTAAAGTGTCTGTTGGTCATGGTGGGCAAACTGGGGTGCGCAATAGTCCGACCATCTTCAATTCTGCGCTGCAAGTTGCGCAATTTTGGGATGGCCGCGCTCGCGATCTGGTCGAACAAGCCGCTGGGCCCATGGTGAATCCGGTTGAGATGGCTAGCAGCGATCCGCTGGTGTGCTCGGTTCTGTCCAGTATGCCAGAATACGTTGCGGCATTTAGCGCGGCTTTTCCGCAGCGCAAAAAGCCAATCTGCTTTTCTACCACGCGATTGGCATTGGCGGCCTATGTTGCGACGTTGTTGACCCCTGATTCTGCCTTTGATCGTTATCTACGTGGTGATAATAATGCTTTGAGCGCTGAGCAGCAGGGTGGATTACGCCAATTTATTGCGCTGGGCTGCGTACAGTGCCACACCAGTGTTAATGTCGGCGGCAACGGTTATTTTCGTTTTGGCATCAAACATGAGCCGCAGAAACTTTATCGTCCAGTTGCAGATATTGGGCGCAGTGCAGTGATGGATACGCTGACAGAGGATTATGTGTTTAAGGTGCCAACTTTGCGTAATGTGCAATTGACCGCACCATATTTCCATAGCGGTGGGGCCTCGACTTTATCCGAGGCGCTCGAGGTGATGGGGTGGACACAGTTGGGCAAAAAGCTGTCAGTGCAGCAGATCAAACAACTGCAAGCCTTTTTACAGAGTTTAACAGGAAAGTTGCCGCAGCTTGAAGTGCCTCAGCTGCCTGTAGCAACTCAGAGAACACCGTCACCACAGTGATGCAAAAAAATCGTATATAATTTTCTTAGTAGGAGTTGAAATATGGAAAACAATAATGGTCAGAAATCAAGTGCCCATCCGCTTTTTTTATTGTTACGCGGAGAAGAAATTGAGGCATTTAACGCGCAGCGTAGCACCAGCGACGATCTATGCTTCCTTAGTGGAGTAGACTTTCGTGGGATCGATTTGCGTGGAGCTAACTTGCATAATCTTGATCTGTCAGGCAGCTATTTTCGGCAAGCCGATTTGCGCGGACAGGATCTGCGCTCGTGTAATCTCCAAGGCGCGAGCCTGCGTGCGGCCAAGATTTCAGGCACCTATTTTCCCGCAGAGCTTGCTCCAGATGAAATACTGATGTCCCTTAACTATGGAACTCGCCTGCGCTATCGTTAGTCCCTGGTGTGCGGGTTGAATTTTTTTTGTTGGTGATGGAATAAATACGGGGAAAACTTGATTACGACCGAGTTCTCCCCGAAAAGTTGTCCAGTAGAAATAGCGTTGAAGTTGAATGTTTTAAAGCAGTGAAAAACTTTATCGGCCATATTAATGTGCTGCTATTTGCAATCACTGCGCCATAGACAATCTTCCTGCCCACACTCTGTTGATATGCCGGTATTGAAACACTGCGGGTTGCCTTCAGCTAGTTGCAGGCTACGAATCAGCTCCTGTTTTTTCATTTTGCCAGGTTTTACTCCCCGCTGTTTGGCGAGCGCTTTTACTTCGATCATCTTCATTTTTTTCTCCTTTAAATTGATAATTATTTCATATCAAACAGCACCCATTATACCACGCTATTTGTGCGATACAAATCAACATAAGCATTATTGATGTGCTATTGAACCGCTATTTTACTCCAGTTACAGGATCAATCTACCCAACCATTGCTCAAAGGTGGATACGCCTAGGTTAAATGGCAACAGCGGCAAATTATCAAAAGCCAGCTGCCACAACCAGAGTTGATAGGGTATAATGCTAGAGGTTACTCGCTGCGGTTGTTGTCGGTTAATGGTTGTGCTGTAAAATGTCTAAATTGGAGCATAAAGTCTAGTGGCTGTGCGCTCTATTCGCTAGGATGCCTAGGTGTGAGGAGCTGTTATTTATGGCTAGAATAATCATTACCCAAAAATGTATCGGATGTGGGCGTTGTGTGTCGAGTTGTCGCACTGAGGCGATCTCCTTGGTGAGCGAGTACCCTGGTGGTTACGGTAAAAAGAGCGCCAAGGTAGATTATGCACGCTGTACCCTGTGTGGAGCGTGTTTTTCGGTGTGCTCGCGTAAAGCGCTGGTACTGGTTCCGTAAGCGTGCGCACTATTCTGTCGCTGTCGTTTTTTTCCAGAACATGAAACAACCTGTACTCTAAACTCTATCTTGTGAAAATGTGATCTCTGTGTTGATGAATATACGCCAAGCTCTAAGTTGTTTAGTTGTTCCCAGTGGATTGGTGCTGGTGCTGTCCGTGGTTGTGTGGAATTGGACACCACGTCCCCAGGTGTTGCGCACCTTTTTGCCAATTTGGCCCTATATTGTACTGGCTGCAGCGTTACTCCTTGGCTGGCGCTACAGGCGTTCGCGTCTGTTGCTAATTTTAGCACTCATTACCCTGATTCAACCGCAATTTATGCACTGGTTAGCCCCAGAGTTCCGCTCGTTTGCGCTGACAGCTATCAGCGTGCTGCTACCATTAAATTTGTTGTGGATTTCTTTTGCCGCTGAGCGTCATTTGCTCTCGCTGGCTACTCTGCTGCGGTTGGTAATAATTGTGGCGCAGGGCGGAGTTATCTGGCTGGCATACCATTTTTATGCAGCCCAGAGTTGGGCTATATTGCACTTTAATCCAGTGCCAGCGAGGTGGTGGTCATTGTTGCCACCCCACTGGTTGGCGCAACTGGTGCCGCTATCTATTGTCCTGTTTGCTGGTGCTATTTTTTGCTTGTTGGTAGCGCTGTGTTGGCGGCCTATGGTTGAGCGTGGGGCTCTAGTTTTGATGGTAGTGAGTATCTTCGTGGCTCAGCGCTCAACAGGAGAGGTTGCGTTGTTCTACACAGCTACTGCGATTTTGATATTACTTGTCGCGCTGTTGGAAACATCACACTCCATGGCCTTTCGTGATGAGTTGACCGGTTTAGGCAGTCGCCGCTCCATGAACGATTATCTGCAGCGTCTTGCCGGTAATTACACCCTAACTATGGTGGATATTGATCATTTTAAGCGTGTTAATGATACCTATGGCCATGATATCGGCGATCAGGTGCTAAAAATGGTGGCTAGCTGTCTAACTAAAGTAAGAGGTGGTGGCAAAGTTTTTCGCTATGGCGGTGAGGAGTTTATCCTCGTGTTCGCTGGTAAACAGCGGGAGCAGGTGCTGCCCCATGTGGAAGCTTTACGGATGGCTATTGAGCGCGCCAATTTTACCCTGCGCAGTAAGACTAGAGCGCAGAAAAAACCGACTACTAGGACGCGGATGTCTACAAAATCACGCCAGTTAAATGTCACCGTCAGTATGGGGGTTGCTGAACACAGCGAGCGCAAACAAACGACAGATCAGGTGATTAAATTGGCCGATAACGCGCTGTATCGTGCTAAGCATGGTGGGCGCAACCGGATATGCTAATGGTGTTATTAAAATATGCCCTGAATGATAGATGGAGGTAGATATGTGGAACAGAGGTCAACATAGATTTACCAAGTTTTATCCGAAATCTCTTCAGGGGCAGATGCTCATCTTGGTCTCACTGGTTGTTCTCCTGCAACTAATTATCAGTGGGGCTATCTTTACAACCTTCATCAGTAAAATATCTCAGCAACAAATTGGTAAACGCGCCCTGGATATTGCCCATACTGTCGCCGCAATCCCTCTGGTTGTCGAAGCCTTGCACGATGCTAGATTGCAGCCGCAGGTGCAACAACTTGTTGAGACGGTGCGTGACAAAACTGGGGTCGAATTTATTGTTGTGGCCGATCGGCATAGTCGCCGTTTATCGCATCCATCGTCAGAAGAGATTGGGCAGAAGTTTATCGGCGGCGATGAGTTTGCCGCGTTGAATTATGGACGTTCATACCTCTCTCAAGCAACAGGTACGCTTGGGCCATCATTGCGCAGTATTGTCCCTATCTATGCAGATGATGAGCAGATTGTCGGCTTTGTCGCTGTCGGTTATCTGCAGCAGAAAATTGCGCAAACGGTGTACGGGTATCAACAGGAACCGGCGACTCTGGTGTTTATGCTGCTGGTGGTGGCTATTTTGGGCTCTTCTGCTGTAGCGCACTATGTAAAACGCCAGACTTTAGGTTTGGAACCACGCGAGATATCCTCGTTATTCTTGGAACGCCAAGCAATTTTAGAGTCGATTCGTGCTGGAATTATAGCGGTAGATGGCCAGGGTGCAATTCGCCTTATCAATCAGGCGGCTATTGAACATTTTCAGTTAGAATCTCAACAGATGATCGTTGGCAAGAATATCACCGAGGTGTTTGCCGGTAGTGAAGTTTTGCCGCTGTTGCAACCGGGGAGTGAACAATCCTTTCGCGAGATAAGTGTGGATGGCCACGATCTGCTGTTTAATAGTGTACCTATTGTGAACAGAGCGAGTGATAATGGCTTGGTGGCCAGCTTTCGGCGGATGGATGATTTAACCCGTTTGCAGTTGGAGTTGCGCCAGAGTCAAGAGTTTACCGAAATGCTGCGCGTTCAAGCTCATGAGTATTCCAACAAATTGCACATGCTCGCGGGCTTTTTACAGATAAAAGCTTACGATGAAGCTTTGGAATTGGTCAGTAATGAAGCATCAGGGTTGCAGAGTTTAATTCATTTTTTATCAACAACGGTGCCGCATTCGAGCTTAGCCGCTATTATTATGGGTAAGTCTAATCGTGCTAATGAGCTGAAGGTGGAGTTTTTGCTCGATCCTGACAGCTCAATGGTGGATATTCCCACAGGCTATAATTTTGATAAATTGGTAACTATTGTTGGTAATCTCATTGATAATGCTCTGGAAGCAGCGGTCGCCTATAGTGCCAGACCACCTAGCGTAAAGCTGTTTATGACCGATATGGGCCACGATCTGATCTTCGAAATTGAAGATTCGGGCGCAGGTGTTCCTGTTGCTTTGCAGGAGATAATTTTTCAGCAGGGCTATACTAGCAAAGCTGCACAACACGATCTGTATCATGCGCATGGAGTTGGGCTATATGTGGTGAGCAATTATGTACAGCAGCTAGCCGGAGATTTGACCATATCAACTGGCGATTTGGGCGGAGCCCTGTTCACCTTATCGCTACCAAAACAACCTCAACGGAAAGAGCAATCATGACAATTTTACGAGTGTTGATAGTTGAAGATGATGCGCGTATTGCCGAATTGCACCGCCGGTTTGTGGAGAAAGTTGGTGGGTTTGAAGTAGTGGGCATAGCGCTGAACTTAACTGAAACGCGGGAGATGGTAGAGCTGCTAGATCCCGATTTGCTCTTGCTCGATCTGTATCTACCTGACGGTAATGGTATGGATATGCTGCGTGAACTACGTGGGCAAGGGCGACAGATTGATGTGGTACTCATTACCGCAGCTAAAGAGGTGAATGCTGTGCAACAAGCGCTCCAGAATGGGGCATTCGACTACTTGATTAAGCCGGTAATGTTTCCCCGCTTTGCCGAAGCTTTGCACAAGTTTCAGCGCTACCACGTACAGTTACACCAAGTTGAACAGTTGGATCAAACAGAGATTGATCAACTCCGTCAAGGGCATAGTGTGCCGTCAGTGCCTGGAGGTAGTTCTGTACCTAAGGGGATTGATCTGTTGACTTTAGGCAAGGTGCAGCACGTTTTTCACGGATCAGAGTGCTTTAGTGCCGAGGAGGTGGCGGCTAGTATAGGTGCCAGCCGTTCTACCGCACGCCGTTATCTGGAGTATCTTATTACGACTGGGGAGCTGCGCGCCGATATTGTCTATGGTAGCGTTGGGCGACCAGAGCGTCGCTACTTTGTGACACATCCTAGCGCTTAAAAGATCGAGGCTCGCCAGCTTGTGCTGGAGAGCCTCGGCTTGTTCAATGCTTGGTAATTAGCTAAATTAATACTTGAGCGAGTGGATAACCGATGAGACAGGCGACAATAACTGCAATTAGCCCCGGCACCATGAAGCTATGGTTGAAGTAGTATTTACCAATCTTTGTTGTCCCCGTGATATCAAAGTTACAGGTTGCGATATCTGATGGATAGTTGGGTATAAAGAAATAACCGTAACAAGAGGGCATAATGCCGATAACCAACGCTGGGGACAATCCCATCCCCAAAGCTACAGGCAGCATCATCCGGCATGTTGCTGCTTGGCTGTTTACCACTACCGATACGATAAACATTGCCAAGGCAAAGGTCCATGGATAGGTCTGTACCATGTCGATAATTCCCGCTTTAAAGCTTGGCAGGGCAAACTTAAAGTAGGTGTCACTCATCCACGCGATACCGAAAATAGCAATCGCTGCTACCATCCCCGATTTAAAGACCACACCTTCTGGTACTTTCGATGTTTTAGTCTTGGTGATGAGGAGAATCAAGCCACCAAAAGCCAGCATCATCATCTGAATAATGACCGACATCTTGATCGCTTTGGCCTCTGCGCCTATTGTGCGAATTTCTGGGAACATCGCAATAACTACGATGGTGATCAGAGCTAAGGCAAACAGTAACACTGCATGTTTGGCCGAGTTGGGCAGGGTTTCGTCGAGAGTTGTGGCGGTTGTCTCTTCAATCCGCTTGCGTAGTACTGGGTCTTGCATGCGGCGTTGAAATTCAGGATCATCTTCCAACTCCACACCGCGGCGCATACTGTAGAGTGACATGGCGATTAAGCCAATAAACGTAGCGGGAATCGTTACCCCAAGGATTGACAGTAGGGTGATGTTGCTGTCGATATTGGTCAACTGTGACAGGTAGTAAACCACTGCCGCTGATATAGGACTTGCGGTGATGCCAAGTTGTGATGCCACCGAGGCTGCTGCCATGGGACGTTCTGGTCGGATGTTGTTTTTCAGTGCTACATCACCAATAATAGGCATAACCGAGTAGACTGCATGCCCAGTGCCGAGCATAAAAGTCATTATATAGGTGACAATAGGGCCCAAAATGGATACCCGCTTCGGATTAGCGCGCAATAGGCGCTCAGCAAGTTGCAGCATGTATTTCAGCCCACCGGCTGCTTCGAGAATCGAGGCGCAGGTGACAACTGCCATGATAATCAGCATTACGGTAATTGGTGGCGATGTGGGCGGCATCTGGAAAACAAATACCTCGATGGCTAGACCGATCCCCGAAACCACTCCAAGACCGATTCCACCGTAACGGCTTCCCATATACAGCATCAGTAGCAAGAACATAAATTGGACATATAGCATGGCTAATCTCCTCTCTTGTGGGTGAAAACTTGGTGCACCTTTGTGCCCAGTATTGACATTGATTACAGCGTTTTTTTTACGCTCTGCAATCACATTATCAGAAGAGAGGAAGAATGGAAGTTTCTGTAATTAAAGGGAATTTTGTTTTTTTTGTCTATTTAGTTCATTTTGTTTACCAAAGAATAAATCTTGGATAGTACGAGTAGGTTTCTAGATATTAGTGCGTGGATTGTTGGTCAGGTAGGCGTCAATTTACCCTGTTGTGCAATCTATATTCTGGCGTCGGTTGTGACGGGGAGTGACAAGCATACTCCAGAACCAACAAAGGCCATGCTTTTATACGCATGACCTCTGTTGGTATCTCTAGTTTGTGCTTTTATACTCTGTTTATTTGAACTCTATCTGCCGTGATGTGCTAGATGTCTCCAAGGTGAACTCTTCTAACATGCCGTGCAGTTGATTAGCTTGCGCGGCCAACTCTTCAGCCGATGCGGCACTCTCTTCTGACGTTGAGGTGTTCTGTTGGGTAACATCATCTATTTGGCTTAGTCCGATGGTTATCTCCGCAATGCTCGCGGCCTGTCCGTTGGAAGATGTAGAAATTTCGGCTATAAGTTCACTGACCTTTGTGATTCCTTCGGAAATTCGCGCTAACTCTTCACCTGTGATATCGGCAATGCTGGCGCCATTTTCCACTTTTTTGACGGAACCTTCGATCAAGTCAGCAGTCTCTTTGGCCGCCTTAGCGCTGCGCGCGGCAAGATTTCTTACCTCCTCTGCAACAACGGCAAAGCCTTTACCGTGCTGACCGGCCCGCGCAGCTTCAACCGCTGCATTAAGGGCAAGTAGGTTAGTTTGGAAGGCGATCTCGTCAATTACCTTAATGATTTTAGAGATATCTTGACTTGATTTGTTGATTTCTGCCATAGCCGCAATCATGGTTAACATCTGGGCGTTGCCTGTCTCGGCAACGCTGCGTGCCTCTTGAGCTAGAGAGTTCGCCATGTTGGCATTATTAGCATTAAGCTTGGTTTGAGCACCAATCTCAGCCATAGAGCTACTGATCTGTTCTAGAGCGCTAGCTTGCTCTGTCGCCCCTTGCGACAGTGATTGACTTGAATCAGAAACCTGCGTTGCCCCTGAGGAGATCTGCCCAGCAGCTAGGTTGATTTGCGCCATCGTCTCATTTAATGCATGGTTGGCCTTTGCCAAAGGTTCGCGAATAAGGCCGTGTGCTTTAAAGGTAAAATCTCCTACCGAAAGTTTATCAAAGGCGGTGAGGATCTCGTGTTCTAAGTTGTCGGCAAAGGCATCCATAGCCGTACCTAGTTGGCCAATCTCATCCTTTTGTTTGAAGTTTAACCTACCAGAAAGATTACCCTCACCAAGATTATGGATCATATCCAGTGAACGTTTAATAGGTTTGCTGATACGGTTCGCTATAAAGAAACCTACTACGAGTGCAATAGCGGTAACCGTGATCGCAATAATGAAAATCCACAGAATCATACTATTGGAAACGGCTGCCAATGCTTGATGTGAGTCGCTAAAATCATCATCGTAGTAACCTGCGCCAATGACCCAATCCCAAGGTTCAAAGTAGGCTATAGCAACTTTTTTCATGCGTGGTTCACTATCCCCGGCATTCTTCCACAGGTAACTGGAGCGGGCTGTGGGGATGTCACCATTATTGGCAGCAGGCAGGGCAATCGCCTTATCAATAATCTCTTTAATAAACAACTTGCCGCTGGCATCTGATGCCCCAAGAATGTTCTCCCCGTCGCGAGCACCATTTTGGGAGATAATATATTTACCCTGTTCATTCTCATGGCCACCTAAGACAAAGACATAGCCAGTTTTGCCGACCGAGCTGTGCAGAATCCCTTTGCGTAAACTCTCGACATTCTCCTGCTTTTCGCCGAAGTAGAGGATGCCAACAACTTTTTGATGGTTGGTATCCCAGATTGGTTGATATGCTGTGACATACCAAGCATTCACAACATAAGCGCGACCACGGAAGGTCTTGCCTTTAAGAACTGTCTCAATAACTTTATTGGCGCTGCCATCTGGATTAATACGGGGAATATAGGTATTTATTGCGCGGCTACCATCAAGCTTTTTTACTGTTGTGGCAACACGCAACATATCGCCTTGCTCATTCATCCGTTGGAAGATAGTGCAGGTGCCGCCGACCAAATCAGTTACCTCGTCGACAATTGGTGTTTTGCGTGCACTGTCTGAGTTTTGTCCTGTCCACTGCTCACCAAAAAGCATTTTTGGCAGTTGGACGGTTGTTTTTTGTTTGGAGAACTGGTTAACCGCATTCCAAGTAACGCTATCGGCGGAGAAGTTAACAGAACCGCTGCGTTCTAGCAGATCGCTACCGACTCGTAAGTGCGCAGAGACGGTTTGCTCCACCGATTCGCGCATAGCCTCGCACAGCAGATATACATTCTTGGCCTCTTTTTTCGCTTCGTTAAAAGCTAAGTCATCAATAACATTTGACATATTGTTGCGTAGAACTGAATTTTTTATAACGGCAACACCTACAATAGATATGGCGGTGATTAACACAAGTGCTATCACTGTGCCCGTTATCTTGGTACGAATATTCAAGGTTTTCCCCCAGTTCAAGTGAATAATAAAATAAAAATGCCAGTAAAATTATATCTTGCCATTCTATCATTAATGCTATTCGATGCTAGAAAATATTTTCTAATATCGTCGGTGATACACCAGAATTTAAGTATAAAGTTCACTACTGTCCGGTTAATAGTTAAACAGATTCAACTGGTTAGATTCGAGAGGTTCTGATATATGCTTAAGAGCATCAGTAACCAGTGATGAAATTGGCTTTTTCTCGAACAAATTGACCTCCAAT
>JAVETC010000056.1:0-10930 GCA_034006225.1 Desulfuromonas sp. | reverse complement strand
TTCCTCCTTTTAGAATGCAGAGTCTCATCTAAGACTCGATTCTAACCGGAGATGTTTGCTCATGGTGGTCAATTTTCTGTTAGCACAACCCCTGTTTACTGATCAATTTTAGGTTAGCATTACTAAACAAGCCAAAGTTGTAGCCCCAGCCATCTCCATCAGCCTCCAACTCCAATTCACCTAGTTGTACCGCTTGCAGCCCAGGTGCAGCTAACCCCAAAGCAGCAGCATCAATATAAGCTGATTTTTCCAACCACACATCGGCATAGGTGTAGTCAACACCAACGGCTACTGCTAAATTTAAAGAATCAAAGCGATAAGCAACGGTAGGATTTATGTTTACTGGTTTAATAGCAATCTCTTTTATATTGTCGCTGAATGGGCTAGTGGTATCCCAACGCTTAGCCAATGGGTACAGCGAGCCGATACCAATACCAAAAGCCCAGGGGGACTCTGGTTCGGAAATGGTGGCATAAAAATTTGGTGGGAAAAAGATATCGCTGCGCGCCTTAGTATCTACATCTACCGTTTTACCAGGCAGACCCAACTTTTCATTCTCACCTATAGTGGTTGTACCCTTAAATTCAGTTTCTGGAACATTAACTACCGTGACTCCCAAACTAACCTGAGTGCCACTTTGAAAGGCGATACCGGCAGGGTTATAAAATATAGCAGAGGGATCATCCGCTTGGGCGACAAAGGCGTTAGCCATCCCCATAGCTTTAGCTCCTTGCTCACGAATATGAAAACCTGCGCCCCACACTAGACTAGGCACCAGGAGTACCAGCAGCACCACAACAACTAATCCACGTCTCACAATAAATCCTCCCTGTTTGTAACTATAATTAAAAAAATGTGGGGCATTATGCCAAGATGCAGGGATGAGGCGCAAGGATAAAAAATTAAAGTGTAAGATTTTGTACAAATTGCAGGATAGCTAATGGAAAGTGGCTATTTTTAGTGGATTTTACCAACATAATAGATAGTTTAGAACACTTATGGTCTTTTTGTATTGGCAAATCTAAATAATATATTAGCGCGATCGCCGACTCAGGTAAATCGCACCCCAGATAACTCCACACACTAAAACGATAAATAAAATATTGGCTAAAGAGTTCATATTCATTCCTCACATATCAAAAACTGTGCAAACCATAGCTTCAGTAATGCACATTATTCAAAGTATTTATATTGGCATGTTTGCCGACAGTTTTGTAGATTTTTATATCGTCCCATGGCTGATCTAAAATGCCATCATGAATTGCCCAACTGCGGCCGCGAACTGTTGCCTCCATTCCCCGCTGCCGAAACGGTGTCGAGCCATCAAGACGTTTATATAAAATCCCGCGTGGCTGAAACTCACGATCAATCCACAACATCAGCTGTTTACCGGTAATATAATCAAAACCATAGCGCTCATAGCGTATAGCATTACTGTATGACAGCGGTTCAGCAACAATAATATCTATGCCTAAAGAGGCTACAAAACCTTCGAAACTTTCATAGAAGGGTTTAAACGTTTTCAACCCAGAACGTACCTGATTGGGTGACAAACCCGCCTGCATAGCACGGATCTCTTCGGGAATATTACGCCGCACCGTAGCAAAGGAGTTCTCACGGCCAAACTGATCCATATCTATATTATAGCGGGTAGCATCAGGATCATTGATCAGACAAAAGGATAACTCAATTTGCGAGTATGGCGTATCCGCCACCTCAACAAAAAACAGACAATCCTGATCGTGGCTATCCCGACGCACCTCGATGCGCAACAGCCCTAGCCCTTTTGGGCAGATAAACTTAATCCTGTTCCGGCTACTGCCTGCTATTGGTGGAGCACAGAAGGTACGCCGATCAAAGGCAAATTTATCAAACACCAACTGTGGCACCAAGGCTGAGTAAATCCGCTCCTTCACTGGCTGTTTAAGAGCATTAATATCCCTAATGGAGAAGAGCGGTAAGCCATCGGCATCTACGAGGTGAGGAACTTTAGCTGCTAACATATTAGCCTCGTGCCTGCATATTAAACCGCGGAAATATGTGGCGTTCGATAAAGGATAGGTTTTTATCCAACGCCAGTTGTGCGCGAGCAAAATCGTCTGGTGAAGCCAAGTGTGGCTTATCACGCAAATACTTGCAGTTTTCTCCTAATTGGCGGACCGTATTTTGGAACTCTGGCGTAAATTCATCATCAACAGGGGCACCGATAATCGTCCCCCAGAGTAACGTCCACGCCCGAGCAACATTAAGACGATCGTAACCTCCGCCACCTAAGGCTACCCAAGGCACGCCGGTGGCCAAAAACTGCTGTCCGGCATACTGCACAAAGGCGGTGGTACCCTCTAGCCGCGTCAATGGGTCAGTGCGCAATAAGTCTGCCCCCATCTGAGTCACTAAAATATCCGGGGCAAAACCCTTTATCAGCGGCATAACAACGCGCTGAAGCGCCTGTTCAAAGATCAAATCATCAGAATGTGGGACTAGGGGGATATTAACTGAGCAGCCATAACCCACACCACTACCAACTTCATCAACAAATCCTGAATAGGGATAGAAATCTTTGCCGTTTTCATGAATTGAGATGGTCAATACTTGATCAGTTGCGTAAAAGGCCTCCTGGACTCCGTCGCCATGATGAGCATCGATATCCACATAGACAACCCTTTTGCCCTGTTTTACCAACTGAGATATGGCTACTACGGCATCGTTTATATAACTGAACCCTGAGGCACGAGCCGCGTGGGCATGATGCCAGCCGCCAGCCATACTAAAAGCGGCACGACAACCCTCTTGCATCACTTGGCGCACCGCCTCGACCGTACCGCCACACATAAGGCGCGACCAATCATACAACCCCTTAAAAACGGGATTTTCAACATCGCCCAGACCGTAGAAAAAATTAGCGTGTGGTTCATCATCCAAACTAAATTTCTGCAAGGTTTGCAAATAATCCTCGCGGTGGAAATCAAGTAAAATTTCCTCCGAGGCTACGGGGCACTCCACCTGTTTTACCTGAGGCAAAACGATTAAGCCACACTGTTGCATTAACTCATAGGTCAAACGGTAGCGATCTACCTTGAAAGGATGAAAGTCCCCATAGGAGTATTCGCTAAAACGGCTTGAATAAATAAGGGCAAACATATCCTTCATCTTTAACCACACCTATACAATTAAAAAAACTCAAGAGCATTTTTACCGTGCCACCACTTAGGCGTCAACTGAATTGCTGTCAATTGGACAATTGCTATTTTGATTAGCAAAAGGTATAACCATGGCGGTAGCACCTCGATCCAAGGACGAAAATTACTTGGCTAACTTTATATAATATATGCAGCATCAATCTAGGAGTACGCAAGCGTGACACCACAGTTAACCGGAAAACAGGCTCATTTTTTACGCGGTCTTGGTCATCATCTGCAACCAGTAGTTATGGTTGGTAAAGACGCAGTATCCACCAGCGTTATCCAGTCGACCCAAGAAGCTCTAGACCAGCACGAGCTGATAAAAATAAAATTACAAGATGGCTGCATCGTAGATCGCAAAGATGTAGCTGCCGCGCTAGCACAGGAGTGTAACGCGGCTGTAGCACAGATTCTTGGGCGCACGATTTTACTATTTCGCCCATCGGAAAATAAGCTTATCGAACTACCCAAAGCTGGCAAGTAGAAAGTTACTGGCGTGCGCATCATCAGTGGTACAACGAGAGGAACGCAACTAGCAACTTTCAGCGGGGCAGAAATACGCCCTACCAGCGACCGAGTACGTGGCGCAATCTTCAGTATCTTAACCAGCAGAGTGGGTAGTTTTAATCAGCTAAAAATTTTGGATATTTTTGCTGGAACTGGAGCCATGGGCCTTGAAGCCCTGAGTCGCGGTGCTGCAAGTGTAATATTTATCGATAAGGGGCAACAAGCTCAAAAACTTATAGAGCGCAATTGCCAGCGTTGCAAGTTGGGGCACACCCCACAGATCATCAACGATAGTGCCCCCACTGCTTTGGCAAAATTGCAGGGGCAACAGTTCGATGTTATTTTCATGGATCCGCCCTACAACAAGGATCTTATTCCAGAGATTATTCAACTTATAGAACAATATAAGCTACTTGCGGATAATGGCATAATTTGCGCCGAAGAGGATAAAAAAGCCATAGTACCGACGCAGCTTGGAACCATAATACAAGCAGACCAACGCCAGTATGGCAATACGGCAATATATCTATTTACTAAAGCTACCCTAGGCGATTAAGTGAGGACTAGAGCATGAACAACCACATTGCTGTTTATCCCGGATCTTTTGATCCGATCACCAACGGGCACTTAGATATCATTCAACGGGGCTTGAAATCTTTTGATACGGTAATTGTGGCAGTAGCAAAAAACTCATCCAAACAGAGCCTGTTTAGTGTTGAAGAGCGTATGGAGATGATTAGCGCTGCGGTAAATAACGATCCGCGAGTTCAGGTGGATATCATCGATGGGCTGCTAATAAACTACGTTGCCAGCAAAAGAGCACAGGTTATTTTACGCGGGTTGCGCGCCGTTTCCGATTTTGAATATGAGTTTCAGCTAGCTCAGCTCAACCGCACCATGCACGCCCAGATAGAGACTTTGTTCCTAATGACATCACTGCGTTATGCCTATTTAAGCTCTTCAATAGTCAAGGAGATTGCCTCATTTAATGGCCCAGTCGCTGAATATGTCCCCCCATTTGTCCAACAAAAGTTAGCAGAAAAATACTCGAATAAGCTGTCATCCAGCCCATTATAAGGCCGCAAGATAGCAGTGGGTTTGTGGAATAACCCGTACATCCAACCTGTAACTCGCTATAACAGACTGCCACAGCAACAGTTGCTTCGCCGGAACTGAGCACCTACCCGCAATAGTACGTGGCTGCACAATCACTGGCACATGGGGAGCGGTTTGAGAAACAATTTCCGCCACCTGGTGCAACTCTTCCAGCGAAGTATCTACGCCGACCACCACCTTAACACAGCAGTTCACTTGCGCCGCAACCTCCAAGAACTGACGATGTTCTATCCATGGCGTTGGCGCGCCAGTCTGTGACTGCAACTTAAAATCCATTACCACCCAGCTCAACCAAGGAAGAATGGTCTCTAATTGCGCAGTTAAAGTACCATTAGTTTCCAGCTGCACCGGCAATAGGGTAACTAACTGCGGTAGCCACTGTTTCAGCGTTGCAGCGTGCAACAATGGTTCCCCCCCAGTGATAGAGATAGAGTGGTGAACAAAAGGCATTAGCTGTTGCCATTGCGCAACGGCACCACAGACTTGCTCTAAAGTCACGGGATTAGTCCACGAGTCACTGAATTGCCCCGATCCAGGTGGTTGTTCGCACAGACAATTGGTGGTGGCAGCAAATGGAGTATCGCAGTAATCACACTTAAGATTGCACCCCGCCAGGCGCAAAAAAATTTGCCGACGACCTACCAATATACCCTCCCCTTGAACCGAGGAGAACATTTCAATGATAGGGAGATTATTCGCGGGTGTAACTGGCACAGGCATTATCCGATTCCCAAACATTTACGCTATCAACCATAACGTTATCGTTGTTAAGAATTTTCTCCAGCTCTTCAAAAAGATAACGCGCTATATTCTCTGAAGATGGGCTGGCATCGACAAATGGCTCTAGTTCATTAAGATATTTATGATCCAGAGTTCCAAGTAACTTTTTTGTCTGTGCTTTGAAAATTTTAAAATCTATTCCCAAACCAGAGTGATCCAGCTCACGCGCCTTTACCGTTACCTCTACCTTCCAGTTATGCCCATGGAGATTCTCGCAATCACCATCGTAATTTATCAGGTTATGCGCCGCAGCAAAGCTGGTAATTATCTTAAGATTATACATAAAGTATCTCCCTATATTTATCTAGAATAATTAGTCTATTTCATATTCATCATCTTGATCGACATTGACAGCTTCTTGACCGACGCTATACTCCTCATCTATCCAAGCCCCTAGATCAATCAAGCGACACCTCTCAGAGCAGAAAGGACGCCACTTGTTGCCCTCCCATGCGCATTTTTTAGCACAGATTGGACACTGTACCTGTAAAACCATATCAATCTCCCATTTTAGCACACAAAATCAGGTAATTTTGCCGCGTAAATTGACCAAACCATGGTATAGTTTTTGCCAATTTTATCTACCCATTTATCTACCCATGCAGTGACAAAACTTTTATAAGGATGGTAAATAATGACAATAAATATTGCAGATTTCAATATCAGCGACCTCGACTCGGAAATAAAAGTCGATCAGCAGTGCTCAAAGCTGTTGCAGCAATTTCACGCTCAATTGTTGCAAGACGAGATTGAACCATTAGTAGCAGGACAACTAGCCCATGGTGCTGACTATTTTCTGCGTGATTTTATCATTGCCGACCGCCAGATGAATATATTTACCGTAGACCATAACTCGGTCCGACAATTCGCTGGACACTGGTATATCATAAAAAACCTCGAACCAAACATAAAAGAGTTAGCCAACCTGCTACAGGGAGTAGCCGTGTTTTACACCTATCTGCACCAGTTGGAGTTGCTAGAACAGGACATTCATACGCAAATACAGTTAGCTACAGCTGAATTAGATTTCTACCAGCAGCGCATTGATCAGTTTTGGGATATCAGCGATGATGGCTATCATCAATGGTGCGCCGCTTGCCCACTTCCAGAAATAGCTTAAGCCACAATCGTGAACAATTCTGACCAGAACATTTGCGTTAAAACCGCCAGAGTAGCGATTATTACCGCAGCAAGCCTTGCCTTAGTAAAGATCATTGCTGGCTTTATTACAGGATCAATAGCGCTGATATCCTCAGCGGTCGATTCTCTGCTTGACCTGTTTATGTCTTTTGGCAACATGTTAGCCCTGCACCAGGCTAATAAACCTGCCGATGATGATCATCCTTATGGCCACGGTAAATTTGAGTCGGCAGCAACCATGCTACAAAGCATCTTCATTGGCGCCTCCGGCTTATTCATTCTGTACGCTTCAGTTAATCGTCTCCGGCAAAATGACGAGCAACTGCTCAATGTCGATCTTGGCATAGCAGTACTGGCCATTAGCTCTGTAGTTTCGTGGATATTAAGTCGACATCTAAAAACTGTTGGTCTAAAAAATGATTCCACCGCCTTGCAGGCAGATGCCTTGCACTATGCCACTGACGTCTATAGTAACTTAGCGCTCCTTGCTGGTCTTATTGGCGTGAAAATGCTCGGCTGGTATTGGCTAGATCCGGTTTTATCCCTAGGGGTGGGCTGTTTCATTCTATATGCCGCCTTCAGCCTGCTGAAGGGCTGTTTGGATGATTTCCTCGATGTCGGTTTACCCAAGGAGCAACAACAGCTGATCATAGATTGTATCGAGAAACACGCACAGGACAACACTGGTTATCACAACCTGCGCACTAGGCGTAGCGGGAAAACCAAACTAATCGATTTTCACCTAACCTTTTGCTGCTATAAAACAATACAAGAAGCGCACGATACAGCTACAGCGATAGAACAGCTAATTAAACAGAGTATCAGCAATGCTGATGTTACTATCTATCTTGAACCAACCTCATGCAAAGAGTGCCGCCGAGCCACTAGTTGTACCAGACCAGAAAACAACCAGCGCAGCCAAGCACTGGTATAAGATGGTTACCGCCCGAGCATAATGCCCAACTTTTCTGCAGCAATCACCAATTCACCATTGGGATCAACCAGATTTAACGCTCCGACCGCATCGGCAATAGTAGTCGCCACGACAGAGCGACCACGCAAGGAGACCATGTGCCCATATTGGCCATCTTCTATTAAACCGACCGCCTTGACTCCAAAACGTGACCCCAATATCCGGTCAAAGGGTGATGGTGAACCTCCACGTTGTAAATGACCAAGCACAACAGTACGCACCTCCATGCCAGTACATTTACCAATCTGCTCAGCAACAAATTGCCCAATACCGCCAAGGCGCTCAACACCGCTACGGCTGTCATCCTTGTTCACCTGGACTACAGTTTCACCATCGGCGGGAAATGCCCCTTCTGCCACTACCACTATAGAGAACCGCCCGCCACGGGCACGCCGTTGATTGATAGCGTCACATACATGGTCAAGGCAGTAGGGTATCTCCGGCAACAAAATAACATCAGCGCCACCGGCTATCCCTGACTCAAGGGCGATCCAGCCAGCGTTGCGCCCCATAACCTCGACCACAATAACTCGATGATGACTTTCTGCTGTGGTGTGCAATCTATCCAGTGCTTCGGTTACGACTCCAACTGCAGTATTATAACCAAAAGTGACATCTGTAGCTTTGAGATCGTTATCTATAGTTTTAGGGATTCCAACAACATTCAGGCCTAACTCGTAAAGATGCTGAGCAATTTTCAGCGTACCGTCACCACCAACAGCAATAAGCGCTTCCGCACCTATTTTGTTAAAGTTGGCAATAACCTGATCTGAAACATCCAGCCAATGAGTCTCCCCATCCAATACCACCGGATAGTGCAAGGGATTACCATGATTACTCGTACCAAGAATAGTACCCCCGCGTTGCAAAATACCACTCACCGCTTTTCTGTCCAGCTCACGAACTTTACTACCAGAAATTATACCATCAAAACCATCTTCGATACCAAGGACGCGCCAGCCCTTGCTTGATGCTGAACGCACTACACCGCGGATAACTGCATTTAGCCCCGGACAATCACCGCCACCAGTAAGTATCGCAATAGTCTTTGGCATGACCAAGCCCCCTAATCTACTTAGTAAAATTATTGTTTACCATCCTGCTGCGTAGCTATAGCAAGTTTGGAAAAACCAGCGGCACGCGCGGCATCCATAATTTCAACGACTATGCCATGCAGAGCTTTTTCATCCGCTAATATAACAAAAGTAGTCGTGGCAGCACGTTCAGCATAGCTGGCTAAGTGTGCCTTAAGATCAACGAGAGAAATAAGGTGATCATCAAGGTGGATTCTGCCCGATTTTTCTAGATATACCTTAACTTCATCGGGAGTCTTTTGAATATTCTGAGCGTTAGCAGTAGGCAACTTGACATCAATACCTTGCGATTCAACAAAGGTAGTCGATATCATAAAAAAGATTAACAACAGGAACACCACATCAACCATTGAGGTTAATTCAACACGCAGATCTTCGCGTTTTTTGCGTTTAAAGGCCATAGAAAATTATCTATTATCCGCGGCTACAATATCAACTAACTGCATGGCATATACTTCCATGGAATCATTGAGGATATCAGCACGACTGGTTAGATATTTATGTAATAAAATAGTCGGTATAGCTACGGACAGACCAGCAGCTGTAGTAATGAGAGCTTCGGAAATACCGCCACCCAAAGTAGCCGGGGTACCCACCCCCTGCGCTGCTAACTGGGTAAAAGCGCGAATCATGCCCAAGACAGTACCCAGCAACCCCAATAACGGGGCAATTGTGGCGATAGTCCCCAGCAGGCCCAGATAGCGTTCTAGGCTAGAGCTATAACGCGCTCCAACCTCCTCCACCAAAGTCTTAATCTGATCTCGACTCCGCCCCGCCGCATTTAATGCCACAACAAATATACTCGACAACATGGTGCGCCTACTTTGGCAAATTGCTAACGCTTCAGCCAAATGGTCATTGCGCACCAGACTTTCTACTTCGATACTCAGTTTTAATGCGCTACGCCGCAGACCGAAAAAAAACCACAAACGTTCAAACAATATTGTTAAAACTAAAACCGAGCATAACAGTATCGGATACATAAGGGGGCCACCCTTATAAAAGATATCTAGCATTGTGCTACTATCCATTAAAACTAATCCTCTCAGTTACAACACTATTTTTTTTCACTACTGGTAACATCCGCTGCATCGTCGTGGGGCAATTCTATAACTTGTTCCTTAGCCTCTTCAGCTACCGCCGCAGTATCATCTGCGAAAACTGCATCACTTACATTCTCATCCGGCTCAGGAATAGATGCCGGTGGAGTTACTATGGGAGTCTCCTCCACCTGAACTGGGCTAGCAACCGGTTGCGCAACCTCAGGCTGAGGCTGAGGCTGAGATTTCTTATCTTTTTTATTTTTCTCTTTTTCCGCTGCAACAGCATCATCTGGCTGTAATTTATTAATTTGGCGTTTCAGGCGCATAATTTTTATTGTACTACCAAAAGATACGGAGATCATGCCTAGAACAAAAGCCGCAAGAACATAGAGAAAAAGATAGGTTTCCGGTGTCGAATATTCCAGGAAATTTAGGCTAACTTTTGTGTCGTTACTTGAACAAAAAATAAAGACTAAGGTTAAGCCGACGAGAGCAGCAAATATTTTTACAATTTTCATCATTTTATCTCCTTAAAACCATTATAAATACAGTCAATAACTAACAGATAGAACCAGGGGTACAAACCCCTTCTGTGAATATTCTGAGTAGATATTATCTTTGTGACGTTAGACGATTTGTCCGGCGACGTCAATATTGATAATTTCCCCACGCATATTGTCATCCAAATAGAGCATCGCGACCGAATGGTATGGGGCGCGACGCATATCAGTGGTGCTGCCGGGGTTTAGTACCAGCATCCCATTAATATCATGGCACACAGGATAGTGGCTGTGTCCATAGATAAGACAATCCAACCTATCAGCGGAAAAATAGTCGATCATCCGCTTTTCAAGATCTACATAACTACCCCATCCGTGTACTAGCCCAATACGATAACCGCCAATATCTACAATTCTATGTTCTGGGACACCATAGACGACAGGATCGTTATTCCCCCGCACGGCATATAGTAATGCTAACCTAAAATTGATCAGTAAACAGGGGTTGTGCTAACAGAAAATTGACCACCATGAGCAAACATCTCCGGTTAGAATCGAGTCTTAGATGAGACTCTGCATTCTAAAAGGAGGAAAG
>JAVETC010000055.1:0-11111 GCA_034006225.1 Desulfuromonas sp. | reverse complement strand
TTTCCATAAATTGATCTCCTTTCTTTGGTTGGAAATTTGATCAATTTATGGGGCATATCAAAATAATTTGGTATGCCTTTTTTTATGATGAGATTTTTTTATCCCCCTTCTTTGAGGTAGAGCCAGAATAATCATCTTTTCCTACCATGAAAAACTGATTGAATCATGTTATACTTTTTCGCGGCGGCAGATCTGCGGATTAGCTAATATTGTCAGCAGGTTATTATCAGTTTTACTTCTGCCATTTTTATTGTGCTCATAAACATAGAAGTGTAACTCCCACGTAAATAGTTTTGGGAAGGTACCGATTTATGGAAATAATTGCAAAATTCAAGGATTTTAGCATTCGCAAGAAAATGTCCTTGATTCTTCTTAGCACTTTACTGCTTTTTGCACTGTTGGTGCTCGGAGTGATGCTGCCATTTTTTAAATGGAACCTGACTAAGCATTTAGCGGTCCAGCAAGAGGCTCTGCTAACGGTACTACAAAGCGAAATTGATAATAAAATTTCCCTGGCGACGACTCAGTT
Source organism: Desulfuromonas sp. (assembly GCA_034006225.1). Taxonomy (GTDB): domain Bacteria; phylum Desulfobacterota; class Desulfuromonadia; order Desulfuromonadales; family Desulfuromonadaceae; genus Desulfuromonas. Next base: position 10,582 of record JAVETC010000055.1, on the reverse strand, counting down.
GGAGGCTGTCGCGCGCATTATGCCATTAGCTCTTCTTGACAACCCAGAGATGGCGCAACTTTTTTTAGAAGATCGTGTGGGTATCGGTTCTATATTCGATAACGGCTTAACTCTAATGTCTGCTACAGGAGAACTCATAGCAGAGACTCCGAGACAACCCCAGCGCACAGAGTCACATTTCGCCTCTTTACCCTTCTTTCGCCAAGTTATTGGTACCAAAACCACTACAATTTCACGCCCCTTTCTCTCGACCAAATTAGGCCATCACCCAGTAGTACAGTTTTGCGTACCTCTATTTGATACACAGGGCAAGCTGGTAGCAGTTTTTTCTGCTGGATTACGTTTAGATGGTGAGCAGGTTGTCGGTGGCATTGCCCAACACAGAATTGGCGAGAATGGCTACATATATCTGTTTAACAAAGATCGCACCATTATGGTTCATCCCGATAAGAGCAGAATCCTCCAACAGGATGTCCCTGTTGGCAGCAATAAATTGTTCGATAGAGCCCTGAGCGGTTGGGAAGGAACTGGCCTGACTGTTAATTCGCGCGGACGCGAAACCATATCCAGCTTCAAACACTTGAATAAGGTGCCGTGGATTTTAGGCTTAAATAATCCGGCGGATGACGCTTTTGCACCAGCACTGCGAGCAACAATAGCTCTGATTGCAATTCTAACTACTCTATCTGCCAGCTGCTTGACCGTTTTATGGTTAGCGTTACGCAGCGTTACTGAGCCTTTAGCCAAATTTACCGACCATCTGCGTAAATTCGATAGTCTATCCCACACCCAGCAGCGTTTTGAAGTGGCGAGAACCGCCTCTACAGAAGTACAGCTTTTAGCCAGTTGCTTTAATAGTATGTTGGCCCTGCAAGACAAACAGCGCGAGAGCATACTATCTAAAACCCAGGAGCTTGAAGCGCGCGCACTCGCCCTAACTAAAGAGGTGGATATCCGCCAACAGGCCGAAAACGACTTGCGCAAGGTTTTCGGCAAATACGTTGATAATGTAAATTTACTGCGCAATATCAGCGATAACGTGCCCGATCTAATCTGGGCCAAGGATCTCGATAACCGCTATCTGTTTACCAACAAAGCTAATAACGACAATCTGCTATTTACCCTCACTCCGGATGAAGCTATTGGCAAACACCATGAGTTTTTCTCCTCGCGCTTTATTGCCGCCAACCCAGAGTTACCCTATCCCTATCAATTTGGTGATATGTGTAACCAGTCAGATCAAAAAGTCCTCAGTACCCAGAAGCCTATGCAATTTCAAGAGAGTGGCTATATCGCTGGCAAGTTAATCTGCTTGGATGTTTACAAAGCACCGCTCTATGACATAGACGGAGTACTAATTGGCACAGTAGGTAGCGCACGTATTGTGACACGAGAAAAACAACTGGAGCAAGAGACAGCACGCTTATCACGCCTGTACAAAGTGCTCTCGGCAATAAATCAGCAAATAGTCCATAAACCCCAACCAGCAGAGCTATTCCAGTTTGTTTGCGACACTCTGTTGACCAGCGGCACTTGCGTTATGGCGTGGATTGGTACCCCCAAAAGCTCTGGCGGCTACAGCCCAGTCGTAGCGGCAGGTTTCCCTTTAGAAATAGTTAGCCAACGCGCCGAATGTATATGTGAAACTGAGAATAGCACCAATGTAATAAGCGGTATTGATGCAAGAAACTATCGCTCGATTTTATGTGCCAGCGATCAACGGTTGTATCAGCACCTTAGCTTCAACTCAGTTGGGCGCTACTTTATCCATACTGAAAATGCCGAGCCCGCGCTATTGATGCTCTACACCACAGATGAAATACTCTTAACTCACGGTGACGAGAGACAGCTGATTAATGAATTAGTCAGCGACTTGGCCTTTGCATTAGATCTTGCCCATCAAGAACAGCACCAAGATAATATCTTAAAGCAGTTAGAGCTAGCGGATACCGCGTTTTCTAACAGTACCGAAGCCATAGTAGTTACCGATACCGAAAAACGTATTCTTTCCGTCAACAATGCTTTTTGCACTATTACCGGCTATAGCGCAGAGGAGGTAATAGGCCAGACACCGCGCATGCTGAAATCCAAACGCCATGAACTAGATTTCTACAACAATATGTGGCAATCAATATGCGAGACCGATAAGTGGCGCGGAGAGATCTGGACCAGGCGCAAAAATGGCGAGGTATATCCAGGGCATCTCTCTGTTAGTCGAGTATTAGATAAGCGTGGAGAAGTAAGCCACTTTATTGGAGTTTTTAGCGACCAAAGTGCCAAGAAAAAATCTGAGCAACAACTGGAATATCTGCAATGGCACGATTCGCTGACCAAGTTACCCAATCGGCATATGTTTTATGCACAGGTAGAGCAGGCACTGGCTCTAGCAAAACGCAAACAACTTGGCCTCGCACTGCTGTGTCTGGATCTGGATAACTTTAAAGATGTAAACGATAGCTTCGGTGTCGTAATTGGTGACGAGATATTGGTACAGATGGCTCAGCGTCTACGCAGCCGCATACGCAGCAGCGATTGTGTAGCGCGTTTGGGCGGGGATGAGTTTATTGTCCTGTTTGCTGGCATTGAGAATCAAGATGTAATTGTCCTGATGGCTGAGCAGCTACTCAAATTGATGGAGCAGCCATTTAAACTGGAAAATGGGCAAAAAGTGCAACTGAGCACCAGTATTGGTATCGCCACCTTCCCCGAACACGGGGATAACGCGATGGAGTTGTTGCAAAAAGTGGATTCAGCTCTCTACCTCAGCAAACAGCGTGGGCGTGATCAATTTGCCTATTACAGTGAAGAGATGACAGCCAATGCCGTAGCCAGAATCGAGTTGAGCAACTGCCTCAGACAGGCGCTAGCGCATGATGAGCTCCAGGTCTATTATCAACCCCAAGTGGATTTGCACAGTGGCGCAATCGTTGGTGCCGAAGCATTGATGCGCTGGAACTGTCGAAAACTGGGGATGGTTCCCCCCGACCGTTTTATCCCTCTGGCCGAAGATTTGGGCTGCATTATCACCATGGGCGAGTGGATTTTGCGCAGCGTATGTATGCAGGGTAAAGCTTGGCTGGATGCGGGGCGCACACCAATAACTTTAGCGGTAAATTTATCGGTAGTGCAATTTTATCAGACCGATATTGTCAAAACCGTAGCTCAGGTGCTTGCTGAAACCGGTTATCCGGCACAGTACCTCGAACTAGAGGTCACGGAATCGCTGCTAATGCATAAAGAGCAAGATACCATCACCCGCTTACAGCAACTACACCAGTTAGGCATCAGTTTAGCTATGGACGACTTTGGCACCGGCTACTCTTCCCTCGCCTATCTAAAATATTTCCCGCTCCAGGTGTTAAAAATTGATAAATCATTTGTCGATGATCTACCGCATAGCGATGCGGACGGCAAAATGGTCAACGCTATTATCCAGCTTGGCCAAGGCCTCGGATTGAAACTGCTGGCCGAAGGGGTAGAAACTATGGAGCAACTAGAATATCTTAAAAACCATGGCTGCAACAGCTACCAAGGCTTCTACTGCAGCAAACCACTACCGGCAGCAGAATTTGATGCATTAATGCAAGAAACATAACATTACACTGCGATTGTGCTAATATGCCGCGCTCGCCTGACCGACCAATGCGGTTTAACGACACAACAAGCGACTATCCATCATATTTTTACAACATAACCTAAGGACGTTCCCGATGATTGACGAAAACTTGGATCACGATGAAGAGTTGAATAACGAAGATTTTGCGGCAATGCTTGAAGCCAGCATGGGCGACACCAAGCGCCTAGAGATTGGCCAACAAACCCAGGCAACAGTGTTACAAATCGGCAAAGACTGGGCGTTTTTAGATATCGGCCAAAAGGGTGAGGGCGTGATAGAGGTGCGCGAATTACAGGATGAAGCGGGCGAGCTGACTGTTGCTATTGGCGACAAAATATCTGCCTATTTCATGTCGCGCGCCGGTGGCGAAATGCGCTTTACCCGCAGTCTAGGTGGCGGCATTCATGGTTCAGCCCAGCTTGAAGAGGCGTGGCGCAGCGGTATTCCTGTTGATGGCCGAGTAGAAAAAGAGATCAAAGGTGGCTACGAAATCATGCTCCCAGGCAATGTGCGCGCCTTCTGTCCCTACTCGCAAATTGCTCTACGCCGGCTCAATAGCCCTGAAGATGTTATTGGCCAGTCATTTCCGGTAAAAATTAGTCAATATACTGAACAGGGGCGCAATGTTGTCGTCTCGCGGCGCGAACTGCTGGAACAGGAGCAACAAGCTAAAAAGGAAGAGCTGAAAAAAACCCTTAAAGAGGGCGATCGCGTCAGCGGTGAAGTCACCTCTATCCGTGATTTTGGCGCTTTTGTAGATATTGGCGGCATTGAGGGGTTGTTACCCATCTCCGAGGTCTCCTATAGCCGTGTAGAAGATCTATCTGCGCTGTTAAGCGTTGGCCAAAAGTTAGAACTGATCGTTAAGCGTATTGATTGGGCGGAGAACAAATTCTCCTTCAGTTTGCGGGATACCCTGGCTGATCCATGGAGCACTGCGGTACAGGATTTCCCTGTTGGCCAGCAACTCAGCGGCAGAGTCTCTCGGTTAGCCCAATTCGGCGCGTTTGTAACCCTGGCCGAGGGCATTGACGGGCTGATTCATATCTCCCGCTTAGGTGAAGGTAAACGCATAAATCATCCGCGTGAAGTAGTTTCTGTCGGGCAGGAGATCGCGGTTACTGTGGAAAAAGTTGACAGCGAACAGCGACGCATATCCCTAGTTCCAGCTGGGGCAGAAGATATTGTGACCGAAAAATCCTGGTCGGATAAAATGACCTCGACAGGTCTCGGCTCTTTTGGTGCCCTGCTACAGGCCAGTCAAAAAAACAAAAAGAAAAAATAGCCTATATAAACGCTTCTCTTGCTCAACATTACTAAACCTGGGGCTACAGCTAAAACTGTAGCCCCTGTTGGTTGGCTTGAGTCAAATAGCGTTAGCAGCGCTTACCTTTTACACAAGCTCACAACCAGTTTTTGCGCCGAAAAAAACGCAGCATAAACAGCGCGACAACAACCATCACGCCCCACATTATAAAGTAACTATAGTGATAGTGGAGCTCGGGCAGGTTCTCAAAATTTGTACCGTAGATACCGGCAATAAAGGTGAGGGGAATAAAAATAGCGGAAAATATAGTTAACACTTTCATGATTTCGTTTAAGCGATTACTGATGCGCGAATCATAAATATTTAAGTGGTCAGAGAGCATTTCTCGATAGCTGTCGATGGCATCAACTGCTTGGTTAGCTAGATCGAGCAGATCTTTGAAAAAGGGAACCGTCGCGGGCTGGATTTGCTCAGAATCAACTCGGCTAAGCTGCAAAATAAACTCACGAGCGGGCCTAATGGTTTTACGCAGGTAGTTCATTTCGCGCTTGTAGGCGTTTATTCTTGAGAGAACCTCCTGAGTAGGATTATCCAAAATCTCGTTTTCAATCTCCTCTATCTCCTCACCTAAGCGTTCTATAATAAACAGATAATTGTCGATAACGCTATCCAACAGCGCATAGGCTAAATAGTCGATACCGACCTTGCGAATACGCCCCTTCTGCTTGCGGATACGTTCACGCACCGGCTCAAACACATCACCAGGCTGCTCCTGAAAAGTTAACAAAAAGGTTTCCCCCAAGACCATGGTTAACTGTTCACTGTGAATTTTTCCGGCAGCGGAGTCATAACTCATCATCTTTAGAGCAAAGAACATGTAGTTGTCGTACTCTTCCATGCGCGGTCGTTGTCCGGTGTTGACAATATCCTCCAACACTAGCGCATGCAGGCCAAAGCCTTTGCCGATTTCGTTTATCAACCTTACATCGTGCACACCATTAATATTTATCCAGCTAACGGTTGAACTATCTTTATAGGCCAACCCTTCGCTAATATCCTGCAACTCTTTTTCACTCAGCTTATTTTGATCGTAATCGATAACCCTGATCGATACCTCTTCAACCCTCTGCTCACCAACAAATACCAGCGCCCCGGGCACCTGCCCAATGGTTGCCGCTTTTTTCTTTAGAAACCGCGCCATTATTTTCCTCCACAAAAGGGTTATATGGGACAATCAGCAGAGCATTGATGCAGACCATAGTTGTATGCTAAATCCTCCCACGAGAGGATAATATAAGCAACCGCAACAACTTAGGTGATGATATAATCTCCACCTTAACACCTGCACGGACACCTCTGCAGCACAAAGCTGAGATTGCTCAGCAAATAACTGGCACAAATTATAGGGAACACCATGAGCGAACAAGAGAAACAAGCCGATAACAACACCCACAAACTAGGCACCTTTGCTGGAGTTTTTACCCCGAGTATTCTGACCATCCTCGGCATCATCCTGTTTATGCGTCTAGGCTTTGTTGTCGGCAATGCCGGATTACGTCAAACGCTGCTGATACTGCTTATAGCCAACACAATTTCGGTGCTGACCAGCCTATCACTATCGGCCATTGCCACCAACTTAACCATGCGTGGCGGCGGCGATTACTACCTGATCTCGCGCACCCTGGGTTATGAATTTGGTGGAGCACTCGGATTGGTGCTGTTCTTAGCGCAATCGATCTCCGTGGGTTTCTACTGCATTGGTTTTGGCGAGGTTAGCGCCGGCCTATTTGGCCTCGGAGAATTTAGTGCCCAAATTATTGCTCTAACTGCTATAGCCGCGCTGTTTATTTTGGCCTGGAAAGGTGCCGATTGGGCGACGCGTTTTCAATATGTGGTCATGGTGGTTATCTGCCTCGCCCTGCTCTCCTACTTTATCGGCGGCATTATCAAATGGGACAGTGCCACCCTAGATGCTAGCTGGGCACCAGCACCACAGAGTCAAGGATTCTGGGTACTGTTTGCGGTTTTCTTCCCTGCGGTAACCGGTTTCACCCAAGGGGTAAGTATGTCCGGCGATCTGCGCAATCCGAGCAAGAGTTTGCCTGTGGGCACCTTTCTCGCAGTTGGGCTATCAATTATTATCTATTTTGCCGCGGCAATATTTTTCGCTGGTAGCATGCCGCAAAATCTTCTCAGTGCTGACTATCAAGCGATGAATCGGGTAGCTCTCTTCCCCGCCCTGATTGTTGCGGGGGTGTTTGCCGCCACCCTCTCCTCGGCTATGGCCTCATTTTTAGGGGCACCGCGTATACTGCAGTCCCTAGCTGCGGATAAGATTTTCCCGCTATTGAACCCCTTTGCTAAAGGTGTGGGCAGAGCCAATAATCCGCAACGCGCTGTCCTGCTAGCTGCCGCCATAGCGGTACTCACGGTTGGGCTCGGCAACCTCAACCTGATCGCTAGCGTTGTCGCGATGTTTTTTCTCATCTCCTACGGTCTGCTCAATTACGCCACCTACTTTGAGGCCAGTGCCGCCAGCCCATCGTTCCGGCCGCGCTTTAAGTGGTTTCATAAGCATGCCAGTTTAGCTGGCGCGCTGATATGCCTGATTGCCATGCTCGCTATAGACTGGAAGTCCGGCGCGCTTGCGGTAGCCGTGCTGTTTATTCTCTATCAATATCTCAAGCACAGCGACCAACAGAGCCGCTGGGCCGACAGTCGGCGCTCGCACCACCTGCAACAGGTTCGCGAGCACCTGCTCCAAGTCTCTTATGAATTGGAACACCCGCGTGACTGGCGGCCCCAGGTGTTAGTCTTTTCGGATAGCCGTGAACGGCGCAAACGGTTACTGCAATTTTCGGCGTGGCTGGTTGGCAAGAGTGGCCTGACCACTATTGTCCGCATCCTTGAGGGCAATGGCGCGGCTCAGATAAAAAAGAAGTTAGAAGCGGAAAAGGAGTTGCGGCAGGATATAGCTGATAGTGCGGTACAGGCATTTCCCTTGGTTATCAACGCGCCCTCTTTAGAGGTCGGCAACGCGCTGCTGCTGCAATCCTTTGGCATCGGCCCACTGCGCGCTAACACAATCTTGCTCAACCATCACGGAGTTTGCACCCAGAGTTTTTTAGCGGACGAGTTTAAGAAATTTGGTAAGAACCTGCGCACTTCGCTGCGCCTAGGCTACAATCTGATAATAATGGATACGCAAGAGGAGGAGTGGCAGCGACTGGATAGCCAACCGCCCGATCAGCGACGCATAGACATCTGGTATCAGGCGGGCAAAAGCGGCTCCTTGATGTTACTTCTTGGCCACCTACTTACTCGCGCGCCATTCTGGGAGCAGGCGACATTAAGAGTTATCACGGTAAAACAAAATGAGGATAGCGAGACCACGACAAAAGCGCTGCAACTAGAGTTGGAGCAAGCGCGAATAAACGCAGAAGCCGTGATTGTTGACAGTGACGATCATGATGCAATCATCACCTGCTGTGCGGATGCCAGCTTGGTAATTTTACCGCTAAGCTTAAAAGCTGGCCAAGTAATTGATTGCTGCGACGTAGATGCCGAGACTCTGTTGCCGCAACTACCTTTAGTCACCCTAGTTTTAGCCGCCCAGCAGATTGAGCTAGACGCTGAACCAGAGACCGGTGCTGCTGGGTTGTTAGCCGCAGCCGAAGATGCTCTGGCTACAGCACAAAAACGGGTGGATAGCGCCAACAAAGAGGTACAGGAGTTAACCACAGACATGGAAGAGACATTGCACAAGTTGTTAACTTCACGCCAACAGGGCGAAGAGGATCAACTCGAAAGCCTATATGAGGAGATAGCCAAAATCCGGCAACAACTGGACAAGGCAACGCGGCGTTCGGCCAAAGCGGACACAAAACTGGAACAGGAGAAGCTAGATCTGGAAAAACTCCAAGAGCAGTACCATGTGCCTGAAGCTAAAGAGGTGCAGTGATTGTAATATGGTGCATATAGACTACAGGCAACTTAACTGGTCATCGAGCTGCGTAAGCCCCAGAGCCTGTAGCAGCAACTTTAAATTATCGCAGCAGGGTTGCTGCTTATAGCCGCGCAACAATTGGCGCATGCTGTCAGGTTCGGGCACAGAGATAATTTCACCAAGGCGCTGCGCCAACTTGGTGCCCCACAGCAGTCCTGAGATAAGCGCGGTAACGTTGTTGGGGTGACGCTCAGCGCTACTGTGGCTGAAATCAATGATTGTCGGCTGCCGCCCCGCAACAAAGACATGTTCACTGATACAGCGCAGTGCTCCATGGTCAATACCGACCTGATCAAGAATAAAACACTGCGTAATAAGACTATGCAGCACCTGCTGCACTACAGGAGCGTCACTACTGGTCAAGGGTGCCAGCCAGTTAGCAAAGCTGGCACCGTATAAACGCTCCATCACCAGAATATCCCCACAGTGATAATGCAATTTAGGGCCAATCCCCAACTGATTAGCGCGTTGCTGCAATACAGCTTCTTGCTCAAGACTTTTCTGGTGACAACTGCGGCGGCGCACCTTAATTGCGACTGACTGAGCGCACCAACATCCGGCCACAACCAAACCACAGTAGCCACAGCCCAACAGGGGCATATTCGCTAAACACGCCGACCCCTCCGGCAATAGATACTCTACACCGAGATTGCGTAGTTGCTGGCACAACTCCTCCTGCAACTCAGGGTCATCATCGGGATAACTGAGCAGACGGTGGTACGGATCAAAGCTATGCAGCGTAATCTTCATGGCTGGCGTTTAACAATCTTTCCACTGCGGAGTGCGTTTCTCAAAAAAGGCATCCATCCCCTCCTGTTTATCCTGCGTAGCAAAGCACATACCAAAGAGTTCTGCTTCGTAGCGAATAGCCCGTTCCATATCCATCTGCATACCATTATGCACTGCTTCCTTAATCATGCGGATTGCCGTTTGCGGTTTGCTAGCTATGGTAACCGCCAACTGGTGCGCATGATCGCGCAGTTGTGCGGCGGGAACCACCTCATCAACCAATCCTAGCTCCAGCGCTTGGGCAGCCTTAACGCGCATGCCGGTAAACATCAGCTGTTTTGCTTTGCTTATGCCGATTAACCGCGGCAGGCGTTGCGTGCCACCCCAGCCAGGGAATATGCCCAAGTTTATCTCTGGTTGCCCCAATTCGGCATGATCAGCAGCAATACGCATATCGCAGGCCAGTGCCAGTTCGCAACCACCGCCGAGCGCATAACCATTTATAGCGGCGATGACCACGCGCGGTGAAGTTTCAATCGCACGGAATAGCTCTGCAACCCTTAAAGCTACGGCACGTGCCTGCTCTGGGCCGAGAGTACGCATCAAAGCCACATCACCGCCAGCGGCAAAGGCTTTATCACCACATCCACTGATAACAATAGCTTTAGCAGCGGGGTTATTTTCCAACTGGCGTATTGTATAGCTTAGTTGTTCTACCGTTTGTGGATCGAGAGAGTTGAGCGCCTGTGGCCGATTGATACTAACGTGAGCGACGTAATCAATAATTTCGACGAGCAAATTATCACATTGCATGGATTTTTCCCTCCGGATAAAAGAGACCTGAACCCACTACTGTCCGGTTGAAAAATATAATAACAACGTAAGCCATTGAGAATACTAGTTCTTTGACATAACTAATTCATTTTCGATTTGAATTCATCTACTCAAGTGTGTGTTGATACCT
>JAVETC010000054.1:0-11171 GCA_034006225.1 Desulfuromonas sp. | reverse complement strand
ATGGATGAATTTAAGGAATGGGCAGAAGCCCAAAAAACGGCTGAACAGGGCAGTAATAAGGTTGCCCTAGCAAGCTAAAAACGTCAATGACCGGAGAGAATTTACAGCACATTTCGGACTTGACCCTGTTAAATCCTGTGAACCTGTTTATATCTAGGAGTTTTTATGCTGCGTTTATTGCTTGTAACTTTATTGTGTTGTGCTCCAGTTTCGGCATGGTGTTTTGGTGGCTCAGGTTGTGGCGCAGGTGCCTGTGTCGATTGTCATAGTTTAACTCCCGATGAGGCTATGAAGCTGTTGCCTCCAGGAGCGGAGCAGGTAACCAGCGTGAAATTATCTGATGTTGGCGGCTTGTGGGAGGTTAAAGGACGCGCTAATGATAAGATGTTTACCGCCTATATTGATTTTTCGAAAAAATATCTTATTGCGGGCAGAATCTTACGTTTACGTGACGGGGTTGATCTTAGCCACAGTCTGGACGTAAATGAGCTGAATACTCAGGGGGCTTTTCTTATTGGTGATGCTCAGGCAGCGGTTAAGGTGTTTGTCTTCACCGATGTTAAATGTCACTTTTGCCAGAATATGCATCCGGAGCTGTACAAGGTGGTTGAGCAAAATCCGCAGATCGCCTTTTATGTGCAATTGCTACCTCTGCTAACTGATCAACCGACTGTTAATAAGATTGTCTGTTCTGGCGATCGTCAGGTTTTAGATGATGCTATGGCCGGTAAATTACCGACTACACCAGATCTGGATTGCCCTGCAGTAGATAAAAGTGTCGCCTTTGCTAAGCGCTGGAATATTCGCTCGACACCTACACTGGTGCTCCCCGACGGGAAAATTTTACCTGGCGGGCGCAATGCAACGGCTCTGCTGGAAGTGCTACAAGAGTATCTGCCAGCTAAGAACTGAGCTGTGCATTGTTAGTTTATAGGAGCTTTCCACCTGCGTGTATTGGAGGTGAGGTTTGAAAATCCTCCATATTATCAGTCAAATTCCCTCATTGACTGGCAGCGGCATGTATCTGCAGGCTATTATTCAGCATGCCCATACGCAGGGGCATGATAATTACCTGCTCGCCGGTGTGCCAGCCGGCTTTCATTACAACGATCACTGTGGACATCTGCCCTGTGAGACGCCAGAACTGGTTCGATTCGATGATGATCTAGCATTTCCTGTCGTCGGCATGAGCGACGTCATGCCCTATGCTAGTACGCGCTTTTGTGATCTTAGTGCTGACGATATTATTAAATATCTGGCCTGTTTTGATACACGCCTCCAGCAAGCTGTAGCCCGTTGGCAACCAGATATCATCCATTCACACCATCTGTGGCTGGTCACCTCTTTAGCGCGCCAGCGCTTTCCCCATATTCCTATTGTTGCCAGTTGCCATGGTTCAGATCTTCACCAGTTTAATAGCTGTTGTCACCTGCAGCAGCAGGTGTTGCTGGGCTGTAGCAGGGTAGATGCTGTGTGCGCCTTGAGCCGTGAGCAAAAACAGCAGATTATGGATGGGTATCAAATTGCGGCGGAGCGTATCCATGTAGTTGGGGTAGGCTTTAATAGTGCGCTGTTTTATGCTCCAAGTGTAGCTACAGACAAACCCAATTTTATTCAGATAGTTTACGTTGGTAAGCTTAGCCGTGCCAAAGGGGTTCCGTGGCTGTTAAGGGCGATGCAGGGTCTTGGTCGAGGCGGTTGGCACCTGCATCTGGTCGGGGATGGTAGTGGTGCAGAAAAAGACGAAATAATCTCGCTGGCCAACCAACTTGGCCAGTCTATAACTATGCATGGTAACGTCAAACCGGCCAAATTAGCGCCGTTGATGCAGAGTTGTCAGTTGTTTATCCTGCCCTCATTTTTCGAAGGGGTGCCGTTGGTTGTCATGGAGGCCCTGGCCTGTGGTTGTCGGGTGATTACCACTAATTTGCCCGGTGTTGGTGAAGTGTTCTCTGGTCTCAACTGTGATTGGTTGTCACTCATAGACACCCCAGTAATGACTCCTGACGGTCTTTTGCACGCTGCTGATGAAGAGCGCTTCGTAGGTGCCATTAAGAATGAAATTATTTACCAGTTGGATGCTATTGGCGCGACTAATGGCACCGAGATGCCTCCGCCAAGTGTGCAAACTCTGCTGGATGAATATGATTGGCAGAGCACCTTCAGGCGCATAGAAGAGGTATATCAGTGGGTTGCGTCGAGCAGGGAGACCGATACTGCGGACATATCATCGTGAGTTTTGAAGCGGGGAAAACGACGACATTGCGGATCCGCCTGTTCCTGTTGGCGCACCCATCTGCCGACACCATCAAGTCCTTCTTGCAGATAACGCTGAGCTAGGGCATCAAAGTCGGGGTCGCTATCAGCTGCACTGGGCGGGAACAGCCCATCGCTAAATGCTAAAATATGGCTGATCTGGCGAGTTGCAATGCGACCATGATGCAGGAAAGACTCCACACGCTCATCACCGTTTAGCACGCCGTAATCTTCATTCATGCGCAGACGTACCTTCTCGATTTGTGGGCGCAGGCGTTTTAACACCTGCTGATGGCTCTCCTCGGGTTCCTGTCGCCACTGGCTTAGGGTTGCAGCATCGTGATTGTGGTATGGGGTCAATAGCCGCTGATTTCCATCAGGATCTATGGCCATAATTAAACAATCTCCAGCCTGCACCCATTCTAGCTCGTCACCATTGATACGAAATACCGCAGCACTGGTGCTCCAGCAGTGCAGTTTATTGCTTACATCAACGCCATATTGTTGCATAGTAGATTTAAGACAGAGGTTGGAGCGGCGGGCTAAGTTTAATAAATTGTCGTCATTGGAAGAAAATTCGCGGCAGGCTATATCGGCTGCCCACCAAGCGCCACTCTTATTGTTGTAGAGGTTTTTTACCAGACTAGACGCACCATCAAAAACTCCGAACAAGTTGTGTTTAGCCAGAACGCGATCTTCGTTAAATTTACCAGAGCCTTGATGCAGTAATTTATTGATACGTAATTTCACTGTGGTTGCCACCCATTGTTTAAATTTATTAGTGCAGCTATTTTACATAGTGCTTGTGAATTTGTCGCATTGATAATTCCGATGATAAAATCGGAAATGTTTAGCCGATCTTATAGGTGTGGGGTGAATTAAGGGTGAATATGGATCATTTAATAATGCGACATAGAACTGCAATACTGGAAAAAGTTTATTGCCATGCGTAATTGACAGCCTTGATTTATCCTGACCTTTCTGATAGAAAGGCCAATCAAACTATAAACTACTATATTCACTTTAGGTTAGGAGGTTTAAATATATGGGATTGATGACAGGAAAGCGTGGCATTATCTTTGGTGTCGCCAATGAGATGAGTATCGCTTGGGGCATTGCTCAGCAGTTGCATGAACAGGGTGCTACTCTGGCTTTTACCTATCTAAATGAGGCACTGGAAAAACGTGTACGTCCTCTGGCCGAAAGCCTAGACGCTGATTTGATTCTGCCCTGTAATGTAGCCGATGATAGTGAAATCGAAGCTGTTTTTAAACAGGTAGAGCAGCAGTGGGGAACTCTTGATTTCGTCGTGCACGCCGTCGCTTTTGCGGATCGTGAAGATCTTAAGAGACCTTTTAGCCAGACCAGTCGTAGTGGCTTTGCTTTAGCTATGGATATTAGCGCCTATTCTTTGGTTGCGATAACCCGTTGTGCCGAGCCATTGATGCAGGATGGCGGTAGCATTGTCACTTTGACCTATCTCGGCTCTACCCGCGCAGTACCTAATTACAATGTGATGGGGGTTGCCAAAGCAGCTCTGGAGTCATCAGTGCGCTATCTTGCTGCCGAATTGGGCGAAAAGGGCATCAGAGTTAATGCTATCTCTGCAGGGCCAATTCGTACTTTAGCTGCATCTGGTATTGCTAACTTTAGAGCTAAAATAAAATTGATGGATGATTATGCTCCCTTACGGCGTACGGTAACAACCAATGAAGTTGGTAACTCTGCCGTCTATCTACTCTCTGATTTAGGTAGCGGAGTCACCGGAGAGGTGCATCTTGTCGATGCTGGTTTCAACGTCGTAGTAACTGCATAACTCTACTTATGCGCATAAATTATAGTTGTACTGAAAAAAGGCCCATTGTGGGCCTTTTTTTGTTTAATGCCAGAATCAGCAGTCAGGATATAGCGTGGATGTTTTAGGGCATACTTCTGGATTAAAAGCGGCGCAAATCAACGCTATGCAGCGTGTGTATAACCGCCGCGTAACTCCCAATGAGATAATTTCTACAGAACTGGCGCGCTTTCTCTGTGCCTTGTCACATGAAATACGCCGCCAGATCGGAGTGCTGATCGATCGTGCCGGAGTAGTAAAATACGTTATTGTCGGTGACGATCGCGAGATAATGTTGCCTGATTTAAGCGATTATGCTCTCGGGCGCAGTGGTCTGCGCGGGCTGCGCTGCGTGCATACCCATCTGAAAAATGAGACTCTTTCTCAAGATGATTTAACCGACTTGGCTCTACTGCGTCTAGATATGATGGTGGCTATTGGCATTAGCGCGCTGGGTTTACCGTCAACAATCCACTATGCCCATCTGTTGCCAGAGAATCCACAACACAAACAGGTTGAACAGCTGGTTGTTCCCCACCTTAGTCAGTTACACCTAGAGTTGAAACCTTTTTTGCGCTCACTGGAAGATGAGTTAGAACGTAGCGTAGATTCTGGTAAGGTCGATCTTGCAGATCCGCGTGAACGAGCTATTTTAATCTCCGTTAGCCAACATCGATTGCAGGAGGTTGAGGATTCGCTGTGCGAATTGCACGAATTAGCTCGTACCGCCGATGTGGTAGTTATCGACCAGGTGATACAGCGCCCACACCGTCTTAATCCAAAGTACCTGATGGGCGAGGGTAAAATTAAAGAGGTTGTTATCCGTGCCCTGCAGCAACGCGCTACCATGCTGGTGTTCGATCAGGATCTAAGCCCAACTCAGGTGCGCTCTATTGCCTCTTTGACTGATTTAAAAGTTGTCGATCGTTCGCAGATAATTTTGGATATCTTTGCGCGGCGCGCGCATACCCTTGATGGCAAGGTGCAGGTGGAGTTGGCACAGCTAAAATATATTTTGCCGCGTCTAGCGGGCAAGGGGACTGCACTGTCGCGGTTGATGGGGGGTATCGGCGGGCGTGGCCCCGGCGAAACCAAGCTGGAGATCGATCGGCGGCGGATTCGTGAGCGCATCAGTAGATTGGAAAAACGCCTTAAGAATATGGCGCGTAGTCGCTTGCAGCGGCGCAGTAAACGAGTGCGTGCCGAAGTGCCGATAATCTCCATAGTGGGGTATACCAATGCTGGAAAGTCGACGCTGCTTAACTCCATGACGAGTAGTCAGGTCTTTACCGAAGATCTCCTGTTTGCCACGCTAGATACTGCTACGCGCCGCTTGCGTTTTCCTTTAGAGCGCGAAGTGATCATAACCGATACCGTAGGCTTTATTCGCCAACTGCCGCCAAGCCTATTAGGGGCGTTCAAGTCTACTCTCGAAGAGCTGGCCGATGCCAATCTACTTCTCCATGTGGTAGATGTATCCAATCCGCGTTTTGCTGAACAGATAACGGCGGTAGAGAAGATCTTGGTTGATCTGGATCTTGGGCATATTCCGACACTGTTGGTGTTTAATAAAATTGACCAAGTCGATGCCGCGGAGAGTGTTGAACTGTGTCGTCGCTATCAGGCTATAGGTGTCTGCGCACGGGATAGAAGCACCTTTGCGCCACTGCTAGAACAGCTACAACAGAAATTTTGGTCACAGGAGGCTGAGCTGCTGGCTGATCCTGCCAACAGCGACCCAGAGTGCTGATGTGGTTTTGTTGACATAAGCGCTCTTTTTCTATAGCCTTGGCCGATATTTCCCCTTATTAAACATAGAGATAACCCTGACATAGTTAGTAGCTGTTAGTCTAATACTGTGACTATTTATCAAGGAGTTGTATTGCGCATGATGCGTTCACCGTACCTGGCACTATTGTACTCAATCTGTTTTTGCGTTGTCCTCAGTGGTTGTTCCGCCATGTCTGTGTTCACTGCGGATAGTAATGGCGCCAGTGAACAACTGAGTACGCGTACCATTGCAAGCGGAGTAGATTCTGCTGAACACCGTGATCCCGCCCTGAACTCTGAGCTAAATGCCTGCGTTACAGTAGTCAGTGCAGCGGTAGATGAGACCGAGGCTGACACCCAATTGCTTACTGAAGATGTGTTGCCACCAGCTGAAACTGGGGTCGCCGTGGCTCCTGAACCTCTATTCGATTTCCCGGTGGTTGAGAACGATCAGGTGCGCTTTTTGATTAAGCGCTATACTGGCAGTGGACGGGTTACTTTTACCCGCTGGTTGCAACGTTCAAGTAAGTATTTGCCGTTGATGCGGGAGATTTTTGCGCGCGAAGGGTTGCCACGCGATTTGGCGACACTAGCCATGGTTGAGTCTGGATTTAACAGTAATGCGCACAGTTGGGCCAACGCCGTTGGTTATTGGCAGTTTATTGAATCCACGGGCAATATGTATGGTCTAGATAATACCTGGTGGTACGATGAACGCCGCGATATCGAGAAAGCTACTCTGGCGGCGGCGCGATATTTAAAGGATCTACATCAGCGCTTCGATGGCAACTGGTATTTAGCGGTAGCCTCGTATAATGCTGGCCCAGGCAAGATATCCCGCGCTGTGAGAAAGTATAATACTACCGATTTTTGGGAATTGAGCAAAGGTAGTTATCTGCGTGAAGAGACAAAAAATTACGTGCCCAAGCTGCTGGCAGCGCTGCTGATAAGCAAGCAACCAGGTAAATATGGTTTCTGTGATCTGAACTATGAGCAGGAGCTAGAGTTTGATACCGTTGTTTTGCCCGAGGCTACAGATCTGGAATTAATAGCTGAGTTAACCGATGCTAGTTATGCCCAGATAAAGGAACTTAATCCCGAGCTTAAGCGGTGGTGTACCCCTCCGAAAGTTGAAAACTACAGGTTACGCCTGCCGGTAGGCAGTGCTGTAGATTTTAGTGATAAATATGCTGCTGTGCCCAGTACCGAACGCGCTCGTTATAAACGCCATCAGATTAAGTCTGGTGATACCCTCCAACACATTGCTAAGCGCTATGGTATCAGAGTTGATGACATTGTAGAGCTGAATAAAATCTCTAATCCGCGCGCCTTACGCATTGGGCAGAATCTTATTTTGCCGTTGAATAGAGATTTTAGCACTCTGGCAGTTAGCGAATTGACTGATGATTATCAGCGCTCACATCGACGTAATTATAAGGTACGTCCTGGAGACAGTCTGTGGAGCATTGCCCGGAAATGTGATGTAACAGAAAAACAGTTACGGGTGTGGAACCGCTTGGGGTGGTCAAATGTCATTCAGCCGGGTAAGATTCTGCTGGTGTCAGCACCCAAAAGAGCTAGTTCGCCACCATCTACACAGCAGAAGCTCGTGTACAAAGTTCGCTCTGGAGACACGCTGTGGGGTATTGGTCAGCGCTTTGCGGTGCACACCAAGCAAATACGCCGCTGGAATGGTCTATCTGAACAGCATATATTGCAGCCGGGGGATAAGTTAACCTTGCTGGTAGCCGATAAGAGACGTACCTAGTTGTGGCTCGGTTTTAACTGGAGTAAAAGCGTTAATTTAATTTGGGCATTTACCGCCAAATATGCGGGAAGAGCTTTGACTTTTGCGTAGCCTATTGTTAGACTCGCGCTCGCACTTTGAAGTGCTATTTTTGTAACAACGAAAGGTATAGAAGTAGATGTTAAATTTTTTGATTGCTTTTGTTCTTGGCACTTTGGCACCTGTGCCGCTGAATATTTATTATCAGGTACCGCTGCTCTACTGTGGCATTATTTCCGTGGTAATCTTTGCGCTGATCTACTTTCTGTTATCACGCCGCACCATGAATAAAGTTATGGAAATAGTCAAACGTTCCCAACACGATATGCAGGCCAATCGTGCTGAACGTGCCTTGACGATATTGCAGGAGGGTTTTAAGTACTCTAAATGGCAATTTTACGTTAAAGGGCAAATAAATGCACAAATTGGTACTCTGCTATATCTGAAAAAAGATTTCGCCAAAGCCTTGCCATATTTAGAAAAAAGCATAGTTCGGCACTGGGTGGCAATGTGTATGTTGGCCGTGTGTTATATGAAGCGCAACAATCCCGCCAAGATGGAACTGACCTTTGAGAAAGCCATTGCCGCTTCGCGCAAGGAGGCATTTATCTGGAATCTATATGCCTATTGCCTAGAGAAAATTGGTCAGCATGACAAGGCTGTTGCAACCCTGAAAAAGGGGATCAAAAAGCTTAATGGCAGCGAAGGGCTTGAAGCTTCATTGGAAGCGGTTCAACATGGCAAACGGATGAAAATGGATAGCTATGGCGACATCTGGTATCAATTTCATCTAGAAAAACCTGGCGCTCTAATCAAAAAACAGACTAAGGCAGCACAGGGGCGGCGCAAAATGCCACGCGCCTAAATTGCTATGAGTAAAAAAGACCAGAAAAAAGATAACGTTAGTTTTAAAAATGACCCCTTCAAAGCAGTGAAGGGGTTTTCTGTTGCAGCGCAGAGTAGTGAGCAAAAACTCCCTAAAAAAGTCCCGGCCAAAAAGTTACTTACACAGACTCGTGATGATAGTGAAGTAGATTTTAGCCAAGCTATGGCGCAGATCGGTGTAGAAGCTATTGATAGCGATGATGAAATTATACCGCCTGTGGCTATCGATGAAGATGATGCCAGTACCGCGCAGGTAACAACACCTGTTCAGCCTGACGATTCTGATGAAGCTCTGTTCTTGGCAAGTTTAGGACAGTTGGATACTGTATTTACCGACAACTACGCTGGCGAAGATGAGGTGCCGAATCAGGTTGCAGTAGCACGGCGCATGAAGCAGTTGCGCCAAGGGAAGTTGAAACCGCAAGATACCTTGGATTTGCATGGTAGCTATCGAGATGAAGCACTAAAGCGCGTGCGGCATTTTTTGCAACATCGCCACGCTGATGGCTATAACACGCTGTTAATTGTTACTGGTCGGGGAAAACGCTCACCGAATGGTGAAGCAGTGTTGCGCAGCGATGTCGAAGAGTATTTACGTACCCGTGCCTCCGCCTGGGTGGCTGAATGGGGCCGCGCTCCGCGTCAGTACGGTGGCGAGGGGGCGCTGGTGGTATTTTTACGTCAGGGTAAAAGTGTGTAGATAGAGTTTTACTATCTGTGGCGGCTGCGCCAGATATGCAATAGCCAAATCACCAATCCATAGCTAACCCTCTCCATCAATCGTATGTGTGCGTTAGGTTTTAGATCTCCCCCCCAAGAGAAGTGCCAACGCCTTCCCGAAAGAGTAACTAGCTGCTCCAATTGTTACCGCCCATGGTATGGCATCAATTAGTGTTCAGGGGAATACATCGTCGATTTGAAACCCTATTCAGACCCAAGACCCTTGGGGAGCACTACTCAATCCATGCCTTTTTCTAAGTTCTTGGCCAATATTGATCATTCACTATAGAATCACTGCTTGTCCTCTAGTTTGAAACCATTAGGTTGGTCGCTACCCGAGTTATGATCTCCTCTGTTATTGCTCAGCGATTTTGCCCCTGCAGTTCCGGTTATAGCCACCGGATAATGGAGTACCGCCCATTTTAGTTTTGTTTCGTCTGTTTAAGTAATTTTGTTTGCTCTCCTTCCATGATTATCTCGTTAATACCTATTATTTGTACTACTTCTAACTCTGCCAATTTCACAGTATCCACCACTTATATTCAAAAAAATTATCGCTAGCGGCAATACTCCTATTGTGTAGTGTTATCGATACCACAGCTCAAGATTATGTTGGCGCTAGATAAGTAATGCCGCCTGAATAAAAATTCTTCATTGAAAAAAATTAAGATTAAGCCTATCATTAATGTATTGGGTGTAGCCAACGTACGCTCTTAATTAGTTATTGTTTAGTTGACGGCGGCGATCAACAGCAAATTCAGGTAGCGGGTGTTTTGATGAACTTCACTTCTAAACTTATAGTCTTTGCTCTTGGCCAACTGCAGTGCGGTATCGCCTTAGAAGCAGTGGAACGCGTAGTTAGAGTGGTGGAAATTACACCTCTCCCTGGTGTTTTGCCTATGTTGCTAGGGGTGGTAAATGTCCAGGGACAGGTAGTCCCAGTTGTAGATATTAGTCAACGATTCGGGTTTACTTTACGTCCTGTTACCTTAAGTGATCAGCTGTTAATCACCAAGTGGAACGGCCGCATATTAGCTCTAAAAGTGGATACAGTTTGCGAGGTTTGTGATTGCCCAGATAACTCTCATTTTAGCGCCGAATCCATCATGCCCAATCTTCCCTTTATCAAAGGGGTAGTAAAATCTGCTAATGGTTTGATTCTGATACAGGATCTGAATCAACTTGTCTCTGCACAAGAGTATGGGATTATTCAAGAACTTGTCGGACAAAAATAGCTATGGATGTTGCTCTTGATCATGCAGTGCTAGAACCTCTTAGCCGGAAAGTTACCGAGCGGTTGGGGATATCTTTTCCAGTAAAGCAGTGGGATGTTTTAGCGCGCGCATTTAGCCGCGCAGGTGTAGATCTGGGTTTTGCTGACTTTAATGCGTGCGCGCGCTGGTTCATTACTACCCCCAACTCCAGAGAACTAGTGGAAAAGGTTGCTGATTATCTCACCATAGGCGAGACATATTTCATGCGCGAAAAAAATAGCTTAGAAATTATAGCGCGCGAAATTGTCCCCCAAATAGCTAACCAACGCTGTTCAGGCGAGAAACGCTTACGCCTGTGGAGTGTGGGCTGTGCCAGTGGTGAAGAGGCGTATAGCTTGGCCATTTTACTGCATCGCATGAAAGAGCAATTGCGTGGTCTTGATATCTCAATTATGGCTACCGATATCAACCCCAACTGTCTGCATAAAGCGCGGGAAGGAATTTATAACGAATGGTCGTTTCGTAGTGTCCCGTTATGGTTCAAACATAGCTATTTTACCCCACTGGGTAGGGGACGCTTTTAGTAATGCTAACCTAAAATTGATCAGTAAACAGGGGTTGTGCTAACAGAAAATTGACCACCATGAGCAAACATCTCCGGTTAGAATCGAGTCTTAGATGAGACTCTGCATTCTAAAAGGAGGAA
>JAVETC010000018.1:0-59443 GCA_034006225.1 Desulfuromonas sp. | reverse complement strand
ACGCCAAAAATTTTCAGAGGATTTCATGCAGACAAGAAAAAGCCCGCATATAGCGGGCTCTAGCCATAAACACTGGCGGTGTGTTTATTGTGTATGGTGCCCGGAGCCGGAATCGAACCGGCACGGTGTTACCACCGAGGGATTTTAAGTCCCTAAATAAAACCATGTAAATCAACGACTTAACACTTATTTCTTTCCGCACGCGATGGCTTTCAATTGCCTTGCAGCCCAATGATAGCGCGGGGTCTAAAATAATATCGGAAAGGATTTTAGTACCACTAACACTGCTAAATGACCTGGGGCACAGTATCAAAACGAGACTCGGAGTTAGCAACCAAAGATCTATATAGAATCTGGGTAGGAACCGGAATTTTGAGCATTTTTCCCCATATCTTGCGCCTTAGCAATATAACCAATCGCGCGAAGTAACTCATAGCTATCCCCATCAGCTAAAACTTGTGAAAGGTACTCTGCAATAGTTTCTTCGCTATCAAGATAATCAACGATATCAAACGTCTGCAGCTCAACTACATTAACCATGATTTAACTCTCTAGTGGGTAGCTAGCTCATTCGATAAATCAGGATGTTTGACTAGTAAGCGCAGCAAACACAACACACCGCCTGGAGGAGTAAAACGACCTTGCTCCCAGTCACGAAGGGTAGCAACCGGTGTGGAAATACGACGTGCAAACAAAGCTTGGGTTAGCCCTGTGCGCTCTCTCGCTTGACGCACTAGAATTTGTTCAGGAGTCGTGACGCGCCCCTGCATAGTTTGAGCCTCAGCCAAAGCTTGACGCAGCTCTGGAATAGACTCACCAGCATCAAGCTCAATGGCATTAGCAATGGCTTCTAAGTCAATATTTTTATTCATGGCGTAGCACCTCACTCGCTTTCATCGAGCGTCCAGCTTGCCTTGCCTTGGCTTGCTTAGGACCCTAGAAAGAAGTTCGTCCGTTGTCTCAAGATTATACTTTTCTGACAACAATTCTTTCATCCGGAAAAGTCGAAGGTTAGCAGTGTCGACTAAGGTGGAAAATGTGGTCGCTCTGACACGACCATAGTCTTTACCAGAATCATCGGATAATTTTTTATCTCGCGGGACTTTGTTGTCTACCATTTGCCCCACCACCCAAGCGTTTATATAGGGCTTCCCTGAGACAAGGCCTAACAAAGAAATATCTTGCACATAATTTTCTGCTTGATGAGCCTCCTTTCGCGTCAGCTTAAAACCTCCTCTTTTCAGCTCAATAAGCAAAATATTTTGTAGCTGCGCAAGTACAGGGTCCACCGGATCAAATACTTCAACACCTGTAATTTGAACACTAGTTTTTTCTGGCAGAACAACGATATCAGGCCGAGTATTGTCATTAATAAATGTAGCTTTGCTTTTTTTAAAAAGCTCCCTAGATACAGTTCTTAATGTTGCGTTTGAACAGTATTCTTGCGACTCGAACTCATGCCCAAACAGCCATCTAGACCTCAAAACCAACGGGTGTAATGTATGCAATTCATCGACGTCAGGATCATCAGCCAGCCTCTGTATAGTTTCAATGACGCTAATCCTACTGTCTATTTCATCCAGGGCTCGCAGCGCATCTTTGACGGTCCACTCTGAAAGCAAATGATCTAGGCCATCTATATCATCTGACTCCAACGTGGAAAGCTTTTGCAGTAAGGCTGCTCCGCTCTTGGATTTTTCCAAATTAATTACAGCTTTAACTGCTGTTGCTAGGAAATCTGGAGATATCGCTGGATGTGCTGTTGCTATACCTCTCGTAAACTCGCTCACTTCCAGCTGAGCACCTAGTCCGAGTGAGGCCAGCTCATTCCTATTCTCTGACAGCGCATCCTCTGAAACAGACTCGACAAACTCACCCGCCAACTCCATCATAATTTTACAAACATGGTCTGCCGTGGCTTTGTATAGTTCATCAACAGAGTCAGTAGAACGAAATCCAGTCCAGTCTTCTTCTACGTCAGACTCAAAACCACTAGTATCTACAATTACTGTATAGCGGCGCGCAAAACGAGTTCTTCTATCTATCGCAAACTTGCCAATCGTCCAAGATATAGTCCCGACCAAGCGTTTTTGCACCCAAAATGCCACCCCCTGATGAATGGAGGACTGGTTCAGTTTGGTCGAGTCAATCACTATTACTCGAGCGCTTCTTCCTTCGCCTAAATCCAAGGTTTCTTCGCTAACGCGCCCCTCAATTTCAGAAAACTGGAGCTGGGTTCCGTTAACTCTAATTACAAACTCTGGATCGTGCACAAAGCGAACTGACAATACCGTAAGGATCTCTTCTGGATCGGGTAAGTTTCGCTCTACCTTTACAGAAAGACGAGTGCCCGCCCCGTCGCGAACACTAAAACTTTCGCTACGCAAAACAAAAGGACTACTCCCGGATGATGTGCCAACTACAAACTGAGCCAAGTCACCATCACACCATGTGCTAACTGCATATTCATCCGCAAAACATAATAGTCCATGCCGCCCAACCCCATTGCGTCCATAAGCTATTCGAGCGGTAGCTTTGCGACCAGTCGGGAACTGAACGTCTGCCCCTTGATGCCTTAACCGGTCATACCTCAAGGTCATCCAGCGCTGTTTAAACTGATCCTTTGTCATGCCGTGACCATCGTCAATGATGGTTAACTCGCCTCCCCGCTCATCAGGTATTGTGATATCCACATTGCTTGCGCCGGCATCCCAAGCGTTAGCAACCAGCTCAGTCAAGGCCACTTGCGGAGTATGTGCTAGCTGGCCCAGCTCTCTGAGAAGATAGTCCTCTTCAAAGAGCGATGTCTGCAACAAAGTTCTATCCATAGTTATCACAATATATTCAATGACTTAAGGGTGTGGACACGCATTCTTTTCCAGCAAGATTACACCAATCCATAGCATTTTCCCACGACTGCCTGAAGCTCAAGTCTTGCACTGAGCAGCAGACCCTTCTTGACTGCTTACTATTTTCGAGCTACCTTTCCCGCGTCGCTGCAAATTCAGCGATCGGGATTGGCGTTCCGGAATGTACAGGCGGTCACAACCGCGCTCTTAAGCGGTTTTTTTGTGCCCGCAACATGGCAAGCCTGTAATGGGCGGGCCGTGTGAGGGAGCCGAAAGGCTCGCCGGATCCTGTACCCGGTACGCCAACCTCGCACGGTTCCGCCCACCCTGATTGGCGTCAGGGCAGCGGATTATGATCTGTACAGGAGCAATGCCCATGAAAGCCTTATCATTCCAAAGCACTCAATTCGACATCATTGACCGCAACGGCCAGCCTTGGCTTCAATCAAGACAAATAGCCAGCGCACTTGGTTATGTAGACGAAAAATCAATCAACAGGATTTATGCACGTAACGCAGACGAATTTACTGACTCTATGAGCTGCGGGGTCAAATTGACCTCCAAGGGTCAGCAGCGAGAAGTCCGCATTTTCTCACTTCGAGGTGCTCACCTGATCGCAATGTTCTCACGCACCAAGGTCGCCAAAGAGTTTCGCAAGTGGGTGCTCGATCTGTTGGATAAAGAAACTCAACCAACCCTACCGTCACTCATGCAGCGCCGCTGGCTGATCACCTTCGATCACGAAGGAAAAGAACATGTCAGATCAGTACCTGATGACGCAGTGGTAATGACGCCGTCTCAACTACTCTCATGGTTAGCAGATCCAGAACGCATTGCCGTTGATGCCGATATGTTGTTTCAGTTCGTTGCTGCTGCCAGCGAACGGCTTAGACGCATGCATGGATACCAGGCAGCGCAGTTGAAAAGAGCTAGAGATGCTGGGCTTCAGGCGAAGCTGATTTAGCGCATCTGTAAGCAAAAAGCCCTGAATGGAACCAGGGCTACACTACTACGCTTTCTGTCAGATTAGGATTACATCTATTCAGCCTTGTATTAACATGCTAATGATGCAGAATTATCGAAATAAATCAAAAAACTCATAATTAATGTATATTTAAAAAACTTCTATAGGTTGGATGTATCGACCAAACAATACTATCGTTCTTATTTGCACTAGATTTATATAAATCCAAATCATCAGTATAGTGCGTAAAAGTTCTTCCATCATCATGTTTTCTTGAAAAAATCCCTAG
The DNA here is from genome assembly GCA_034006225.1 of Desulfuromonas sp. Classification (GTDB taxonomy): domain Bacteria; phylum Desulfobacterota; class Desulfuromonadia; order Desulfuromonadales; family Desulfuromonadaceae; genus Desulfuromonas. Next base: position 55,341 of record JAVETC010000018.1, on the reverse strand, counting down.
CAGATATAGGAAATTTCCAAAATCCTCATGACCTGTAGGCTTCTGCCCGTTCAGCATAGGAAGCTGATCAAACGCTCTACCTTTTATATAATTATCATCTAGCATATTATTTATTTCACTATATTTCATTTCTTTTTTTGAGCTTCTAATTGAATCAATAAGAAACTCTATTTCACTGAACTGATGCTTATGCTCTTTAACTAAATCATCCCTTCTGTTTTTTCCAAAGTCCTCAAGTATGTAATTTATATGTTCCAACTTTATTTTCTTTGTACGAAGGCTGATATCTCTTACTTTCTTCGCCGCCATAGTGCACAACTGTATCATCCACCTTGGTCTTCTATTTGAAAAAGCACTAATAGCATCAAACAGTCTTGCTTCTTTATTCCCAACCCACTCAATTGGTGAATCAAAAATAATATCTAATATTTTATTATAATCTTTTTCGGGTTTAAACTTAGACTCAGCACTATCTGGAAAATTACTAACAACATAACAGCTAATTCTTTTAGCCAATATATCAAGCATAAATTTTCTATTCCAAAATATACTAACAATATATTGCTCTATTTTATCTAAATCCTCCAAACCTCTTAAACAAGCCCAAACATCACTTCTAACTGTAGCCCTCACTTTCAAACCTTTATAGTCGTTCGTCATATGCCGAACAGCACTAAAAAAAGCACCAACTCTAGCTTGATATTGTTCATTATTTATGTACTTCGCATCAATATCATCCACTAAAAGCCATATCGTATATTCTTCCTCCTGTAAATATTTGTTCAAAAAAATATCAGGATTTTTAACACCTATTTTATCAGTATCTAAACCAGCTTTTTCTAACAGTTTACTAAATCTTTTTGCTAGACACCCCAGCAAATTCATTTTTTTAAATCCCTCTAGTTCTGCCTGCTCAATAATTGATATATCCCTATCACTGCTGGCAAAACTTATTTTAGAACTAAGCTCCAATATTATTTTTCTGCATATAACCAACTTCCAGTAATTCTCAAGATATGCATGATCACTACTTTCAAAGCTGCCCAATCCAAGTAAATCATTACCTGTAACATTGATAATTAAATCATTTTCTGTACCGGCCAAATCGTAATGTAATTTCGCTATAAGTGCCGATTTCCCCATTCCTTTTCTAGCACTCACAACACAGAGCTTTTGCTCTCTACAAAAAAAATCAGAAAAATCATTATGGTTCACAAAGTACTGACTAAGAAACTCTTTATCCTCATCTTCTCCAGCCTGATTACCAAAGAGTTTCTTATCTAAAATATTAATTGAAACCATTATATTAAAATCCTATTTAATTACACTGCATCTGCCCGCCAATGTACTGGCATACCTTACCGTCTTGTCTAATATGGGTTGGCCCAGCTCCTTGGTTATAGCGCTGTCCTTGGTTATCCCAGCAGCCAGCACTGTCGCAATTAGTAATATGACTCGGCGGTGGCGTAGATGATGGTGAATAATCTTCTCTGCCATTATCTGACCCGTAGCATGATGCGGCGGCAGACAACTGCGCAGCAGTAAGCCCGTGCGCTCCTTTATATTTAGTAAGCGCCTCTCTGCATAGTTTGTCTTGCATGCGCCCTTGCTGGTTCGATCTGCCATCACCCACAACAGTAACTCGCATCTTCTGCTTTGGTTGTGACCTTTCTAAACGATCATCAAGAATTCGCTGCTGATATTGAGAGCTGTCTTGCGTGTTGACGCGGCTTGTATCGACCTTTGCAGAGCTATGGTTTGTTGCGCACCCTTGATCCGAAAAAGTAATTTTACCGTTGACATCAACACACTTATAAACTTGTGAGAATGCAATAGATGGGTGCAGTAAAGTCGCGACGATGATTGCCGCACATGAAAGTGTTTTGAGATTTAACACGGATATTCCATCCCTGAATACAATGCCATTAACCTAGCACAATGCCATTCCTAGTCAATCGCTAAACAGTCGTCCTCTGCATGAGTTGTGCGCAGCACTCTACTTACTGCTACTGCAGATAGCGCAATCTACTCTCATCTGAGTAGCTAGCCCTGCAGGTTGTGAACAGATCAACTTGCACTTATGCTAAGCGCCCTACCATGTACTGATCAAAAACTGGGCTTTAAAAGCCAAATCGGACGATATAACAATGTACAGAACGCTAATAACCGCTCTAATTTGTTTTTTACTCGCTGGCTGTGGTCACTCTCACCTCCAGTATCAGCCTTCAGACAGACAGCTAAACTGGAACAAAGCCGTTGCCATCATTGAGCAAGGTTTTTACGAGGATTATGGTAAACAAAAAACCCAAACCGTTTCTGTAACGGGCGAGGCGATTATTTTATCTGACGGAACAATTTCTAACAGCGTAGGCGTTGGCACAGCTACGCCGCTTGGCGGAAGCGCATTACTTATAGGGACCAGTACAACCAAAACGGTCAGCGCGGGACAGAGAATTTATCTGAACTCTCTTGGTGACAGTATGCTTATGAAGCGTAATGGTCGTGATCATCGTTACGCCGTCATCATCCGAATCAAGCCTGGTGTTACTTCTAGAACAGTATTTTTCAGGTCAGAAAATCAGGCCAAACAGTTTTTAGACGCCCTAGAATATTTAAAGAAAGCTTATGCTGCAGCTAGTTAGTTTTTCATATTAAGCTGGCACTCCGATGATGCAACAGTATTGTAGATATCGCCGAAAGACTCTACAAAATCAATCACTTACAAAATAAATGTCTAATACTCTAGCGCCATATAGGCGCTTGTAAAGCCGCTAAGCATGCAGAAGGTAGGCATAGTATTAGACAGTAAAATACCCGCTTACATCCCATATTTGTATCAAACGATACGGGGCTGGAGTCATCTTCTGAATCAAACCTTGTAACCACGAGGAAAAACGCATGGCTTTGGCATAACGGATAACAGCTCGCCTATTTTTTTTGCAGACTCATATGAAGTTCCATATACCACTAATCGACTTGTAAACGCTGATGTTACCGCAGCGCTACCTAATTGAGCGTATCAACAACAATCTATGACTCTATCTTTCATGTAAACTTTAGTGTTAGATATTAAAATCGTGTATGTTAATTTTCATTACCAGCAGTGTAGGCGCTAAAAGTTAACGTGTCTTGCTCATAAACTAGCTAGCAACATGCCCCTCTATGCCTCTGGATGCTCCGCCCTCCAAGCACAAAATAACCTGTTTAAACTACCGTTTAAGGAAGTGAAAATGTTTCGTTTTTTTATTGTTTGTTGGTTGGCAGTTGCATTACAAGGCTGTGCCAGCGGACCTTCCTTGGAAGGACAGCCATATTATAACGGGCCAACCATTTCTAATAGCAATGTAGCTACTGTCTATTTTTTTAGAGAACATCACCCTATCGGCCGAGGGGTTGCCCAAGACATTTCGATTAATGAAGAGGTGGTAGGTTCTTTGTCGAGCGGCGGGTACTTTATGGTGCAGCTCGATCCTGGGGTTAAGAAAGTGCGTGCTAGACGAACTCAATTTTTGCAGGGCGATTTAGGTGATGCAGATTTTGATATTGACGTGGCCCCTGGTAGAATCTATTTCTTCGCACAAGAAACTAGTTCTGTCCCGTACAGTGATAGACGGGAGGTCTCAAAAGTAAGAAAAGGCGGCTTTAACTATATACAATATTACTTTCGGTGGGCCGTCGTACCTCAGAATGAAGCTGAAATGCGTATGAGGTTCTGCCGGCTCAACCCTGCTCCATAAACTATGTTCTCTCTATTCTTGCGAGCTTCGGCTACGTTGGTATTTCAGGAGCCTCGCCCAACTCTTGCTGGTACATTTAACCTTTAGCGAAAATCGTGCAGCAGCCTAGCTCTGCATGAGATGTAAGCAACATTCAGCGTTTCAATTTCTTCTATTGCTGCTCTAAGGCGTCGAGAATTAGCTTCTGGTAATAGCCCACTGGCCGAGCTGGTGTTTCCTGCACCAGCTTCGGTATTGAGGGTTGTGTCACCTCCGGCGCTACCACTACATACCCCACTTGCGGTGACGACGCGCACCCGAATAGGGCGATTGGCAAGCTCGTTAGCAAGGCGAGCAATCTCATCTTTTGCAGCATTATCTTTACCCTCTTGTAGTTGGGCCTGTTTATCTAATGCGGCCTGTTTTTCGTCACGCTCTTTAGTTAACTGATCAAGAGTGACTTTTGCTTGGCTTGACTGCCGGCTTACTTGACCTCTTAGCTCTTCGAGTTCTAGCGCCGGTGCCTTGCTGCCGAGCGCGTATCCCATACCAAACACTGCTAATCCTGTTACCGCTAGTGCTATCAGCATGAATAGTGTTTGCCGTAGTTCTGTATTCACTTAATCCCGCCCTCTGTTTCACTGCAGCGTTAATCTGGATGATGCGAGCCTCTGCGCTGAGTCCGTTAAAAAACAACTTCAATGTTTTCTGTATCATTCATCATCACCGTAGGCCTGCGCTCTCATGCATTTGTCATGGCGCTCAAGCTGCCTTTGCCATACGCCCCAGCATCTGTTGTTAGGCTTGCCGTTGATCATGGTTGAGCAGTCGTAGCCACCGGCTCGCTTCCACTTTAAAAGCGACTTGCACGATTGCTCGTATTCGCCTTTCAGTAGATGCTTGCGCATGGATGATGAGCGCCAGTTACCAATGCCGTACTGGCCAACAAAGTCTAGGTATAGGTCGTACTCGGTTTGATACAGGGAAACATTAGGTATCGTTGCTCGGAAATTCTTCTCATCACCACTCATAAGGTTTCGAGCAAGTATTTCGGCGCGCTGTTTAGTGATCGGTTTGTCTGTTAGCTTTACTGATGAGCCGTCCTCGTATCGAGTTGATCCGTGGCCAATGGTTGGCACATCATTTTTGGTGGGCATGTACGGTGTAGGACTGAAGCCTTCCGAGGTCATCCATGTGGTAAAGCCAAGAGCACTTATAGTCAGGGTTGCGATGGCTGTTCGAGTGTGCCTGCCTATTTTAGAAAGAGTGTGATTATTCACTTCTCCCCCTCGCTACTGCAGATCTGCTTACAAAATCTTTTACGCAAGAAGCTTTTACTGCAGGAGGGCCGATTATCCCCGCTCGAATACGTCTGACTTCTAAGTCATGCAGCTCTACGCTCCTCATTGCCTCTTCCTGAAGAAGCCTGTCCTGAAGGATTCTTGAGCGGTAGTTTGTCCACGCGATAAATGCCGAAACAAGAAGCCCAGCAAGTGCCAGCCACATTTCGAAACTAATGATTCCAATCGCACCAGCAAACCACGCTGCAAACTGGCCTATAGCGTTCTTAACATCGTCAGACATAGCGTAACTTCCAAATACTGTTTTTAGGTATTCTTTAGGAAGTTACGCCATGAGTGAAACTCTACAGGGTGGAGCTACTTGCGCACTGCAGATAGCTCGACAAATTGCTCCATGCGCTGAATCATTCGCTTCTCAAGTGCGCGTATTTCTTCCCGTGGCGCGCCTGCTTGTTCAAGCTCGCGTTTGCGGTCACGCATACCTTTAACCTGTTTTTCTGCTGCTCTGGCTGCTAGATGAAGCTTGGCATGAGGGTGCTTGTTAGCGTACTCAACGGCCTCGCCTGATCTGCCTGATGCACGCAAGCCTTTCACTTCTTCAGCATGCTTGCGCACCTTGTCCATGTTGTTATAGAAAGCAGACTGTTTGGCACCATCACTATCGGCGTCACCAAAAAACCTGCCGGCTAACGGAATGTTATGCCAAAGCAAATCATCACCGGTGGCAGTCGCCTGAATCGACTTCATAAACTTAGTGGTTTCTCGGCCTACACCACCAGTCAGCTGGCCAACAAGGTAATCAATTTGATCCGGCGTGGGTGATAGCTCGCCTTTCGTGAATTCCGTACCGCCTGTTGCGTAATTGACCAGTTCTGACAACCATGTTGCTGGCAACGATGCCGTATCACGCGCCAGCGTATGCCCTGGCGTCTGGCGGTTAAAGCTTTCTTTGGCAATCGCACGACCTGAAAAGTCTTTGTTTTCGGCAAGCGCAGCAAGCGGGTCGAGCACAGTAGGTGCAATGGTCTGCATAGATAAGCCTGAGCTGCCAAGCGGGTTGTATACGTCAGACATAACATCTAACAGACTGATAAGGTGCTTTGCAGCATCCTCTCCACCACCAAGCGCAAACTCGGTAGGAATGCGCCCAAGGTTTGCTATAACGTGGTAACCCAGCGGCATAGGTATGCTGATATAAGTCTTGCCTCCGGTCGGAATGATTATATTGCGCTCACGAATAAACTCTGGCGGCTCGTCATCATCAAAGCCCATCATCGCTAGCAATACAGTCTGAGACGCACCCAGCAGAACACCACCAGAAACAATGCGCTTGCCTAGTTTCGATAGGCGCATGGTCTTGGGTTTACCCGGGGCCATATCAAACAATGACTGGCCTAGTCGAGCACTGCCTTGCACGCTCGCATTGAAGAACGCATACAGCGCCCCGACCTGCTGGGTGACTTGGCCTTTACGGTTAAAGTTTACGGTCAGTCCTTTAGCCAGTGCTGCCGCCTGCTCTTTGCTCATGCCAGCGTTAATGCCAGTCTCATAAGCAGATAAGCGCACGCCGTTTTCCATAGCTGTGTTGTAGTCAGACAGCAGGTCAAACATCCATGATGCTTTCTTACGTACTACTTCAAGCGGTGCCTTTAAAACTCCACCTGCAGTAAATAGCTTGCCCAAGCCTGTATCTGCCCATCCGTCAGGCGTTAACGCCTTTTGTATCTTCTTGCCTCGGTCAGCACTATTGCTGAACTGATCCCTGAAGCCAGTCTGCCCACCGGTATTCTGGAAGTCTTCCCATAGCATCCCCCACTTCCCTGTTGCATTGTTTCCTTTTCTGTTGTCGCGCTCGGCTTTCATTACCGCACCAACTGCGGTGAATGTATTTTTGAATAAGCGCGCTTGCTTGCCTGTCAATGGCGTGCTCTGCAAGTGAAGCATGGCTTCTTGTATGTCTCGCACAAAGTTTGTTACGCCAAAGATCGGGTTGTACTGCGTGTTCACTGCTGCAAAGTAGCGCGTAGCCGTGGCTGTAGCACCTAGCAATCCTTCAAGCTGTGCCGCATCAAGATTCTTTAAAGCCTCTGCCATGCGCATTGCGCGTGGATCGTCTTCATTCATCAGGACCGCATGCTCTTTGCCGTTTACCTTGGCAACAACAGCGTTATCACGACTTTTATAAGCAGGGTCCACTTGGTTGCGCACCATGCCGGTTGCTTTGTCGATCACTCGGCTAGTAGGTAGTACGTCAACCTTCCAAAATTCAGGTAGCGGATTGTCTTTAGCCAGGCCCAGCAGCGCAGCCGCTACACGGTTTTTCTCGCCGCGAACAATAATGCGCTCTCGTTGCATCATCACGTTGGCAAGAATATCAACGACTTTGCGCGTTGAGCCGGTACGGCCTTTCGTTTCTTTGCCCTTAACGCTGAAGCCTTGACCGATACCCATCTGACCGTCTTTATCTTCACGCTGCAGAGGAATGTAGTGCTTGAATCCGGCTGCCCAGTCATCAACAGTTTCTTGACTTTCAAGTCCGTAGCCAACAATGGTTGCTCGTGTTCCACCAATAATCTTATCGACCATCTTTGCAGCGTTCTCGAACTGCTTACGGCGAACACCATTTAGCGAATTAAGGTACTTTGCGGCCTCAGCATTGGTCATACCTGAACCACCATCAGGCATATTCGGATCACGTTTAGCAATCAGCGCGTTAGCTTCCTGTGCGTGCCGCGCGTGCAAGAACTCTTCAAGATCGCTCATCTCAACCTTGGCGCTCTGCATATACTCAACAAGTGGATTTACTTCCTTGTTTAAGAAGTCTTGCGTTCGCTTAGCTGCTCGACCGTGAAACAATGTTTCTTGAAGGTATACGTCCAAGTCATCATTGATTGTCTTGCCAGTGTCGAGGATAGCTTCAATCACGCGCTTTGTGTCAACGTGCTTATCTTGGATCTTGTAAACAAAACTATCGAACTTGGATGCTGACGGGCTTTCCCATGCCGCCATGCCACTTGGCTCTGCGTTAACTGATGCTGGATTGGCTGAGCGGCTGAAGCGAATGCCGGCGCTATCTTCTGATTGGATAATCTGGTCTGGCTCAAAGGCAATGTAAACGTCTGACCGTATCGCGTTATTGCCCTTCTCATCTGCTCTAGCCACATCGACCATATTTCTAAGAATAACCCCATCATTGCCATTCTTTTGAGCGGCAATGATCGCTTTTGTTATTGCGCCCTCATCGTGCGAGTCGTCATCTTCACTAAAGGTGTGCTCGTGTGGGTTTTCGATGCGCAGATAAACGTCATGGATAGCGCCAGGCTCAAGAATATCTTTAGGGATATATTTTTTAAATGCCTTTGGCGTGCCGTTCGACTCTTCCGGCCATGTGTTTATGTCGGTGTCGTACTCGTACATATCCATAAGACTGTCGATAAAAAAGTCTCTGCCTTCTAGATCGAGGTCTTCGCTTGCTATGCGGCCAATATCAGAAGCTAGGCTTTCCAGCTGGCTATCGCTCAGACCTTCAACTGCGCCTCTGATTGCATCAAGGTCTGCGACTGCGCCCTCAGCCTGCTTTTTGAAGTCGTAAGCCAAAGACTTGCTACTTGTAAAAAAGAAGCCTTCCTCTGCCGACTTAGCTCGCGTGGTAGCGCCTCGCTTATTCTTATCAAAGGTTGCGAACTTAGCGCCCGAGCCATGATAGACAAGCAGTGGCTCGCCCTTACTATCAACGACTTTACTTTTTCCGAATGCTTTTTTAAAGGCTGCTTTTTTAACTTGTGATTTGCTGAAGCGAATACTTGGATTGTTGCTGTCAAACTCTCCATTATTGCCGCTGGCAGATTTGACGTTGTTCGGGCTAAATGTTGCGATCTCTACGCTGCCCGAATGCTCGACATATGCCCCGTCAAATCCGTTGTCCATCATCCTGCGCGTTACCGCATCGATATTGTCCTGCCCAGCCTGGCTTAGTTTTTGTTTTTCTAGTGGGTCAACTTGGTAAACATTCCCAGTCGAGCGTATGAAAAGCGGCATCACGTTCGGACTGCCATCTCCGTTTTTCAGCTTGGCATAAGTGTTCGCCATTCTTGCGTCTGACGCTGCATATGCACCACGACCTAGCCAGCCTGCATCTTTTCTGTTTGGGTGGTCTAGGTCGAACGCTTCAAAGCTGTCTCTTGTTCCGTGGTAGAAGACCTTTGGCTCTCCTGTACTTTGCTCGATGAGGATATCAGGTATGCGTGTACCTCTTCCATGGTCTTGGCGTCCTCCAGCCTCGCCGGTGCCGGCGGCATTGGCGGTTTGTTCGGGTCTGCCGGCAGGCTCATTATTAGATCGTGGATCTCTTGATCCTTTTTGTTTCTCTGTTTGCTGGCCATTCTGCCAATCTCCAAACCATTCAATAAAGGCTGGTGTGCGTACTTGCACCCATTGCTGATAGTTCAGCTTGGTCTTGCCTTCTGATTTTGCCTGATCGTAGGCGGCACGACCACCGTAAGCTTTTTCTGTTTGCGCAAACTGCTGCTGACCTTCTGCACGATCTTTAATAATGCCCTTTGAATACAGGATGCGCCCATTCGGATTTTCGCGCACCATTCCTTCTGAGACTTCGTAAATTTTGCTCTTACCCTTGTTTTCTTTAAACCCAAAGCGCTGATAGAACTCTTTAAGCCTTGCTTTATTACCACCAAAATCGGCTGTTGGTGTTAAAGCAACGTGCTTGCCTGTGGCGTCGGCGTAGTCAGTCAGCACCTGCATAGCTGCAGATCCTTTTCCCTCCCCGCGTTTATCTCCCGGTACCACAATTTTGTTGACGGTAATAATATCGTTGCGCTCACTGATCTGGTGCTTTAGACCAAGCGCATCAAGTTTCGCTAGAGCACCCTCTAAGCTAGCTGTTGCGTCACGACTGAACCCAGCGGAACCTCCATCAACATTACCTCGACCAGCCTGCTTCATACCTGCCATTGCGTAGCTGACAAGATCGTCCACAGTGACTGGGCCGATAGGCAAGCCGTTACGCAGCGCCCAGCTTCGCACATTGCCGATGAGTGAGCGTAAGAAGTCACCGACCTTATTACCTATATTTTGATCTACCCATGAAAGAAACTTGCTGTCTGCAGTACCATAACCAGCGCTCTTGCCTTCCGTTACGGCCTGCTCAACGATGTAAGCGCCTGCTTCTTGTGCGTTCGCTGTTTCGCCAGCATCATCCATGCGAGCAGCTACGCGATCAAGGAATGCTCGTGTTTCTGCGTTTTTCTCTTTGCCGCGATTCATCAACATGGAAAGCGCGGCCTTGTCGATCTTCTGGCGCTGTTGACCGTGGATCATTTCATGGAGAAGAACAGCCGTACCGGTAACAGGGTTAAGGTTTGGTCCAACAAGGAACGTAAGACCAGACTTTGGATCGTAGAAGCCGTTAATAGAACCCGCATCAGAGAACATCTGAACTGACTCTGTGATTGGCTTACCCGTCTTGGACGCAAAGGCACGAGCAATCATCAACGGATCAGCACTATCAATTACCACCACACCACCATGCTCGCCCTTGTTACCACGGGCAAGCATGGTGCGCACAGCTTTAGTTAGTCGCGGGAACTGCACATCGAACGCACGTACCAGCGAGGCGTCAGTTATCGGTGCGTTATTAACGTTGCTGGGCATTGCCTTGCTGGTAATGTCCTGGCCGTTGAATGTCACTATAACGTCTGCTCTTGGCGTGTCCTGAGTCAGCTCGGGCGCAATGTTACGGCGCAAAGCTGGCGTCATAGAGTGGCGCGTTTGGGTGTTTCTCGCCTCCACTTCACCGGCAAGTGCGCGATACGCCTTGGCTCCACTCACATCAAGATCACTAAAAACCATATTCTTGGAGCCGCCTACGGCAAAGCCTTCGTAAACCTGAATGCCGTGCTGTAGCTCATGCAAGATTGCAGACGCCACTTTATCGCGTGGCAAACTGTCGCGCAGTTGGATCGTGAAGCCTGTCGCTCTGCGCTTTAATCGCGCCAGTGCGGTGCCGCCTTCTGGCATTCTCTCTACTTTGATATTGCTTAGTTTAGGGTAGGCAACAAATAGTTGAGCGTGATCAATAAGGTCTGAAGTAACAGGGAACTTGCGACCGCCTGTGATCGCATCAAGCGCAGCAGAATCAATCACCTCTCCTGCTGTTTTACCTGATACTCGCAACTTGGCCTGATCATCACTGATTTCAAAGCGCCATTTGCCATCATTGCCACGGTGCCAGCCAGTTTCTTGGCGCACAGTCTCTGCGTTGTCACCAGAAGCAATGCGCAACTGAGCCTGATCCAGTGATGCAAGATCAGCGCCGCGGGCAGTCTTTCCTGCAAAAGAAAAGCTCGTTTTGTTAGCTGAGCGGTACTTGAAAAGGTCAGTTTCTGTCTGTACTCTGTGTTCATAGCCTCGTAACTGGCGAACATCCCTGGGCAATTGGAGCCCAGACCGTTCTGCTAGTGCGGGGCTTTCTTTTTGGTTCAAATAAAGTAACGTCTTGTCTTCTTTTACCCACTTCATTGCGGGTACGCTTGCAGGGTTATCCTTTTCATAAGCATTAACCGCCACATGAACGTCCATGCCCCCCATTTCACCACTGGGTTCAAGCACAATTAGAACAGGCTTGCCGTCAATCAACTCTGGCGAAATCAAAGTTATTCTGTCTTTTACTGTTGCTGAGCGAAACGCCGCAACTGGATCTTCAATCCAATCAGGTAGTTTCTTCCATTGCTCAGCAGTCATTCCTTTATGCTTAACTTCACCGTCTTCTTTTTTCTGCACAGCTGACTCAACTAAGTGAAGCGGCTTATCACCATGCCCTAGCAGATCCAAAATGTCGGCACGATCAAGAACTTTTACACCTTTACGGTTACGCTTAGCGCCGTTAAATAATTCATCAATTCTTGCTTCATAATTGGTTTCTGTGCTTTTCGAGCGTGAAAACTTAGCTTGCTCTGCTGCTGGCTTCGCGACTGTCTCGACCGGCTTGGTGGTATCGCCATTACTAAGCCACTGCTTAAACTCGCCCACAGTCATTTCAGTGATAGGACCTACTTTCCAGCCTTCCTGATAGTTGCCTTTGTATGCTGCTACGGCCTGCGTTTGACCTTTAAAGCCAAGCATGACTTTGTGCTCGTCGAACTTGCCGTTCTTGTGCGGTTGATCAATTACAAATACTTTATCGCTGTCGGTATCTTTACCTATAAACACATCAACATGGTCGCCGTCAGCGCCCGTAGTACGTTTAATATATCCGTAGTCATGCTTTATAGTGTTTGACCAAGTATTACCATCAGGGTCTACGCCACTGCGCTCTGATCCGACCGGGTTCTCTATCGTGATATCAATGCCCTGAAACTTAACGTGCGCTTTTTTATAGTTGCCGGCTTCTTTCTGCGCTTCACTTGGATTTGGATTATATTGGCTGTCTGTTACGGCAACCTGCGCGCTATCTGTCGCGGTGGTGACTCCCGCTTCGGCCTTGGTGTTTTCGGTAGAGAAAATATCCTCCTGCCCGCTCAGCTGCTGCTCTGCACTTTGACCAAGCTCGAAACGGTCAAGAGAAGATTCAATGGCTTGCTCATCCGCAGCTTTTTCGCGGGTTTTACGTTCGGTTTTAGCTTGTTTTTCCTGCGCTTTTTTCTCATCTTCAAGGCGAACTTTTTCGGCGCGCTCTGCTGCTGCGCGCGATTCTTCTGTTTGCTGGGTAAGGTCTAGAGGTGAAGGTTGTTGCTGTGGTTGCAACTGCTCAGGCTGAACTGTATCTACATCGTTGTTTGCAGCATCAATGGCTGCGATTAAATCAATTAGCTTCTTGTGCTGCTTAGGATCGATACCTAGGTCACGGGCAGCCTTTGCAGCTTGTAGGTAGTTGCTGCGCCACTTTTCTAACTGCTGGGCTGGTTCAGCTTCTTGTTTAACTGACTCAGCTTGTCGCGTATCGGCTGGTCGCTGGGATCGCCCGGGTTGCCCTTCATCCACTTGCGTAGCAGATTCTGGCCTTCCTTGCTGCCCCACAACTTCCGCGCTTCCGGCGGCATCGAGTTGTCCATAGCCTTCTACCTCTGTGAGTGAGTCTTTAATTGTTTGTTCTTGCGTGCGCTTTGGCACATCGCCATACATATCGGTGCTTGGTTTATCTGCCTCATTGAAAGCAGTATCAACCATGTTAATGAATTGCTCACCGATATACTTACCGCTACGGATAGTGCCTTTATCATTCAGCATCATTTCCATAATCGGGTACGCTTCAGGACTGATACCCATTTCAGCTTGCTTGACGTACTCGCTTAATCTTATCCCTCTGCGTCGTGCGTTGATAGCAGACATTGCAGCTTCAATGATGAGCGGTCGAATATCGTAAATACCAGCATTTTCTAACTTGATCATGTGCGGCGCGGCTTGCAGTAACGCGGCAATAATAGACTTTGACTCATCGTCCTTTTGCGACTGCATAACGGTTAGCTTGTCGTTATCGTATGCCTTGTGAAATACAGCAGTTTCTAACCGGTCTGTGGCTTCGCTGCTTATCTCACCATCAATCATCAAGTTTTCATTGGATGGCATAGATTGGATAAACTGCATTACCGTTTCGGGTGTGATCTGGCCGTTAGCACCGTACTTTAGATCAAGAAGGTTTAAACGGCGCATATCGGTCTTAGCTTGCTCTAACTTGTTAAGATCAAGCTGACCAGACCTGTTCGATTCGTCTCCAATGTTCTGAGTGATTTCACTGCGGGGCATTACGCGCACAAGCACAGGCTGTTTCATTTTCTGAATTACTGCGCCGTCAATACCGTGCGCACCTGCATCTTCGATCATGTCGATTTTGTAAGTGTCGGCATTGCCTTTGCGCCAAGCTGCTTGCAGTCCAGCAACTCGACCATTACCGGCGATAGCACGGCTCTTGCCTTCTTCGCCTGTTGCGTAAGTAGTGTTTACCGTTCCGTCTGACTGGTTACTTGGTAAAAGCTGGTCAGATTCAATGACTGCGTACTGAACAGGCATGCGACGACCTTGCGAGGTTGCCATTTGTTCCTGCTTACCTAGCTGACTTGCAGGAAGCTCCAAGCCTTCTTCAATAACAGGTGCACCATTACCAAAGTCACGCGAGTAACCAAGACGCATGTAGTCTGGCTTGTTTGAAATATCGCGCATCTGCTCGAGTGCTTTGCCACTTGTACGGTCACGGTTTTGCAGTACAGGACCGGTATTGCCTTGAGCGCTACGATTTGGATCAGTCCAGCGCTGGCCGCGATTTGCTGCAAGACCACCAATAAGTTTTGCTTTCTGCTCGGTACCTAACGCATCCCATTTGCGAGTGGCCGCATTCTTTGCCGGCACGCCGCGCATACCTAAAACATCGATAGCCGCTGCGTTGCGCTCAAAGGCATTTAGGCTATCCCAAATAGACTGCGCGTCTTGTTCTGGCGTGCGCTGTGCTGCTGGTTTTTGTGCTGGCTGCTTTGGCGCTGCTTGCTGTGTAGGCGCAAGGTTGCTATCAAGCTGGTCAGTATTAAGCACTGGTGAAGGTGTCACGCCTTCACGCTCAAGAAAATACGGATTGATTTCCGTATCAGGTACTTGGCTATCATCGAATGCTGTGCTGCGCGGACGCTCGCCTAAGCCTTGCTCTAGCTGTCCAGCATCAAGCACTGGTGGTGGTGTTACGCCTTGCTGCTCAAGTAACTGCTGGTTGATAGATGGCTGCGTGGTCCCGTCGTTGTTGAATGTACTGTTTACTGATTGCGCCGCTGCTGCAGACAACGGGCCATCATTAGGGTTAATGCCCATCTTCGAGGCCATGTCTTGCTGGTCAAATACTGGTGGCGGGGTTACGCCGCCTTCCTGCATCTGTCCCATATCAATCTTAGCTTCAGGAGTAGGCTCATCCCACATACCATCTGCTGCAGGCATTTCTTCTTGCGCCATGCCTTCCGGTGCAATGCCGTTGGCCGCATCAATCCACTCTTGCTCTGTAAGTGATTTCTCACGCGTCTTGGCAAAGTTAAACATCGACTGGACGCTAGATTGGCCAAGTGACAAGAAGCTCTCTAGCACAGCTTCGGATACGCTTGCTTGCCCTGTTGCGGCCAACTCGCCTAAGTATTCACCTAAACCTTCGCCGATAGTCTCAACTGTTAGCAACACACCGGCTTCAGCTGCACGCTTGCGTAAACTGTCTGCAATCTTGGCTGCGTTTTGCTGTGCCTCAGATACAGACTTGGCTAGCTGCTGGCTACTACGTGCCGCAGAAACTGCTGTTGCGTCGCTAATATCCACGCCTGCGTCAATGAGAGTTTTGCGAGTAGCTGCTTCGACTGCATTCTCTGCGGTGCGACGCATGGTGCTGGATATTTTACCGCCGATGCCAAAAGTAAGCGCATCAACAGCTGTTATAGCACCCGCTTTTTTCGCCCCCTCGGTCATAGCTGCTGACTGCTCATCTGGCGTGAACTCACCATCTGCAGCGTACTCTTGCGCCTTATGGCCCGTTTCGGTCAACGTATTACCGAGGAACATGCCGCCAGCAAACCCCGCGGCACCACCAATTAAAGCGCCAGGCCCAGCACCGACACCACCAAAAGCCGAGCCAACTGCGCCCCCTGCCATTGCGCCGCCTTTAGCGCCTGCCCAGCCTGCGGCCAGTGTTGGAACTGAATTAGGGAATTGCTCAACTACTGAAAGGGCTGCGCCACGAGGGTTATCAATAATTGCCTTTCCAGTGCCTTTGATAGCGCCCCATAAGCCTACTTCGTCATCAGTACCTACGCCTGTGTTGGCAGCAAAGTCAGACTGGAAGTTTTTAATGTCTTGGCTTTTATCTTCATTGGCCAGTTCTTGCTCTTTAGAGTTATCAACAACTGCTTGGCCATCGCCAGTATAAGTATTGTAAGTGGAGCTAATGGCTCTGCCTGTGGATTTAGCGCCGTCTATAAGCGCTCCGGTAAAACCTTTATCTTCAGGCTTTAAATCGTCAAAAACTCCGGGAGATACGCTCTCTGGTTTATTGTTTTTATTTTCAGGTAATAAGTCGTCAAAAACACCAGACATGCAGCCACTCCAAATCAGTATGCCCGTAAAGGCGTATAGATTAAGAGTGGCGCTTTATAGTGTTTATGCCCAACTCTACAGGGTGGTACTTATGCTAAAGCGGATCAATGCCGTATTCCGCTAAGCGGTTATTGATTGCCTCTTTCGACACTCCTGCCTTTATCTTTTTCTGAGCGTCTGAGATTATGGATTCCTTGGTGCTTCCTTGCGGCATAGGTTTGTGATTTTGAGCGCCGCTATTACCACCAATCTCTTGACCTGTACGCAAGTCAATCACTCGCTGCGGAACGCTTTGCAAAGCATTCGCTCGCTCATTCCACTCCTGCCCACCACCAGCCGTTAAGAAGTTGTCTTTTATCGAATCATTTTTGCCGTTCAGCTGATTGATCTGCTGTGCGATTCTCGCCTTGCCTGCATCGTCAGCAGCATCGTATTCGGCATATAGCGATTGAAGCCTTTGCTGCTGCGCAATAGTCGGCTCTGCTTGGCGCTCTGCTAGGTCTTGTCCTCTGCCTGAAATATCAGTTTGGCGATCTAATATCTGGTTTCTAAATTGGTCGTTACCAATGCCTGCGAAAACACGCTGACCTTCAATGTCAGTTCTGCGGCCAGCATCAGCATTACGCAATCGCGCTGACTCTAAGCGCTGATTCATTAACTCAGCATTGGACGGCGCTCTGGTCGGATCACGAACCACAGTTACGCGAGGGCCCTTGCCTTGTCTGCCTATACCGTTTAAGCCTTGGCCTCCAAACGACTGGCCTTGCTTTGCATAGTGATTCTGAACTGCGCCCCAGTCTCCACGATCTGCTGCGGCTTTAAGAGCTTGATTAACTGCTTCACTAGATTGAGAACCTAGTAGCCCCATCATCCCTGTTGAGCTCATGGTATTTATAGAGTTCGGATCAATAGTCTTGGCCATATTGCTATCGAGCATTGGCACTCCATCAACTTTATTAGATCTTGCAAAGTCTCTGCGCTGCTGGTCTGTGCGCGTAACGTAGCCTGTTTCAGGGTCGGGCTTAGGCTGCTGCCTTGAAACGTCCGTACCGTGACGGCTCTGCGCTGGCTCATTGGCTGGCTGTGCTGCTACGCCTTGCTCTACTGCTGGCTGCGGTGCAATCGTTTGGCCGGTTACGGGGTCAGTTTGTGGTTGCTGTGTTGGGGCGCCAGCCTGTTGTGGAGTCGTCATAGGAGCACCACCGATACCCTGCAAAGGCTTTGGCGGTATATTCAAACCTGATGTAGCTAGGTCTGCGATACCTTGCATGCCTAACCGTGACTGTGCTGCTTGATCTGGGTTAGTGGCTACCCACTGTTTAGCTTTAGCAACGCTTGCTTGAGCGTTCCGTTTATCACGAATGTCTTGCCTTGGCAGTCTGTCATCAAACGTGACGGGGATTTCTCCGGTGGCTACGCCGTACAATCCTTGGGGTATTGCTGTCGCTGTGTTAAGCACAGTGCCATACGCCGTTCCAACAGCATCAGTCACAGCACCTAATTTTTCACTTGCATTGGCTTTAAACTGGTTTTGTCGCTCTACCGACTGTTTGCGCCATTCATCACGCTTATTCTGATTTTGCTGTTGCGGTGTTAGCGCAATACTTGCAGGTGCCTGACCAAGTTTCGGTGCAGGCTTGCTTGTAGATAGCAATGCCTTTCTTTTGGCTTCATCTTCATCAAGAACTTGGCCACCCTGATTAAAGAACTGTTCATCATCGCGGCTAACTTTAGGATTAAAGCCTTTTGCGGTCGGTGCGTGAGTTTGGTTTTTAATCTGGTCAAGTGCTTGCACACCTACGGCATGAACCTGCTCTGGTGGTAACTGGTATTCACCGTTAGACACACGAACATTAGCTGGTGAGCCAAGCCCTTCTAGCGACTCTTCGCCAACTTGCTCGGTAGAGTCGGCCGGCATGATGTATGAGCCTGTAGGCATCTTGGCTTCAATATCATCTGACGTACCTGTGCCAGGACCACGAATCATCCCGCCGTTTGCATAACCAATGGCGTCTTCAATCTGCTGAGCTCGATTTGATAAAGCAAATCCTGCCTTGGCTGCTGCACCAAAGCCAAGGACGCGCGGACTAATCGGCTTGGCTTTTTTCTGATTGGATTGCGCTTTATTATTAGCGTTAATGTTATCTGATTGGTTTTGACCTGACGCTTGTGCGCGCTGATCGCGAGGTTTAAAACCTTGCATTGGCATGGCTCCATAATCTTGGCGTTATGCCTCATATTGGATGCCATGCTTTTTTCATGCTAACTCTACAGGGTGCTATTGATTATACTTGCCCGCTAAATAATTCAGCCTGAAGTGAACTCTGTGCGTTAGCTGCCGCACCGGCAGCATCAGCAAAGCCTCTGGCCGCTTGTCCGAGTGCTTGGTTTCTTGAGTCCACACCTTTAAGCGTGTGTTCGCCTTTAATTTTTGCAGACGCTTCCTCAACACCACTTTTTGCTTTTGCAGCGTTGAGTCTGAGTTCCTCAAACCCAAGCTCAACATTATAATAACTTGATAGTCCACCCATGAAAGCTGAGTACGCCTGAGCCTTTGCTCTAAGCTTGTCAGCGCCAGGATCATGCTGGGCCAGTTGAACAATGTTTCCAAAGAAGCTAGACAGCATTTGCATTAACGCTGTTTTTAATCGAGCAGCTGTTTCTGCTGCAAACTTGATAAGCTCAAGCGTTATTTCTGCATCTTTAATGGTTTGCTGCCTGTTGATATCTGAGATAGCTTCAGAAGCACGCATGTCTGCAGATCGCATTGCAGCAATAGTAGCGCCAGCCGGCTGACTGAATCCGCGCATCGAGTAATCTGCCAATACTTGAAGCCTTTCAGCTCCTGCTTGCCTATATGCTCTATCTCGCCCGTCATGCCATACAGCTTCAAAGTGTTCTTTGTTTAACCCGAAAGGCTTCTCACCAGAAAGTATTCCGCAGGCCCATTCTTCAGGCTGATATGAAAGGCAGCTATTGATATTCGGGAAATACTTTTTTATCCATGCTTCAGCCGTATCGTTAAGCAGCAGAACATTAACATCCTGTTTTTCGTTGTCATTTAAAAGGTCACCTATTTTAGGCGGCGCACTCATAGAGGGCTGCTTTACTGTATGCGAAAAGCCAATGTTTGGCGTGTTAGCATTCCAAATAGAAGGCCTGCCCGAAACATCAGCTGCTCTTTGTAATGCAGTCGTTGCAAACGATTGTAGAAACTCTGTTGTTTGATCTATATTTCCAGACATGGCTTAACGCCCCCTATATAACTTCTTCAGTGTTAACGAGCTGCATCCAAAAACGCTGGGGCGCGGCAGGAGTGTTATCCCACGTACCGATTACCTCCAGACTTTTACCATTGGTATACGCATCCGGGTACATAGCTCCTAGATCAGATATTGTGCCGTCTCTCCGCACGATTAGCGGGTAAATACCGACTTCGTATTTCTGCGCAACGAAGAAGATATCGTCGGTGTGCTTGGAGAAATACGTAAGGCCGCCGATCCATACATTTTCGCTTGGCGGGGGCGAATAGGTGCGCACGATCCCAGAGGCGCCCATCCACATAACAGACTCGTTGGATGGCCATACGAGCTCGGATGCTTCTTTATTCGCGAGTACGATATCTGGGAGTGCCGTCGGCCCTTCGTTCTGGAACCACATGCGAAAAGTGGAGTCAGTACCGGCAGCCAGATCAGACTGGATGAGATACGCCTGCCAGTCATCGCCATCAACAGCATGCCACAGGGCTTTTGTACCGCCATCATTCATCCCTAGGACGGTGTGCTTAGCCGATATATCAGGGTCGAGAATGGGAAATGAGTAGTTGCCTTTTGCATACAACTTAGACTCGCCGTACCCTCCGTCCGTCATAACTACGAAGTCTTTAGTCACCATCCCGACGTCTTCATAGGAGTAGTAAAGCAGGGCTAGGTAAGGGAGCGTATGAACGAGCTGAATTTCAAAGGTCTCTATATTCACAGCGAAAATATATTTCGGGGAGTCCAAGCCCGACGTTACTGTCGCCCACACCCAGCACCCGAACTGATCCTCGAAAGACCAATTCTGAGTTATACGGTCGTAACCCAGTTCGGGGTAACTACCATTCACGCCGATTGATGCTAGTAAGGCGACAGCGAAATCACTTACACCTTCCGTATACACACCGGTCGTACTGTTGTAGCTGACGAGCGACGTAACATAATCGCTAGCGCTAGAATACACCTGCGCAAGGAAACATAAAGTACCCCTATACCCAGCGGTATAATACCTTTCCGGATAATGCTCATCCAGGACCGCTACGCGGATATTACTAGGTAGCGGAGGTAGATATTCTACAACCCCAGACTTCATATCCATCAGGCCTAGGGTATCAAACGCTTCTTCTTTAAAAACTACAACGAACTGCTCCGCCATAACTACTCCTAGCCCGCCATAAATAGATGATTGAAGTCGCGCAGAGGAAACGGCCACCCTTGAAATAATGCTTTTGAGTTCATGCCTGTTCGAAGCCGGATACCTAGCGGTTCCCCCGGTAACGGCTCCGCAGCGCCGACCTCTGTGACTTCCCTGTAATATGACTCCACAGGCGCAGGTTCGTCCGTCTCCGGTATATCTTCAGGCCAGATAGGGCCACAGCGAACGAAGATCCTCGCTCTAGGGAGGCTCCCGTCTTTTGGGCGTTCCTGCATGATGGAGATCAGCAGCCCAGACGGGTAGATTAAACTAGCATCGTCGTCCCTCACTTCCTGCTGGAAGCAATCTACATACATTATGTAATTGTTCTGGAAAGCGATACTGTTTGTAAGGTCCTCGCCAAGACTCCCATACGGCGAGAAGTCTGCCGTATCGCAGATCCTCTCGTATTTCCGTTTGCCGCCGTCTATGAAGGTAAGTCCCGCACCATCGGATCTAAAACTAAGCGACTCAACCGTATCGTTAGGGAGAATGGGGCTCTCGCCAAATGCGATCATTGCGCCCCCAGCCGGGAATGCAACACAGGTGTCGGACACATACGCCTTCTCCCCACACATAGAATTACGCGCGAAGTCCCTACCCGACATTACGAAACGGTTACGTAGGGCTTGCACCCCCGAGCTATGGTTGTAGTCGCGGTCAAAGAATGCTATTTCACTGCTGAGGTCGTCGTACTCCATGGCCACACCAAAAGCACATAGCGCAGTTCCCTCATCCTCACCAGTCATGCCTGTAGGCACGCCGTTTTTAAGCTCGACGATATAAGGACGCACGGAAGTAGGCAATAAAACATCTACCCCTTGCTGTTTACGCTTCCCTGTTACGCCCCACCGGTATACATCCCCATTAATCATTATCTGCCTGTCGCCCATCATAATTATCTCGGGCGAGTAACCATATGCGGCTACTAAATCAGGATCGGTAGAATCCACCTCAATCGAATGCTGTGTATACGATGGTGGTAGGCTGCCCCCTCCCAAGTTTCCCCATGTGGCAACACCGAAAGATATAGCGGCTATCAGTTTATGTTCATCCTGGAGCTGGTCAAGCGGGGAGACGTACCCCGATATTTTCATAGCTATCAGGACGTTACCGTTATGGTCTAGCTCCATATCGTCTACACGCATGGAGCTTGGGGTGACTCCTAAGGGGCCGTTCCCGGCTGAGTAATCGACGGTTGTCCGCATAGGAGCGGGGATTATGGACTCCGGCATCTCTGTTATCGTTGATCGGATATTCGGTGTACCGTCCTGATTTTTCTCGTCTAGCGAGACCCTCCACAAAATAGCTTTATCGTCTGCGAAGAAGCCTGCTTCGTTAGGGAGGGTATGTAATACCTTACGAGCCACAAACACTACTACGAAGTTGGTCTCGTTAATCTCCATAACGCGGACAGATGAGCTTCTAGCAACGGACTCCCAGTACCACTTATACCCGCCAGTAACTGAGGATAGATGGTCGCCAGATATAGAAAAAAGCTCGACGTTCCGCCCATACGCATCGGTGCGCGTAACTGCTAACCAGAGTTGCTCTTTGTCAGCTACGTTAGCCAGCACCTGTGCGTGGTAGTTAAAATGCCTATGCTTTGCTACTCCTCGGGGGGAGATCATGTTTTTTTCCCCGGTCGCAAACCCTGAGATCGACGGCACTGGAGTCAGTTCGTTAGCAACCTGGACGCCCAAGCGGTGCAGAGTGTAGTTATAAAACAAATTAGTGGCTCCGCCTGAAATAGACGAAGTGGTCCACGCCACGTCCCCTGCGGGCGACATAGGGTCATATAGACTCCTTGCTGTATCAAAACCACGGCTGAGCGGATGCAAGAGGCCTGAAATGTAAGAGCCTGGGCCTTTAGGGTGGTAAGGGATGAACCCAACAGGGAATAAAGCTATGCGTGCAGGAAGCTCTATACTAGAAGCTTTTTTCTTACCCAACACTTTACCGCCTTCTATGATGCACCCGTCGATCATCTGCTTCTTGCTACCCGTGCGCGCCCTGACCGATGTAGCAAGCGCCTCAGCTCTTTTCAGATACCTTGTGCCGTAAGCGCCTGTAGATTTTCGCGAGCACCTAGACATATCAGCGCGCTGACCTTAGCCGACGCTGGCTTACGCCAATCTCGACTTCTACATTATCCAAGTCAGCATAGCTTGCATCAGCTACTTCAAGACGAATACGCCAATGCCTTGCTGTAATACCTTTGGCGGTTAGTGCCCTCGACTCGTTGCCATGTTCCACCGCTTTGTAAACGATTTCTTCACCGTTGTCGCCAGTGACGCGGATGTACGTTGTACCGTCGGTTGCTATACCCGCATAAACACTACTCATACGCTTACCTTGAGCGGTGCCGTAGTCACTGGCGCCAAAATCAATGGAAGCAGAGAGTAAATCCCCATCATCACTCGTGCCGGATAGCTTATAGAGGCCTCCGTCATTGATCGCGTATGTGAAGTTGGATGTTGAAGCGAACTGTTTAAATCCAAAGTTGCTATACCTGCTGACCGCACCGCTTACCGCATTTACTGCATACTGTATGGCCTCATGCTTAGCAACTGAGCTATTGGTATTGATTTTGACTTGCTCGCTTATCATCAGCTCCAACAGAGCGTTAAACGATAACAAGTCCTCAACTAATATGAGCTCATTGAACCCTAAGCTTAAAAGTAGGTAAATATCTATCGAATCAGCAATATCCACGCCATCCATAAACGTGAATAACGCAGAAGAATCCATAATCAAAGACAATTCTGTTTTGATAAAATCATCGCTAAAAAAGTTGTCAGGCCGTATTTTTTCTATCCATCCGCCGACCATTGGTTGTTGCCAATACCTTATAGTGCCGCCAATGTACGGGGCTGACGTAGATTTTCCGATTACGCCGAGCGCGCCATGCACAGAAGCAGTGCCTCCATTCAACATCCAAGTAACTGCTTTTGTTTTTGGAAAAAAGCCTTCTCCTCCCTGCAGAATCTTGCCAGGTTTCTGTGCGAAAGCAGTAAGTTCATAGCGAGGCCACACCCCTGAAGCACTTGCATACCCTGACCCTGAAGCTCCCCCTGCCGCTGATATAAATCCATGAGCGTATGATAGATTGCCACGGATTAATGTGTTTGAAACATCATCAACAGTGTCGATATTGGCGTATGGGTATACATCTGTCTCAACAGTGATCCCACCAATTTCATAAGCAGTAAGTGGATCGCCGCAAGCCTCAATCTTTAGGAACGAAAGGCCGTACTGGTAAATATCACCTTCCGACTCAATCTGCATTTCTGATATTCCACGCGGAGTGGCATCAAGAAAGGTCTCTATCGATAATGATGCATCGTTTTCACTGTTTGACGTGCTGTAAAAGGCGGGGTCTGTTAAAGCATCAAGCGACGAGTATAAAAGTGCGCCAATATATAAATTTTCTTTGCTGCTGACTTTGTACGTGGCAATAATCAGACCATCAATAATGTACTCGATTCGGTCTGAATACCGAGTAAGTACGAGTCTTTTTGTTGAAGATCTTATTTCATACTTAACTATCCCACTTTCAACGTAGCTGATCTTTTCTTCTTCGATAAGAATCGCGCTTTTCATTCCAGCGTAGCTGTAGCTATCATCTCTGCCTGTAATGCCAAGCATGATGAATCTTAGGTTTGAATATACATCTGCCTTAAAGCTTTTCCCTACATCGAGCTTATCAACACTTTTAGCACCAGAATCCCAACCAAGATCGTTCATTACCGCACGACTTGGTGCTCCAGCTTTATACGGTGTATCAGGCCAACAGACTTTTTTTGTCTCGTACTTATAATTTATTACCTTGTAAGACGGCTCATAAACTATGTGATAAGCAGGAAGCTCAGTTTCAGTCCAGTACCCTCCATCGCTAGGCGAGAAGTCTGCAATAGCACCGTACCAATTAACTCTAGGACTTAGCGCGTTAGATGCTGAAAAAACGTCATTGCTTGGAACCCATCTTGTGCCATCTTTGGAATCGACTCTATCGGTACCGTGAGTCCCTTCGATATTGTAGAGCGTTTTGCACCCCGCCTTTCGCGCAGAAATCTCTGGAGTTCCTGGTATTAACAAGACTCCTGCTTTTTTGCTAAGACGGTTCGCCATTTATGCGTACTCTAAAACAGCGATTGCAAAGTATTCAATTCTCTGCGGTGATCCAATTACGAAAGTAGGATTTGAAACTGTAAGATCATCTGCTGGACCACCAACGGTTCCTTGGATGCGAACTTCAGCGGTAGAGTTTGCGCCTGTGTCGGATTGCTTCACCATTCTAAAAAATGTTGCATACCCAGTCTTGACCGCATCGCCCTGCCATACTTCGCTGAGGTTTTTAGTTAAAGTTGGCGTAGCTGATCCTGTTTCAAATGTTAGTGGGTTGCCACTAGCTGTGATCTCGCATAGCAAGTCATTACCTGACAACGCAGCATCAGGTCCGCTTGGAATTGGGCCGCTAAACATACGAATAACGCAGCCATCAAGAATGCTTTTTAGAGAACCAGAAAAGCATTGCTGTCTACGCACTTCTGTTGAGAACTTAAAAGCCATGATTAAACACCTCGAACTTTAATGTAGTTTGCAGGGAACGTGATTACAGATCCTTCTTTAACCGGAATCGGCACCACTAGCTTTGCAACTGCGAGCGCTGAGTTGTTTGTCTTGTCTCGAATGGTGTAGTGAGTAACAAGATAGTCTTGACCAGCCTCTCCTGCAGGAAACACTACGTCGGCAACGCTGTGCGCTTCGCAGTATCGCTGGTCGATTGGGGGAACGTCTGCCGGTGCATCGTATGAGACAAAGGTGACTTCTTGTCTTGCATAACCTGTTTCAGCTACTTCATTGCTATCACCCTTAACAGGATCAGCGGTATGCAAAGCAATCTCCCAAAGAATAGGACGAGGCTTAGCATCAATATCAGCAGTGAAGAAGTATTTAACGTACTCTCTGCTTCCATAAATTGGCGCTGCCATGACGAGCTCCTTAAATTATGTTTGTTGACGTGTAGGTTAGGCCGCCAGACAACTTGACCGTCTGCCCAGCAGTAACCTGTTTCGGTGTTGCGAACCTTACGCATGACAAAAGCAAACCTGCGTTACCGGCTTTCGTTGCGCTTGATACCAAAAAAGCACCGTAGATAGTTCGATCTTGAGTCACATTGAACTCAGCCTTATTGCTTAGGTTGTCCATAGTCCCAGTGCCGGCAAGTGCTCTCTTCCATTCCGGACGCGCCACTTCTGAATAATCCACAAACTCAATCATTCCATTCGGAATATCAGCTGACGTTGTACTTGGTGCTGGAATGTAGTTCCCACGATAAAGACCAAGGTAAAAGGTCGATATAGGGCTAACATCACCAAACGGTGATCGGATTAAATGATCCAAGCCTTCCGCAGGAATAAGGTTGAATACAATCTCTCGATCAGCGACTGAGCCATCAGGGTTGATTACTTCTGCGTGCCATTGAAAGCCGCGCATATTTAACTTCTCATTCATTGCATAACCTCAAGTTCCCAATGATCATTTGACTGTAAATGTGAACCTCTAGGCTCACCTCTCATGCTTGTAGTAATCATCTGGTTCCCGTTATGTTCTAAAAACCCAGAAGCACCTTGGCTCGCAGTTTCAGGCGAATAACTTTGTTTACTAATCAGTTCTGTCATGCCTTCTGGCCCCGCAATCACTTGGCCATACTGGCTAAACCAAGCAACTGATCTGTTCGGAAGCTTTACCGCTGTGCCTTTCACGGCGCCAAAGTCGAGAATGACTCTCTGCATCATGTCGGAGCTGCCAACGCCTGAAATGAAGTACGTCTTATCGGCGCACACATAAATGCCGTCATCTACAGAAATAAGAAGATCAATTTCGCATGGGAACTGGATGTAATTTATTTCAGGGTTAAATAGGTGCGGTTGTAGCGGCATCGAGTAATATGCAAACCGACCTCTTGCGCCAACAATCAAACCTTTATGACTGTCCAGAATTTCGCAGAAAGGAAAAGGTTGAAGCATGTCGGTTTCAAGTCTTTCAGTATCGTCCACTGGGTTAGCAATATAGTTGCTGTGTGAAGCGGTGCCTTGGTAATAAAGCGTCTGGCCATTTGCAACGGAGCAGTAAAGCCTGTTTCCTGATCCGGCAGAAGAAACGACTATTGACTGGCCTTGGCCAACGCTTATGACTGCAGGAATACAACCTGACTCTTTGCCGTTAGCGAGCTTTGTTACTGCTACTTTGTACAAGCCGGCAGCCATATTCCCACTTGTTAGCGACACGTCAAAGGCTGGAGGCTCTACCGACCACTGCTCTACCGTCTCACCAACAACAATGCTCTCAATAGCTGTATTCAAGTAAAGAAGATTGTTGTGCAAAGTGGCAGCAACATGGCCGGCAGATAGCTTTGCAATAAAAGTCTCTGCCCCACTCTGGCCTATTTTTATAAGGTCCTCACCATCAACCAGTGCAAGTATGTTATTGCCCATATCAAACAAGGCTCTAGCTTGATTGCAATCACGCACCTTTTTAAAACCGGTACGTAGCTCAGCTTTGCCGCCCACTGTAAAATCCATATTCACAGCATCAAACACAGCACCTTCTGGCAGTCGCTCTGGTTTGGCTATGTTGTTACTGCCAGCAAATTGGTCACGACGGACAATGCTCATATACTCGCGTACCTATGGCCAGAATGGTTCAACGTGATGCTTAACGTCTTCTCTTGTGATACGGCGCAAGTCAGAATCAGGACGAATACCAAAGTATTCGGTAAAGTCCCGTTCAGACTTAGCTGCTCTTTCAGGGTCAAACATTTCAGCGTCGGGAATACTGAACGCTTTATGTAAAGCCCAGCTGACCAAGTGCTCATGATGTAGTGCTGAAATTTCAGGTTCTACGGTATTCGCCTCGATCAAGGCCATTGGCTTAGACACTCGATAACCTTCAATGAACAGCAGCCCGTCAGTATCAGGAATAGGCGCGAGCCTTAACCATTTGTCGGCCTGTACAGCAAACCGCGGCTTACCTGAACGCTCACGCCAGTCATCCCCACAAAGACCGTCCATATCTTCTGGTGATCTGATAGAAACACGGCCGCCTTGCTGCTCATCGCTTGCCTTGAATGAAACGTGTGATAGCTCATACAGAAGTGTATTTAGGTTATAAACCGGCTGCCCTTTAAGCACATCAACTCTGCACACGTCGGCATCAGCGACTTCAAAAATCAAACGACCACGAATAGCTGCTTCTTGCTGCGCGCTATTCAGGTAACTTGTAACTTCCTCATCAGACCAAAAATAAGGCTCAACCTTATCGCCAGCCTGTACGCGAAACGCGCCAATCAACTGCTGTAAGGTCATAAGGCACCGTATTGATTAACCAGTTTGGTAACTTCAATGCGCAGATCGTCAGCTTTACCGCGGCCATTCAACTTTACCTGGTAGCGCTCTGCAGCAAACCGAACCAAAGCGTCACGGCTCATCTGAGAAACTTGGTGCAAAATGTCGTATTGCTGATCAGTCTTAGCTTCTTTTTCAACTACCGTACTTTGTGCATCGTCGATAATGGCTAAGGTTTCTTCGTCATCAATCACCGCGTCATCAGTCTTGGTGAAAATATCAGCATGACGGAGCAGCTTGTTAGCAAACTGTGGAGGAATTGCGCGCACCTGACCTTTAGTGAAGTGCAAGCCAGTGCCGTAAATATGATCTGACCACTCATCACGCACACCGATGTATTGCACGTTGATAACCTTGCCCGAGAAACCAGTAGGCGCGGTGACTTCAATCGGCTTAGGCATCGAATCAGCAAGCGCTTTTGC
The DNA here is from genome assembly GCA_034006225.1 of Desulfuromonas sp. Taxonomy (GTDB): domain Bacteria; phylum Desulfobacterota; class Desulfuromonadia; order Desulfuromonadales; family Desulfuromonadaceae; genus Desulfuromonas. The sequence goes on along the minus strand of JAVETC010000018.1, from coordinate 26,971 downwards.
AGCATGAACTGCAGCGCGAAAAATGTAGTCCTTAGCCTTCTGCTCAACTGGCAACTCAGCATAAGGAATACAGCATGGGTGCTGTTTGGCTTCGGCATCTTTCGTTTCACCATATACCCAACCTTCATCCAGCTTCTGCTTTAACCATGACTCATGCGACTGCTCAGGCGTGGCATCGGGGTTTGCTAGGTGCATTTCTACACCTGCAATAGCAGATTGTTGCTGCCACTCAGGTGCGTCTTCCCACTCTACTTGCGTGTCATCGCCCATCGCCTTGCAGTACGCAGCATTGATAGCGTGCACTACTTGAGCAATACCGATAATAAGAATCTTCATGTCGCTCACTCCGATAAAAGGCTGACCAGCTAATTAAGCTAGCCAGCCTTATTAATTACTGCGCGCCGATCAGCTCGCCGGTAACCAGAAACTTAATGTCACTAACTTTGGCGTTAGCGGCCACGGCAGTGGTTAAGATCAGTCGTGCAGGCTTTGGCAACTTAACTAGACTTGAGCCAGTAGCACGCTTTCGACCGGCGGCTGCTAAATCAATGCCAGCACCAAAGTAGACCGAGTTTTGCGGTACATCAGTGCTGTCTACGCCGTCTTCATAAACAAAGCCTAACGAGCCGGTGATAGTCGCTGTCATGCCAGTGGTTACGAGAATTGATGCATCATCAAGGCGTATACCTGCAGGCAATGGACCAAGATCAACAACATCACCAATACCAAGCGCTGCGGTCGAGTCAGAGTTAATTGCTGCGCCAGCTGAGTTAGTTTTTAAACCAAAGGCAAGAGTGGTTGTATTACCGTAAGGCACGGTTGCACCGAACGGACGGTACGCTTGAGATTTAACTTTTACTGTAGCCATTGTTGGCCTCCAATTTTGTCTGGTTTGGTGAGCGCTGATTTCGCGCCCACCGTTACGCTGTGTTGTTACGCTGAGTTAAACCTTGTTCAGCGGAACCACAGTGTCCAAGACGCATACGCCATAGTCGGTAGCTTCCACACGGTCGCCGGTATTGATATTGAAACGGAACTTGCTCACGCCGCGGATTGCGCCGATTAACAGCTCAATCTTGTCCCCGTGGTCCATTTCTTTTTCAGACCAGAAGAATGGAATGCCGGACTTGTCCGACTTAGCCATGGCTTCACCAACAGCCTGACCACCAAGGATAATTGCGCGGTCTACTGCGAAGCCTGCACCAAGCGCCGCAGGAACAATCACTGAGTTTTCAGTGCCGGTATGGTCTGCGCAATACTTGATCGTATCGCCAGCAAAGAAACGAACAGGGATGTTTTGCTTCATAATCAAGAAGTTATTCCACAGGCCTACTTCGCCACGGAATACAGGGTGTTGTTTAGCGTTACTTGCGCGAGCATGTGCAGCCATCTGGATTGCGCGGAAGTTTGGATCTGCTGCAAACTGGTTGTACTGCAGCGGCGACACAAGCATGACGCGCAACGGCTCATCTTCAGCAGCAGCGTCACCTTCAAACTTAACGATTGGAGGCGGCATTACCATGTCATCCATTACTGCGCGCATGGAGTCAATAATCCCCATACTGAACACGTCGGTGCTCGCGATGGTCATTTCACCACCGGTCTGCTTAAAGCCTTCAACGTAACCACCAGCCGCAACAAAGTGGCGGTTTTTAGTTGGAGCTTTAACAGGGTTAACCATTACCGCATTAAAGCGAGGGTCTGACTCAAGTGGCACTGACCAGGTTAAGTTGTTAACCGAACCACGCGCACCCGCTGCATGAATAATTAACGTTTGGTCAACGTAGCGATCCATTACAGACTGCGCTACCGGTCGGCCAAGCTTTCGAAAATCCACTGGGCTCCGGATGGTGGTCATCGTATCGCCCATATTGATAGGGATACGCGCTTGGTTAACTCGCAAGCGGTCTTGGTCAGTGCTCAAACCAGTACCGCGACCTTCCGCGTATTCGCTACCCATAATCGGCACGGCACCGAATGGGTTAACAACGTCAAAGGTAATCTCGTCACCGGTACCTTTTCCAAGGTCCATACAACGAACGAAAGGCAAGTGACTTGTAGTCTGCTTACGGATTGTTTCGATTGCGCCAGAATCACCTTTAGGCATCTTGCCCATTAAGTGCGATAGCTTGTTATTACGCTTTAGGTGCGTCGCAAAAAGGCCAGCAGCCTGTTGCACCATGTTTTTCTTATCGCCATACGGCGCGTGTGAATTTTGGGTCGGCATGTTGCCTCCTTACAGTCTGTTTAGGAATTGCTCAATTTGCTCAGGCGTCATGTCGTCCATAGCCGTAGCTAGATCAATTCCGCTGCTCATATCGTGCATAGCTTCATCGCGTGAAGTTGCCCCGGCTCGACCTGCTGGAAAATCAGACAGGCTTGCTGGTACGTCACCTTTAGCGTTAGCTGCTTTTTGTTTTGCAGTGGCTTTAACCGCGTCTGCAGTTAAGTTGCCTGCTGCTTGAGTTGTTCCAGCTGCAGATTTGAAAGCGTCAAGAAGCTCAATAACCTGGTCTGTGCTGCCTTTCTGCATTACTGCAGACATAGAACCACGCACAAACGTAGGTTGAGAGTTGATCCATTCAGCAAGTTCATGCGATTGCGCAACCGAGTCAGCATCTGGGTGCGCTGTGTAAATGGCGTTGTAATGTGCTTCGGTGGCTGTTTGTGCTTCTCGCTTCTCATACGGCGCTAATGCCGATTGAAGCCGCGCTTCTACTTGCTGCTGAACTAACTTATTGATACCTGCAGCTAATGATTCTTCAGAGAAATCGCCGAACAAGCTCGGATCAACACCAGCATCAATAGCTGCTTCAGCTGCTGCAATCTGGTTATCCTGCTTTGTAGGTGCTTGCCCTGAATCTGCTCTTTCCTGAGCTGCCGTCTTTAATGCATCTAACTCTTGCTGAGCTGCTTCGGCTCGTTCTTGCCAATGTCTCTGGCCTTTGCGCGCCTCTTCCAGCTTCTCGAATGGAATGGTGTGTTTGTTGTCACGCGCCATTACCACTGTGTTATCAGCGTTTAGCTCGGTTTCATCACCTGCTTTGTCGCTTTCAGTTTCTGCTTCGCTTTTTTGCTTGCTAGCATCAGGTTTGGTTGTGGCTTCGGGCTCACCACCTAAATCCTCAGCATCTGCCTCGGTATCGCCCTCTGGACCATGGATTAACTGGTCTACCTGTTCTGGTGTTAACTCGCCCTCAAGCGACTGAATAAACTCATTGTTGTCTGTCATGCCTTCCCCGTTTGCCACATATCGCCGTAGCCGCTATTGGGTTACGCAGTTAGGCTTGCGCCCGAATATCGCCGCTCTCACGGCTTGGCATGCAGTGTTGCCAATTGCTTACTTGTATTCAAAACCTACAGGGGGCTGGCTTTATTCCAGGCATAAAAAAGCCCAGGATTAACTGGGCTTGATAACTGTCTTTTGGTTATTAGCTTGTTTCATGCAGATGCTGCTTTAAGTGGTAGCCCATCAATGGCCAGATCTTTTGTTCTGCGTTTTCTCGTGCAATCTTACGGCCCAGCTCAGGATTAAAATTTTCAGGCGAAGCGCATGCACTTTCACCGGTAACAGTGAACCCATTCTTCAATACCAACACACAGAATGTTAGAAGTTTTAAGCAGTTAACATCCACAGCACCCACGATCCGTCCTGTATTAGCCTCGCTCCCAAAAGCCATGGCACCAGTCATAGCATCGGCACCCGTAAAGTAGAACTCACCAACAATGTTGGCTTTCAAGTCTTCAGGTGTAATTCGAGGCGCAGTTAAGCCTTTCTCTTGAATGAGCTGTTCAATAGTCTGCTTGATAGATTTGTCAGTCATTACATGCCTCCGGGCATATTGTCATTTGTATTAGGTGTTTCAATACCTTGCATCGAGGAGTCTCCATCACTCGGTACTGGTGGAAATTGTGGACTGGTGTTCTGGTTAACTTGAGCCAACTCTGCAACCTGCTCGCTGCCTAGTTGAGCGCCCTCACCTTGCACATACGGATTGCGAATATCTGTAGCAGCCACCTGCTGCGGTGCTGGGAAGTCTGGATCGTCACCCATTGGGTTTGGCCGCTGATAACCAGCACCCTGCATAATTGTGTCGGCAATCGGAGCGATCATCGGCATCTGCGCTATCTGAGCGCCTGCCTGCATTGCTGCGAACGCTGCTTGCACGCCGATCTGCACCGCCTTGGCGTCAAGGTTCTTCATTTCGCTATCAGCTTTGCGCTCTTTGATCTGCAGTTCACGCTCTTTGAGTTCGTTGCCTGCTTTGGCCAGCGCATCTTGGATTGCTTGCTGCGTCTGCTCTTCGATCTGTTCAGGTGTTGGTGTTTGCCCTACAGAGCGGAACGCTTCAATGAGGTCACGTTTGAAAGGTACATCCATCAGCTGAGTCAGAAATGGAATTGCTGCGCTCAAGTATTCTGCTGGTAATGGCTTGATTGCTTCGGTCAACGCTTGCAACTGCTGTGCTCGATAGCTGTTAGTGCTTGGTACATCTTCTAGCGATACCATGAGTCGAGTTCTATTAATGTCATTGGATAGGTATGTGACACCCGTTTCAGGATCAGTTTCAGGCGCATTAAGCGTAACCTGACGATCTGCAGTGATTGCATCACCTTCAATCACCACCTCAGTTTGCTTCTCGCCAATGTCACGGATGATCATACTCATCAGCAGTTCACCAACTTGCGAACGTGCCTCTCTGAAGTTGTCCATAATGCGGCCTAGCGCCTGATTAGATTGCTCAACTTGGGTTTGCTCCTGAAGTCCACTTGTTGCGGTACCTTGCTTACCGCCGAACCCTGCAGTAATACCACTCACGCGTTCGAACGTTGCGCGGTTATCGTTGAGCATCTGGTAATGCTGATCAGTGAGCTGGTAGTCACGCTTAACATCGAATCTCGCTCCAGCCTGCTGCATGTGCATATTGTCGAGAACAATGTCGGCGTCTGGTCGAGCAATTTGTTTTCGTAATTGTGAGTCAGTCATAGCAACTGCACCTTTGGTGCGCTCTACTCGCACCACACTCATCCCCCAACGTAGCTTAGATAGGCCACTGTTCAGCGAGTCTTGCGCATATTTCATTGAGCGAACGTACCCGTATGGAATACCGGTGGCGTCCTCGATAAACCCCCAGAACGGCACATACGGAAAGTGACGGTGTGCATAGGGAGTTGGACCGTCATGCAGCTTGTGTGGGCCAAGCCAGTACGCACGACGCACTCTAGCGATAGTTGCCTGCGTTACTTCGGCTGTGCCGCTTGCGACTGCAATAGCGTGCTGCAGGTTGGCTTCATCGAACTCAACGACTCGACCGTTTGGCGTCTTGATAACAGGCACTCGCACCCAGCGGCGGTACCATAATTCAGCGACACACAGTTCTTTACTGCGAGGGTTGTACCAACGGTCTTCATGCATCGTCCACGAACGACCTTCATTCCATGCGTTTTCTAGCCCGGTACCGTCTCCACCTTCAAATGTGAGCGTTTCATCTTGCCACCACTGCGAGCCGTGACGACCAGCAGCCAATATCAGCTCCTTTTTCTCGGGAAACACTAACGCAATACGCTCCGGAGACAACCATCGCTGTCTACGCAACCAACGAGCATCGGACAAATCCGGTTCAGTGGCTTTCATATCCCAATGAATTTCATTGCGGTGGATCTTCTTACAACGATACGGAAACTTGAACGGATCGGAGTCTCGCGCTACTTCCACCCAGCCGATGCCGCAAGTGATCTGCGACTGGAAAGCAGCACTGCATGCGCGATCGGCTTTTGATTCACGCTCGGCTTGGTTAAGCTTAAAGTTGATTGCATCTGCTACATCTTGGCCACCAGGATCACCATTAGGCGTCACACGCCAGTCGGTGCGTATCGTTGCTTCGTAACCTTGAATTGATAACAGCGCTGGACCAATCAAGTCTTCAACCGCCGGAGGAATACCAAGCTCTTGCTGACGCTTGAGCAGTTCACTATCAAGTTGATTGCCATCGGCATAGTCCGATTCCTTATCTGCTATGGCGCGCCAGCGCGGCTGATTCTCGATCTCTTCAAAGATCTCATCGTATTCTTCTTTGCTTAGCTCTTGTTTTTGCATGGTCTAGTCCTCACAAGCGCCAGTCGGCGGCAGGTGCTTCTTGGTAGCTGGTTACATGGCTGGCACTTTCAATCATGCCGAGTTCTTTTGCTTGTGCCCATTGACGTAAAGCGTCGGCGCCTTCACTGCATCCGTTCGACTTGTTCGGGCTATCAATGAATCGCGCCTCGGCTCTGCTGTACTTTTTTTTGTAGTTATCAATGCGGTTAATGCCGTCGGCTGTGCCTGCTTTGTCAAAGTAAGCGCCCTTTAGGTGTTTTCTGGTTTGCTGTATGCCGGTTGTTAGTTCAGTGATAAGCGGAACAATAGCGAATCGCTCACCAGGCAATAGATCCTGCAGCATGTCGCGAGTTGATTTATTGAAGTCGCTCAGGCGCTTGTGATTAGCGTCATGTGGTAGAAAGTGTGTGCCAAACACGTAACCTTTTGATTTGAGCTCCGCAACGTAGTGCCGCAAGTCTTCGCCGTGCGCCTCGTAGTAACCAATAAACCTATCTTCACCGCGTAACTCTTGATGAAACCAGATAGCGCAACCATCGCTGTTTCCAATATCCCAGAACGTGTTAACCGATAGATCAAGCGTAGGTACAGTTGTAATGCCACCGCGCTTGCGTAGCTCAACCATTGATTTAGCGTAGTAGTTGCCTTCGGTACTGACTTGGAAAGCCTCATCCGGAGTGGATGGGTACTCTTGCCACATTTTTTCCTCTGAGCCACTGAAGTCAGCATTGCGCGTCGCCACATACCAAGCGCGCTGGTCAGGATCAATACGGCAATCCATGCTGTGCTCAATGGTGTCAAAATAAACGTGGTCTTCAATTTGAACATTAACCAGCGCTGCTTCCATGCGGTATCGCGGCTCTTGCCACCAAGCATAAAAGTGGAATCTGTAGTCTCTGACTGTTAACAGGTCTTTCGTGTAGTGCTTAGCCTGGGCAATCTGCGTCATCTTGTAGAACTCGCCTTCTGTGCCTTCGGCGGTACTTTCGATAACAGTGATACCGCTCAACGGAACAGCTGGAATTGAGCCGGTAATAACCTCGATTGCCTTGTCAGGAAACTTTGCGCAGATCTTGCCGAACTCAGAAATTAACAATCTATGGATCGTTCCGGAACGCATTGACGTACCAACTCGCACCGAACTATTGTTGTGCTTGAAAAGTAGCTCGCTCTTGCTATCAGTACCCAGTGGAAATCGAGCACGGATCACTTCCGGCAAGTTTTCATAGCCAAACTTGACCTTATCCCTAAAGATTGCTTCGGCTGCCTCTCTGTCTTGAGCAATGATGCCGCAGCGCTGGTTGGCATTAAACAGCGCATGGTCCAGCCAAAGTATGGCAATCAGCGTAGTAAACCCAAGCTGCCTTGCTTTCAGAATAATGTTGCGGTGCCATAGTCTGCGTATGAAACGACGTTGCGCACGGTTGGGTTTAAACGGCTCAACCATTGCTTCTTCACCGTCATCACCTTTGATCATGATTTGGTATAGGCAACCGCTAAAAAGTCGCCACTCAGGATCAGCCAGACACTTGGCCAGTTGCTCAGGATCGGTAGGTAACGGCAGAAGATCAATAGTGTTTGCCACGGCTAATCCTCGTCGTGGTCTTCATCGTCCGTAACTGGCGCAAACCCGCTTTGTGCTTTCGATTCATTGCGCTCAGGATCATTGGCCACCGGCAAGAATGCACCAGCGTTGCGCGTAGCGATTCCGTGTAGCAGAGCTGTAAGCGGATCGACCTTCTGCTCGTTATCACGCTCATACAGGCCAAGGTGTTTCATCAAGCGCTCAAGGTTCGGGCCTTTGTCAGCCAGTTTGTATTTCTTCAGGTAACCGGTGAACTCACGCTTGCCATCACCGATGTTCTCGTACTGCTCAATGACTTCCATGCCAGCAAGTGCTGCAGCAGTGTCATCGCCCAGTTCGTGAATACCAAGCGGCTCTCCTTCGTTGTTGAAGAACTTGCGAGGGTCATACATGGCAAGTCTTGCGACTTCGAGTAACACACGGTCTGCAGTGATTTGAGTGCGGTTTTGCTGCTTCAATCTGGCTTCAGCAATTGCATCCTGGATGTACACTTTTGTTAACAGGTTGGATGCTTGCTGTCTTGCAGTTTTCTCGCTGTAACGTGCACGAATAGCGGCTTGCGTGCCGTTTAGGTCAACAATGAACTCGTCTACAAACAACTGCTGCTGTGGCGTTGGTTTGCGCACAGCCGAAGGCGCAGTGTGTTTCACTGTTGCTTTCGGTTTTCTGATTGTTTTTTTAGTCGGTGCTTTGCTCATGCGAGCAGTGTGTGTGCAGCTAGGGAGGCTGTAAAACTCTACAGGGTGTGCATTAGAAAGCTGCGAATAAACTTATAGCTGTGGAATAAGCTATCGCCTGTTCCAGTGAGAAGAAGATCTACAGACTCAGAGTCAGAATCTATATTTTTAAAGCCACCATGAAACTTTGATTCTTCAGCAACAAATACTTTTTGCGGAAAATCATTAAACTGATCTGCTGTTATATCAATGATCAACCCCGCACCTTCAAGCCATGCATGCGTACACTCATCTAAATCTCCGCTCATATAACAAAAATCTCCACACCCCAACTCTTTTAGATATGCACCTAAAAAAAGAGAGGTGTCTCCGCAAGCTCCAGCTGGAAAGTGTTCAAAGCTGACTGGAAGTTTTTTTAGATCAGCTTTCATCAAGCCTTCTATGGCAGTTCTCATGTGACCAGCTGCCTCACGAACTTTATAAATATAATCCGACCTCTCGCTCATAAAACATCCTTTTAAATAATAATTAATTACGTTCAAGCGTTAATAAACGATGTGACAGTTCTGCAACCATCATCCCAACCTGATCTGATAAATTTATCTGAGAAGCCTGTATTGCTCTTGCACCCAGCATGACTGCAAGTGTTCTTGCCTCACGAGGGGTTAGTTTTAGCACGTCATCGCCTATGTCGAGAACAACCGTGCCGTCCGGTAGCTCTGTGTGTGATATCGGTCGCGTTGGTGGGTATTTCTCAACTGGAGCGTAAACACCACGTTGAATGCGCGCAATCAAACCATCATTAGCCAATGATTTTAGCTTGTCATCGATAATACTTAGTTTCAGGTTCAAATGATCTGCGAGTCCTTCGCGCGTAATGATCTGCTCGAGCGCATGCAGTTCAACAATTGCATCAAAAACAAGCTCTGTGGTGCTGATACGTCTAGGCTCATTCATGGTCTACCTCCGCAAGATTTCTGATTTCAATACAGCCAATCTCTGACCAACGTTTTGTGGTTCGCATATCCCAGACGGATTCGTCGTTTTCGTACACAGCATCCATCAGAGCTTTTTCAAGGTTGTCACGGTCTGGCTTTTGCCTGTGCGGCTGGCCAAGCATTTCTGCACGCTTTTTCTTGCTCCAAGATTTTGGCATCGGCATGTGGAATATGACGTGTGAGTCGGACTCAGGGAGCGTGCAGTTACGTGCTCTCAGGTCGTCGCAGAATGCTCGGTAGCGCATAACTACTAGCCGCTTCTTCCAGCGGTCTGACTGTGTTTGACGGGGTTTCGGCACAGGAACAACTGGGTAAAGTTTTATGCTCATTGATTCGCAGCCTTGTGGTTGATAATGATCTTGCGAACTTCCGCTTTAGCCGGCGTGTATGCGAATGGGGCTCTATCTCCTGGCGCTGTGATTTGATACATCGCGTGATCCTCGGTCCCGCACAACGCAACGGTGTACTTGCACTCGGTTACCCAGCAGCGAGGTATCGGCTTTTGGGTTTTGTGGTGAATTTTCTGTTTGAGCTTCACGCCTTCACCTCGACAATACCCATACGAATCAAAACCTCATGCGTCTCTGCTAGTGCGCGTGTTATATCGCGCCAGTCAACCGGTCCTGTGTTTCTCGTTCTGCCGTCTATGCTGTCATGGCAGTCGCTGCAGGCGAATACTGCGACGGTATCAAGGCCCTTCATACCCACACCCTTAAATCCATTGGGCAGGTGCGCTAGCACAGTCGTCTCAGGGTTAAAATTGCATTCACTCAGGCGCAGCGTGCAGTTCTGTCCGCGTGCTGCGTTGCGGATCTTCTTGCTAACAACTCTCACTGCTGCTCCTCACTCAATAAATCATCAAAAAAAACGCCTTGCTCTCGAAAGTCATCAACAATGCGGTTTGTGTACTCAATGCCCTGCGCTCGATTGAATAACCGAGTTACTGGAAAACCATCTGGCCCAAGCAGCTTGTTTGCGCCCATCAGCTCAAGTTTCTTTTCATAGCTCAGGTGCAATAGCAGCTCGTTCCAACTCTGGCGAAACTCTGCGCACTCGTTACGCATGAGCGGTACACCGAAATGCAATTTGCAGTGCCGCCGCGCCTCGTCGATATGCCATTCCATGACCTGCGCAATGCGCTTGTACATCGCGAACCAAAGTGCGTTTTGGTCAAGTGTTCGGTCGCGACCAGTCTTCACGGTAACGGTTAAGTATTTTTTGTCTGCGAAGGTGCGCTGGAGCGAGCTAATTGCCTCGGCAAGCTTGTCTTGAGAGTTCACAAGCAGTTTCATACAGTTCTCCTGATTCGCTCAGGAAGCTCAGCTAAAGCCTTAGCCACAGCAGCTCGACGCTCATTCAGATCAGTTACTTCTGCTTGCTTTGCCTGATTTTTTGCTTCTTCTCGTTTTGCTTTGTTTTCATTCAGCACTGCACGTAGTTCAGCAAGCCGCTTGCGTGACTCTTCGTTGCTAAGTCGAGCTGTGGTTTTTCCTGAAAGCAATCCAGCAACAGCAAAACTTACAGAGTCCTGATTTATTGCTACAGGCCTATGCTGCAGCAACAGCGCTTCACCACGATCTTGAGTGATTCGACCTGACTCTACTGCGCGCGTTACCGCATCTGCACGATCCTCAACATCCCAGCCTACGGAAACATGCCACACAGGTGATTGACGACTTTGTCGTGCAGCCTCAACGGTGCGGCGGTACGCTTCGATAAACGCCATGCGCCCACCGATTGCATCACCGTTATCAAGTATCGGCTGCGCAGCACGCAAAGCACTCTGGATCTGCTCAGTAACCACAACCGTTCGACGCTCATCACTTGCTTGCAGCGCAATCGCCCATGCTTCGTTTGGCTCCGGATGCCCATCTACACGCTGAATACGCTCGATAATCGCAGCCAATGTCAGCCGCCCTGTTAGCTCGCGACGACACGCCTTGAGTGCACCAGCAATCTGCTCGTCTTGGTATTCCTCCAAGTCGTTAGCCATCATCTCAGCGGCGGAAGCAGTGATCTCCTGCCCTAACACCTCAGCTGTCGCTGTAACGATCTCCACGAGTCCACTCAGCCGCTGCGTATCAGTCTTTCCAGAATGGGTTTTCACGGATTCCCTCCATACGCGACTTCGCGTTAATATTTTCAATGGCGGTTTGCGCGGCTTCAAAATTTGCGGCTGTACGCTCTTGCTGGCGTGCGGTAGTGCCGTTGATACGTCGACCTGTTGCCCACTGCGTGTGCAGCGCCTCAGCTCTTGCCAGTAGCAAGTTGACGCTGTGCTGTTCGGTGATTAGGCGTGCATCAGCAATCGTGAGGTAGTACGCCGCCACCTTGGGTGCTGCGTCTTGTCCCAAGCGGTCAACAAGCTGCCCAAGCTGTCCTGCAGTGCGTGCGTTCCAGACTGGCCACACGTTGTAGCGCTTACGGAATGCAAAAGCGTAATTAGCCCATACGCGATAAGTTTTTGCTTTTGGATCTTTGGGACCTGGCATGTCAGCTGGAATTTCGACCTTGGGCTGTTGCTGAGAAACCTCACCGGCAAGAACTAACTCACCAACGGTGTCCGCGGTCGCGTCAGCGGCCTCGGTCGCCAAAGGCTCTGTAATCTCTGCTGTAGTCTCTGTAGTAATCTCTGTTGTAGTCTCTGTAAGAAGAGGCGAATTTGCACCCATCGAAGAGGCGGAATTGCACTCATCGATGGGGCGAATTTGCACTGTTCGATCAGGCGAATTTGCACCCTTCGAAGAGGCGATTTCGCTTTCTCGAAGAGGCGGATTCGCCTGATCGTTGATTTCAGTGACCTTCAGCGATTCATGGCTGTAATTTATGGCGTAGTAATTTGTTCTGATGTGCTCTGATTTTCTTAGCTGGTCAATCAGTAGTACGCCCTGACTTTTAAGAGATGAAAAAACACGTTTAATCTGATCTCGTGACCAAAATGGAAACTGCTCTATCCACTCCTCGTGAGTGTTATAGATCCACCGCCTATTGTCGTGATCAACACCAGAACTTCCACGCTGAATCCAGTAGTGAACCTGCTGAAGAATGATTGCCTCATTTAGCCCAATACGCTTTGCAAGTGCCGGATTTACAACAAGCGGGGCTTGCACGAAAAGCATGGTCATACACTTAGCCTCCGCTTGATAATCTGTTTGCCTTGCCTCATAACCACCTCGCTGTACACATAAACAGCACCAATAAGCGACTTAATCCCTTTGCACGATCCGGATAGTCTGGGAGCCATGCAGAGGTGGGAGTGATCAGGCGACAAGCTCTGGCCAGATGACAAACCAATCATCAGGACGAAGCTGCTTTCGGCTTATTTTTCCACCTGTAATCATCTCGATCCTTGAAGCGAGTTCCGCTGATGCTTTTTTATTTCCGTAACCAATTTGGCGTAAATACCCTGCGCTCGTCTTTGTTTCGGAAACCTCTTTGTCGCCTGCGGTCTTCAGCCAAGCGAGCAGTTCTTCGTGTCTCTTACTCATAAGTTCTCCTTTGCATACGAATAATTATTACCCAAAGGTAATGCTTAATCAATACCGGACGGTTATTTACTTTTAGGTAACAGAATCAGATGATGAAATTATGGATATTCGTGAAGTGCGTAGACGCAACCTTGGTATTTTGATGGACCGTGAATTTGGAAAGATTCGCGGAGCACAATCGCGCCTAGCTGAAAAGCTGGATAAGCCGCAAAACTTCATTTCTCGATGTCTTGCTGACCCCGAAAAAAGTGGCTCAAAGACAATCGGCGAGGATTTCGCAAGAGAGATCGAAGATGCTTTCGGGCTGGAGCGATACGCGCTCGATGGAAAGATGGACTTCTTGTCCGGCGAGTCCATTGCCGAACACAGGCCCGACAATGTAATTACAGCTGTCTTCTCTAAAAAGGCTGCAGATGGTGAGATTGCGATACCGCAATTTGATGTGCGCGCAGCTATGGGTAGCGGCCAGCTGCCAAACGATTACGTAGAAATAATCCGACACGTCACGATGCACAAGTCGCATCTAGACCTGCTTGGTATCACTTACACCAGCGCCGCAAACCTTGCCATTATCACTGGTTGGGGTCAGAGCATGGCCGGCACTATCAATCACGGCGAGCCCGTATTCGTTGATCGAGGCATCACTCAATTTGTGGGGGATGGGGTCTACGTTTTTACATGGGACGATCTGGTATACATCAAGCGCGTACAGAAAGTCAGTAAAACCCACTTTAAGGTTATTTCGGACAACCGAGAGCACGATCCTTTCGAGGTGTTGATTGAGGATGTAGCTTTTCACGCTCAGGCTCTACTGGCTTGGAATGCAAAAAAGCTATAACGACAGAACCAAAAACGCCCACCATATAAAAGAGAAGACGTTCGCCCTATCATTGATAAGCAATGCTTAGCTAAGGTAAATCATGCACTTTAAATGGGTACTCTAGTGGTCAACGGTGCGCAAGAAGCGCGGACTTGGCGTGATCTAACAGCAGCCATGTTCAGCTCTAAAAAAAAACGGAGTGCAGCTTCATGAATATGCCAAATACCTATTACGTATACTCACTTAAAGACCCTCGCGAAAAACCAGCAAGACTGTTCTATATAGGCAAAGGTACTGGTAGTCGTTCAACTGATCACCTAAAAAAAATTGATAACACTCGAAAAGGTCAATTTATCCAAAATATTTTGGATAGCGGCCACACGCCTATCATCTCAACATTAGTTAAAAATTTAACAGAAGAACAAGCTCTCAATATTGAGCTCGAGCTTATCAGTAGCATGGGAACCATTGATAATGGGGGTTCTCTCTACAACTCAGTAATCCCTAAGTCAATTAAACGTAAAGTTGACGATAAAGTCATAGTGCCCATAGGTGCATTAGAAAAAGCACAGTTAGGATTACAGCTTTTAAAAGATTCAATTATCTCCTTATCAGAAGAGAACTTGGCTGGAGTCACAAACTCAGACTGTGCTCACTACTTAGGTCTACAATCAGATAACGAAGGCAACCAACAAGACTACCTTACGTACAGCATTCTAGGGATTCTGATCAAAGAAGGCACCCTTGAAAGCTTTAAATCTGGTACCCGTAGAAAATACAGAAAATTATGAGCTTTATATGTGATTGTACTAAAGCCTGAGCAGCTCAAATTAATTAGGAGATAAAAATAAATGGAAGACAACATACCATTGATTAAACCGTTTAGAGCAAATGCCCACCTTCTAAAGCTTCTTGGGGATGAGCTAATTGGAGATGATAGATTAGCAGTTTTTGAGCTAGTAAAAAATGCTTATGACGCAAATGCTACAAGTGTTGATGTCACACTAAACCTACATAATGAAAGCCCAAATATTATTATCTGGGATCATGAAGGTTTTGGCATGACTAAGGATGACATCCTAAACAAATGGATGGAGATCGGCACTAACAGTAAGCGAAGTAAAAACAAAGTCAGGACGCCTGACTTAAATCGTTTACCTCTCGGTGAAAAAGGTGTTGGTCGTCTTGCAGTACACAAGCTTGGGCAGCAGTTAACTATAAACACTCGAGCTAAAAACTCCACTGAATACAAGATTGAAATTAACTGGCCAAGCTTAATAGATGAAGCGAATTATATCGAAGATACCCGTGTAAAAATCACACCTCTTGATAATCCAGAATTTTTCACAAAAGAAGAAACTGGAACACGGATAGAAGTAGGTAAACTAAATAACACTCACTGGACTCGTGGGGATCTAAGGCGCTTAAAACGTCTTTTAACCAGTCTGATCTCCCCTTTCAAAACAGTGTCAGATTTCAGCGTTAATCTGTCTGTACCAGAAAGAGAAAAAGACATTTTCGATATGCTTGAAGCAGAAGATATAGTCGGAAAAGCACTATGGACTTATAACTTCATTATTGATGAGGCAGGTTTGTTCTCCTCAAGCTACTCGTTCAACCCACCGCAAACATTCAAAGAAGTTGCATCTTCAGACATAGAAACAGATAACTCTAGACTGGTACTTTTAGCGCCAAACAAAGAGGAAGAACTCGCCCGCGACATATCCATTCGTGAGTCACTGCTACTCAATAAGGAAGACCTCAAGAATATAGGGGCTATTTCCGGAACTTTTTATATTTTTATGAAAACACCCGCGGTGCTTAACGCAATAGGTTCAGCCCAACTCATAAAAGAATATCTTAAAGAGCAATCTGGAATCAGAGTATATCGTGATGGCATACGTGTATTTAATTATGGTGAGGGAAAAGATGATTGGTTAGGCTTAAACGCAGGCCGAATAAATATGCCCGGACAAAAAATTGATACTGGCATGGTAATTGGGGGTGTTGATTTAAGCTTAGAGAGCAGTGAAGGCCTAAAAGAAAAAACGAATCGTGAAGGCTTTGATGAAAACAATACCTATAAGCGTTTTCGTTGGATTGTAGCAAGTGTTGTTGAAGATTTTCATTTAAAACATAGAAGAGATCGTGAAGCACTAGATGCATACCTCAAAGGTGATGTTAAGGATGCTTCACCTGCCACCACTCGCTTCACTCAGAGTATTCAAGACATAAGGCAAACGATTAAAAAGCACGGTTTAGAACAAGAGATGGATAACAAAGTAAACCAGATCGAATCTGACTATCTTCAAATGAGAGAAGTCACTCTAAGCTCTGGTATTGCTGGCATCAACCTTGCTGTTATTTTTCATGAAGTTGAACGAGGTGTTGAGGATCTGAATGAGTCAATAAGAAGATCTGACGATTACGACACCCTGCGAAAGCGTGCTGAACATTTAGCTGAGTTACTAGAAGGTTTTGCACCATTACTACGCAGAAATGAACAAAAGACTTTTAATATTAAAGCGCTAACTCAAAAAATAGTCACATTAAACCAACACAGATTTGAGCATCACAAAATTGCAATATCTTGCCCCCTAAATAATGATGAGTCTGACACTTTTGAGGTAACAGCACCATTTGGACTACTGCAAGCAACCCTAACAAACTTGATTGATAACGCAATTCATTGGACTAGCTTGAAAGCTGAAAAAGAGAACAGTGAATATATACCTGCGATTCGCATAGACAGTCTCTCAAACTGGTTTACAGAAGGCCCCGCATTAGTCGTAATGGACAACGGTCCCGGCTTTAGCCTAACTCCTGAAGAAGCAATACAGCCATTCAAAACCTCTCGACCAGGCGGAATGGGAGTTGGCCTCTATTATGCTGATAAAGTAATGGAAACTATAGGTGGAAGACTTCAAATATGTGACCCTGAAGACTTAGACCTACCGGAAGCTTATCAAGGAGCTGCTGTAGTAATGATATTTAAAAAGGATAAATAATAATGATAAGTTTGCCAAGCATTGTTCTTATTGATGATAAAAAAGATGATCTAGAAAGCCTTCAAGATAGTTTTATTCAGGCTGGATACCCATGCTTTCCGATTCATTATAAAAAAGATGATCCAGAAAACATCTCAGGTGTTGATCATGTAAACTTATCAATGATAAAACCAAGAATTATCATCACTGACCTTAACCTACAAGAACTTCAAATCGATGCAAAAACTTTAGTTGGCCCAATCGCAGAAGTTCTTAAAAGACTGCCTATAGATGGCCCTTATCTACTTTATTTCTGGTCTAGAAACAAAGAACATGTAGAAAAAGTTATAAATCTAATATTTGAAAGACACAAGGAAATACCTCTTCCTTTATATTATGAGATATTAGATAAGGCTAAATTCAAAACAAATCCAGAAGATCTCAATAAAGAAATAAAAAAAATATTCACAGGCAACCCAATTTTCAATGCCTTATTCAGCTGGGAAAATAGAGTGTCTTCAGCTGCTCAAGCCACTACTGACTCTCTATTTAAACTAGCAAAATCATTAGATCCTGAAAACATTTCTGACTTTCAATTAAAAACAAAGAAAAAGCTTGAAATAATGTTAGCCATTATAGGTAACGAGGCTATCGGGGTAAAAAATGCTCAGGAAGAACCTGGATTAGCAGTTGAGCTGGGACTAGAGCCCGTCTTACGCGACCATATTCAATCAAATTATGAGCGTATTGATAATAATTCCATATGGCATCAAGCAGCAAATAGTATTGGAACTAGATTAGACTCAAAATTTCATAGTGACGTCATAGCTCATCTAAATTCTTTTTATCATGTTGAAGAGCTGAACAATACATCTCCAAAAAACAAACGAGGCAGCTGGATAACATTTAACTCTGCCTATTTAGAGAATTCAATAAATAAGCCTAAAATAGAAAAGAATCTGGGCCGCAGCATAAAAGCACTTTTAAATGAAGAGTTTCTAAACTGCAGGATAGGAACCTCAGAATCAAGAAGCGAAGCGCGCCGCGATACAAAATTAGGTTTCATTGAACTTTCAGCCGAATGCGACCAAGCTCAACGCAAGACGAAACTAAATAGGTATTTATTATCAGCAATGATACCTATTGAGCATGAGCAGTTCACATTTCACGGAACAGAGGGGCGAGATACCGCTCATGCTGGCATTTATCGCCTACCAAAAATCATCGTAGATGGAAAAGAGTACATTATTAAAGTTAGCTTTATGTATCAAGTTGGAGCAATTCCTGACTTTAATAAATGGTTGGGGACGCCGATGTTTAGACTTAAGGATCAGATTTTATCTGACATTAGCTTTAGAGCATCTCAGCATCTAACACGTCCTGGTATCACTCGCTTTGACTGAGTAAGTCCATAACCACATTACCAATTTGCTGTGCCAAATATGGTGGTACAGCATTCCCAACCTGGACATATTGCTGCGTTCTATTTCCTTCAAATAAATAATTATCAGGAAACGTTTGTAAACGTGCAGCTTCGCGCACTGTTAAGCTACGGCACTGCTTTGGATCATAATGAATGAAGTAATGCCCATCTTTTGATATATGGCTGGTCACTGTTGTTGAGCACTTATTAGCTGCTTGGGTACGGAAACGATCAGCGTGCGTCCCCGACTTCCAGTTCTCATGCGCCGGGGCAAGCTCGTCAGGAAAGTCTCTAGATTTAGGGGATGTACCACCACTCAGGTGAGTATATGCTGCACTATATGCATATCGGAGCAAGTCGCTTTCCATATGCCCTCGAGTCTCATGATTTAGTACGCAATTGGGTTCATTTTGGCGATACCAATCTACTAGATGCTCAGGCATGTTAACTGGCGGACTAACTGGTTGCATTGCACTTCTTGACAGCTTTTTAAATGGCATTAAGTCTATATTTTCTAGATCATCAAATAACTCTTTAACTAGCTTTTTAACCATTCTCGCATTGTCTGAAACCACTCCTTCCCATTCTTTAGTATCGTCTTTTCGCTTTGAAAAACCACTGCGTAACTTGGGTAAATCTGCTAATACTTGCTCTACCGTCGTTTTTTTATCTCGCGGAATTAGCGTTCCCGGAACTCCTTGAATATCATAACGAACACCTAGCAAAATAACTCTATGACGTGCTTGAGGAATGCCATAGTCTTCAGATCTGATCAAGAAATCGCTGCTATCTTTATAATTAGGATCACTTAGATCTTCGGCCTCAAGCACTAATGAAAAAATCTTGTATTGTGGGCTAGCGATTTTTGTAATTCTTCCTGGGTTACTCAAGTCCTTTAGAATCTGCGGGAACATTTCTTTCCCATTGACTTTCGCCGAAAGAATTCCCCTTACATTTTCCATGACAAATACGTCTGGCTGGGCAATTGACAGTACTTTTAAGTACTCTTTGTATAAAAAATGTCTGTCATCGTTCTCAGCTTTATAATCCTTGATACCAGCATTTCGTGAACGCCCTGCCAATGAGTAAGCTTGGCAGGGCGGCCCACCTATAACCACTTTAGGCTGCTCTCCATGCGCTTCAACTAACTCCTTAATACGTTTATGGATAAGCTCATTATCTACGCCAAGTGCTTTAGGCTGATATAAGGTTTCTTTCTGAGCTCGCTCAGCTTGCTCAGGGTAGCGCTCAAAAAGCTGTACCCGACTTATCAAGCCTGACAGGTATTCGTTATAACTCGCCACGCCCTCCGCAGAATCTTGAATTTTCCGATAAAAAGCTCTAGTAGTAAGCGTCTTATGAGCAGATGACTCTTTCTCTACAGAAATTCCGATTTTGAAAGGTCTTTTACCCTCACCATCTGTTACTGAAGACACACCCTCCCCTAGGCCGCCCGGCCCAGCAAAAAGGTCGATTACAAGAACTTCACCTGTTTTCATTATTCAGCATCATTGTCAAGTTAAACACCCGGCGATCATACCAGGTAATTAAACATACTCCATTATTTTGTCTAAGAAAGACTTGGCATTCCAAAAAACAACTCTCCTCCCCCTCTTGGCGGCTTTTTATGCCTGCGATTTAGCATTACACCATCCCCCTATCCGCTTTCCGGAAGATGGTAATACTTCAACCGAACAATTATTACCTTTAGGTATTGACTATTAATTTACCTCTCGGTAATAATAGACTCATCAACACAGCAGAACACCGCTGTCACAATCCGGAAGATCGCCGGATAGCTTGAGATCAGCGAAGTGATTTCCCTGCCTCGCAATGGTTTGTCCAGCGAGATCGACAGGTTCCAAAGTTCTTTAGAAGTATTTCCTATGGCGATTCATTACCGAGTCGCCATTAAAAATACTAACGGCGCTTACCAAGGCTTGGTGCGCCACCTGAAAATATTTTGATACTAGAATATTCAGTAAAGGAAGGCTGTGAATTATTACCAATCTGAAGCTGCGCGTCTCTCCCTGAGCAGCGCAAGCATGTTTTTTTAATTAACTGCTGCTCTGTTTCAGCTTCATGCTTCTTCTCACATACAACGCAAAAGAACTCCAGCGCCTCTAAGGATGAGCGCTTACTTACCGCATCATGCATATTTTTAAACGCTAGCCTCTGCTCTTTTGTTGGTCCTTTATTTTTCTTCTTATCCGCCGGCTTAGTTTTCTCACTTAACGTTTTTGCAGTCGCCGCCTTCCTAAGAAGAGCAGCTTCCGCTTTCTTTTTACGCTTGAGATCCAGTAGTTCGCTGAAAGCGGAACCTATTCGGATCGCCTCAAAGTGATCTTTTAAGCGCTGCGTGATGGGGTCTAACTGCATCTCAGGGCCGGTCATTTGAGCGTTCCTCAAGCAGCCTAATCGGCTGAGTTTTTGTAAGAAAACAACTCTAGCCCAAAGTGCCTAACCTAGGTAGTGGTTATCGGCCCCAGGTGGCGTAAGTAACAGCGGAATTGTAGTTTCCTGAAGCGCATTGCACGCGAACTAACGCACTTACACGCAGTGCGCTTTGGGAAGCGTAAAAAGGAGGTGCCTATGCAAATTGGCAACTGGAAGGCGACAGAGAATCATGAGCGCCTTTCACCGAGAGAACTTGAGGCAATGCTATATGCAGCTAACGATCTCTCGATAAAAGAGATTGCGCGAGAAATGAATATTGAGCCAACCACCGTAAGGGCTAGGCTCGATAATGCACGGTTCAAACTAGGTATGCAGAAGACTTTGCGTGGGTTGTGTATGGAAGCATTTAAGCGCGGCATCATCGTACCGCTCTCGCTAACACTGGCTATCGCATTATCGGCGATACCAAACGTTGATTACTTTCGAGGCAATACGGACACCAGCTCAACTAAAACCGTGCTCAGGTACTCAAAAAAGCCTCGATTCAAGCTAAAAAGCAGCAAATAAAAAATCACAGACTAAACTCAATACTACAGCAAAGGAAAAGGAGAAAATCATGCTGATTCTTACAAGACGTATCGGAGAGACATTAATGATTGGTGACAATGTGACAGTCACCGTGCTTGAAACAAAAGGCGGTCAAGTCCGCATAGGCATTGATGCCCCCAAGGAAGTATCGGTACACCGCGAAGAGATTTATAAGCGGATCCAAGCAGAAAAAAACGAGTAACACCCCTTCCCGATGCAAGCGGCACGCCCAGTGCCGTTTTCTTACTCTAAAAATTCAAAAGCAATTATCTACTGTGCAGGAGCTGCGTGGGCGTTCGCCATCACGAAGATGCTCAATATGTTAGCGATAGCCATCCCTGTCAGCTTGCCTCACGGCCAAGCAGCGCATATTGATACGAGTAAACGCCAAGCTAGGGTTTGATATCCCCATATGCATGTAGTCGCGCATGTAGCGAAAGAGCGAACGAGTTGCTGGCGTTACCAGCTAACACTTTTACGCATTAGATTGGCTGCTAGCCGCGCACTGCTTATCCGAAGCTATGCCCAGCAAGGACTCGGAAACCTAAATAGCAGCCAATCTAATGCAGTAACGGTAAGCATGGCGCGGCATTGGAATGATTCCGCTCTCTTGGTCCCCGCATTCATGTTGACCATGCGCTAAAGAATGCCTGTATTCGACTTGCCGGCGTAAGCGGCAATATCTCATTAAGCGTCAATAGCTCAGATGGATAGAGCACTGGTCTTCTAAGCCGGTGGTCGCTGGTTCGAGTCCAGCTTGACGCGCCAAATTAGCCTGCCTTGGCTAATACCGCAGAGCGCACCTGCAATTACTCCAAGTAATGCCCATTCAACCGGTCCCGCAGCATCGGCGTGCGCTGCTGCCTTAATTTTGAAAAGAAGGAGTTTTCCCATGCCACATCAAACAGTTGAAGTTGTTGCAAAGAATCGTGCGGCGCTCGAAGCGCTGGCGGCACGCCTTGGCCTTGGCAGCCCTATCAAGCTGTATATCTCAAGCAAGTTATGGGTAGCAACGTTCCTGAGCAAAGAAGAACAGGAGCGAATGGACACTGAGCATCATTTAAAGATGCTTGGCTATTAAGCCCGTCACTCTACGCCGTCACGAACTAAAAGGAATGTAATGATGAAGACCAATGCCCAGCGTATGTCCGCTGCCCAGTTTCATTATGACAATTTGCACGAAGAAGATTTTAACCCGGTGTCGGCTGTTGATCAGTTTTTGGAAAGCACAGAGGGCTCAAACTGGCTGCACGGCCAAGCCGTAGCGCTGGCAGCGGGATTTGATAGCGACTTTATTACTCAGTCCCAGTTTCGTGCGCACATTAGCGAGCATCTTTCATGCCTTGAGTGGGACGAAGACCAAGATAGTGCGCAAATTGATCTGATTATCATGGCTTGCAACGGAGCAAGCGGCGCCCAAACAGTCGCCAAGCGTCTTGTAGGCGCCGACGGACTGGAAGGCTTAGCCAAAGATCTACTAATCATCAGCGGCGCTATTGAGCTGCATTTAACGCTCTAATCTGCAACAACCAACTTTTAAATCATTTTTAGCAATCGCAAGTTGCGATGGCTTGCATTTGCGTGGAGAAAAACATGAATGCTTTAACAGAACAAAAGCCAGGCTTCAGCCTGGCGCCGCAATCACTTGATGAAGCAATCCGGTTTGCTGAGATTTTATCGAAGTCTGACATTGTGCCCAAAGACTTCAAGGGCAGCCCTGGCAATATCCTAGTTGCTATCCAGTGGGGCTTGGAGCTTGGCTTGCAGCCAATGCAGGCCATGCAAAACATCGCCGTAATCAATGGCCGCCCTTCCCTTTGGGGTGATGCTGTGATCGGTATTGTTCGCGGCTCTTCGCTCTGCGAATACATCTATGAAAACGATGACGGTGAGACTGCAACTTGCCGAGTAAAGCGCCGCGGCGAAGAAGAGCAAGTTCGCACATTTAGCATGACCGACGCCAAAGCAGCTGGCTTGTCTGGTAAGCAAGGGCCTTGGTCTCAGTACCCAAAACGTATGCGTCAAATGCGCGCCCGAGCTTTTGCTCTACGTGACGTATTCCCAGATGTATTGCGCGGTATGCCAGTCGCTGAAGAGTTAATGGATTTACCCGCTAAAGATATGGGTGACGTTAAGCGCTCGCAAACATCAGCGCATGCAGTTGAGCGCCTAGCATCACTTCCAGCCTACTCAGATGAAAGCCTTTTAATAAACCTGCCCAAATGGGAAGCCGCTGTTGCAGGCGAAAAAACCACGCCTGAACGCATTATCTCAATGATCGAATCAAAGCACACGCTTAGTAATGCACAGCGCGAAACAATCTTAAATATTAATGCAGAGCTAGCCATCGAGGAGCAAGCCCATGAAAATTCATAATGTAGCTCAAGGATCTCCGGAGTGGTTGGCTTTGAGAGCTGAGTACTTCACAGCTTCCGAAGCGCCTGCAATGATGGGGTGCTCGAAGTACCAGACGCGCACTGAGTTGTTAGCACAAAAGAAAACTGGGCTTGCTCCTGAGATTGATGAGTTTACTCAAAAGAACTTTGACCGAGGCCATGCTACCGAAGCTCTGGCGCGCCCAATCATTGAATCAATTATTGGCGAAGAACTGTATCCAGTTGTAGGCACTAAAGACCAGTACCTAGCCAGCATGGACGGCATGAGCATGCTCGGTGATGTTATCTTTGAGCACAAACTTTGGAATGCTGAGCTTGTTGAGCAGGTTAAAACTGGCGATCTTTCCCCAGCTTATTATTGGCAGCTTGAGCAGCAGCTGCTTGTTAGTGGTGCTCAGTATGTGATTTTCGTGTGCTCCGATGGCACAGAAGAAAACATGGTGCGCATGGATTACCATCCTGTACCTGGTCGCGCCGAACAGCTAATTGCAGGCTGGAAACAGTTTGAACAAGACCTTGTTGATTTTGAAGCACCTAAGCCTAAGCAGATTGATGCTACAGGTCGAGCGCCTGAGTCACTACCAGCTTTGCTAATCGAAGTTACTGGCATGGTAACTAACAGCAATTTAGCGGCATTCAAATCTCACGCTTTGAGCGTAATAGGCTCAATCAATCGCGACCTAGTAACAGATCAAGACTTTGCAGATGCAGAGCAAACCGTCAAATGGTGCAAGGAAGTTGAAAGTCGTCTTCAAGCTGCTAAGCAGCACGCACTGAGCCAGACGGCTAGCATCGAAGAATTATTCCGCACCCTAGATGATATTAGCGAGGAAACGCGCAATACCCGCCTAAACCTCGACAAGCTGGTTAAGGCAATGAAAGAGAATCGTCGCGCAGAGATTCTTAACAATGCTGCCGCTGCGTTAAATGATCATGTTGCGGCAATCAATAAGCGTCTTGGATCGTTTCAAATACCAAGCTTCCGTGCTGATTTTGCAGGTGCAATGAAAGGTAAGCGCACTATCGCAAGCCTGCAGGATGCAGCAGATTCTGAGCTTGCTCGCGCCAAAATTGAGATCAATGCGCAGGCAGAGATCATCAGCACAAACATTGCCAGTTATAAAGAGCTTGCCTCCGGTTTTGAGTTTCTGTTTTCAGACATACAAGGCTTTATCAGCAAATCGAATGATGATTTTTGTTCATTGGTTAGATTGCGCATTTCTGACCACAAGGCGACAGAGGAAAAGCGCATCGAAGCTGAGCGCTTGCGTATTCGCGCTGAAGAACAAGCAAAGGCTGAGCGTGATGCTGAGGGCAAAAAACAAAAACTTGCAGAGGAAAATGCTCGCGCCAAGCCCGCCGCTGAAGTGAAACATGAAACTTTTGCAGAGCAAGCGTCAGCTCAAGATCTAGCAGTGACAGCCAATGCCGCGCCTGAGCTCATCACAATCACAAAAGCAGAGTACAGGGAGCTGCTTGACGCTTTAGCAAAGCTAACAGCGCTTGAAAATGCAGGTGTTGATAATTGGTCTGGATATTCATACGCCATGAGCCTGCTCGAAGCTGCTTAGGAGGTTGCTATGTTTGACCATCTAACTATCACAGACAACTGGAACGGCGAAGGACTGCCGCCGGTTGGTGAGCGTGTAGGTAACAATCAGCTTAACGCTGCTGGAGTCTACGAGCCTGCCGTCATAGTCGCTCACGCTCCACACCGTGGTGAGCTGATCGCGGTATTCGTGCTTGAAGATAAAAGCGATTGGTCATGGTCCAGCTTTGGCCTAGATGATGGTGACCAACAAGCCTTCATCCCCTGGGTATCAGTTTCACAGGAAAGGCTCAGTGCATAACTTAATCCTGTTTTTAGCATGCGTCTGGCTAGCAGGCTGGGCGCTAATTATCGGAGTCGTAACCTCTTCAATTACGACCTAGGAGCTAATAAATGCCGGCATGTATATCAGTCAATACGACAGAAATTATAATGCGCAACTCAGTTCGCAATGAACTGAAAAACAAAACTGCAGAGTTTTTGAAATCGAACTCAATTACTGTTTTAGAAACTCGCACAGCGCCCCGTCCGGAGCGACCCGCTTATAACTCTGCAATCAGTGTGTCGCCAGCAAAGGCTAAGCAAGTAAGCGTTGCTCGTGAAGAGCTGGCCACTCTGGTTCGCGAGCTAGCAACGGTGCAGTTAATGGGCCTTGAAATTAAAAGGTCCGCAACTGAAATAGCAAAAGTAATGCGCTGCCGCGGCTATAAAATGCGGGCTCCGTCAGTTATCCGGATTGCTGAAAGCATTGGCATTGCGCTGGCTGCATAAACAAAGAGGAAATCAATATGGCACGCGGAATAAATAAAGTGATTTTGATTGGTAACGTCGGTGGTGACCCTGAAGTACGTTACATGCCTAACGG
The DNA here is from genome assembly GCA_034006225.1 of Desulfuromonas sp. GTDB lineage: Bacteria > Desulfobacterota > Desulfuromonadia > Desulfuromonadales > Desulfuromonadaceae > Desulfuromonas. The sequence continues at coordinate 1,101 of JAVETC010000018.1, read as the reverse complement.
AAACGCAGTTACAAACTTAACACTAGCCACCAGTGATAGCTGGAAAGATAAACAGTCCGGCCAGATCCAAGAACGTACTGAATGGCATCGCGTTTCTCTTTTTGGGAAGATCGCGGAAATTGCTGGGCAGTACCTTGTTAAAGGCTCAAAGATTTATATCGAGGGCCGGTTGCAAACCCGCGAATGGGAAAAAGACGGTGTGAAGCGCTACACAACCGAGGTCATCGTAGATATGGGCGGCACTATGCAAATGCTAGATAGTCGTGCCGATGGACAAAGTGATAAGCCTGCACAGTCACAGCAGCGGCCACAGCAGCGCCCTACCCCAACGGCTAACACCCAAGCAAGTGTGCAGCCAGAGCCTAATTACGACAGCTTTGATGATGATATCCCTTTTGATAATCCATACCGAGGTAAGCGAGCACTTCTTATTTAAGGTATAGCAATGAAACCCAAAACAGCGGCTGAGCGCATGCGTGAAAAGCGTGCGCGTGACAAGCTACGTGAAGAAGAGCGGCTGGCGGTTCTGCTGGCAAAAACTATAAAGCTGCAGGTATACCAAGGCACGAACGAGATTCTTGATCGACTCTTGATTGAAACAGGCATCGATGAGCCGCAGGACCTTATCACCCGGCTTATTCATGGCGCAAAGCTCTTAACGCCAGAACAGAAACAAGAAATGTTTTCTTAATGAGGCGATGCATGACCAAGCAAGAGCAGCAAATCGACAGCATCGAGGCGCGCTTAAAATAATTAAACTATTTTGCGTTACGGTGAAAGTAATGAGCAAGAAAATATTTGTTGTGATTCTAAAGAGCGGTCGCAAGCACACAGCAGTCCGCGACAAGATCATCGTAAAAGCAGAAAACGAACAGGCTGCTATTTCATCAGCAAAAGCTATCAGCGTCCGAGTAAAAGGCAAATGCATAGCTATTGCTTGCGAGGCTGACCCGGTTACAGATCTTGGTTGTTTAACCAGATCGCAAGTCGCTGAGATGCATGCGCAAATCAGACGGGAAATCTTGGAAAGAAGCGAGCGCATCAGGATCGGCTTCTAATGACTAAAGCCATGTGGATTGTTTGCTTGCCATGCGGTAAGCG
>JAVETC010000002.1:0-190363 GCA_034006225.1 Desulfuromonas sp. | reverse complement strand
GGCGGGACTGTTTAGCTATATGGAACAGTTCCATCGTTTTCAACATGCTTCGTGAACCGCCGTGTACGGAACCGTACGCACGGTGGTGTGGGAGGACGGCGGGGGCAATCCCGCCTCCTACCCGATGGAGTTTAAAACTACTTTACCAGCACGGTCCACAGCACGCCAGCGCCAATAGCGGACCCGATAACTCCAGCAACATTGGGCGCCATAGCGTGCATGAGAAGAAAGTTGGTGGGATCCTCTTTTTGAGCCACACTGTGCACTACGCGTGCAGAATCTGGTACTGCTGAGACACCCGAGGCTCCGACGAGGGGATTGATCTTATCTTTAAGGAACAGGTTCATAAACTTAGCAAATAAAATTCCGCCAGCGGTGGCAATGCAAAAGGAAATTGCACCGAGAGCGAAGATCAATATTGATTGCGGAGTCAAAAAATGATCGGCACTGGTGCTGGCCCCGACTGATATGCCAAGCAGGATGGTGACAATATCAATCATGGCATTGCGTGCTGTATTGGCCAAGCGGTCGGTGACTAGACTCTCCTTGAGAAGATTACCAAAGAACAACATGCCGATGAGAACCATGGAGCCAGGTGCTATCATGGCGCAGATCAAAAAAGCGGCAATTGGAAAAATTATTCGCTCGCGCCGAGTGACCATGCGTGGTGGCTTCATGTGGATGAGGCGCTCTTTTTTGGTCGTTAGCAGTTTCATAATTGGCGGTTGAATGACTGGCACCAGCGCCATGTATGAATAAGCGGCGATGGCGATTGATCCGAGCAGATGCGGTGCTAATTTGGAAGAGAGAAAGATGGCGGTGGGCCCATCAGCGCCACCAATAATGCCTATAGCTCCAGATTCAGCAGCAGTAAAGCCGAGAGCTAGTGCGCCAATAAAGGTGAGGAAAATACCCACCTGAGCGGCGGCACCCAATAGAATCAATTTGGGATTGGATAACATGGCGGAGAAATCGGTCATAGCACCGATGCCGAGAAATATCAACGGCGGGAAGATACCCTGGCTAACGCCAAAGTAGATATATTGCAGAACGCTACCTTCATCATAAACACTGATGGCCATGCCCGCCACAGGTGGAATATTACCAACCAGTATGCCAAAGCCAATCGGTACCAACAGCAGGGGTTCATAATCTTTAGCAATCGCTAAGGTTATAAAAATTATGCCGATGATGATCATCAGGGCGTTGCCCCAGTGCATGGAAACAAAACCTGTTCCAGCGAAGAATTGACTAAATGTCTCCATATCTGTCCTCTGCGCAGTTATTTATCGGATTGGCGGCGCTTATTAACGCTAGGGGTAACATAGATCAACTCCTGTCCCTGGGCTACGCTGTCCCCAACGTTAACTAAAATTGAGGACACGGTGCCCGTCACACGGCTATTGATCTCATTCTCCATCTTCATTGCTTCCATCTTGCACAGAGGTTGTCCCTCTTTTACCTGATCTCCAACTTTTATGTAGATGGCGAGGAGAGAACCTGGGATCGGCGCACTTATGGTACCGTCACTTTTGCCTGCGGTTGCTGATGGCTCTGTATGTTGTGCAGTATTGCGATGCGATGCCGGAGCACTGTGCGCTAAGCTCCGCGCTGGGGCGTTTTCGCTGTCGCCATGATCTTGACTGATGTTGTCGATGGTGATTAGGTAGTTGGTGCCATTCACGTCAACCTCAGCTGCTTCAGCCGTCAATTCAAGGAGATTAACCGTTATCTGTTTCTTGTTGATGGTAAGTTGATATTTACGCATAAGGGCTCCTGTTGGAGAGGCTTCGCATTTTGCCAGCTGTGGTCCAAAACGATCCTGCCGCTGGATGTTTTTTTATAGTGATCTGTTGTAGGTCGCCGCCGCAGCGTTCAAGCTCGATATGGATAACCAAGGCAATAGCGGACATGATCTCTCCTTCAGTTGGCTCTTCAAGAGTATGTGGAGCAGATGTGTCTGCTAAGGTTTGCTCCGGTTTTGATCTGACGCGATCAAAAGTTTTGAGAATGCGCGGTAGCAATATAATGAACAGATTAATCAGTAGTAGCCCACTAAAGACTATTGTCATGCCGGTTACCGTAATGCCAATGCCGTTTTCTGCAATAATATTATCGAATTGCACCATAATGAAATCCTGATTACAGAGGAATATTGCCGTGCTTGCGGGGTGGATTGCTGTCTTGTTTGTCAGCAAGCATCGTGAGTGCTTTGCAGATGCGCAACCTTGTGCGTTCCGGTAAAATAATATCATCGATGTACCCGCGCTGAGCCGCTGCATATGGTGTGGCAAATGTTTCATTGTAGTAGGACTCTTTTTGTTGCAGTAATTCTGGGTCAGCGGCGACCTGTTTACCGTAGAGTAGCTCTACTGCGCCTTTTGCCCCCATAACTGCTATTTCAGCCGATGGCCAGGCGTAGTTAATATCTCCGCGCAGGTGTTTTGAGCTCATTACGCAATAGGCCCCGCCGTAGGCTTTTCTAGTGGTTACTGTTACTTTTGGCACTGTGGCTTCGGCGTAAGCATAAAGAATTTTAGCCCCATTGCGAATGATGCCACCGTACTCCTGCACCGTTCCTGGCATAAAGCCTGGGACATCTACTAGGGTAACAAGCGGGATGTTGAAGGCGTCGCAACAGCGTACAAAGCGTGCTCCCTTAACAGATGAATCGTTGTCCAACACTCCGGCCATGTGGGCAGGCTGGTTGGCGACAATCCCGACCGCTATACCGTTAAAGCGTGCAAAGGCTATGATAAGATTAGGGGCGTAGTCTGGTTGTATCTCCAAAAAGGTCGCATCATCGACAATCAATTCGATTATCTGTTTCATATCGTATGGGCGATTACTATCTGTGGGTACTAGGCTATTGAGTTCGGGGGTGCTCCGTGTTGGCGGGTCATCAGTATCCTTGTGCGCAGGTGTGAGCATATTGTTTTGTGGCAGATAGGAGAGCAGTTGTTGCAGAGTAGCGATGGCGCTCTGTTCATCGGCAGTTGCAAGGTGAGCAACCCCGCTGCGGGTGGTGTGCACCTGAGCTCCACCAAGGGTCTCCACATCAATATCCTCATGGGTAACGCTTTTTACTACCTTGGGCCCAGTTAAAAACATATAGCTGTGTTCGCGCACCATCAGGGTGAAATCAGTTAGTGCTGGGCTGTAAACCGCACCTCCTGCGCATGGCCCCATAATCGCCGAAAGTTGTGGCACGACGCCAGAACACATGACGTTGCGCTGAAATATTTCGGCATAGCCGGCAAGGCTTTCAATCCCCTCTTGGATACGTGCGCCACCGGAGTCATTAAAGCCAATAATTGGCGCACCGTTTTTGAGAGCCATATCCATTATTTTGCAAATTTTCTCAGCGTGTGTTTCCGATAAGGAACCGCCGATAACTGTGAAATCTTGCGAAAAGATATACACTAAACGCCCCTGGATGGTGCCGTATCCGGTAATAACTCCATCGCCAGGGAAGTTTTTTTTATCCATATCAAATTGTGAGCAGCGGTGGCTTTTGAAAAGATCAAACTCTTCAAAACTGCCTTCGTCAACTAAGAGTTCGATGCGTTCGCGTGCGCTCAATTTTCCGTTTTGATGGCGTTTTTTTTGACGTTCTATTCCACCACCTTGCAGCGCTTGTTGACGGCGGTTGAGTAATATATCAATCTTGTTTTGCATGTGGATTCTCTCTTAGTCAGGTATGGTTGGTCACTTGATTATCACAATTGGATATTAATTGACAATCGTTGTTCAAACAACGCTTGCGCGCTTGCAATATAGTGAACTTTGTGCGCGGGTTATAAACTAACCATTGTAGTAGATCTGATAGAGGGTCTCAGTACCTAAAATCGTATCGACCTCCAATTGGAGCGAAAGGCGTTCTTCGTTATTGAGCCAACTGTTCCAGTTGTCGATGGATTTCCAAGAGCTGATTACGATGCGTTCATCTGGATTGTCAAAATTGATCAGGGTTTCGCCAGAAATATAGCCGGCTTGGGCATGAGCTAAGGAGCGCATTTTGAGGAGGAGGGGGCGAATATCTGGTTCTTTTTCCTGTGGAACCTGGCGAATAATGATTATCTTTACGGCCATGAGCGGACTCCATCAAGTTGTTGGTAAGGGTGTTTCTATAGTCCTGTGCGCTTGAGGATAAATTGTGCTCTAAAAGGTTGTTGATTGAAACAAAAAACCCGCTTAACGCGGGTTTTTTGCGATGGTTATTTAACTGGAAGCGCCAAACAGAGCATTGCGCTCTTCCATACAGAGTTCATAGTGGTGGTGAGTTGAACGTGCATTGGCTAAATAGATATCTTTTACGGCAATATCATCAATTTTCGCAGCCATTGCGCGCAAATTTTTCTCTAGGTCGGCTTCCTGCTCAATTGCTAACTCTATTGCTTTGCGTTCGTCGAAATCACCTAGCATAGCTTTTTGCAACGCCTTCCACCAAGATGATGTGGTGTCGGGTGGCTCAGCCATAAAGTCTTCAAAGCTGGGTACATCATTGCCGCGATAGATACTGAAAAACATGTGTGCGTGTTGTTTTTCCTCGGCGGCTAAAATTTCAAAAGATTTCTTTGCTTGAGGGTCATCCATTTTTTCTGCGCCAAATTTATAGTAATCTCTGGCATCTTTTTCAGTTTGCATGGCCTGTTTGATTGCTGCTTGAAGATCGAATTTATCAGTCATTTTATTTAGTTCCCTCCATGTCATAAAATAATTTCAGTGAATTGTATACAATCTGGCTTTTGGATGCAACTGAATTTACAGCAGATCTTTGAGCCAGCCGAAAGCGACGAAGGTGCCAATTGTGGATCCTAGCGATGAAAAGAAAAAAACTAGCAGGACCCGTGTGACCCGATTATGCCACCAGCCGCGCAAGCTGGCAATATCATCTGAGACCTGTTCCATATCTTTTACTGTTGGTGGGGCAACTAATGCCTGGACAAAACCTGTGACAAAACCAGCACCAATAGTTGGGTTTAACGAGGTCAATGGTGCGGCAACAAATGCACTTAATATTGTCAGGGGGTGGCCACATGCGATTAGCGCCCCAAGGGCTGACAAGGCACCGTTGGCGACAATCCATGCGGTTGCTGCTTCGAGGAGATTGCTGCGGTCTCCGAAGAAAAAACCGATGATGAACATCATCACGACAATGCCGGGAATGAGCCAGGGAATGATTTTGGAAATTGTCGGTTTGGCGGGGATGCTGCCAAGCTCGGTGATCTCCTCTGCGGAAATTGGATTATTCAAGCAGCGTTTTATTCCAGGAATATGTGCTGCGCCAACTACGGCGACAATTTTATCCCCTTTAGCCAGTTGAATATGGTGGGCCATCCACTGGTCGCGCTCATCGACAAGAATCTTTTTTGCTGCGGGTAACAGATCTCCCATCTCCTCTAGCATGGCAGATAGGTTGTCGCTCTGGCGCAGGTTGGACAACTCCTCTTCATCTAATTTTGGATCTTCAAACATGCCAGCTAGGAGGGTCGCCATTAGATTGAGCTTTTTCCACAGGCTGGTTTTACGCCACGCACGCAGTAGCGTTGTGCGGATGTTGCGATCGACTAACTCTACTGCAATGTTGTTGTCTACCGCTGTTTGCGCTGCTGCTGCTAACTCTTCCCCTGGCTTGACGCCGGTTTGTAGCCCCATGCGTTTTTGAAATGAGGCTAGCGCCAAATTTGTCATGAGAAAGGGAACTTGCTTGGTTTTAACAACTTGCAAGATATTTAATTTTTCCCAACGATTTGGATCACGCAGAGCCTGATAGCGTTGTTCATCTAATTCTACGCATACGCAATCAGGATGTTCTGATTTGATCGTGCTGGTTACTGTATCGACAGATTCCCGCGATATATGCGCGGTGCCGATAAGAAGTATCTCTTTGCCTGCGTGAACAATACGATGCAGATCTGATTTTTGTTGCTGAGGCTGAGCTTCTATGGAGTCATCTAACTGAGAGTTTGCCATGAAATAACCATTGAAAATTAGGTGTTTGATGGATATGAGATCGGGTGTTTTGCCCAAATACGTAAAAAGGCATCGGAAAAATCCTGATGCCTTTTTATCTAAGAGCTCTCCACACCAACCGTGTATCTTTGGCCTCACAACGAGAGCCATAAGGTGGGATTCTCGGGAAGTCACGTTAGGCGTCCCCCTACAAGGAGGGCAGGCACACAGTGGCTAAAATAAGAACCCCGGAAGAAAATTATTCCGCGTGGGCGTCAAGATGACACTTGTTGGGCAGAGAGCAATTACGTAGGGTCAGTATACGAAACTTATTATCAGCCTGGCAAGTAGAAACGTACATATCCTCTTTAGTTGTTTGCGCTACTCTTTTCCTCACAGGAGCTCCCTTGGATTTTGCAAATGCACGTGTTAAAGTGCTTGTTTGTTATGAACGCTGTCCGTCTGTACTCTCTTTTTTACCATGGCAGCGTATTCCATTGCGTTAAGTGGCAACTCGGTTGGTGATGAGGAGCAGTTGTATGAATATTGGAGAACAAAAGAGCGTGGTTGTGGGGAGTATTCGTGGTTTTGTCGGCGGATTTTTCTCAGTGTGGGAGGCTTTTCACTTTGTGCTGAAGAACCCATCTCTGTATAAATATGTGGCTATTCCCCTAGTGATTAACATCGTAGTTTTTTCAGCAGCTATTTATTGGGGCTTTGATCTATTTTCCAGCCTGACTGGGCAATATCTATCTGCACATGATGCCTGGTTTTGGCAAGTGTTAGTAGCGGTGGTTAAGTTTATCGCTGCAGTGATAACGCTTGTGGTGGTGTTCTTTGCCTTTACCGTTGTAGGTAATTTAATTGCAGCTCCATTCAATGATGTGCTTTCCGAGCGTACCGAACAGTTACTTACGGGCAATCTGGTTAACGAGCCTTTTTCGCTGGCACAGTTTGCGAAGGATATTGGTCGTGTTATGCTTGACGAAGTGCGTAAAATGTCAATATTTATAATATTGATGTTGGTTGCGCTGCTGTTCAATTTTTTGCCGGGTGTTGGATCAATGATCTACGCCGTGTTGTCAGTAGGGTTGACACTCTATTTTCTTATTATTGAATATACTGGTTATGTTTTCGGGCGCAAGCATCTAGGCTTCAAGGATCAGCGTCGATTTGTCGCTAACAATCGTCTAGGTGCGTTGGGTTTTGCTTTAGCTGTTATGTGTATGCTGTTTATTCCATTCGTGCAATTTTTGACCATTCCAATAGCGGTCGTGGCTGCCACTCAGTTATGTTGTAGCAAAGAGCTAGTTGGATAATATGAGTATCTTATACTAAGGAGAGTCTCCATGGGGGAACCTGGTAAAACTAAGTTTCAAGTTGATCTACGTCGTCATCTGCGTGAGCACAATGTAGAACGTAATCTTATTCGCCTTATTTGCGAAATTGCTGATGCCTCAAAATACATCATAAATTCAATCCGTACTGGTGATTTGGGTGTTGCAGGTACGTCAAATCTGTACGGTGAGGAGCAGTTGGCTCTTGATGTACTGTCAGATCGAATTTTGCAGAAGCGAATTAAGAATTCTGGTGTGTGTGCCAGTGTCGTTTCGGAAGAGAATAGTGATGTGATCAATTTTGAGTGCGACTGTAGTGATTGTTATTCAGTTGCCTATGATCCTCTGGATGGCTCCTCTTTGGTCGATGTGAATTTGGCGGTTGGGACAATTATCTCCATTCACAAAGGTAATACTGTCTTGCGTAAGGGGCGGGAACAGGCCGCTGCTATGTATATTTTGTATGGGCCGCGTACCACCCTTGTATACTCTACTGGAGATGGAGTATATGAATTCGGCATGAATCAGTTGATGGAGTACACTCTGGTTAAGGAAAATGTGACTATCGACGGTGCTGGTGGGATCTACTCTCCCGGTGGCCAGCGCAATCTGTATACTTCTGGTACTGAGAAGTATGTGCGCAGCCTAGAAGAGAGTGGTCACAAACTACGTTACAGTGGCGGGTTTGTTCCCGATATTAATCAGATTTTGATGAAAAAGCGGGGAATTTTCCTCTATCCTCATCTTAAAGGTCGCCCACATGGCAAGCTACGTTTGCTCTATGAATTAAATCCAATGGCGTTTTTAGTGGAACAGGCAGGTGGTGCTGCGTCCAATGGGCATATGCCAATACTCGATATTGATCCCGATGGTATTGATATGTGTGCGCCGGTATTTATCGGTTGTCGTGAAGATGTGGCGGCAGCAGAAACCTATATCGCGGCTGAATAGGACAGTACTTTTAGCACTAAAAAAAATAGGTTTTTTGATAAAAAATGCCATCCTGATTGATTATCGGGGTGGCATTTTTTTACTTACTGTTTGTGTGTATGTAAACTGCAGGTTTTATTGCTGTAAACGGCTTAGAGTTAACTGCTGACCGATAAATCTACTCATGGTCTCCATCAGATTGTGCCACCAAGGATTGAAGTGTTCTCTGGTGCTATGGCTGATGGTGATGATTCCGGTAAGGGTATCGGCGTCAAATATGGGGACGCTGACGATAGATTTTTCCCACGCCATGCAGGTATACCCATCGCCAATGGAGGTGCAGTCACTGCATTTTTGTGGCATGCGCTCCTCGATAGTCTTGCTGATGAACAGGCCTTCTATAGGGGTGGCTATCCTCTGATGTACGATGCCGTTTGAATCAATGGCTAACAACATTTTCTTGCTTGCCGAGATAATCTGTTGTTCTGGCAAGGTGGTGGCCCAGGTCACAATGGTGCAACTTGTAGTGTGGCAGTATTGATAGAGTATGCGCAGCGTATCTTTTAATAGTGTGCTCTCCGTTAATTTGTGCGCGGGCAGTTCACTGAGTCGTTGCAGCGCTGAAAGGGCTTCGAGGAGATCATCTATCGTATCTGCTAGCTCCGTTACGGTTGAGGCAAGTATATCGTTGCTATCCATCTATTAAATCCCCGCGGTGGTTATGAGTTGGGAGATTTCGTGTAGGCCATCTATCTGTTCTACAACTCCAGAAACAACTTTTTGTACATGCTCAGTACTAATCATTTGTTCGTTAAATTTGATCTCTTGTACATTGGATTTACTGTTAAGAAATAAACTATCCGCAATTTGAGCACTCAACACGACCAATTCTGGTAGTGGGTTCTCCGTAGCGCCACTTGTGGCATCTTCCAGATCAGCTAAAGATTTTGTTAGCTCCTCAGGTAGATCCCAACTAGTAGCTAGGACTGAAGCGGTCTGATGGTGGTCAATACCAAACTCTTGCAGCAGTGCTTGCTTTAAGGGCACTGTTTTGACGGCGAAAACACTGTTCATCTGCTCGGGGAAAATATGTACCAGAGCTTGTAGCCCTATGTTGTGAATTAACCCTGCAGTGTAGGCTGTAGCTGGTTCTGGTTTACAGCGTAGGGCAAGATAACGCGAGAGATCCTGAGCAATAATCCCGGTGGTAACAGCGTTGAACCAGTATCTTCTCGTATCAAACATGGGGCACTGATTACTCGTACCGAAAGGGCTGGACAAGGCCATAGCCAGTGAAAGGCTACAGGTTATCTTGAGACCGAGAACCCGAATAATTGCTTCACGCACCGTTGATATCTGTGCTCGTTGCCCAAAGTATGCTGAATTGGCGCAGCGCAGTATGCGGGCAGTAATTGCGGGGCATTTATTTATGATGCTGACCACATCGGTCAAATCCACCTGATCATTGGCAACAACACGAATTATTTCGCGCGATATTCCGCTTGGTGGCGGTATATGTTTGATTTTGCGAATACTATCAATGCTAGAATCCTGACTATGCATTTAAACCCCAGAGTTAGGTATGTTTGTTGGTTAAAAAAAGTTGTACTCTGCGCGCGATACTGGCGGCATCCAGACCATACATGGTGCGCAGTTGCTCCTGAGTACCCTGTTGTAGCACCTGATCTGGCAATCCTAAGCGCAAAACACGAGGATATATCTCGTTTTGCTCCATAAGTTCCATTACTGCTGAACCAAAACCTCCAGCTAAAACATTTTCCTCAATAGTAATGATGTTGTGGGTCTGTTGCGCTGCGGTGATTATACTATTAGCATCAAGAGGTTTCAAGAATCTGGCGTCAATTACGCTGACTTCAATATTCTGTTTAGCTAAGATTTCTGCAGCCTCCATGGCTGCTTGGACACAGGGGCCCAAGCCTATTAAGGTAGCTTGTGAACCACAGCGTAACTTTTCACCCAGTGCCACAACTAATGGTTCTACTGGTTTATTGTCGATGACTTCTTGCACATTGCCACGCGGATAGCGGTAGGCAAAGGGGCCGCTGCTGGTAGTGGCACTTAACATAGCTCGTTTAAGCTCGTGACCATTGCGCGGAACAACAATGGTCATGTTGGGCATGTGGCGTAGATAGGATAGATCGAATACGCCATGGTGGGTTGGGCCATCAGCACCAACCAGTCCCCCGCGATCTAGAGCAAAAGTTACCGGTAAATTTTGCAAGCAGACATCGTGTAACAGGTTGTCATAAGCGCGCTGCAGAAATGTTGAATATATTGTTACTACGGGGCGTAGCCCTTCACATGCCATTCCGGCCGCCATGGTTACTGCATGCTGTTCGGCAATGCCAACATCATAGAAACGCTGAGGAAATTTTTCTGCAAATGGTATCAAGCCCGTGCCCGAACTCATGGCAGCGGTTATTGCGGTTACCCGCTCATCTTGCTGAGCCAACTGGCACAGGTACTCACCAAATACCGCAGTGTAGCTTGTAGCTGGTGTTTTGGAGCGTATGACTACACCCGTTTTGGGGTCGAACGGGCCAACACCGTGAAACAGTGAGGGATTCTCTTCAGCGGGTTTGAAGCCTTTACCTTTGTGGGTAATTACATGAACTATGGTTGGCCCTTGCAGTTGGGCAACGTTGTCCAAGGTCTCGATTAATTCGGAGATATTGTGGCCATCAATTGGGCCAACATACTCGATGCCAAATGCTTCAAATAGCATGCCTGGTGTAACAAAGGCCTTAAATGAATCCTCAGTGCGGCGTGCTAGCTGAATCAAGTCTTTACCGAACCGTGGAACGCTGTTGAGAAAAATCTCTGTCTCTTTTTTAAAGCGTACAAAAAAACGCGAAGTCATCTTGCGGCTTAAAAATGAGGATAATGCTCCGACATTGTGCGATATGGACATCTCATTGTCGTTGAGGATGATTATCATGTCACGGTCTAAACCACCGGCATGGTTCAGTGCTTCATAGGCCATGCCAGCGGTAAGAGAGCCATCGCCGATGACGGCGACAACCTTATTTTTCAGCCCTTTGCTGTCACGCGCAGCGGCCATGCCGAGGGCGGCAGAGATGGATGTACTGGAGTGCCCGACATCGAAACAATCGTAGGGACTTTCATCACGTTTGGGAAAGCCACTTATGCCATTTAGTTGGCGCAATGTATCAAATCTGGCTAGTCGCCCAGTAAGGAGCTTGTGGGCGTAGGCCTGGTGGCCAACATCCCAAACGATTTTATCCTCGGGAGAATTAAATACGTAGTGCAGAGCGAGTGTCAATTCAACCACACCTAACGAGCTAGCGAGGTGACCACCATTTTTGGCTGTAGTGGCAATGATTTTAGCGCGCAGCTGCTCAGCTAATTCCTGTAACTCTTCTACAGAAAAATCTTTAAGTTCCGCTGGTGATGTCAGGTTTTCGAGCATTGTATTCACAGTGCAGTTATCCTATGACGAACGATTGATAATATAGTGTGAAATCTGGCGTAATGCCTCGGCCTGTTTACCAAATGGAGCCAATAGCTCCACGGCGTGTTCATGTAGTTCGTTCATGCGTTGCCGTGCCGCATCCACACCGATTACGGCTGGATAGGTTGCTTTGCCGCGTTGCTCATCACTGCCAATATCTTTACCCAGTTGTTGCTGATCGCCGACAACATCAAGAATATCATCGGCAATTTGAAAGGCTAAACCTGCATCCTTGCCAAACGCACTAAAGGCGGCAAATGTCTCCTTGTTTGCACCACCTAACAACGCCCCACATTGGATAGAAGCCAAAATTAGAGCTCCAGTTTTATGGTTGTGGATGTAGTTGACCATGTCTAAGTCGGCGGTGTGACCTTCAGCCTCCATGTCGACAATTTGTCCGCCAACCATTCCGGCTGCACCTGCGGCGGTAGCGATTATATGCAATACCTGCAGGTGCTGAGTGTCTGTCTGTGTGCCATGAGCGCTGGATAGGGCAACGAAGGCCTGAGTCAGCAAGGCGTCACCGGCTAAGATAGCAACATCTTCACCGTATACTTTGTGATTGGTTGGCACTCCACGGCGAAAATCATCATCATCCATGGCCGGTAAATCGTCATGAATTAACGAGTAGGTATGGATCATCTCCATAGCGCACGCCGCTTGCATGGCGATAGCTGGGTCGCCACCAACTGCTTCGCAGCTAGCTAACATCAAGATTGGGCGCACTCTTTTGCCTCCGGCAAATACCGAATAGTGCATGGCTTGATGCAGTTTTTGTGGACGCGCGTCCACCGAGGGTAACAGCGAGAGGAGCGCCTCATCTACGCGCTGGCGGCATTGAGCCATATATTGTTTAAGATCCATTGTTAATCCTGCATTTATTCTGTGGGCAGATTGTGAAAATTGAGTGTTCCAGTCGTGAGCTTGCCGTCACTGCTACGAGTTAGCCGCTCGACTTTAGTCTCTATATTCTGCAGCGATTTTTGGCAGCGTTGCACGTTTTTGACTCCATCTTCAAAGAGGCTAAATGCTTTATCGATGGGTAAGTCTTCTTGTTCGAGGCGGAGTACACAATCTTCAAGATTATGCAGAGCTTCCTCAAATGTGATCGTTTTTGCCATTATTACTTAGCTCCCGCTGCATCTAAAGTACTGTTCTAGTGCTCAATTCAAGTCTGTCTTAAATTGAGTTGGCTCTTGCAAATCCTGCGATTATGGCCACATATTAGTAGCGAGTCAAGACGTTCATGGCGTGCTGGCAGTTATTTTCCGTTCTGGATGTTGCGCCGTTTCGCATAAATCGACCTTTTCCACTTTAGCTCTAACCTGCCCATCACTAAAGCGTAAACTTATCTCGTCATGCTGATGCAGTTGTTTAGCCCTGCTGACCATGCTGTGGCGGCTATCACGCTTGGAAACTGCGGCAAAGCCGCGTTCGAGCGTATGCAACGGAGACAGAGCATTAAGTTGCGCACTGAGCAGGGCTACGCGATCACGTTGTTGCTGCAGGTGGCGCGCAAAAATGGAGAGTAATCGTTCATGGTTATGAGCTAGGCGTTGTTGTTTGATATTGAGCAGCTGTTGCGGTGAGCGCAATCGGTTGCTCAGGGCACTAAGTTGTTCAGCAGCGTAGTGGTAATTGTGGTGCATAGCGCGCTGTAGACGCAGGGTTAACTGGTCGAGATGCTGCTCTAAATCCTGACGGTTTTTTACCACCAATTCAGCGGCAGCGCTCGGTGTTGGGGCTCTTCTGTCGGCGACAAAATCGGCAATAGTGAAATCTGTCTCGTGGCCAACGGCAGAAATTATCGGGATGGCAGAGGCGTGAATAGCGCGTGCCACTACTTCGCTATTAAAGGATTGCAGATCCTCTAAAGATCCGCCGCCGCGTCCGACGATGAGCACATCCGCTTGAGCATGTTGATTGAACTCTTCTATGGCGGCGGCGACCTCTGTGGCGGATTGTTCTCCCTGAACCAGTACGGGGCGCAGAATGATACGCACGCCTGCAGCGCGCCTAGTTAGCACATTCATAATGTCATGAATCGCGGCTCCTGTGGCAGAAGTGATAACACCAATAGTGGTTGGATGCTCAGGCAGTGGCTGTTTATGTGTCTCCGAGAACAGCCCTTCCTCATTTAGGCGGTTTTTCAGTTGCTCGAAGGCGAGTTGTAGATTCCCCAACCCCTCAATTTCCATGCTGTCGTTGATGAATTGTACGTCACCACGCTGGCTGTATAAGGATATGCGACCGTGGCAGATGACCTGCTGACCATTTTCCGGCGTAAAATTGACATTACGGTTGTGAGCACGAAACATGGCGCAACGTAGCTGGCTGCGGCTATCTTTCAGAGTGAAATACCAATGACCGGATGCGGGTGTCGATAGATTGGAGATCTCACCACCGAGCCAGATCTGGGCAAAGTTATCTTCCAGTGTCTCCTTGATCAATTCCGTTGCGGCAGAGATAGATAATATTGATGGAGCTTTCAGCGTAGCAGAGTTCATTTTTGTCCTGTGGCTGGCGGAGCAGATCAATGTACCAGTTGTGAAACCGGTACAACTTTAATGTTTAATGAGGCCAATTGGGCGCTGAATTCAGTTAACGCGGCAATGGTTTCCGGGTAGGGGTGGCCAATGGCAATTGCGCTGTGGTCTGTTGTCGCTATGCTGATTAAGTGCTGTAGCTGGAGTAGAATTTTGTCAACATCGCGTTCGTTGTCCAGGAATACATCGCGCTGCGCCGTAGGGACACCAAGGCGTTGAGCTTCGTGGTAAGCCACCGAGCTACCAATGGTTAAGCTGTCGATAAAAAATAGCTGCCGCGCTTTTATCTGCTCCAAGACTATATCCATCTTGTCAGCCTCTTGCGTAAAGGCTGAGCCCATGTGATTGTTAACACCGCTGGCGTAAGGGATAAGCCTCAGCAGTTGTTGCGTTGTGGAAACTATCTCTGCTGCAGTTTGGCTGGTAAACAGAGCCAATTGTCCCGGATTATTTTGAGGGTAGTTGACCGGTTCCATGGGTAGATGAACTATGATCTCATGTTGATGTTTATGGGCTAGCTCCATGATCTGCGTGGAGTGCTGTTCACCTGGAATAATGGCGCAGGTAATGGCCAGAGGTAGCTCAATTGCCGCACTACTGTTTTTATAGTTCAGCCCTAAATCATCAATGATTATGGCAATTCGTGGAGTGGTATCTGCGTCAGTTATTGCAGAGGGCACCTCCGCGCTTGGCGGTGTTTGGGGTGGTGCTTGGGGGGGCGTTTGGGGCGGTGGGTTTTCTGGATAATGTGGTGGAATGTGCACCTGCTCACCAGGCAGGTCGGCTGGAGCTGTTGGCGCTGGTGCTGGCCAATTAGTGATAATAAACAGCCCAACGGCGATAATAGTAGCCAAAAATAGTATTGCCATGACGACGCGCAGCCTATTTCCTCCTTGGTCAGCGGGAGGTTGTGCGCTGGAACCCGTTTTTTTGCCGCTTTTTCTCGGGGCATGGGGAGTACTTTTCCCCCTGTTTGCCTCTTTAGCGGTGTTACCACTCTTACCCTTTGTGGCTGCACTTTTAGCTTTAGGTGACGTGTTTTGCTTGGCTGATTTGCCTGTTTTCGGTGCTTTAACTGACATAGCTGTAGGACTGGCCTTCTCTATTGTTTAACTGCTGGGTAGGTTAATTGGCCCATCTGCTGCCAGCCGTGTAGTAGATCGACAGCGCGCGTTAGTTGGTAGTCGTCTTGATCTGGCATAGCTTGGGCTGGTGTGGCTGGGTATTTATCAGTTGCAGACAGGCTAATATTCTCGGTGCTAGCGCTGGCGGCAAGGTGGTTATCTAAATCCTGTTCACGTATGTTATCTTCGGGCGCTACTGCCCAAGTGGCTTGTGGCGCCTTGATATCCGGGGTAATGCCGCGGGCTTGGATCGAAATACCATTGGGGGTGTAGTAGCTCGCAGTGGTTAGGCGCAATGCGGATCCATCTTCAAGAGGGATGACACTTTGTACCGAGCCTTTGCCAAAGCTCTGGGTGCCTAAAACTATGGCGCGTTTATGATCTTGCAGCGCTCCGGCCACAATTTCGGCGGCACTGGCACTGCCACCGTTGATCAATATTACTATAGGGTAATTTGGCGCGGTAGAACCGCTGTTGCTGGCGCGATAGGTGAAGTTGTCCTTTTCCTGCCGTCCTCTGGTAGAAACTATCTCGCCACTGTCAAGAAACATATCGCTGACCTTAACCGCCTGCTCTAAAAGTCCGCCAGGGTTGTTGCGTAGGTCGAGTATTAACCCCTGCAGAGGTTTACCATTGCGTTTTGTCAGCCCAGCAAGAGCCTTATTAAGTTCGCTACTGGTATGCTCTTGAAACTGAACAATCCGAATATACCCCAGCCCCGCTGGGAATAGCTGGCTTTTTATGCTGTCGACATGGATAACTTCTCGTTGCAGGGTAAATTCTAAAGGTTGGTTGCTATGCGAGCGAACAACGGAAAGAGTTATACTTTCGCCGACGGGGCCACGCATCATTGTAACGGCATCAGAGATACTTATGTCTTTGATGAATTTATTGTTGATCTGGATTATTTTATCCCCCGCTTTAATGCCAGCGCGGTCAGCCGGAGTATCTGCGATGGGGGCGATAACGGTTATCATATGATCTTGCACCGTTATTTCTATTCCCAAGCCATTGAACTCACCGCTGGTTTCAATCTCCAATTCTGCGTACATCTCTGGTGTTAAATACGAAGAGTGCGGATCGAGTTCTGCAAGCATCCCGCTAATAGCGCCCTGTACCAAGATATCCATACTCGGTGCGGTAACATAATGCCTCTTTATTAGATGTAGCACATCACTGAACAGGTTTAGTTGCTCGTAGTCGCTGGTCGGTGCTGCTTGAGTTTGCTCTGTTGCCAGTGCATAAGCTGGTTGGATGAGCTGGAGCAGACAGCTGAGTGCAATGAGGGCTAGATATGCTTTTCCCGTTCCGAGAATGGTGCTTTGTCTATGCTGAAGCGCAGTATTGCCGGACATATAGATTCCTTCTTAGCTGCAAAAGCCGGCGAGAAAAGCGTTGTCGGCTGGTACTTATTATTGGCGTGGCTGGAGCCAATCCTTAGGATCGAGCGGAGTGCTAGCGTGGCGAATCTCTAAATAGTAACTATCGCGACCATCCAAGCCCGAGGTGGTGATAACTTCGCCCCGCTTTACAACTGTTCCTACGGGTAAATTTAGTTGTGCCGCCTGGGCATAGAGACTGTAATATTTGTAACCATGATCAATTATAATCAGATTTCCATAGCCTTTGAATGGCGACGAGAAGGCGATTCTGCCATCCCATATAGCTTTGATTTTAGTGCCAGCAACTGCGGCTATAGTTACCCCGTTGTTTTTGTGTTTACCACCAAAGTTTTCGTCTTTTTGGGTGCCAAAATTAGTGCGCACGGCCCCTGATGATGGCCAAGGGATTTGCCCTTTGGAGGCAGCAAAGTTTTGCCCCGAGGGTATAAAGACGTTGGCGTGTTGTTTTTCTAGATTTTGCACCAGAGAGGTCATGCGCGCCGAACGGTCTTCTAACTCTTTAAGCAAGGCGTGTAGTGTGGTTGTGTCGCGGCGGATTTTTTTAACCAAAATGCTGCGTTTGCTCTTGCTTTGCGCTAGCTGGTGCTTTTGCTCTCGTTGCTTCTGGAGAATCTTCTTCTGCTGTTCTATGTGCTCTTCCATCTCTAGTTGTGCTTGACGAAACTGCTGCATGCGCTGACGGTAACTAGTTAATAATTTTTTGTCGTGTGCCGAGATGCGACCTAAAAATGTCAGATTTTCAGCTAGTTCAAGGGGAGTTTCGGTGGAAAAAATAAGGCGCAGAGAGCTCATATCACCACTGGTGTACAGTGCACTCAGTCGCTTTTCCACATCTTTTTGCGAGCGCCCGAGAATGACGCTGTAGTGCTCTATCTTCTCCTTTAACTCTTCGATCTCTCGGCGAGACTGTTTAACCGCATTGGCAGCGCTGCTGAGTGAGTCATCATTGCGCGCTATTTGCTGTTCAAGCTGTTCGAGTTGCTGGAGTGCACTTTTCTCGGCCGCCTGTTTTTCTTGAAGTTTGTCGGCGGTTTTGGATATTTGCTGTTTTACCTGTTGTAACGAGTCGCGTTTATCTTCCAGTTCGCTCCCTAGCGCTAGGGAACAGTGTGCAACAAAAAACATGGCTACTACAATATGCAGCAGATGATCAGAATTTATGACCGCATGGACTGTTGTGCGGTAGCGCTGAGATATCTTGGCCATGTTAAATCCGTACAAATTTGCGCAGAGGTAACAGGCTGCCTATCAGACCAAGAAATAGTCCGAGCAGGATAATTCCCCCCTGATATTCAATAGGTAGAAATTGGATGTTCTCCACTGTGGCTGTGGTTAACAGGGCAGCGAGGCCGTTTTTAAGAAAAAAGTAGTAGAGGATATGGCATCCACCCAAGGCGATAGCTGCGCCAATGGCTCCCTGTAGGGCACCTTCGGCCATGAAAGGTGTTTTGATAAACATGGGGGTAGCTCCAATCAATCCCATAATTTCCAACTCGTCGCGGCGGGCATAGATGGTTAATTTAATGGTGTTGGAGATGATGAAGAGGGTAGCGAAGATCAAAAAACCTCCAGCCATAGTCCCAGTCAATTTCAGTAGAAAAATAAAAGCATCGTAGCGATCAAGCCACTCCTGTCCGTAGCGAAAGTTGTGAAAATCGGAGTTGCTTTTAAGCAGTTCGATAAGACGCTCGGTTCCGGTGCGTGAGCGTGCCGACTCTGTAAGGCTTATCTCGAGTGATGCGGGCAAGATCTCCGGCATCAGCCCCTCTAAAAGGTCGCTGTTTTGCCCCAGTCTGGCATGAAAACGATCAAAAGCCTGCTGCTGGGAGACGTAATTGATCTGCTCGATGTCAGGATACTGGTGAATCTCATCCATCCACTCCTGGAGTTTTTGTTCGCTGGGTACTTGATCCAGATAGACGACTACTTGGATGTCGCGACTCCACTCGCGGGCCAGATTCTGGATGTTTAGGACAATCAGAGTGAAAAAGGCCAACAGCATCAGGGCGATGGCAACGGTGCCGATAGTCGCACTACAGAGTAATGGGTTTTGGCGCATACTAAACATGGTGCGCTGGAAAAAATAGCGAAGCCGTTCCATATTAACAGATCTCCTGTGCTGGTTCGGGTGCGGGCGGATTGCTGTCCGCAACGATGTTGCCATCGTGGAGAACTATTGAGCGGCGCGGAAATCTCTGGAGCATCTCTTGATCGTGGGTGGCGATTAATACCGTAGTTCCCGATTCATTGATACGGTTAAACATCTCCATAATCTCTACCGCGAGGTCGTGGTCAAGATTGCCGGTGGGTTCATCGGCTAAGAGTAGACGCGGATTTACCACCATGGCTCGAGCAATGGCTACACGCTGCTGTTCTCCACCGGAAAGCTCAAGTGGTTTGCGCTGTAGCTTGTATTCCAGCCCCACATATTGCAAGACTTGATAAACTCTGGTGCCTATCTCTTGTTTACTCACGGCCTGAACTTGAAGAGGTAGGGCGACATTTTCAAATACGCTGCGATTATTCAACAGCTTGAAATCCTGAAAAACAAAACCGATGTCGCGTCTGAGTAGGGCAATATTGCGGGAATTTAGCCGCGTGGTGTTGCGCCCACCCATTAAGATCTGGCCGCGCGATGGTTTTTCGGCACAGTACAGCAAACGCAGTAGGGTGGATTTGCCCGCTCCGGAAGAGCCGGTGACGTAAACAAAATCACCGGAAGGAATTTTCAGGTTGATGTCGTGCAGGGCAGGAGCACCATTGGCATAAATTTTTCCGACGTTGCACAATTGTATCATCTGTTTACACTGTCTGAGTTTTAAAGTTAATGGTGTGGTTGTTGAGTGTATCTTGCTACCGACTTTTGTAACACGTTTACCTATTTAAATGAAGAATTGTTCGTCATCATCTATTCTGCTGGCGCAAAAATTTGGTGCCAGTTGGTAAAAATTGCCTCTTTGTCGGCGCCATAGGAGCTTAGTGTGCGCCGAACCATCGCCACCGATTTTTCCTGGTGTAGTTTGTCGGGGTTCTTGGAAAAAAATAGATCTGCATAGGTGATGATCTGTTCCTCAATGTTTTGGGGTAAAAAATCCTGTTCCGGTAGTGGTAGGTGCTGTTCTCTGATCTCTTTTGCGCTAAGTCCGACACCAATATGATTTTGACAGACGCTGGCATGGCGCTCCAGCCCGTATTTCAGCAAGATGTCATGCCCGGCAATGCCATGTTGTAAATATGGTTGTGTACCATAGCAGCCAAGGCTGGGGGCGTAGGTGGCAAAGATGCCAATGTCGTGGAGCAGAGCCGCCTGCTGGATGAAGTTGCTATCGATGGCGGCGTAGATAGGGTTGTTGCTTGCCAATAAGCGCGTGGCTATCGCTAGCGCTTTATTGGCGACCGCTTGAGAATGTGGAATTAGAATATCGTGGGCTATAGTGCGCGGCAGATAGAACTCTTCCAATAACGCTAGGGCATCTACTTGATTGTCTAACATTTTATCTCCATTTTGGGTGTGACAGCCGCCGCTTATAACTCTCAATATAGCGGCTTTTCTCTTGCATCAAATCCTGTGGTCTGCTTATATGACGCAAATAGATACTGTTGATTTTACAATAAGTTTTTTCATATTACGAGCTCTGTTTATCGGGGCGTCTGGCCAAATACCATGTCATTACCGACACTGAAAATAATTGAAAATTTATCTACGAAGCGCGGTCAATCAGTTACGGTGAAAGGTGTAGCACAGGCTATTGGCTTGGAGGCGCAGCAGCTTAGTGAGCTGAACCGTTTTTTGGATATGTTGGTGGCTGCAAGGTTGTTGCGTTATGACCAGCGTAAGGGGGCACATTACGAAGTACGCCGACCGTTGCAGTTGGTTGAGGGTACTATAAGTGTGCAGGCTTCTGGCGCAGGGTTTGTGACGCTAGATGAAGATCAGAGTGCCGATGGTGAGGATATACATATATCCAGCTTTCACCTCGAAAATGCTATGGATGGTGATAGCGTGGTAGCTCTGGTTTTGTCTGCGGCTGAAAGTCGTGCGCGTACAGGGCGCAGGCGCAGAGCCGAGGGCTTGATTGTAGCGATAAAACAGCGTGCGCACACAACTATTCTAGGTTTGTGCCAACGCCATCCGCGTAGCGGCGCAATCGCCTGTCATGCTTTGGGACAGAGCTGTGAGTTTTTAGTTGCGGATCCTACTGAAGCTGCAACTACGGATGTGACAAACTTTGCCACGCTGCAGGATCTTGATGGCAAATATGTGGTGCTGGCTATCGATCGCTATCCGCAGACAGGTTTAGCCGGTGTGGGGCATGTGATCAAGGAGTTGGGTGCTGCAGGACAGCCACAAACTGACGTGTTGGTGGCGGCATACCGTCAGGGGTTGCCGACAGAATTCTCGCGCGAGGCTGTGCAACAAGCCCAGCAGTTGGATCATGCCGTTGTGGCCACTGATTTTGCTGAGCGCACTGATCTGCGTGCTCTGCCATTAGTAACTATAGACGGTGCTGATGCGCGTGATTTTGATGATGCTGTCGCGCTTGAAACCCGAGATGATGGCTGGAAGCTGTGGGTGGCTATTGCCGATGTCAGCCACTATGTGCAGCCTGGGTCAGCTATTGATGCTGCAGCTTATGAGCGCGGAACCAGTGTGTATTTCCCTGGCACCTGTCTGCCCATGCTCCCTGAAAGCTTGAGCAATGGTATTTGTTCGCTGCGCCCAGATGAAGATCGTTTGGCTGTCGCTGTGGAGATGAATTTTGATGGTGTTGGCCAGTTGGTGGGGATGCATGTTGTGCCTGCGGTTATCTGTAGCCGAGCACGCTTGACCTACGAGCAGGTGCAAGAGTGTCTGTCTAAGGGAGCAGGTCAAGGAGTAGATGCGGCACTTGTGCCCATGCTGCAGCAGATGGCCATGGTGGCGCAGCTGTTGCGCACTAAACGTCAACGCCGTGGAGCTCTTGATTTTGATCTGCCCGAAGCGGAAATCCGCCTGGACGCAACTGGCGCGCCGACATATATCGGTAGACGCGAGCGCACTGACGCGCATCGCTTGATAGAGGAGTTCATGCTGGCAGCTAATGAAGCTGTCGCGCACTGGGTTGAGGAGCGCAGTGCTGCTACCCTGTATCGTGTGCATGAGGCACCTGATTTACGTGCATTGCACTCATTGCAACAATTTGTTGCGGCATTTAATCTTGGGTTTAATATCGATGAAGATGGCATTGAACCACAAGAGTTGCAGAAGTTATTGCACCAGATTAAAAACACAGAGCAGGAATATATCGTTAACCAAATTCTGTTGCGCTCCATGGCGCAGGCGCGTTATTCAGCGGACAATATTGGTCATTTCGGTTTAGCGAGCTCAAGCTATTGCCACTTTACTTCGCCTATTCGCCGTTATCCAGATTTGGTGCAACATCGCTTAGTGTTGAAACTGCTTGCTGGCGCGAAAGGTTACACGCACAAAGCTCTTGATGCTTTAGCTACCCACTGTACGGCAACTGAACGCCGGGCTATGTTGGCCGAGCGCGACGTGACTGATCTACGCAAGTGCCAATTCATGCTGGATAAGGTAGGGGCGCGCTTTAGCGGATTTATTACCTCCGTAGCCGAGTTTGGATTTTTTGTGGTATTAAATGAGTTTTTTGTTGAAGGTTTGGTACATATTCGCAGTTTAAGCGATGATTTTTATAGCTATGAGGCGGATAAACATCGGTTAGTTGGTCAGGGGAGACGCAATATTTTTCAGCTTGGTATGGCGGTCAATATTGAGGTGGAAAAAGTGCAGACTGAACAGCGGCAGATTGATTTTGTGCTTACCTCTATGGTCGAGAATAGTGGGCCGAAGAAAAAATCATTTGCGGCTAAAAAATTGTTGCGGCGTAAGGGATCCGGTACCCGTCGCGGCAAGGTTAGTCGTGGCCAGAGTAGACGACATAAATAGATTGCTGCAAAAATTTTGAACCTAGATGGAAATTTAAATGGAAATAATCAGAGATTTAAAAGATATTACGCAACCGTTTAATAGGGCGGTAGTGACTTTGGGGAATTTTGACGGTGTGCATTTGGGACACCGAGAGATTTTCAGGGCGGTAGTAAAAAAAGCCAAGAAAATTTCTGGCACCTCCATTGTGTGTACATTTCAACCCCATCCGTTGAAAGTGCTGGTTCCTGATCAAGCACCACGTCTGATAAACACAGCCCAGGAGCGTGAGCGCTTAATTGAAGCCTCCTGTGTCGATGTGTTGATAATTCTGCCATTTACCCCCGCCTTGGCGGCTCTGTCTCCACAGCAGTTTGTGCAGGATGTGTTGCTGGATACTATTGGCCTGAAGCATCTTATTGTAGGTTATGATTACGCCTTTGGGCGTGGGCGCAGTGGCGATATCAATTTTTTGCGCAGCCAGGGTGCCGAGCATGGTTTTGTGGTCGATGTATTTGGCCCAGTACAGAAGGATGGTCAGGTGTTGAGCTCGACACGTGTGCGCCAAGCGGTGTTGTCTGGTCGCGTCGACGAGGCAGTCTCTTTGTTGGGTCGCCAGTTCAATCTTGAAGGTAACGTGGTTCACGGTGATGGACGTGGACATAGCCTAGGTTTTGCTACTGCTAATATTGAGACTGAGAAAGAGTTGCTGCCACCCAGTGGTGTGTATGCAGCAATTGTGCGTCATGTTGAGGATGCTGCATCTACCAAACAAACTGGAGCCGAATATCACGCAGTGGTAAATATCGGTCGCAAACCAACATTTGGTCTCAGCCCCCTGACTATAGAGGCGCATTTGTTAGATACTGACGTAGATTTTTATGGCAAAAAACTGCGGATTTATTTTGTGCAGCGCTTGCGCGATGAACAAAAATTCAACAATGTTGATGATTTGTGCGCAGCTATAGCGGCAGATATCTCTGCCGCGCGTACTATTCTGAATGCCACACAAATTATAGAATTTAGAGAATATCTCAACATAGACAATAATCTGGGATAGAAAAACTACTATTGCAACGCTGAGGAGATGGCTACAGAGGTGAAGATCGATGGAACTACGCAGATTTATGGAATTATTGGTGATCCTGTAGCGCACTCTTTATCACCGGTTATGCAAAATGCTGCTTTTGCTGCCTGTGGTATCGATGCGGTATATGTGCCATTTCATGTCGCTAGTGCAGGGTTGGCTGCGGCTGTGGCGGGAATGCGGGCCCTCGGTGTGCAGGGCATTAACGTCACTATCCCTCACAAGGAGAGCATTTTACCTCTACTGGATGCTGTTGATAGGGGAGCTGAACTTATTGGTGCTGTCAACACCGTAATCAATAAGTCGGGAACATTGGTCGGGTATAATACTGATGGGCTAGGTCTATTGCACTCCCTCCAGTCTGATCTGCAGGTTGTTCTCAGTGCTGAGACTGAGGTAATAATTTTAGGCGCTGGTGGCGCTGCGCGGGCAGCTATTGTAACCATCGCACAACAGGGCGTGCGCTCGATAACGATACTTAATCGCAGTGAACAGCGGGCGCAGGCACTGGTTGCCCGTTACTCGGCGCAATTTCCTCAAGTCACTTTCAGATCTGCTGCATATATCACCAATAGGGGGGCAACTGGGGATACTGGTTGTGGTTCAAGTGCATATTTGCGCTCCACTAGTGAAGCACAAACAACAGAATATTTTAAAAAATGTCACTTAATTGTTAATTCAACATCAATTGGGCTTTCCGGTGAATCCTTTAATGTGATACCATGGAAAAATGTCAATAAAACTGCAGTTGTATATGATATGATTTACGCCGCTCACGCGACACCATTGGTGCGTGCTGCAACTGAGGCTGGTTTTGTCGCCTGTGATGGGCTAGGTATGCTTGCAGCCCAGGGCGAGGCTGCATTTGAACTCTGGACGGGGAAAAGTGCTGTCGGTTTAATGCGGACGGTGCTGGAACAGCAAGTTGCTGATTGTGCTCCCCGTTAACACTGTTTTTTTAGGCAGAGCAATAAATTTATTCTTTCAGGGTCTAATAATATTTATGAGTGGACAACAATGGCAAAAACACGTTTAGGTGATCTATTAATACGTAATGGCCTGCTGACTGAAGAGCAATTTGCCAAGGCTATTAATGAGCAAAAAATGAATAAGGAGCGTTTTCCCGCTACCCTTATCCGTCTAAAGTATATCTCAGAAGATGATCTTGCCGCTTTCCAGTCACGTCAATACGGTGCTCCGCTAATCGACCTGGCTGAGTTTGAAGTCGATGTAAATGTCGTAAAATTAATCAGTGCCGATGTGGTGCAGAAATATCATCTCATTCCGATAAGTCGTGCTGGCGCAATGTTGATTGTAGCCATGAGCGATCCCTCCAATATTTTCGCCATTGATGATATCAAGTTTATGACTGGCCACAACGTAGAGGTTGTGGTGGCGACAGAAGGTGCGATCAAGGATGCCATAGATAAATATTATGATCAGTCTGCATCCCTGGCCGATGTTATGGGTGATCTTGAAGATATTGATCTTGAAGTTGTTGAAGATGACGACAACGTTGACCTAAATGAGCTGCAAATGGCGACCGAAGATGCTCCGGTCGTTAAGTTGGTAAACCTGATCCTTACTGATGCGATAAAAAAGGGCGCTTCAGATATTCATATCGAACCCTACGAACGTATTTTCCGTGTGCGTTACCGTATAGATGGGGTGTTGTACGAGGTAATGAAGCCGCCGATGAAGTTGAAAAATGCTATAACTTCGCGGATTAAAATACTCTCTGAAATGGATATCGCTGAGCGGCGCTTGCCTCAGGATGGCCGGATAAAGATAAAACTGCCTGGCGGCAAGGATATGGACTACCGAGTAAACTGTCTGCCTACTCTGTTTGGAGAAAAAATCTGTCTGCGTTTGTTGGATAAATCCAATTTGCAGCTGGATATGACTAAACTTGGTTACGAAGAAGATACCCTTAAGTGGTTTAAGCAGGAGATTAGCAAGCCATTTGGTATGGTTCTGGTTACTGGGCCAACAGGTAGTGGTAAAACAGTTTCCCTGTACTCCGCCTTAAGCGAACTGAATAAGACGACAGAAAACATCTCTACGGCAGAAGATCCGGTTGAATTTAACTTTGCAGGTATCAATCAAGTGCAGATGCATGAAGAGATTGGTCTCAACTTTGCCAGTGCTCTGCGAGCGTTTCTGCGTCAAGATCCAGATATCATCATGATAGGCGAAATTCGTGATTTCGAAACTGCAGAAATTGGGGTTAAAGCGGCGTTGACTGGCCATTTAGTTCTGTCTACTTTACATACCAACGACGCTCCTAGCACTATAAATCGCCTGCTGAATATGGGGATTGAACCGTTTCTAGTGGCTTCAGCAGTAAACCTTATCACTGCGCAACGTTTGGGACGGCGATTGTGCCCAGAGTGTAAAGAGGTCGATCCTATCTCTAAACAGGCTCTGCTAGATGCCGGGGTGCCTCCTGAAGAGGTGGACAGCTTCGTGTGCTATAAAGGTAGAGGTTGTAGCAACTGTAACGAGAGTGGCTATAAGGGTCGGGTCGGTATTTATCAGGTAATGCCGATGTTTGATGAAATTCGCGAAATGGTCTTGGCGGGGGCGAATACGGCTGAGATTAAACGCGAATCTATGCGTCTTGGGGTACGAACTATGCGTCAATCTGCTCTGTCTAAATTGAAGGAGGGTATCACCTCCTTTGAAGAGGTATTACGCTGCACTGTGTCAGATGATTAACTGTTAACTTCTTTATGTTTGCGACAGCTTCGCGCGCAGTAAAGGTTATTGGAGATATTATCTTATGGCAACAATACATGATTTCTTGAAGTTTATGGTTGATTCTGGGGCGTCTGACCTGCACATAACTACTGGCGCGGCACCGCAGATTCGCATTGATGGGGAGATTCGTCCATTAAATCATCCCAAATTGATGCCGACTGATACTAAACAGCTGTGTTATAGCATCCTTACCGATGCGCAAAAGCGGATTTTAGAGGAGAATAATGAGCTCGATCTCTCCTTTGGAGTTAAAGGGTTAGCGCGCTTTCGTGGCAATGTTTATGTACAACGTGGAGCAATTGCTGGGGCTTTTCGCCGCATTCCCTATGAGTTTCTGAGTTTTGAACAGTTGGGATTGCCGCCAGTTATTCAGGAGATATCGCGTCGCCCACGTGGCTTGGTGCTGGTAACCGGCCCTACCGGTAGCGGTAAATCTACCACCTTGGCTTCTATGATCGATGCCATAAATATTGAACGTCATGACCATATTATTACTATTGAAGATCCGATAGAGTATATCCACCCGCATAAGGGTTGCATTGTCAATCAGCGCGAGGTGGGCAGTGATACCCAATCTTTCAAAAAGGCTCTCAAATCAATTTTGCGCCAAGATCCCGATGTAGTTTTGCTCGGGGAGTTGCGTGACCTTGAGACTATTGAGGCTGCTCTAACTATTGCCGAAACTGGTCATTTATGTTTTGCCACCCTGCATACTAATGGTTGTGTTCAAACCATTAACAGGATGGTTGACGTCTTTCCCACTAACCAGCAGGCGCAGGTGCGTACCCAACTATCTTTTGTGCTAGAGGGAGTTCTATCGCAAACGCTTATCCCGCGTGCTTCAGGTAAAGGGCGTGTGTTGGCGCTGGAAGTTATGGTGCCCAATGTGGGGATTCGCGCGCTGATTCGCGATGATAAAGTGCATCAACTATATTCGCAGATGCAGATGGGGCAAGAGAAGTACGGCATGCAGACTATGAATCAATCGTTATTTGATCTGTATCATCGCAAACTTATTACGCTGGAGAGTGCCATGGCGCGTTCATCAGAGAAAGATGAGTTGCGTCAGATGATCGCCAATCCTGCCTCGGCTACTCGGCGTAACATTAGCGGTCCGCGCAATATGACCTAAGTTGTCATGCAGCGAAAAACTGGTTTAAAAATAGGGCATTCTGTAAGCAACTATTGAACTGTTTGATTAGGTGAGGTGAACAATGGCTACTTATTCTTGGCAAGGTAAAGACCGCAAAGGCAAGACTTTAAAGGGCGAGATGGAAGCTCCCAGTGAAGCTTTGGTCAGAGCGCAGTTACGTCGTCAAGGGGTGGTTGCAAACAAGGTTAAAGAGCGTGGCAAGGGGTTGGATGTTGAGTTGAAGATCCCTGGATTTGCTCCCAAGGTCACAACCAAGGATCTCGTAGTTTTTACCCGCCAATTTGCGACAATGATCGATGCCGGTTTGCCATTGATTCAATGTTTGGATATTTTGTCGAATCAGCAGGAGAATGCAACTTTTAAGCGAATTTTACTTACAGTTAAAGAGGATGTTGAATCTGGTTCCACCTTTGCTGATGCCCTGGCCAAACATCCGAAAGCTTTTGATGAGTTGTTTGTTAACTTGGTCGCCGCAGGCGAGGTCGGTGGTATTCTCGATACTATTTTGAATCGTTTGGCGACCTATATTGAAAAAGCTATGAAGCTGAAGAAACAGGTCAAGAGCGCCATGACCTATCCCTCCACCATTGTTGGGATAGCTACTGTGGTTATCGGGGTTATTCTGGTGTTTGTTATTCCCGCCTTTGAAAAAATGTTTGCCGATTTCGGTAGTGCCTTACCGATGCCTACGCAGGTTGTTATCAACATAAGTAATTTTGTGCAAAGTTATATTCTGGTTATCATTGGTGCTTTTATCGTTATTGTCTTTGCCTTTAAGAAAATCTACGCCACTAAGCGTGGGCGTGAGGTGATAGATGACTTAGCTCTCAAAGCACCCATTTTTGGCATTTTGATCCGCAAAGTGGCGGTAGCTAAATTTACTAGGACTTTAGGCACGATGGTCTCTAGTGGGGTGCCAATCCTTGATGGCCTAGATATTGTTGCTAAAACAGCGGGTAACCGCACGGTGGAAAAGGCTATTGTTAAAGTGCGTCAGAGTATCAGTGAAGGTAACACTATTGCTGATCCATTAACTAAATCAGGTGTTTTTCCGCCTATGGTATGCCAAATGATAGCTGTCGGTGAACAGGCAGGTTCCATTGATACTATGCTGAATAAAATTGCTGATTTCTATGACGACGAAGTCGATGACGCTGTGGGGAATTTAACCGCTATGATGGAGCCGTTGTTAATGCTGTTTTTAGGTACCACTGTTGGTGGTTTGGTCATAGCTATGTACTTACCTATCTTTAAATTGGCTGGCGTTGCTGGTGGCTAGAATAGACGCTTTGATTAATATTGTTAATGATTAGCAGTGCCTTTGATTATGGTTGGCGCTCTTTTTTCTCTCTAGTGAGAGGTGCATGCAATTAATGACCTCTACAGCTGGTGATGTTAAAAACGATAGGTATCGATCCTTGCCTGGTTCTAAAATGCCGAACTCGGTAGGGCTGTTAGTTTGGTATCTATTGGGGCGTGCTTTCATCGTCACTCTGTTTTTGGGTGGCAGTATTTTTGTCAGTCAGGTCTACCCTGGTGAGACCTTATTGGTTCCTGATTTGCGCCTATTGGTGCTGTTGTCAGTTACTTTTCTGCAGATCTGTTTTTCCCTGCTGTGGCTGTTGCGGTGGCCGTCTTATCTGCGCTATTTCGTACAACTACAGATAAGTTGGGACTTGGTTCTCAGCTTTCTTGTGGTGTATATAACTGGAGGTAGCGCCAGTTTATTCCCGTTTTTATTTATTTTCGTAATTATCAGTTGCGCACTTATCTCTAGCAGAAAACAGCTCTACTCCACCGTACTAGCAGCTATTGTTTTGTATGCTGGCCTTGTTGGCCTGCAATACTATGCCTATTTGCCCTTTGTGCACGATCCAGATGTGATGAGTGATAAAGAGATCATTTATCGGCTGTTCCTAAACGTTGTGGCTTTTTTGCTTGCTGGTACTCTGGGAAGTATATTGGCGTCGCGTTTGCAGCGTTCAGAACAATTATTACAGCGTGAGCGCCACGATTATGCAGAGTTGGAACAGCTAAATTCGGTAATATTACACAGCATTACCAGTGGCTTGATAGTTGTAGATTCCAGCGAGGCAATCCGCGCATTCAACTCAGCAGCTGCAGTGATCTGCTCCATGCCTGCGTCAGTTGCGTATAATAAAAAATTATCCGATATCTTGCCAAACTTGGTTATTGATCAAAGCGCTTTACCTATAGAACGGGCCGAATTTGATTTTGTTACCGCATTAGGTGAACAGCGGGTTATTGGCTACAACGCAACTAAGATTCACGATGAAAAAAGTGCTTTGTTGCGCATTTTGATAACCTTTCAGGATCTTACCGAAGCCAAAGCACTGGAGCATAATCTGCAGCTTGGTGCACGTTTAGCCGCTATAGGTAAGCTGGCTGCAGGGTTAGCGCATGAAATACGCAACCCCTTGGCATCTCTTGGTGGCAGTATTCAACTGTTGTCGGAATCGCTTGATAGTGATGTAGCTGAGCAAGAGCTGTTTGACATTGCGCAGCGCGAAACCGAGCGTCTCAATCGGCTAGTATCCGATTTTTTGGTGTTTGCCAAACCGCAACTGCCTGTATTGAGGGTCGGAGATCTGGTAGAGGTCGTGCGCGAAGTGTTGGTACTGGCTAAGGCGGATCCGTTGTTTAGTGAGGTTCAAGTACAGACCCAGCTCCCAGATTCATTTTCTCTCACTATGGATGCAGGGCAGATGCACCAAGCCCTGTGGAACCTGTTGGTCAACGCGGCGCAGTTTGCTCAAGAGCCGAAGCAGATTTTAGTTGCTATTGATAGTGATAAGCAAATGCTATGGATTGATGACAATGGCTTTGGAATTAGTTCTGAGGATAAAAAACAGATATTTGAACCATTTTATACCTCACGACCGCAGGGGACTGGCTTGGGACTGTCTATCGTGCATGGTATTGTTTCTGCTCATGGTTGGCTGGTAGATTGTAGTGAAAATGAGTGGGGTGGGGCACGGATGCAAATTGTATTTGGTCGCAGCTATAAAAATTAAAAAAATTGTTCGTTAGGTAATGTCATGGCTAAGGTGAAAAACACACAACAGCATATTCTCGTTGTTGACGATGAACAGAGTATGCGTGAATTTTTGACCATTATGTTACAGCGTGAAGGCTATCAGGTGCATAGCGCGGCCGATGGACTGCAGGCAGTGGCGATGTTGCATGAGTCTGTCTTCGATCTGGTGCTGAGTGATATCCGCATGCCGAATTTAGATGGAATCGCGTTGTTGCGGGAGATACAATCTCTGGGCACAGATACCTTAGTTATCATGATGACAGCTTTTTCTACCACAGAACAAGCTGTGGAAGCCATGAAGAGTGGAGCCTATGATTACATCAATAAGCCATTTAAAAATGATGAAATTCGCCTAGTTATTCGCAATGCCTTGAGTCATCGTCAGTTACGTCAGGAAAATTATAATCTACGCCGGGTACTGGACAAACGCTACTCGTTTGATCGTTTGATTGGTAAAAGTGCTAGTATGCAGGCGCTGTATCGCATGATTGAAAAGGTTGCCAAAGCCAACGTGACAATACTTATTTCTGGCGAGTCAGGAACGGGTAAAGAGTTAGTGGCACGGGCAATTCATCACAATGGTCTGGGGGCTGACAACCCTTTTGTGCCAGTCAATTGTGGTGCTATTCCCGAAAACTTACTCGAAAGCGAATTGTTCGGTCATGAAAAGGGTGCCTTTACCGGAGCTGTATCCACCAAGCTTGGATTGATGGAAACTGCAGAAAATGGGACGATATTTCTCGATGAAATAGGTGAATTGCCCCTCGCCATGCAGGTGAAGTTGCTGCGAGTACTGCAGGAAAAACAGATTCGCCGCGTCGGTGGAACAGTAGATATAGATGTTAATGCGCGAGTGCTGGCGGCCACCAATATTGATCTGGAGCAAGCTGTGGCCTCGGGTCTTTTTCGCCAAGATCTATTTTATCGCCTCAATGTAATACACCTACAGATTCCAGCGTTATGGCAGCGCCGCGAGGATATTCCCCTGCTTATCAACTATTTTTGTGACAATTTGGCACCGCAGCGCGAGGTGAAAATTTCCGCACCACTGATGCGCAGGTTGTTGGATTACAACTGGCCGGGTAATGTACGAGAATTGGAAAATATAATTGAACGCTGCCTTATCCTCGAAGATGGCGATGTGCTAACGGAGGCCAGTTTGCCCCCGCAGTTTCTCGGTTCCTGTAGTTCACTCATGGGGGCGTGCAAAATCCCCGAGGATGGGCTTAATTTGGAGGAGTATCTAGCTGAGGTGGAAAGGCAGATACTTGTTCAGGCTTTAGAGCGCTGCAATGGCGTGCGTAAGCATGCGGCTAAACTGCTAAAACTCAGCTTTCGGTCTATCCGCTATCGTCTGGATAAACTTGGATTGTAGCTATAGCAACATGAGATGCAAAACCCCACCAAGTATCAGTGTCTTGGTGGGGTTTTGTTTGTTATGGGTTGTTCAAATCACTGTTTAACGTAGATTGTAGAACACATCCCGACCATTGAAGATAGATATTCCTTCAAGTTCGTCCTCAATGCGTAACAACTGGTTGTATTTGCAGATACGATCGGTACGGCACAGAGAGCCAGTTTTGATTTGACCGGCGTTGGTGGCTACAGCTAAGTCAGCGATAGTGGAGTCTTCGGTTTCACCGCTGCGATGAGATATTACTGCAGTGTACCCAGCGCGTTTCGTCATCTCAATAGCTTCCAAGGTCTCAGTCAAGGTGCCGATCTGATTCAGTTTGATCAAGACAGAGTTGGCAATGCGTTTTTCGATGCCCTCTTTAATGATTTTAGTGTTGGTTACAAAGAGGTCATCACCAACAATCTGGATTTTATCACCGAGCTTGTCAGTCATTATCTTCCAGCCCGCCCAATCGTTCTCTGCCAAGCCATCCTCGATTGAGATGATTGGATAACGATCTACCAAGTCAGCATAAAACTCAACAGCTTCAGCGGCAGTTTTAATGGGCTGTTTTTCGTTGGCAAAATTGTATTTGCCATCACTGTAAATTTCCGATGCTGCTACGTCTAGCGCTAGGAGTACATCTTCACCAGGTTTGTAGCCAGCAGCCTCAATGGCGCTCATGATGACTTGCAGTGCCTCTTCATTGCTGCTTAGGTTAGGAGCGAAACCACCCTCATCACCAACTGCGGTGTTGTAGCCTTTGCCTTTGAGAACATTTTTTAGGGCGTGAAAAATTTCTGCGCCCATACGCAACGCCTCTTTGAATGATGTCGCCCCGACAGGCATGATCATGAACTCTTGAATGTCGACGTTGTTATCGGCGTGCTCACCACCGTTGATGATGTTCATCATAGGCAATGGCAACTCTTTGGCGTTAGTACCACCAATATACTGGTAGAAAGGTAATCCCGATTCGTCTGCTGCAGCACGTGCACAGGCCAGAGAAACACCCAAAGTAGCATTAGCGCCTAAATTGCTCTTGGTGTCAGTACCATCAAGCTCAATAAGTTTGGCATCTATGCCAGCTTGGTCGCTAGCTTCCCAGCCGATGAGGGCATCACAGATGATCTCATTGACATTTTCAACAGCCTTCAATACGCCCTTGCCGAGGTAACGTGATTTATCACCATCGCGCAGTTCAAGGGCTTCGCGTTCTCCGGTAGAAGCACCGCTTGGTACTGCTGCGCGGCCAAAGGCGCCGCTATCGAGAAGCACATCTACCTCAATGGTGGGATTCCCGCGTGAGTCGAGAATTTCACGTGCATAAATATCCATGATTTCGCCCATGCTTAAACTCCTTTTTTTGCTGTGTTGCTTAAGTTAATGAATTGAACTGAAATAAATTGATACGAGGCGCATGTTGTCAAATAAGAGGAACTAACAGCCTGTTGGTTTCTACTACAGTAACCTCGCTATAAGCAGCAGACATACGGTGTCATTTATAGCACAGCAAAGAAAAAGATAAAGGCAAATTTATCCAAATGCCTCTTTATGTTGGAACTAGCTGAGGTTGTGCTGCTTTTGTTAAAATATACCCGTAGTAGGTGTTAGCAAAGCGCTGCCTAAGATGGGCTTGATGATGCGCAAAAGTGGGTTATATTGCGTCCGCACACCGAGACTCAAGGTGGTTGATTTAGACGTGCTTTAGTGCTAGTGTTGCACCTCTCAGATGCTGGTATACTCCCCAAGTATATAATACTTACTAGAACGGCTACATATTGGCTGTTGGCTGCACTGAGATTTATGTTTGCGTAGTGATGAGGGACTGTGAACGAAGACTCTGTTCGATGTTGTTTTACTATATCAGATCCATTATTGATCCACTCGCTATTAGGTGAGCATAATTGTAATCTAAACCAGCTAGCCTTGTTGCTCAATGTTCGTCTTGGCTCGCGTGGTAATGAAATCCAGATTAGTGGCTCCAAGCTGGATGTAGAATTGGCAGAGTTGGTACTAAATAATCTGCTGCTTCTATTAGGCAAGGGCTATCAGCTCTATGCTGCGGATATTGATTACGCTGTTAATATTCTGCGCAGTAACTCCTCCACAAAACTCACTGATATCTTTTTTGATACTGTCCTGGTATCAGCTCGTAATAAGTATATTGCCCCTAAAAGTTTGGCTCAAAAAACCTATATCGATGCTATTCGCACCAATGATGTGGTCTTTGGCGTTGGCTCAGCAGGTACCGGTAAAACGTACCTTGCCATGGCTTTAGCTGTTGCTGCGTGGCAAAAAAAGCAGGTGCAGCGTATTGTCTTAGTGCGTCCAGCGGTGGAGGCCGGGGAAAAACTTGGTTTTTTGCCGGGAGATATTGCGGAAAAGGTCAACCCATACCTCCAGCCACTGTACGATGCTCTGTTCGATATGGTCGATCTGCATAAGGGGCAAAGCATGATCGAAGAGGGTATTGTGGAGGTGGCACCCTTGGCTTTCATGCGCGGGCGCACCCTGAATGATGCTTTTATTATTTTAGACGAAGCACAGAACACCACCAATGAACAGATGAAGATGTTTCTTACGCGCCTTGGTTTTGGTAGCAAAGCGGTGATAACTGGCGACATTACTCAGATTGACCTGCCTAGCGGTCGGCCTTCAGGTTTGTTGCAGGCGCTAAAAATTCTGGCTGATGTCGAAGGGATAAAAATTACCCGGTTTAGTGATCTGGATGTTGTTCGTCACCCAATTGTGCAACGGATAGTGCGTGCTTACGAGAAAGAGTAACCCATGGCAGTAAAAAAATCTAAACAGGCTCAACGCACACAAGAGCAACAACGCGCACGAATGCAAAAGCGGTTGTTGTTGCTGATTTTAGCGGCTGTTTTGACTTTTATTATAATTCCAAAAGGTGGTTTTGTTCCCGACTATTATCAACCAGGTGACATTGCTGCGCGCGATATTAAAACGCCGCGCGATGTGCTGGTGCCGGAGCCTGAGCTTACCCTGAAGAAAAAGCAGAATGCTGAAAACGCGGTGCTGCCCGTATATGACTATGATACACGTCCCACCATGGCAGTGGCGACAAAGTTGATAACTACCCTGCAGCTGTTGGCGGAAGAAAATGTGCGCACTACCCAGCTTGCCGCTGTGGTAAAAACTGCTGATGTACAGGCTGGCAGCTCAGCGAAAACTGCAGCGCCTGCCGTTAATGTGGACAGCGGTCAGGCATCTGCTGATGATACCAGCAATCCTGTGCCTGCTGCGGTCAATGCTGCAGAGCTACTCGGGGTAGAGCTGACAGTAGAGCAGGTGGCGGCGTTACACTCTTTAGCTGAGGATGCGCAATTTGTTGGGCAGTTTAAACGCAGTGTAAACGCTGGGCTGAATCGTAAAATTGTTGGCAATCTGGAACTGTTCAAAGCGAATTGGAATGGTTCTATCGCTGTGCGTGATCTCGAAACACAAAAAGAGTTCAGCGTGACTAAGTCCGATGATGTATTGGGGCTAAATGAGGTGGTGCCGGCGTTTAGCACTGCTCTGTTTGGCAGTGGCAAATTAACTACAGACCAACAGGCGCTGCTGAGTGTGGTGCAGAAGATGATTCGCCCCAATTTAACCTTTAGCCAAAGCGAGACTGAAGCACGGCGTCGGGCAGCATCTGAGGCGGTCCTCCCCGTTTTGTTACAGGTTAAGCGCGGGGAGATGATTGTCCGTGAAGGGGAGCGTGTCAGCGCGGAACAGGTGCGCAAGCTGCATGCACTACAGTCATCGACTGATGGAATTAAGGTTTTACGCAGTGCCTTTGGCTTGTTACTGCTTATAACTATATCATTTTATACTCTGCACCGTTTTGCCAAGGTAAATATCCGTAAATACGATCCGCAATTGCGTGATTTACTGTTTTTAGCGCTGAGCTTTGTAAGCTTCTTTATTGTTACCAAGATCGGTATTTTTATCTCTACTGCGATGCAGAGCGCATTCCCATATATCGATTCAGCCTGCTATTACTACGCTCTACCTTTTGCAGCTGGCGCAATGTTGGTGCGCATTGTGCTCAATTCTGAGGTTGCCTATGTATTTGCGCTGCTGTTCTCTGTGCTGGTAGGGATGCTGTTTGGCAACAATATGCTGCTGACCATTTATGCCTTGGTGGGTGGTATTACCGCTTCGCATTGGGTGCGCCACAGCAAGGCGCGCAGCAATTTATATCGCGCTGGGTTTTATCTGTCATTGGCGAATATGGCGATGGTGCTGGCCATTTTTGCGCTGTCGGATAACCCGCTGGATATTCAGCTACTATACCGTATTGGGTTTGCCTTTATCGGTGGTTTTGCTTGTGCAGTTATCGTCAATGGGACTATTCCTATGATGGAGTCGTTGTTCAAGTATACTACTGACTTTAAATTGTTAGAGCTGGCAAATATGAATACACCGATATTGCGCGAACTGATGATTCAGGCGCCAGGCACCTACCATCATTCAATAATTGTCGGGAATTTGGTAGAGAATGCTGCCGAAGCTATTGGCGCCAATCCTCTGCTGGCTCGAGTTGCCGCCTACTATCACGATATTGGTAAAATTAAGAAACCGTTATATTTTGCGGAAAACATGCAGTTGCCAGAAAATAAACACGATAAGTTAGCGCCATCTATGAGTGCGCTAATTCTGATATCTCACGTAAAAGATGGGGTTGAGCTGGCTCGTGAACATAAGCTGGGACAAAACCTGATCGATATAATTCATCAACACCACGGCACATCGCTGATAAAGTTTTTTTATGATAAGGCTCAGCAGCGCGACAAGGATGCTCAAGTAAAGGAGCAGGATTATCGTTACCCCGGGCCCAAACCGCAGACGCGTGAGGCGGCGTTGATTATGCTCGCTGACTCCGTAGAGGCTGCTGGACGTACCCTGTCCGAGCCGACTCCGGCGCGTATTCAGGGTATGGTGCAAAAAATAATCAATAAAATATTTATTGATGGTCAGCTCGATGAGTGCGACCTGACATTGAAAGACTTGCACGAAATTGCTAAAAGTTTTAACCGCATTCTTTCCGGGATTTTTCACAATCGTATCGACTATCCGGAACCTGCGTATAAGGAGCGGGATAAGGAACACAATAAAGAGGCCAAGTCAGATGCTGGTGGTGATGGCAAAAGTGATCTGAATGGTGATGGACGCGGCGATAGCAAAGCGAAAAAAGAGAGTAAAAACGATGATGATCTACATAGAGAACCAACAAAAGAGGCACGAGATTCCGCTGGACGAGCTAAAGATAGTGGCGCAGACGATCTTAAACGCCTTGGAATGTCATGAACAGACTGAACTGTCTGTGGTGATTGTTGATGATGAACAAATTCAACAGATAAATCGCGACTATCTGCAGCGTGATAAACCAACTAACGTGATCTCCTTTGCTCAGCAAGAGGGTGAAGGGGCCGGGATCTGTCCGCAGTTGCTTGGCGATGTGGTGATTTCGGCTGATACGGCAGATCGAGATGCAGCAGATGCGCAGACGAGTTTTTTCGGTGAACTGAGCTTTCTGCTCATTCACGGAATCTTGCATCTATTGGGATATGATCACGAGCGTGGTACTCAGGAGCAGGCCGAGGTCATGGAAGCAAAAGAGAGTGAGTTGTTTCAGTTGTTACAGGCTCAGGGTTTAACTGGTAGTAGTGCAACTATGGCTGCCACTTGTAGTTCGAGGGAGAATAAAGGCTGATGGGGCAGATAGGGCACGACCCAGAAGAGAAGAAGAGTTGGTGGCAACGCCTGTTTGGACACTCTCACCAAGTCACTTCAGAAGAGCATCTACAGGCACTGATTCACGCCTCTGAAGAGGATGGGATTATCAATGCCACGGAAGGTGAGATGTTCAGCTCTATTATAGAGTTTGGCGAGACCATTGTGCGGGAAGTTATGGTGCCGCGCACCGAGATGCACTGTTGTGCTGTGGACGCCAGCTTAGAGACGTTAATCGGGATAATTATCCAATATGGGCATACACGTATTCCCGTCTATAAACAGTCTATTGATCATATAGTCGGTGTGGTTTACGCCAAAGATCTCTTGCGCTACTGGGGCAATCCCCAGGATGAAATATCCTTAAAAAAAATGATGCGTACTACCTATTTTGTGCCGGAAACTAAACGGGTAGAGGAGTTGTTGCGCGAGTTTCGTACTAAGCGTAAACACATTGCTATTGTCATTGATGAATATGGTGGCACCTCGGGACTGATTACCCTAGAGGATTTGATTGAAGAGATAGTCGGTGATATTCAGGATGAGTACGATATTGAAGAGAGTCTTCTGGTCGAGGAGGGTGAGGGAGTTATTACTGTTGATGCCCGCTTAAGCCTTGACGAACTGGAGGATTATTATCAATTGGCAGAGATTGAGCGCCAACAGTTTGATTCAGTTGGCGGCCTGTTACTGCATCACCTCGGCCATCTGCCGAAACAGGGTGAAGAGGTTGTTATCGATACCTTACAATTTACCGTGCTCGAGAGTGATGAGCGCGCCATTCATCGTCTGCGCATATCCCCCCAACCTAGCGTACAAACAGATGTCTTGGGCGAGGATCAAGTGTCAAACATAGCCGTTAGTCAATAGTTGTCGTGATTTTTCAGGATAAAGACTCTCTCTTCAGACTCCTTGCAGCGTTGGCTTCTGGTCTTCTGTTTGCCTTGGCTTTTCCTCATGCCGAACTGGCATGGTTAGCCTGGCTAGCTCTGGTGCCGCTATTCAGTGTTATGCAGCGCCAGCCCTGGCGTAGTGGCTTTGCTGCTGGCGTTGTCTTCTATGCTATTGTGCTGTATTGGCTCAATAATGTCATGACCACCTTTGGTAATTTACCACTGGCACTCTCTGTTGTTCTCTATCTGCTGCTGGCGGTGTATCTTGCTGTGTATTGGGGGGCAAGCTGCTGGTGCGCCTGCCGCATCAGTTGCCGCTTACAGCTACCTCTGGCGTTAGTTTTACCTGTTGTGTGGGTCGCATTTGAGTATGGGCGCACCTATATGCTCAGTGGCTTTCCGTGGGGGAATATCGCTTATTCTCAAACTCCTTACCCACTATTGATCCAAAGCGCGGATCTGGCTGGTGTGTATGTAATGGTTTTTTTACTGATACTGGTTAACTATGTGATGGCCCAATTGTGGCAGGCTTTACGCCAGCATACTGTGCTGCCGTGGCGCTTGGTAGTGGTAGCTGCCGCACTATTTATAGCCAACTACGCCTACGGTCACTGGCGCATGGATGCAGTGGCGAGCAGCAGGCATAAACAGGGCTTAGATGTCGCTTTAGTGCAGGGTAACGTCGAGCAGTCGCTTAAATGGCAACCGCAGCATGTAGGCGCAACTTTGGATAATTATGCGCAGCTCAGTGCTAAGGTTTCAGCAGCCGATTTGCTGATTTGGCCAGAAAGCGCTACGCCGTTTTTCTTTCAGGATGGTGGATATAAGGCCAAAAGAGTATTGGCTGTTGCGCGAGAAAACCAGTCAATGTTGCTATTTGGTAGCCCTGCCTATCAACGCCAAGGAGAAGGAGCACAGCGGCGGTATGGCTATCTCAATAGCGCCTATCTGATCTCTGCTCAGGGTAAGACATTGGGGCGCAGTGATAAGGTTCATCTTGTCCCTTTTGGTGAGTATGTGCCGCTGGCCAACCTGCTTAGCTTTGTACATAGATTAGCCGAGGGGGTGGGCGATTTTGTTGCGGGGAGCAAATCTCTGTTGCCGGTAGCTGGACATGAAGTTGGGGTGCTGGTGTGCTACGAGGCAATCTTTCCAGAGATCGCTCGCGATCAGGTGCAGCGCGGTGCTCAACTGCTGGTCAATATAACTAATGACTCCTGGTTTGGTGACTCCGCAGCACCCTGGCAACATTTAGCTATGACCTGCTGGCGTGCAGTGGAAAATCGTGTATGGATTGCCCGCTGCGCCAACAGTGGCGTCAGTGCCTTTATCGATCCCACAGGCCAGGTGATCAGCCAGTCTCACCTTTTTAAACGCCAAACTCTCAGTGCTAAGGTTTATTTTGCTGATGGCACTAGCCTTTATACCCGTACTGGTGATATTGTACCGCTTTTGTTCAGCTTGGTAGTAATTGCTTGGCTGTGGCAAAGTCGCAAGCGGCAAGTGTTACCCCAATAAGCAGTTGCAGTGTTGTTAATCCGCTAAGGGATCTCAGATATGTTTCGTAACGAAATTGAACGCATAAAACTGGTAGCTGAAAAGCTCGATGAGCTGAGGGGGTATCTTTGACATCCCCGCCAAACAGGAGCGGGTCAGTGAGCTAGAGGCCGCAATAGCCGAACCAGATTTTTGGAATCAGGGCGATAAAGCGCAAGAGCTGCTCAAGGAACGTACCAATCTGCAAAAGCTGGTGAACAGTTGGGAGCAGGCGGCACAAACCCTCGAAGATATGCAGGTGTTGGTAGAACTTGGTGCCGAGAGTGAAGATGAAGCTACTCAGCTCGAAGTGCAACAATTGTTGACGCAGGTTGAAGGGCAACTTAACCAGATGGAGTTTGCCCGCATGCTTTCCGGTGAGCACGATAGCAACAATGCTATTGTGAGCATCAATGCTGGAGCTGGTGGCACTGAAGCACAGGATTGGGCCGATATGCTGTTGCGCATGTACCTGCGCTTTTGCACCATTAAAGGCTATACCACTAAAATTACCGATTATCAGCCCGGTGACGATGCCGGTGTTAAGGGGGTAACCTTTACCGTAGCTGGTGATTATGCCTATGGTTGGTTGCGCCCCGAGATGGGGATTCATCGGTTGGTACGCATATCTCCTTTTGATGCGGCTTCTAAACGCCATACCTCGTTTTGCTCAGTTTTTGTCTTTCCTGAGCTCGATGACAGTATTGAGGTAGAAGTTTTAGATAAAGATTTGAAGATTGATACCTTTCGGGCCAGCGGCGCTGGTGGCCAGCATATCAACAAAACTGATTCAGCCATTCGCATTACCCATATACCAACGGGTATTGTGGTCGCCTGCCAAGATCAGCGCTCGCAGCATAACAATAAGGCCGAGGCGCTGCGCCAATTAAAAGCACGCTTGTACGAACAGGAGTTGAGCAAAAAAGAGGAAGAGGCTAATGCTATATCTGGCGACAAAAAAGAGATCGGCTGGGGCAGTCAGATCCGCTCTTACGTACTGCATCCATATCGCATGGTGAAAGATCATCGTACCGGTTATGAGGTAGGTAACACCGATGCAGTGTTGGACGGACATATAGAAGATTTTATTGAGGCATATCTGTTGGGGAAACGCTAACAGAGAAGCTTGAATCTAGACCATGGTT
This sequence comes from Desulfuromonas sp., assembly GCA_034006225.1. Taxonomy (GTDB): domain Bacteria; phylum Desulfobacterota; class Desulfuromonadia; order Desulfuromonadales; family Desulfuromonadaceae; genus Desulfuromonas. Next base: position 148,876 of record JAVETC010000002.1, on the reverse strand, counting down.
TCGTTTTTTTTGCTGCCTTAGTTTGCAGCAAAGACGAATTATGCACCTATAGGAAAGGAAGAGTTTAAGATGGAAGAAATTAATGATTTGGTGGCGCAGCGTTTGGCCAAAGCAGAAACTTTGCGTGCCGAAGGTGTCAACCCCTACGCTAACGGTTTTGAGGTTACTCATCAGGCCGCGCAAATCCACCAGGCTCACGCTGCAGATAGTGCCGCCGACTTGGAAAACTGCACTCAGGAGTATGTAATTGCTGGCCGCATTATGGCACGGCGGGATTTTGGCAAGGCGGCTTTTGTGCAGATTCAGGATCGTAGTGGCAGAATGCAGGTCTATGTAGGTAAAAACAGTATCGGCGATGCCAGCTATGCAATGTTTGGCAAGCTCGATGTTGGTGATATCGTCGGTATTAGCGGCAAGGCGTTTCGTACCAAGACCGATGAGTTATCGTTGCGTGCTGCAACCTTGCAGTTGCTAACCAAATCGTTGCAACCATTACCGGAAAAATGGCATGGCTTAACCGATGTCGAAACCCGCTATCGCCAACGTTATCTCGATCTTATAGTCAATCCCGAAGTTGGTGAGGTGTTTAAAAAACGCAGCCGGATTATCTCTTTAATGCGTGACTTTATGCAGCAACGCGATTTTCTCGAAGTTGAAACCCCCATGATGCAACCGGTGGCCGGTGGCGCTACGGCCAAGCCATTTGTCACTTATCACAATACTCTGAAGATGGATCTATATCTGCGGATAGCTCCAGAGCTGTATTTGAAACGCCTGATTGTCGGCGGTTTTGAACGGGTGTTTGAGATCAACAGAAACTTCCGTAATGAAGGGATTTCTATCCAGCATAACCCCGAATTTACCATGATGGAATTTTATCAAGCCTACGCCACCTATAATGATCTAATGAATCTGACTGAAGAGATGCTGGGCAGCATCGCTGAGCAAGTCTGTGGCAGTAAGGTTATCAGCTATGCTGGGCGTGACGTTGATTTGACGGCACCCTGGCAGCGGTTGACGGTTAAAGAGGCGGTGGTTAAATACGGCGATATCTCGATGGAAGATGTGGAGGATCACGCTAAAGCCTTGGCTTATGCACGGAAACTCGGTCTCGATTTCGAGGATAGTATTGGCTATGGCAAGCTGCTAACCGAACTGTTTGACGCGGTTGCGGAACCAAAATTATGGCACCCGACATTTGTCACTGAATATCCTACTGATGTATCGCCATTATCTCGGCGTAACGATGAAAATCCTGAAGTAGTAGATCGCTTTGAGCTGTTTGTCGTCGGGCGCGAGTTGGCTAATGCGTTCTCGGAACTCAATGATCCTGTGGACCAAAAAGGGCGCTTTATGGATCAACTGGCTGAAAAAGAGGCTGGTGACGATGAAGCTCATGCTATGGATGAGGATTATGTACGTGCTTTGGAGTATGGTTTACCTCCAACTGCTGGCGAAGGTATCGGTATCGATCGTCTGGTGATGTTGCTTACCGATTCAGCCTCAATCCGTGACGTGATCCTGTTTCCCCAGTTGCGTAAGGAAGCGCGTTAGTCTTTGATCGGTATAACTCCTGATCTTGGAGTGCCATCAAGACAGGGCGCATAAGCCGATTCGGCGTGCTGATTGTGGTTGTCCATGGCGGCCAATTACTCGCTATTGATGGGGTACCACAGTTGGCACTGTGCTGGATAATTATATAAATTTATTAAGTTAGGTGCAACCGCTATGGGTTATGAATGGTTTATCGGTTTACGCTATCTACGCGCCAAGCGTAAGCAAACCTTCATTTCGGTGATTTCGTTTATCTCGGTAACTGGGGTTACCCTTGGAGTTGCCGCACTGATTTTGGTGTTGGCGATTATGACTGGCTTTCACGACGGCGTGCGCCAGCAGATTCTCGGCAATATTCCGCACATTATAGTACAAAAGCACTCGGGCAATATCGCTGATTGGCAGCAGGTGGTCGATCAGGTGATGCAGCAATCGGATGAGATAGCCACGGCGCAACCCTTTGTAGTTAAAGAAGCGATGTTGCTGGCCAATGGTAATGTGGCTGCGGTTAATGTTAAAGGGGTTACTGCCGCTAATCGAGTATTTGAACAAAAGTTTTTAACCAAGACAGATACCGTTCAGCAGGCTCTATTTAGCAGCACTGCCCCTGTGCCAGGGATTGTTATTGCTGCAGATTCGGCTGCCAGTTTGGGTGTGAGCTTGGGAGATAGAATCAATGTGATCCCGCCAGATTTTAACCTGACCCCCTTTGGCTTGGTGCCAAAAATAAAGCCCTTTGAAGTGGTGGCCATAGCTCGGCAGCATGGTGGTTTCCTTGATACCTACTATGCGTATATCGACTTGCAGCAAGCTCAGCATTTTATAGGAGTGCCCAATCAGGTCAGCGGTATCGAGATTGAGGTCTCAGGGTTTGACCAAGCGGTAGGTGTAGCTAGCCAGTTGCGCCAGAGTTTTCCCTATCCATATTCCATCCGTTCCTGGGAGGATATGTTTGGCTCTTTTTTGGCAGCGCTGCGTCTGGAAAAGCTGGGGTTGTTTATTGTCCTCGGCATAATTGTATTGGTGGCGGCGTTTAATATTGCCACCACTTTGATTATGGTGGTCATGGAGAAGCATAAAGATATTGCCATACTGCGCTCTATGGGGGCGACCTCGGCAAGTATTTTGAAGATATTTGTCTTTGAAGGGTTGCTGATCGGAACGACAGGAACCCTGTGTGGGGCTGGGCTCGGACTACTGTTAGCACTTAACGCTGATGCAATTATCACTTGGCTAGAGCGTAATTTGCACATAACCATCTTCGATAAAGCAGTGTATGGTATGGAACATTTTCCTTCTCAGGTAGTAAATGGCGATGTAGTTGCCGTTGTGGTTACTGCTATGGTTATCTGTTTACTGGCGACAGTTTATCCGGCGTTACGCGCGGCGAAGCTGGATCCTGCCGAATCATTGCGTTACGAGTAGGGTAGAAAAAATAAGATGACCACCGATGACAGTCAACAGTCTCTAATGCCTGATTATAACACTCCCCATGCAGATAATGTGTTGTTAAGTACCCACCAGTTGAGTAAATCCTTTGTGACCGAACAGGGGCAGTTGAGGGTTCTTAAAGATGTAAATTTAACTATTACTGCTCGTCAGCGAGTGGCGGTGGTCGGGGAGTCGGGCTCGGGTAAAACAACTCTGATGCATATTCTTGGTACTCTGGATCGGCCTACATCTGGCAGTTGCCATTTTGATGGAGTTGATCTGTTTGCTTTGACTGCCTCACAGCTAGATCGGTTTCGCAATAAGAGCTTGGGGTTTGTGTTTCAGTTTCACCAACTGTTGCCAGAATTTACAGCGCTGGAAAACGTGATGATGCCCGCCTTGATAGCCGGTCACAGATCTACCGTGGCTAAAAAACAGGCAGAAATTCTCCTCGAACAAACCGGTTTAGCACATAGATTTCAGCATAAACCGGGTCAATTATCTGGTGGTGAGCAGCAACGCGTCGCAATTGCGCGGGCTTTGGTACTTAAACCGCAACTGCTGATAGCCGATGAACCAACGGGTAACCTCGACTCCAAAACCTCCGACGATATTTATAACCTATTGGATCGTTTGCATGCCGAATACGCTTTGACCATGATTGTCGTAACTCATAACATGGAGTTAGCGCAGCGCATGGATAAAACCCTATGTATTCGTGACGGGGCCGTTGCTGATGCTGGGGGTTCCAGTTCTAACTGACTGTATATAGAGGTTAAATTGTTAAATATTTAGCTATACTTCTGCTGCGTTGTTAGCCAGCTTTTAGGTTTACAGGCTGGGTGTGATTGACTATAGTGTAGCCCTTCGATTGTTGAGATAAAAACAGGAGAAATAACAATATGTTCAAGAAGTATATCCTTTGTGCCCTGTGTTTGTTGCCCCTAGTGGCAGGCAGTGCTTTTGCTTCGCAGCGCGTATCTGCAATTCGTATTGAAGGGCTTAGCCGTGTGGATGAAGCCAGTGTGCAGGCGGTATTGACCACTAAGGTTGGCCAAGATTACTCTGCTGCCGGGGTAGACAAGGATGTACGAGCTATTTATGCCCTCGGCCACTTTAAAGATATCGAGGTCGACAGCGAAGATGCCGATGGCACAGTGGTTTTAAAATATATTGTTATGGAGCGCCCGCTGATTCGCAAAATCAGGATTGATGGCAATAAAGAGCTGAAAAACAGCAAAGTGCGCTCGGCTCTAACTATACGTACTCCAAGTATCTTAAATCCCAAAACCTTGCAGGAGAGTGTCGCCGCAATCAAGCAACTCTATGTTGATGACGGCTTTTATGCCGTTGCCGTAGATACCAAGGTTAAAAACACCCCTAAAAATGAGGCTACGGTGACCTTCAATATTAGTGAAGGAACCAAGGTTACTATAGACGATATTGAGTTTGAGGGTAATACGGTGTTCTCGGCGCGTAAATTACGCGGGTTTATGCAGACTAAAGAGTGGTGGATCTTCTCTTGGCTCACCAGCGGTGGTACCTATAATGAGGCCATGCTGGATAACGATGTTGAACATATTAAAGATGAATATTTTAACCAAGGCTACGTAAAGGTTCGGGTTAAACAACCCTTGATAACCTTATCTGATGATAAGGAGGAGATGGACGTACTGATCGAGATTGATGAGGGTGATCAATATTTCCTCGGCAAAATGGCCATTGAGGGTGATCTGCTGTTAGATGAGGCAGAGTTGCTAAAGTTGATGCGTTTTAAATCTGGTGATGTTTTCAGTCGTAAACAGCTGCGCGAGGATATCAAGCGCCTTAACGACTATTATGCCAATCGCGGTTATGCCTACGTTAACGTCTCTCCGACAACTCTGATCAACCATGAACAAAAAACTGTTGATGTCTCCTTCCATATAGAGAAGGGTATTGAGGTCCATATCGGCCAGATTCATATCGGCGGTAACACTAAAACGCGGGATAAAGTTATCCGCCGCGAAATTACCGTTGTGGAGGGCGATCTGTATAGCTCAGGTCGGTTGGAGTCGAGCAAAAAAAGGCTGGACAATCTGGGCTTTTTCAGTGAGGTCAATGTTGATACAGTCAACGGTGATGATCAGCAAATCATGGATGTGCAGGTCGATGTAAAAGAGCAGGCTACCGGGACTTTCAGCGTCGGCTTTGGTTACTCGTCGGTTGATGGTCTTATCGGCCAAGGCTCCATAAGTCAGGACAACTTTCTCGGTCGCGCACTAAAATTAAATCTGGCTGGCTCTTTTGGTGGGGATAGCACCACATATCAACTCGGAATCCTTGATCCATATTTTATGGATAAAAATCTAGCGCTAGGTTTTGACCTCTATAGCACCGATCGTGAATGGGATGAATACTCCAAAAAAGCCATTGGTGGTGATATTAAATTGGGTATACCCATAACCTACAATACGCGCACCTTCTTTATCTATAAATATGAGGAGAAGGAGATTTATGACATCTACAGCTTTGCCTCTCAAACTCTGTTAGATCAAGAGGGCAAGTCGACACTATCATCGATCTATGCCTCAATCTCCACCAATACTACCGATTACCGTCCCGACCCGTCGCGCGGCTATTTATCAGAATTTTCCGTGGAATTTGCCGGTATCGGTGGTGATGAGCGCTTTGCCAAAACCATTCTCGACCATCGCCATTTCTTCCCGATAAAATGGGGGGTTGTCTTTTCTGCTCATGGCCAAGTTGGTTATGTGCACAAAATTGGCGACAGAGATATACCCATCGATGAGCGCTTTTACCTCGGTGGTCTGAGTACTGTGCGTGGTTTTGATTCGCGTGAAGTCGGTCCTTGGGAGTGGGCAAACGAACCTGTTCTTAATTCTGAGGGCACAGGATATGAGCTTAATGATGATGGTAGTTATGTCACTGTGCCTTCAACCACCGAACGTGATTTTATCGGTGGGGTAAAAGAGGCCTTTTTTAACTTTGAAATTATTTTCCCGTTGTTAGAGGATGCTGGCCTGAAAGGGGTTGTCTTCTTTGATACTGGGAACTCTTGGGATCAAGGGGAAGAGTATTTCTCCAATATGCGTTACAGCGTTGGTGCTGGTATTCGCTGGAAGAGTCCACTTGGGCCATTGCGCTTAGAGTGGGGCTACAATCTCGATCCTGAACCATGGGAAAATGATTCGAAGTTTGATTTCTCTATTGGTAAGTTTTTCTAACCTCTGTTGATTTTTACTAAGGAGTAAAAGATGAAGCGTATTTTTATTACTGCCCTTGTAGTTTTTGGTTTGGTAACTGTAGCTAATGCCGCCGAAGTTAAGGTTGGTTTTGTCGATTTGCAAAAAGCTATGGCGACCTCTGCCGCCGGTCAGTCGGCAAAGGCGAAAATGGATACTGAAGTGCAAGCAGTACAGGATGAAGTGCAAAAGCGTCAAGCCGATCTCCAAGCGCTGCAAGAGTCTCTAAAAAAACAGATGGCGCTGCTATCTGCAGAAGCAAAGCAGGAAAAAGATCTAGATTTTCAACAGCAAGTACGCGATTACAAAAGTTTTGTGCAGGGTAAACAAGAGCAACTGCGTCTCAAAGAGAAATCTTTAACGGAACAAATCTTGCGCGATCTTGGCACTCAGTCGGCTAAATTGTGTAAAAAAGAGGGCGTATCTGTTCTGTTAGAAAAAGGACAACTGGTCTACGCAGTAGATAGCATCGATTATACTGATGCTCTTATTAAAATGTATGATGCTGAATACACAGATTCCCACAAATAATAGCGAGTTGAATTGATGGCAACTCTGAAACAGCTAGCTACTTTGGTTGATGCCGAAATTATCGGTGCCGAAGATACTGAAATTACCCGTTTAGCCCCGATTGATGGGGCTGTAACGGGTGATATCACCTTTATTGCCAACGAAAAGTATCTGCCCTGTCTGCATACTACTGCGGCCAGTGCGGTATTGGTCGATCGTCAGTTGGATCGTGCTGATATCGCCTATTTAGTGTGTAAAAATCCCTATCTGGCTTTTGCTAAAATACTCACCCACTTAAATGTACACCGCCCCGAGCCCCTAGGGATTTTGCCTGGAGCCTGGGTGGATAAAACTGCGAAGTTGGGTGAACGTGTAACTGTGCATGCAGGAGCCAATATTGGTGCGCAGTGCGAGATAGGTGATGACTGTATTATTTATCCTAACGTGGTGGTGTATCCGCGGGTGAAAATTGGTCACGACTGCCTGTTGCATGCCGGATGTGTGATACGTGAAGATTGTGTGTTGGGGGATCGCGTTATTTTACAGCCCAATGCGGTGATTGGATCTGATGGTTTTGGTTTTGCCCCAGATGGCGAGAGCTATTACAAAATACCTCAGGTAGGTATTGCGCATATCGAAGATGATGTCGAGATCGGTGCCGGAAGCTGCGTCGACCGTGCGGCTATGGGAGTTACCCGTATTGGTCAAGGGTGTAAAATAGACAATCTAGTGCAGATTGGTCACAACGTAACTGTTGGCGCTAATACGGTTATGGCCTCACAATCAGGTGTCGCTGGTAGTGCAACTGTTGGCCGCCATTGCACTCTAGGTGGACAGTCAGCTATTGCCGGACATTTAAAGGTTGGTGACAACTTAACTCTAGGTGGGCGTGGTGGCATAACCGGTTCGATTCAGGGTAATCAGGTGGTGTCAGGTGTACCTGCTATTCCGCACCGCGAATGGTTGAAGGCGGCCATGAGTTTTACGCGGCTACCGCAAATGCGCAAGGAGCTAGCCACTCTTAAGCGTCAACTGGCCGAATTGCAGAATAAAATTAAGAAAGATTAGACTACCATGTTGATGACTGCTGTTGAAGTAATGAAGTGTTTACCACATCGCTATCCGTTTTTGCTGGTAGATGGCATAGAGAGTTTTACTGCAGAAGAATCTATTGTCGGCATTAAAAATGTAACGATCAATGAGCCTTTTTTTCAGGGCCATTTCCCCGGCCATCCCATCATGCCTGGGGTATTGATAATCGAAGCCATGGCGCAGGTAGGCGGAGTTTTTGCCCATCTTAACGATGGCATTGGTGATGATAAAGTTACCTATTTTACTGGAATTGATAAGGTGAAATTTCGTAAGCCGGTGGTTCCAGGTAATGTACTGCGTATGGAGCTATCCTTAATTAAGTGTCGACGCGGAATTTACCAATTTGCGGGTAAGGCGTACGTTGGCTCAACTCTAGTAACAGAAGCAGAACTGAAAGCTACTTTCGTTAGCAAAGAGGGATAATTAGATGATACACGCAACTGCCATCATAGAACCTGGGGCGATTCTGGGTGACAATGTACGAATCGGTGCCTATAGCATTATTCGCCAGCATGTAACCATTGGCGCTGGTACTGTGGTCGGGCCACACGTAGTCATTGAAGGGCGCACTACTATTGGCTGTGATAATGAGATCTTCCAATTCGCATCCATCGGCGCTATCCCGCAGGATCTTAAGTTTCATGGTGAGGAGACTACGCTAACTATTGGCGACCGGAATAAAATCCGCGAATTTACCACTATGCATCTAGCTACCGAGGATGGTGGCGGGAAAACCATTATTGGCAGTGATAATCTGTTTATGGCCTACACACATGTGGCCCACGATTGTCTCATGGGAAACCATATTATTATGGCCAACAATGCTACCCTGGCTGGGCATGTCGAAGTTGGTGATTATGCAATTTTGGGTGGTATGTCGGCAGTGCATCAATTTACTCGTATCGGTTGTCATGTGATGGCTAGCGGTGGTTCGATGATTGCGCAGGACTTGCCTCCATTTGTGATTGCTCAAGGGGATCGGGCCAAGACGGTAGGCTTGAATCTTATTGGTTTGCGGCGGCGTGGTTTTAGTTCCGCAGCGCTATCCGCTCTAAAAAAATCCTATAAACTGGTGTTTCGCTCTGGTCTGCGCCAAGAAGAGGCGTTGCAACAGATAGCTGATACTATTGAACAGTTTCCCGAAGTTGTGTTATTTAGTGACTTTATTCGTAGCAGTGAACGCGGTGTTGCCCGTTAGAGTAGGCTAAATATCTGTAATGGCAAGTTACAGGCACCCAGCAGTGGGTGCCATTGTTTTTTTATTCATGCGCACAATGGTTTGTTCTTATGGTTGATAATGTCAATTGCCCTACCCAAAACCAAGCACAACACCGATCAGATTGGCAAACTAAGCGGCGGGCGCTGATAGTTACCGGCGAGGCCTCTGGCGATCTGCATGGTGCTAATTTGATCAAGGCTGGGCGTGAACTAGATCCGCAATTGTCTTTTTTTGGCGTTGGCGGTGAGCGCATGGAACAGGCTGGATGCGATATTATTATCCCGAGTTCTGAACTGTCGGTCATGGGGCTGTTTGAAGTTGTGTGTCATCTACCACGGATCTGGCGGGTGTTTAATCAACTTAAAAAAGTGCTGTTTAGTGCTCACCGCCCAGATGTGCTGGTATTGATCGATTCACCTGACTTCAACTTGCGCTTAGCCAAACAGGCTCAGCGTGCTGGTGTGCCGGTTGTCTACTATGTCAGTCCCCAAGTTTGGGCGTGGAGGCGAGGGCGAGTGCACGGAATAGCTGCGGTGGTAGATCGTCTGGCAGCTATCTTTCCCTTCGAACCCGATTATTATCGCGGGCTGCCTGTAGATGTGCAGTATGTCGGGCACCCGCTGCTGGATGAAGCAGGAGTAAGCTGCTCTGTTGGTGAGTATCGTAATCGCCATAAACTCAGCGCAGCTCAACCGGTGATAGGTCTGTTTCCTGGGAGCCGTAGTAATGAGCTGAAATACTCCTTTGCAACCATAGTCGCTACCGCCAAACAGCTGCAAGCTGCTCATCCACAGGCAAGGTTTCTTCTGCCTCTGGCACCCGGAGTGGATGAGGCTGCGCTCAGAGTTGTTCTCGATGCCGCTGGAGTGGATGCTATCTGTGTACGCGACTCCATATACGATGTCGCCGCTGCCTGTGATGTGGTGGTGTGCGTTTCCGGTACGGTAACATTGCAGATTGCTCTGGTGGCTACTCCGATGGTTATCCTCTATAAAGCGGCACCCTTAACCTATGCCATTGGTAAGCATCTGGTGAATGTTGAGCATATTGGCTTGCCCAATATCGTCGCGGGTAAGACTATAGTGCAGGAGTATATTCAAGACGCTGCTACACCACAGGCACTATTCGCCGAGGCGGAAAAAATATTGCTTGATAATGTGTATCGTACGGAGATGAAAATCAATTTAGCTGCGGTTAAAACAAAAATGGGCGATCCCGGTTGCTCGACTCGCGTAGCGCAGATGGTCAGCGAAATGAGCTGTATAAAAGCTAAGGAGAAGGGCGAGTAGTGGCGGCTGGAAACGTACATGTTTATAGAAGGTTACTGAGCTATTCGCGCCCCTATACCCGGCGTATTGTGTTTGCCATGCTGGCCTCATTGGGGGTGGCTGGAGTAGACGTGGCCATCGCTAAACTGGTGCAGCCGTTTGTCGATCGCGTCCTTGATACCCCTACCGTCGCATTGGTGAACTTAGTTCCTGTGGTGGTGATAGCTCTTGCGTTGATAAAAGGCGTTTCACGCTATATTCAAGAATATTTTATTGGAACAGCAGGGCAGCTTGTCGTGCAAGATCTACGCAACGATCTGTATGATCACACTATAGATCTGTCTATGGGCTACTTTACGAAATCCAGCGTAGGGAAGATCATCTCTAGTATTCTTAATGATGTAAGCGTGCTGCAGAAGTCTGCCGCCGAAGAACTTGTTGCTGTTGTGCGTGAAGGACTAACCTTGGTAGGGCTTGTCGGTCTGTTGTTTTACAATGATTGGCGCTTGGCTATTGTTGCCTTTACTGTATTGCCCGTGGCGGTGTTGCCGGCTATACAAATTGGGCGACGGATAAAAAAATATGTGCGTAAAAGTCTGGCCAATATGGGTACTTTGACGGCTATACTCCAGGAGTCTTTTACTGGGGTTAAGGTAGTTAAAGCTTTCGGCAATGAACGAGCCGAAATGGATAAATTTCACACAGAAAATATGAATTATTATCAGCGGATGAAAAAGGTAATCCGCTATGCCGCCGCTACGGCACCAATTATGGAGTTATTGTCCTCATTTGGAGCGGGCGGAGTGCTGTGGTATGGCATTCATCGAGTTATGGTTGGTGAAATAACCAAAGGTGCTCTGATGTCGTTTGTGACTGCCATGGGGATGATGTATGGCCCTATGAAACGCCTGATCAAAACCAATAATGTCATTCAGAAAGCGGTAGGCGCGGCCGAAAGAGTTTTTGCTATGCTCGATGTGCCCCGTGATGTTGTCGATGCCGATAAGGCTATAGATCTGCCGCGTTGTCAGGGCCATGTCAGTTTTGAAAATGTGCAGTTCGCCTATACGAAGGATGAACCTGTCCTCAAAGATTTAACGGTCGATGTCCCCGCTGGAAAAATGGTTGCCCTAGTTGGGGCTAGTGGTGCGGGTAAGTCAACAATAATTGGCCTATTGGCTAGATTTTATGATCCACAGAGCGGAGTGATTCGTATTGATGGTCATGATATTTCGCAGATTACTCAGCACAGTCTTAAACAGCAGATTGCCCTAGTTGATCAGGAGACCTTTCTGTTTCATGACACCATTTACAACAACATTGGTTATTCAAAAATCAATGCGACAGCCGAACAGATTGAACAAGCGGCCAAAATGGCTTATGCTGACGAGTTCATTCGCGAAATGCCAGATGGCTATAACACCCAAATTGGTGATCGCGGGGTGCGTCTGTCTGGTGGGCAGCGCCAGCGTCTCTGTATTGCGCGCGCCATATTGCGTGATGCTCCGATACTGTTACTAGATGAGGCCACCAGCGCACTGGATACTGAGAGTGAAGCCGTGGTGCAGAAAGCGCTGGCTAACTTAATGCAGCAACGCACCACCTTTGTAATTGCTCATCGCTTATCTACCATAGTCAATGCCGACGAAATTTTGGTATTAGCTGATGGAAAATTGGTGGAACGCGGTAGTCATCATGAACTATTGGCTGCGCAAGGAACATATCAACGCCTGCATGCCATGCAGTTTAAGGATTCTTAGTGAAGCAAATAGGCCAATGGTTGCTTGTCAACGTTGCTCCACTGTTGGCGTCTTGGTTGATCCGGTTGATCGCGCTGTTGTCGCGCAAGGAGATCATTGGCAACACTAGTGTTAGAGCTTTATGGCGTAGTGGTGAGGCGGTCATATTAGCATCATGGCATGATCAGCTGTTGTTGATACCTATGGGCTATGCTGGCCCCGGTGGCCAGATACTGATAAGTCGCTCTCGCGATGGTGAGCTTATTGCGCGCACGGTGCAACATTTAGGTCATCACGCGGTGCGCGGCTCATCTAGCCGTGGCGGTAGTGTTGCTTTTAAACAGTTACTTCGTCTGGCACGGCAGCCTTATGATCTGGGCATTACTCCGGATGGCCCGCGTGGGCCGCGCCACCAGATCAAAGATGGTGTGGTGCAACTTGCGCGGTTGTCAGGGCGGGCAGTGGTTCCTGTGGCACTGGTAAGTAGTCGCGGTCATCGCTTTAAATCTTGGGATAGATTTTTGCTGCCATATCCCTTTAGTCGGCTAGTATACTCTTATGGTGAGCCACTGTATTGTGGACGGGATGAAGATCCCGAGCAGTTTAAACAGAAGTTACAGCAGGCAATGCTAGATAATCACCTGCGTGCGCAACAACAGCTGGAGAGTTATGGTTTATCTGCTGTATGACATTGTCGTGTGGATGACAGCAATCTTCCTGGTACCATGCTACCTCGTTCGTGGCTTGCTACAGGGCAAGGTACGCCGTGGTATTCGCGAACGCTTGGGTTTTTTTGATCGGAGCCGGTTTTTATCCTTTGCAGGCAAACAGGTTTTTTGGATTCATGCAGTGTCTGTTGGCGAGACGCGGGCCGCACTGCCGTTGATAAAAGCCTTACGTAAGCAGTATCCGCAGGCTATTTTGCTGTTATCTAATGTAACCGAAACTGGTCATGCCATCGCCAAGGAGATAGCCGATATAGATGAAACTATTTTTTTCCCATTGGATACATCTTGGGTGGTTAAGCGTGTCTTGCGGCGCATTAATCCTAGTCAGGTATTGATTGTTGAAACAGAACTGTGGCCGAACTTTATTCGCTATTGCCACCAAGCGCAGATTCCTATTCAGTTGGTCAATGGGCGCATTTCGGATCGCTCCTTCCCACGTTATCTGCGCGTTAAACGGTTTCTGTCCCCAGTGTTGCATCAATTGAGTGGCTTTTGTATGCAGTCACCCATAGATGCAGGGCGCATTGCTCAGTTGGGAGCTCCAGCACAACTGATTACTGTTAGCGGTAATCTTAAGTTTGACATGGAATCGACCTTGCCCCCAGATATGTCGGAAGAGAGTTTGCGCCAAGAATTTTGCTTGCGCGCTGATGCTCCGGTGCTGGTTGCTGGGAGTACCCATCGCGGCGAAGAGGAGATGGTGGCTGACGTGTTTAGGCAGTTGCAGCGTCAGCACCCTGATTTAATCTTGATTTTAGTGCCTCGCCATCCTGAGCGGTGTAAGGCCGTTAGTGAAATGTTAACCGAAAAGCATCTACCTTGGCGGTTGCGTTCGCAACAGTCAGTTGATGGCGGCCAGCAACTCAATGGTGGTGGTGTACTCTTGGTCGATAGTATGGGGGAGATGCTCAGTTTTTATGCTGTAGCGCAAATAGTTTTTGTCGGTGGCAGTATGGTGTCAGTTGGTGGGCACAATATTCTCGAGGCGGCTCTGGTAAAAAAACCGGTTTTGTTTGGTCCGCATATGCACAATTTTCGTGAGATTGCCAGCCTGATTGAGCGTGCCCAAGGTGTTGGTATGGTGGCCGATGGTGCGGAGTTGTATCTGTTGCTCAATACACTTTTACCTGAGGTGGCGCGTTGTCGCAATATGGGGGAAAAAGGGTGGGCACTGCTACAGCAGAATGTTGGAGCTAGTCAAAAAACTTTGCGTGAGATTGCCCGGTGCCGACTCAATTAGCACTATACTATCGGCGCTTGGCAACGCAGGGGGCGCAGTCCTGGAAGGATTTGTTGCTGCTGTGTCTGCTGGTTCCTTGGGGTTGGTTATATGGTGCAGTAAATTTAGTGCGTGCCTGGCTCTATCGCCATGGGTGGTTGCCTAGCTATCGCAGTCCTGTCCCTGTTATCTCGGTGGGTAATATCGCCGTTGGTGGTACGGGTAAGACGCCGCTGGTAGATTACCTGTTGCGTTGGCAATTATCTCAAGGGCGTACTGTGGCTGTTATCAGCCGTGGTTATGGTGGCGAAAAAGGTGCTGCGCTGCGTGTCGTCTGTGCCGGCGACGGGCCACTACTTACTGCAGCTCAGTGCGGTGATGAACCATACCTGCTGGCACTACGCAACCGGCAAGCGATCATTATTGTTGCGCCAAAGCGTGCAGATGGTATCCGCTATGCGCTGGAACAATTTGCTGTCGATCTTGTATTGCTTGATGATGGTTATCAACATCTTGCAGTGCAGCGTGATTTAGACCTGCTGTTGCTGGATAGTCGTCACCCCTTTGGCAATGGACACCTGTTGCCGGCAGGGTTGTTGCGCGAGTTTCCTCAGGCGTTGCAGCGCGCCGATGCCGTAGTTATGACGCGCTACGCCGAACAAAGAGTGCCGCAGCGCTGTAGTGCCAAGCCGGTAGTCTGTGCCAAGCAAAAGCTTGCTGATCAGGCTTACGATCTAAACGGGAAAAAATACCCGGTGACTCTGCTAAAAAAAAGTCGCTGCGTTGCCTTTGCTGGTATCGCCAATCCAGACGATTTTTTCACCGCATTAACAGAGATGGGGATCTTGCTACAGGCAACTTTACCATTGGCCGACCACTGTAGCTATGGTGCAGAAACTGTACAGAAAATTAAAGCTGTGGTCGAGGATGCCGATATTTTACTGACTACGGAAAAAGATGCGGTCAAATTATCCGCTGCCTGTTTTGATGTGCCATGTTGTGCCGTGCCGTTAACCTTTGAACTTGTCGCCAGTGATTTATTACAGCAGCGCATAGAGACGCTGTTTAACTAACTTGGCAGATGCGATTTTATAACTTATTTTGCTAAATGGAGTGTTTATGCCGCTAGCGCAGCAACTTATAGATGTTTTAGTGTGCCCTAAATGCAAGGGTAAACTCGAAGTTCTTCCCGAGGATGTATTGAGATGTAACCAGTGCCAACTCGATTACCCAGTGCGTGATGGCGTGCCTATCATGCTTATCGACGAAGCTGTACCGGTGCAAGGATAACTAGTCTGTGAAGCAGTTAGGTAGGCAGCCACTACATAAAATTCTGGTGCGCGCAACAAATTGGCTCGGCGACGCGGTAATGACTACGCCGGCACTGGCTGGATTGCGTCACCACTATCCCCAGGCTGAAATTGTATTGCTGGCTAATCCTCTTGTCGCGCAGATGTTCAGTTTTCATCCCAGCATAGATCGGGTTATGGTTTATGATAAGCGCGGAGTGCACAAAGGGGTAAAGGGGTTCTGGCGGATGGTCAAAGAGTTGCGTCAACAGCATTTTGATGGAGCAATTCTGTTGCAAAATGCTATTGAAGCAGCGTTTTTAGCCGCGTGTGCTGGTATTCCCTGTCGAGCTGGTTATGCTACCGACGGACGCCGCCTATTGTTAAATTATCCAGTCAGTATTAGTGGCAGCGATAAAATCCTTCACCATACCCTCTACTATCGGCAAATGTTAATCCGCCTGGGGATCAGCGCTGATGAGGTACCGGTATCTCTGGCCTGCACTGAGGCCGAACACCGATGGGCATCTGAGTTGCTCGCTGACAACGACATAATTACCATTAATCCAGGTGCCGCCTATGGCTCCGCGAAACGCTGGCTGCCCGAGCGTTTTGCCGAGGTTGCCGATACTTTGGCGGCGCGTTATGGGGCAAAAATTGTCTTAACTGGTGGCCCTGGTGAGCGGGAGATTGGCGACGATATTGCTCAGGCAATGCATACGCCAGTGCTGAATATGGTGGGGCAGACCAGTGTGCGGCAGATGATGGCATTGCTGGCGCATAGTCGCCTGTTGGTCTCCAATGATTCTGGCCCGATGCACGTGGCATCGGCTTTTGCGGTGCCAATAGTAGCTGTTTTTGGTTCCACTGATCACACAACTACCTGCCCAGCTTCCGACAATGTTAGAATTGTGCGCAAACCGACAGACTGTGCCCCGTGCCTGTTGCGCCAATGTCCAACAGATCATCGGTGTATGACAGCGATAACGGCCGCAGATGTTATTCAGGCGGCTACTGAGTTATTAGATTGCCATAGATGAAAATTCTGATTATCAAAGTAAGCGCTCTTGGTGATGTGGTGCACACCTTGCCGGTTCTGCCCTATATCCATAGCAGTAGCGCTGAGTGTGAAATAGATTGGTTAGTCGAGGAGAGCTTTGCTGCACTGCTTGACGGCCACCCATTGATTAACAACGTTATTCCCATCCAGACTAAGCGCTGGCGCCAGTTGTCGTTGCTATCCATGTTGGCTGAGGTGTGGAAGTTTACTCAAAGATTGCGCCAGAAAAAATACGATCTGGTTTTTGATTTACAGGGCAATAGTAAAAGTGGACTTTTTACCCTGCTAAGTCGCGCACAGAAAAAGTATGGTTTTACCCGTGCCGAGGTGCGGGAGTGGCCGAATTTGTTGGCGACCAACCATAAGGTTACTCTGCTGCCAGCTGAGCATCACGTGAGTCAACGCTCTATGGCCGTAGTGCGGTCGGCTTTGCCGCATGGTGTTTGTCCTAGCAGTTGCGGTCCGTTACAGGTTATGCCCGAGGCCGCTGAACATGTCGAACGGCAACTGCATCAGCTTCATTTGGAACGGCGTAGATTGGTAGTGTTGCATTATGGTACCACCTGGCACACCAAGCTGTGGAGTGTGGAGAATTGGCAACAATTAGCCCAGTTTCTGGTAACGCGTACCAATATGCTACCGATTCTAACCTGGGGGAATGATCAGGAGTTGCAAGCTGCACAATCGATCGCAGATGCCACCAAGGGGCAAGCTGTGGTGTGGCCACGTGGCAGCATCCCCGAACTGGTAGCACTGCTCAAACGGGTGCAGCTAGTTGTTGGTTGCGATACCGGCCCTGTGCATATTGCCGCAGCGGTGGGTACTCCTACGGTTTCTTTGTTCCGCGTAACCGATGCTTTGCGTAACGGCCCCGTAGGAGAAATGCACTGCTGTTTACAGGCACCTATGAGCTGTTCGCCATGTTTGCGTAAACAGTGCCCAGATGATGACAAATGTGCCGCCTCCATAACAGCCGAGGAGGTGTTTCAGGCTATAGTCTCCTTGTTGGAGCAACCTGCGGCCCACCCAGCTAATTAAGGTAAAGATTGGATAACTCTCTATGATGCAACAACAGGTAACCAAACACATCACTCAGCATATTGAAGTTTTTCAGCAGGTGGTACAACCTATGGCAACGCAGGTGGCTACCTGTGCACAGCTGTTGTGCAAGGCCTTAAGCGCTGGCAACAAAGTGTTGTTAATGGGTAATGGTGGTAGTGCTGCCGATGCGCAGCATTTTGCTGCCGAATTGGTCGGGCGGTTTATGAAAAATCGTGCCGCATTGCCAGCTATTGCTTTAACTACAGACACCTCAATTATTACTGCGGTTGCTAATGATTTTGGTTATGATCAGGTATTTAGTCGCCAAGTTGAAGCGCTGGCGCAACCCGGTGATGTAGTGCTTGGCATCTCTACCAGTGGAAATTCTGCCAATGTCAAGATGGCCCTAGATGTAGCGAGCGCGCGTGGTTGTGTTACCATTGCTCTTCTTGGTCGTGATGGTGGGCAGATAAAGCCACAAGTTGATTTAGCTTTGACCGTAGCTGTTGACGAAACGCCGCGAATTCAAGAAGCCCATGCCCTGTTTGTCCATATTCTGTGTGATTTGGTTGAACAAGAGTTGTTTAGTGATGATTAAAACGGTTAAAGTATCAAGCGCAGAGTATGCTGATCTGCTGTCCAGTTCCTCCATTCTCGAACAGGATGGCCATGGAGTAAAGGTGCTTTATAATGTTAGCGGGCAGATAATAAAAATTTTCCGCCGCAAACGGTTATTGTCAGGAGCTCTGTTTTTCCCTTATGCGCAACGTTTTGCTGCCAATGCTCAGCGTTTGCACCGTCTGCGTATTCCTACAATCGAGGTCATCAAACTCGGTCGCTGTAACGACCCTAAGCGTGACTTAGTGTGGTATCAACCACTGGCTGGTGTTTCCCTACGTGAGTATTGTCGTACCCAGGGTGTGAAGAGGATTGTCGATGTTTTAGCTCAGTTTATTGCCGAGCTACATCACAAGGGCGTCCTGTTTCGTTCTGTACATTGGGGCAATATTATTGTAACCGATGAGTCTAGCGTGGGATTGATTGATATTGCTGACATTCGATTTTATTGTCGTTCGCTCACGCTGAAACAACGGCAGAGAAATTTTCGTCATATGCTGCGCTATTCAGAAGACCAAAAATTTTTTCAAGATGTAGCCGATGAGTTCTGGTCTAGCTATACTGCTGCGGCACATTTGACAGCTGCCCAGATTGAATCCTTACAGCGATTTGTTGCTGATCAACAATAGACAACATGATGCAGGTATAATGAAACTAGCTTTTGCACTGTTTAAATATTTTCCCTACGGCGGATTGCAACGTGATTGTATCAAAATCGCTCGTGAATGTTTACAGCGTGGGCACACAGTAGATCTGTATTGTCTTGAGTGGAATGGCCCACAAATTCCAGGGATAAATGTTAACCTTATTAAGGTCAATTGCTGGCGGAATTATCGCCGCTATGAAATTTTTGCCCAGTCGGTAAAGCAGCAGATAGATGCTTTGAAATATGATGGTGTGGTGGGGTTCAATCGTATGCCGGGGCTGGATCTTTATTTCGGTGCTGATTCATGTTTTGCCTTAAAGTGTGCACAAAGGCCATTTTGGTACCGGCTTTTGCCGCGCTCGAAAAGTTTTTTATGCGCTGAAAAAGAGGTTTATGGGCAAAATAGTCTAACCCAAATTATGTTGCTGTCCGATCAGGAAATACCTGATATTCAGAAACTTTATGGTACTCAAGGTCTGCGATTTCATATTTTGCCTCCAGGGGTTGATCGAGACCGCTTAGCTCCTGTTGATTATATGCAACAGCGGCTTGAGTTCCGTCGCCGACTTGATATCAGTGAGGATCAAAAGTTGTTGCTGATGGTTGGTTCTGGCTTTCGCACTAAGGGTGTTGATCGTGCTATTGATGCACTGGCCAGCTTACCTAAGCACCACCAGCAGAAATGTATTTTGGTGATACTTGGACGCGACAATAGTGCTCCATTTAAGCGTCAGGCACGCCAACTTGGGTTAGAGAAGCAGGTGCGTTTCATGGGTGGGCGTGATGATGCCGCGCAGTTCTTTTTTGCTGCAGATATCCTTGTTCACCCCGCCTATCGTGAAGCAGCGGGTATGGTTTTGCTCGAAGCTGTTGCTGCTCAGTTGCCAGTTTTGGTGACTGATTCCTGTGGTTATAGTTATCATATTGAGAGATCGCAAGCCGGCCGTGTTCATCACTCTCCTTTTAATCCCCAGCGCTTTTGTTGTGAATTAATTGAAATGCTTGAAGAGGATAGTAGTGAGCAGCGCCAGCAAGCTGCACGTGAATATTTAGCCAGAACTGATATTTTTGGTCTAGCGACCAAAGCAACAGATCTGATTGAACAGGTACTTTCATGATTGTATTACCTAAAAGGTGGCAGCAACAATGGCAGGGTGAAGACCTGTTTGAACATGTTCTTAGCTTGCAGGGTGAAGAGTACCGCAACATGGATGGTCGGAGAACGCTACGATTTGAAAAAGATGGCCGAGGCTATTTTGCCAAACTTTATTCAGGGCTAGGGTGGAAAAGGATTTTTAAAAGTATATGTACCTTGCGTAAACCGCCAGTCTTATCGGCTAAAAACGAGTGGATGGCAATTCGTAAATTAGAAGAATTGCATGTCGATACCATGACTTTAGTTGGTTATGGTGAACAGGGTAACCGTCCAGCTAAATGTCAATCATTTATCATTACTGAAGAGTTGCAACCAACAGAGAGTCTTGAGGATTTTTGTCGCACTTGGCCACAGCAACCACCACCTGTCGCTTTGAAGCGTGCTCTGATTGCTAAATTGGCGACTATTTCACGGATATTGCACAATAATGGTGTTAATCATCGCGATTATTACCTGTGTCATTTTCTTCTCGATCTTTCACGGGGTCGCGATCAACTTGATCCAAAAGATTTGACACTGTTTTTGATTGATCTACATCGAGTACAATTCCATAAAAAACTTCCGCAACATTGGCGGATGAAGGATCTAGCGGCTCTGTACTTTTCCAGTATGGAAATTGGACTTACCCACAAGGACATCTATCGCTTTATAAAAATTTATACTGGCAAACCGTTGCGTGAAGCATTACAGGAATATGCTTCATTATGGCAACGAATCGAACAGCGCGGGGCGCAACTTATGAAACGTTATAACCGAAAGTATCGTTTCAATGGGTAGTTTACTTTTAAAACATCGTGCACTGCTGCTTATTATGGCGCTGTCTATCTGCTTGAAACTGTTGTTTGTTTGGCAGGGAGCGGTTGTTAATCCGGATGCCGCTACATATATTGCTGCCGCGCAAAAACACGCACATGGGCTGTACTCTGAGGGGGTGAGCTATTACCGGATGCCATTTTATCCGTGGTTGCTCTCCATCGTTCATGTATTAATCCCAAATTGGATCTATGCCGGACAACTGCTTACTATTGTTCCACTGGTTTTGTGCCTGTTACCCCTTTATTCTCTAACACTACGCATTTTTGATCACCATGTTGCGCTAGTGTCCTCATTGATGTTTGCGCTACTTCCTGCATTCAATACTTTAGCAACCTCAATCATACGCGACCCACTTTTTCTTATGTTTAGCCTTACTGCAATTTTATTGCTGATTCTGGCTTTTCAGCAAAACAGATTAAGATGGTGGTTATGGTTTTCCCTGTTCTCCGTGTTAGCTATTCTGACTCGAATCGAGGGAGTATTGATTCCGGTTGTGGCAACTATTCTTGTGCCGTTCTATTTTCGTAATGTAAAAAAAGACAGGATATCCTCTTTACTCTATGTGGGTACAATTGCTCTGATTCCTTTGCTGCTAGTGGCGTTAATCATCTTGCTGAAAGCATTAGGTATTGAATCATTTTCTCGCTTGAATGAAGTGGTTAGTTGGGTCTGGCAACTAGTATCTTTAAAATTGTTTGTCGGCTATAACAATCTACTAGAGCAGTTGAAAATATTTCAGAGCTCTTTACCCAGAGCTGATCTACATAATAATCTGCTAGAAATAGTTAGACACTATGCGCCGATAATCTACCTTATTGGTTTAAGTGAAATGTTGGTTAAAATAATTTTTCCTACTTCATTGTTGGCCTTGTGGATAGGGCGCGGCACTGCAATTAGGAGCATGTCCAAGGAACGTTGGATTTTAATACTCCTAAGTCTTCTTACGGTTCTGCTTAATCTACTTTTCAGCATGAGCCATAATTTTACCACTGAACGTTATCTCTGGCTTGCGGCAGTTGCTATCTTGCCATGGATTAGTTCAGGAGTAGTGGTTTGCCTGCAAAGGTTTTCTTCTCGTCCTATGGTTGTTGTGCTGATGGTGATTCTGTTTGTCGGTGCTCCGTTAGCAAAAACACTAATGGCTGGAGTTAAGACGCAGGATCGTACTATTGTTGCGGCGGGGAGATGGTTGCAGGATTATGATTCTAGCGCAACTGCGGTCGTAATGTATAATGATCGTCGGCTGCCACTGTATGCTAATCGGGTCGAAGATGTGAATTTAGTAAGAAGCTTAGCATGGATGCGCAGTAGCGCAAAAAAGCAAAAAGATATCTCTCTTTTAGTTTTATATGTATCCAATGAAAAAAAAGGTGATACCGAAATTAACGGTTTTGATGTCGTAAATAGGTTTGAGGGTGATAAAAAAACAGTTATTTTTCTTCAGCGCCGAGATAGTTTGGAGTATTGAGCCGATTAAGCTCGAAATGGAAACGCCTCGTAGAGCTTATTTTTAATATCATCGATACCTGGACGATGATAACTGTCTCGTAGTTCTTCCACTTCACTCACCATTGTCTGTTCACAAAATGGATATGGTTGCATGTCTTCTAACCCAAAAACCGAATAATAATCGGTAAATTTGAAATCATTTCCTCGTACTCGTTTAGAGAGCTTGAGCCAAGCATTGGGTATTTTCATCGCATCGGCAACGATTAAACCGTGCAGGCTAGATGATACGATCATTTCGCAGCGTGAAACCTGCTCTAAGAAATCAATAGTTTCTGAAAAGATGTCAATGAAAGTTACTCCTGGTTGTTTGAGAAATTCTAAAATAGCTGGATTTTTTTGATCGACATAGTGGGGGACGATACCTATTCGATATTGTTTTTCACGCGACACGTCTGGTAATAATATGTCACTGAGCAGGCCAGGGTCCCCTAATGCTTTGATCGGTTGGTTTTTGATCAATGCGGCAGTGTTTTTACCACGCACTGCGTCAAATGTATGGGGACTGCGAAACGACGCTTGCTCCTGTATCAGGCCACTGCCCCATACATGCACCCGATGGGTCCAGAAGTGATTCTTAAGTCTATGAAGAATACTGCCAACAGCAACTAGGTCACATCTGTTTGGTTTTGCGTAGACTACGTGTCTACTTGCGACGGCCTCGCATAATAAAGGAGATAGCCAGTCGCCGAAATTTTTTTTACCATTTTTCAAACCTGACGACCAGTATAGTTTCAATGATTGCATGGAGAATACCTTTTTTCCAGTCTGTCGTAATGACAATAGCCACTAAAGTGTAACATTTAGGATAATATTGTCAGATTGGTAATATATTGTGCATACACCTAAACTCAAGTTTTGTCGTGCAGATTGTGCCGAAAAATCAACCTTTTAACGACTGTTAGTTTGCTGTCCAATAAGTAAGTTTAATGTCAGTATCTTAAAGTTGTTAACGTGGCTCAATTGTTAATACCTGTCTTGTTTTCCTTGCGCACCAAAATATCTTCCATAATCAAATATGGCAGATCTGACCCATAAAACATATTTAGTGCATCCACTGGTGCACAGACCATTGGTTCACCACGACGATTCAGTGAAGTGTTGAGCACTACGCCATTGCCGGTGAGTTTTTCCATCTCTTGCAGTAGGGCATAGTAGCGTGGATTGGTATCTTCGGTGACTACCTGCGCGCGCGAGGTGCCATCTTCGTGGATAACTTCAGGGATGCGAGTATTCCACTCCTGATTGACTTTAAAGGTGAAGGTCATGTATGGCGCGGGATGATCAGTTTGCAGCAGGTCTACCGCCGAGGTGTCGATGACGCTGGGGCAGAACGGCCGCCAGCGCTCGCGGTATTTAATCTGCTCATTGATGCGGTCCGCCACCCCTTTAGCACTTGGGCAGCCGAGAATACTGCGGCAGCCGAGCGCGCGCGGGCCAAATTCCATTCGGCCCTGAAACCAAGCTACCGGATTGCCATCAACCAGCATTTTGGCAATGGTTTGTGGAACATTATCAATCTTTTCCCACTGGGGTTTTTCTGGATGAGCGGCACAGGCGGCAATGCACTCGTCATTGGTGAATTTGGGGCCGAGATAGACATGCTCAAGCTTGTCAACCTTGATGCCGTGCAGGTGAGCCGCATAGGCAGCAGCGCCGATAGCCGTGCCCGCATCAGATGCGGCCGGTTGGACAAACAGCTGTTTAACGTAGGGCAAATCGAGAATGTACTGATTGAGCTTGACGTTTAACGCACTACCACCAGCGAAACAGAGTTGTCCAGTCTCCTGCAGCACATCCTTAAGATAGTAGTCAATCATCTCCAACGACAGTTTTTCAAACAGGCGCTGAATACAGGCAGCGTAGTCAATATAGGGCTCATCGGCGCTATCGCCTTGACGCTTTGGCCCTAGCCAGTCGATCAGCTTCTGGCTGAAATAGTAGCCCTTGCCATCTTCTTTGTAGCGCCGCATACCGACGGTGTTGACTAGCTCGGTGTTGACAATAAGTTCACCGTTCTCGAACTTGGCCAAGCGGGAAAAATCGTACTTATCCGGATTGCCATAGGGCGCCATACCCATCACTTTAAATTCGCCGTCGAGCATCTCAAATCCGAGATATTCAGTCATGGCACCATACAGTCCACCTAAGGACTCTGGGTCAAAAAACTCTTTAATCTTGTGGATTTTACCGTTTTCACCATAGCCAAAAAAGGTGGTCGCATATTCCCCTTTGCCATCAATCCCGAGAATCGCTGTTTTGCCCTCAAACCCACTGAGGTGATAGGCACTGCTGGCGTGGGATAGATGGTGCTCAACGGGGACAAATTCAATTTTATCCCACTGGATACCCACCTGCTGCAGCATAGCTTTAACATTCTTGACATTGCGTGCGTAACGGCGATTGCCATTGAACAGCGCAGTAAGAGCACGGTCGGGTGCGTACCAGTAACGCTTAGCAAAATGCCAGCGATCCGGACGATCTAGGCCAATTTCGGCAAACGGGAAGGCGACGATATCCACATCCTCCGCTTTAAGACCGGCATATTCCAGACAGAATTTTGTTGCCTCAAGAGGCATACAGTTTTTTGCGTGTTTGACACGGGTGAAGCGCTCCTCTTCTGCTGCTGCTATCAATTTGTTGTCGATATATAGGGCAGCAGAAGGGTCGTGGGTCAGTGCTCCTGAGAGACCAAGAATCACTTTGGACATATTTATATAAACTCCATGGTAATAATATTTTTGTGTCGTTGTGCTCAGTATGGTTTCGTAGATACTTCAACGAGCATTTTTGCGCAATACTTGCGAGCAGTTTCAACATATACCATCAATAACGGGGTCAACTCAACCACCTCGTTAAATAGATCTATCAGTTGTTCCTGCATATATTCATGGGCAATATCGTTGCGCAGATCTTTAATATTGCGAATATCGTCAGGGCTGTTGATTATGCCGCGCTTGTGGGCACGGTTAACGATATCTATCATGGTGCCGGGTGTTTCCATTTCAAACAGATCAATGCTGCGATAAATTTTTTGGATCAGGATGTCAGCAGTGCGGGCAAAACGACTGGTTAATGTTTCAAATTTATCAAAGTCTTCGATAGTATAATTGTTTGGCGGATCTTTTTTTATCTCTTTACAAAGTTGGAATGAGTGTTCAAGCCACTCCATAGATTGATCAAGTTGTAGCAGTAGCTCATTTATGTTGGCGGTGAGATCTTTCTTATTCATAATTTTGTCCCATTATCCATGGCGATTTTGACAAATGGTTTGCTGTTATCGGCGGCGATAACTATATCTATTTTCTGCTCACCAAGAAGTTGGTGAAGTTTTATGCGTATCTTGCGTTTCTCTTTATAGTTGAGATTCGCTGAAAGAATAAGAATATCTATGTCTCCACCTTGCTTTTTATCGTCTATACGTGAACCGAATAGATAAATAACTGCTGCAGGATCGTGCTGAAGAATTACCGTCTTTATTGTGTTAATTTCATCTTCGCTTAACCGCATAAACTAACCACTCTTATGCTTGGTGCGCCGCGTCTCTACCTGCTGCCATAGCTTTTTCGCCTCACTATTAAGGTGATTTATCCCCAGATAGGTACGCAAAAATAGGATGTTGTCGCGCGTAGTTAGTTGGGTAGTGCGTCGTCTTAGCGCGGTTAAGTCGCGGATGCGCCGCCATCTGCTCCAGGGTTTTTCACGCGTCTTTTCCAGGTCGATCAAGCATGCTTGCTGGTGCAGATCGTTAGGGACGAAAATATGCTTGGGAAATAGACAGCGATGTTCTAGACCGCTATTGTGCAATTTTGCCACCAATTGGGCCACGTTGGCGATTATAGCCCGCCGCTGCTGTTTGCAAGCCTCGTCACCATCTTGATGGGGCAATGTATCGAGAATATCCTCTAACGAGCGGTAATCTTCTAGATATTCAGTAACTAAAATAGCCTGTAAATCACCATTGTGCATACGGGTGGCGCAGTAGATAGCTTGGGTGGACGGTACGCCAAGTTGTGCGTAGCGGCGAATAAAATTATACTCTTTTTCAAAGGTGGCAATGCCACGCAGCGGATGGCTCAAAGTGCGACTGCGGTAGTTGCTTTGCCGTTTTATGATCACGCGCTTGGAGGGGCCGGTTGGTGAAGTTAGCCTGTGTATAGCGACGACACTCCACCCCTTATGACCACGCCCTTGATTACCTTCGTCGACAGCCTGTAGTTGCACATTCCACAACTGTTCAAAGGTAGCTAGATTGTTGGCAGCTAAAATATCTTGCCACTGGGGATGTGTATAAATTGTGTTTGTATGCATAGCTCTCTGGTGGTTGTGCAGGTGTTTTATTTAACCGTTAAATCACGGGTGGAAACGATAGCACATTTATAGGATTTAAATCCACGATTTCAGCGTGACTGAATCATCGTAATTATTAATGTTCACTGACACCCTGCATCCTAGCTTGCCTATAGTCGCTTAGTTTACTTAAACTCTAACTGGTCAATAATATTTTGAAATTGCTGATAAATATGCTGGTTGTTCAGCCAGTTACGCTGAAATCTGTCTAAATCCTTGGCAAATGCTCTGCTAAAGCTATGCCGCCAGCGATGAAAATGCATAGAATCCAAATCAATAAGCGTAACCCGGTTGTTCTCGACCAAAATATTGTTGGCTTTAAAATCGCCATGGCTAATACGTGCATAAATCAAGGCATTGAATAGTTGCCTAAAGGCTGCAAGTTGCGGCGGCGATACTTTTGCCTGCGGGTGCGAGTATAGGGTGAGGGCATCGGTGGCAGGCGTGTACGCACTGATATAGTAAGCCTGCAAGCGTAGCCAGCCCCAGCGTTTTTCAATCACCGCAATTGGTTGTGGCGTCTGAATGCCTAACACTTTGAGGCGATGGGCGTTTTGCCAGGTGCGCCAACCACGGCTGGGACGCCAACACCGGCTCAGCAGGTGGCGCCAGTTTTTTATGTTGTAGCGCTTGATTACAAGCTTTTTACCAGAACACTGCGCTAGAGCAACTGTCGCTGTGTTGCCATCTTTTAACACTGTGCCCTGCGCAATATATTTATCCACCTCGGCATAAAATTTCAGCCACTCTGGGCTGGAATATTCGCGTCGCATTATTCGTCGTTCATGCCACTGCTTGTCCGCAATAAATTCGCTGCAGGTACGCGCGACTTTTTTCTGGTAATTGTGCATGCGCCAGCGCCGCCAGCGCAAAATCAGGCGGTTGATTTCAGCTGTGGTAATGTCTATTGGTGCTCCTGCTAAATACTGCTGGCTGTAGTGAGCGCGATATTTATCTAGGAGCTCTGGCACCAAATAGTCGTACGTGGTGGGTAGTTGCGATAGAATATTGGCTAAATTTTTGTGCCTTTGGCGCAACTGCTGGCGGCCTTTTCCCATTGCGGAAATAGTCCCGCAGTCTATGGTATATAGCTGCCCATTAGCATAGAGAAAATTGTTGACATGCAGATCAACCTGTTGACAATGCGTTGCGTGCATCCGCGCAAGTATGGCCATCAGCTCGTGGAGTTGTGCTTGCGCTGCAGCTTCAGGTGTTGGAGGCAGGGTTTCACCTAGCACTCTCGATGCTTCGATGTAGCGGTACATCACAAAGAAGCCACCGGCGATAATTTTTCCATGACTGATTAACTCAGGCGTCAGAATGTCGCTATCGGCAATCAGTTGATAGCCGTTCAGCTCCTGATTATAATCACGTGCTGCTTTGCGCGGATGGATGAACAGCTTTATGACAACCTGCTGCTGACCAAACTCTGATTGGCATACCACTCTGCGTCCTGGTAGTAGACGCAAGAGCTGTTGACATTCGAAGTTGACACACTGAGATTTATGCTCGTCATTGCCGCTACTGTTGGTGATCTCCAGCTTAAAAGGGATGCTCCCCGCCAGTAGTTGCGGTGTGATTGGCTGTGCCATCTAGTTATCTCTTCCTGTGGCAGTTGTTTTGATCGCGCAGGTAAATTCCACCAGGCGCGCAAAACATGTGGTTTTTCAGCGCAACTCGAAAAGGCTGGTGCCGAGCGTCCCAGTGTGTTAGAGACGCCGAGCGCTATTTACACAACCGACAGTGATTTGCATAGAGGCAAATCAATCAGTGCTGATTAAGTAACCTCCGCTTTATTCGCGGCGAGGTTAGCACAATTTTGCGGACTAAATCCACCATCGACTGGTGATAAAATGTTAAACTGTGCGTTCGCTTTTTAGCCCAACCTAAGATCGGCTTATAGTTGTTCAAGCAACTGGTTTATGCTAGTTGTGCTTTGGGTATTTAAACTGCAGGATAAATCTAAATTCTATTATGGGAAAAATCTCCATGACTATTGATCAAATACAGGATTTTTTGCAACGTCTACCTCAGATAAAAGCGCTGGTTATTGGCGACTTGATGCTGGATGAATATTTGTGGGGTAAGACAGGGAGAATCTCTCCCGAAGCTCCAGTAGCGATTGTCGATATTGCCCGCGAAGATCTGCGCTTAGGTGGCGCCGGTAATGTTGTCAATAATTTGTGCGCGCTCGGCTGCCAGGTAGCGGTATGCTCAGTCGTCGGCGATGATAGCGATGGACAAGATCTGCACCGCCAGTTGGCAAGTATTAAGGTCGATGCCACCGGAGTGATTTTTGATAATGAGCGCAAGACTAGCCGTAAAACGCGGATACTAGCTAGCAACCAACAGATGTTGCGTATCGATCGTGAGAGCCGAATTCCTTTGTCTGAAGCTGTAGAGACCCAACTGCTGGCGCAGATTGAAACACAGTTGCAAGCCAGAGCCGCTGCGGCAATAGACGTTGTGTTTGTCTCTGACTATGGTAAAGGAGTGTTGACCACTGCGGTGTTACGCCAAGTTATTGCCCTTGGTCGTACTCATGGCGTTCCTGTCGTGGTAGATCCCAAGGGCTCAGACTATACCCGCTATGCTGGGGCTACTCTGCTGACGCCAAATCGTGCCGAGGCTTCAGAGGCCTCGGGTATTCAGATTAGTGATGCTGCCAGCCTGAGCGCTGCTGGGGCTAAGATCCTCCGTGATACGCAGCTGGATGCCTTGGTGCTGACTCGCAGCGAAGAGGGGATGAGCTTGTTTCATAACGATGGGCGCCAGATTGATTTAGCTACTACCGCGCGCGAAGTTTTTGATGTCTCTGGTGCTGGCGATACCGTTATCTCTCTGATCGGTGTCGGTTTAGCAGCTAAGCTCTCATTGCAACAAGCCGCCACCGTTGCCAATATCGCTGCCGGTATCGTAGTGGCTAAAGTTGGCACCTCCACAGTTAGCTGCCGTGAGATTTTACACGCCGTCGCTACCACTGGCGGAATAGAAGAGAGTAAAGTTCAGCAACTTGCTCCATTGGGAGATATCATCGCCCATGCGCAGTATCATGGCAAAAAAATTGTATTTACCAATGGCTGCTTCGACCTGCTACATGCCGGTCATGTAAGTTATCTGCAACGGGCGCGGCAGTTGGGTGATCTTCTAGTCTTGGGCCTCAACAGTGACGCCTCAGTGCAGCGTCTCAAAGGGCCAACGCGACCCTTAGTGCAACAGGATGATCGCGCGCAGGTGATGGCCGCTCTAGCCTGTGTAGACTACGTGGTTATCTTTGATGAAGATACCCCATTGCATTTGATAAAAACCTTGCGGCCCGATGTGCTGGTCAAGGGTGGTGATTACACCCCCGAAACCGTCGTCGGCCGCCAGCAGGTAGAAAGCTGGGGCGGACGCGTGGAGTTGCTGCCATTTATCGCAGGTAGATCGACGACTAATCTGGTAGAAAAAATTTCTGGTAGTTATGATGTTGGGTTCTCAAAGTAAACGTAGATGATACCAGCTATGTGCTTTAATAACCGTTCTTTGTTCTATTGTTTTTTTGAGGATGTTCTTCCGTAATTAACAGATCTATGATCACTAAAATTTAATACATTTCCGGCTGGCTTTTTCTAGATTATTCCATATTGAAAGTTTATTTCCTGCACAGGGGTGAATTTTCTCTGTATCGTTGTTATATATAGTTTGCAATAATCAAATAGGTAAATAACCAGTGCGAATATTTAAAGTTGTTACTTATGTGGTGTTACTTGGGCTAAATGGGGTGGGTGAGGTTTAAGTGAAAATATTAATTACCGGCGGAGCCGGTTTTATAGGTTCTGCTGTCATTCGTTATATTATAGAAAACACAACAGATTCTGTTGTTAATGTAGATAAGTTGACCTATGCCGGAAATCTTGAATCTCTGGTGACAGTTGCCGAGAGTAAACGCTATGTGTTTGAACAGGTAGATATCTGTGATCGCGCAGAGCTTGAACGGGTGTTTGACGAACAGCGACCAGATGCGGTAATGCATTTAGCAGCTGAAAGTCATGTTGATCGCTCTATTGATGGTCCAGCGGCGTTTATCGAGACTAACATTGTTGGTACTTATACACTGTTGGAAGTGGCACGTAGTTATTGGATCGCTCTTGATGATAACCGCAAGGCTAGCTTTCGCTTCCACCATATCTCTACCGATGAGGTGTATGGTGATCTGCAGGGACCAGAAGATTTATTTACTGAGCAAACAGCTTATGCTCCAAGTTCACCCTATTCGGCTAGCAAGGCTAGCTCAGATCACTTGGTGCGTGCTTGGCGACGTACCTATGCTCTGCCAACACTAATTACCAACTGTTCCAACAATTATGGACCGTACCATTTTCCGGAAAAGCTAATTCCTTTAATGATTTTAAACGCACTGGAGGGTAAACCGCTGCCTGTGTATGGTAAAGGCACCCAGATACGTGATTGGTTGTATGTAGAGGATCATGCGCGTGCTCTTTATAAGGTTTTGAGCGTAGGGTCTGTAGGGGAAACATACAATATTGGTGGTCATAATGAAAAACAGAACCTTGAAGTAGTGCACAGTATCTGTGATTTGCTTGAAGAGTTAGCACCACAAAACTGTCATTCTCGATCCAGTGGAAACCCCGCAGGTTTTCGTAGCTTAATTGCCTACGTAGCGGATCGTCCTGGGCACGATTTGCGCTATGCCATTGATGCCAGCAAAATACAGCGCCAATTGGGGTGGATACCTGAAGAGACTTTTGAAACCGGTATGCGTAAAACGGTTCAGTGGTATCTTGACAATCTTGAGTGGTGCCGCCGTGTGCAGGACGGTAGTTACCAACGTGAGCGCCTAGGGGTTGCAAATAAAAGAGGTTGATTAATGTCTAAGTCTAAAATAGCCATAATAGGCGCCAATGGTATGTTGGCCAGTATGCTTCGTGAAATTGCACCTGAAACTATAGAGCTGTACCCGTTTGATTTGCCTGAGTTTAATATTACGGATGCGGAACAGGTCTATGAGGTCTTGGGTGAATTACAGCCACAGGCGATAGTTAATTGTGCAGCTTTTACTCAAGTAGACAACTGCGAGACTCAGCAAGAACTAGCCTTTGCTGTTAATGGACAAGGCCCAGCTAATTTAGCAACTACGGCTAAAAAGATTGGCTCTGTACTGGTGCATATCTCGACTGATTTTGTTTTTGCTGGAGATGA
This sequence comes from Desulfuromonas sp., assembly GCA_034006225.1. Taxonomy (GTDB): domain Bacteria; phylum Desulfobacterota; class Desulfuromonadia; order Desulfuromonadales; family Desulfuromonadaceae; genus Desulfuromonas. The sequence goes on along the minus strand of JAVETC010000002.1, from coordinate 117,187 downwards.
AAAAAAACCATACTCTGAAGAGGCGACATCCGTTCCACTTTCGGTTTATGGTGCCTCTAAGCTTCAGGGGGAACAGGCCATTGTAAATAGTGGCTTGGACAAATATTATATTGTTCGTACTAGCTGGTTGTATGGCCCCAATGGACCTAATTTTGTCGAAACTATTATTCGTCTTGCGCAGGAGAGGGAGGAGTTGGGTATTGTTGCTGATCAAACAGGAACTCCGACTTATACGGCAGACTTAGCCAACGCAATATGGATCTTGCTCTTAGTTGTTAATAATGGGGGGACGTCGATCTCGGCACCATATGGTATCTATCATTACAGCGATGCTGGTGTATGCACCTGGTATGATTTTGCCAGAGAAATTGTGCGTCAATTGCGGCAGAATGGTGCGGTCCTCAAAGTAAAGCATATAAAGCCGATTACTACTGCCGAATATCCGCTACCAGCTATACGGCCGGCATATTCAGTCATGTCAAAAGAAAAAATTGTGGCAGCTACTGGGGTAATTGTACCAGCATGGCAAGAGAGTTTGAGAAAATATTTAATCAACCGAGTTTAAAAATTTCTAGCTATAGGATTTTAGATGTCTGGAATTAAAAAAGGTATTGTTCTTGCTGGTGGAGCTGGTAGCCGGCTCTATCCATTAACATTGGTTGTTAGTAAACAACTGCAACCAGTTTATGATAAACCGATGATTTATTATCCAATATCCACTCTTATGCGTGCTGGCATTGATGATATTTTGATCATTTCCACACCTCAGGATACTCCTAGGTTTGAGGCATTGTTGGGTGATGGCAGCCGTTTTGGGGTCAGTTTTACCTACGTTATTCAGCCTGAGCCTAAAGGTATTGCTCAGGCATTTTTAGTAGGGGAAGAGTTTATTGCTGGCGATCCAGTCGGTCTAATCTTGGGAGACAATATTTTTTACGGGAAAATGGACCTTACACGTATTGTCAATGAGTTTACAACTGGCGCAAAAGTGTTCGGTTATCAGGTGAAAGATCCCGAGCGCTATGGTGTGGTTGAGTTTGATGGGCATGGAAAAGCTGTTGGTATCGAAGAAAAACCACATAAACCGAAGTCTAACTTTGCCGTTCCTGGTCTCTATTTATACGACAATAAAGTTGTCGAAATTACGAAACAGATTAAACCATCTGCCCGAGGTGAGTTGGAGATTACAGATGTTAACCTGGAGTACTTGCGCCGTGGTGAGTTAATGGTGGAGCGACTTGAGCGTGGCATCGCCTGGCTCGATACTGGTACACATATGAGTCTACTTGAGGCAAGCCATTTTATCGGTACTCTGGAAGCGCGGCAGGGCTTAAAGATTGGTTGCTTGGAAGAGATTGCCTACCACAAAGGATTTATTGATCAAGGTCAATTTGAACAAATTATACAGGAGACTCCAAGCTCAAGCTATAGGGAGTACTTAGAGCATATATCACGGGAGAAATAGTAGGATGAATGTGGTGCAAACCGAGCTATCCGGAGTGTTGGTCATTGAGCCCAAGGTGTTTGGTGATGAGCGCGGTTTTTTTATGGAGAGTTGGAATCAGAAAGCCTTCAATGAGGCCGTTGGCCGTGATGTTAATTTTGTACAGGATAACCATTCTCGCTCTAGTAGAGGCGTATTGCGAGGTTTGCATTATCAAATAAAGCAGCCTCAGGGGAAGTTAGTTAGGTGCGTTGTCGGTGAGGTTTTTGATGTCGCGGTTGATCTGCGCAAAAGTTCAGCAACATATGGTAAGTGGGTTGGCGAGTGTCTGTCAGCTGACAATAAACGCCAATTATGGTTACCTGAAGGGTTTGCTCATGGTTTTGTCGTGCTCTCAGATGTGGCAGAACTTCTGTATAAGGCTACGGACTATTACGCCCCTGCACACGAGCGCTCAGTGTTGTGGAACGATGTTAACTTAGCTGTTAGATGGCCACTGTCTGGCGAGCCAATTCTTTCTGAAAAAGATCGTGGAGCTTCGAACTTCAATTGTGCCGAAAGCTTTCCTTGATCTCGAGAGGATTTCTTAAGGATTTCGGCTACTAAATGTGAATTCATATAACTATATTTGTGTCCAAGTATTAGTTGTTTGACTCCTGTATTGTTCTCTGTTAGCGTACCCAATCGCCAAAAATTTAAGGAGTAGAAAGTATCCTATGAAAAAATTTCTAATACAGTGGCGGCCATATTTAGTTTATGGCGGTATTTTTAGTATGTTTATCAACATACTACAACTGACGTTTCCTATCTATATGCTACAAATATACGATAGGGTATTGTCAAGCTATAGTATGCCTACGCTGTATGCTATTACAGTCGCTGCCGTGCTGTCCTTAATCATAATGTCGACTCTGGAATTTATTCGTTCACGCTTGTTAGTGCGTTGTGGTGTTGCCATTGATCAGTCTCTTAGCCAAGACGTCTTGAATAGTGTAGTCAAGCAGGGGGCCCTTACGGGCACTCCGCCAGATCAGGCTACACTGCGCGATGTTAATATTTTGCGTAATTTTTTTGCCGGTAATGCGATTTTTACCCTGTTTGATATTCCATGGACTCCTTTATTTCTAGGTGTAATTTATATCCTTCATCCATTGCTGGGGCTAGTGGCTACCGGCGGCGCGGTTATGTTGATCATTTTTGCCCTAATAAATGAAAAGATTACTCGCAAGCCGATGGATGCAGCAAATATGGTGAATGGCTACTCTATGAAGTTTGTGGAAAGTGCTCGGCGTAATGCGCGCTCGGTGCGCAGTATGGGGATGCTCGGTGGCGTCACAACTAGGTGGCAAGAGTTAAACGATACTGTTACTAAGCTGCAGACCCAGTCGAGTCGTAGAGCTGGTCTTGTTCAGTCTCTATCTGGTTGGTTGCGTCAATCTATGCAGGTATTTATTTATGGTGTTGGTGCTTGGTTAACCTTGGAAGGTAAAGCTACAGCTGGTTGTATGATTGCTGCATCAATTATTATGGGTAAGGCATTGGCGCCGGTACAGAATGGGATTGGTAGCTGGAAAAGTATGGTTGAAGCACGAGGGGCTTGGAAGCGCCTTGATGTTTTATTTGCTCAGCCGACTGTTTCCGATAATATGGATCTGCCAGAACCAAAGGGTGAACTCAGTGCTGAGCATGTGAGTTTCGCTGTTGGGAGCACGGCTATATTGCGTGATATTAATTTTGTGCTACCGGCTGGGGAATCAATGGGAATCATCGGGCCATCAGGTGCAGGCAAATCAACACTCTGTCGCCTGTTGCTAGGTATTTGGCCTGCAGTTGCAGGTAAGGTTCGCCTTGATGGTGCGGATATCTTCACTTGGGATCAGGAAAAACTTGGGCCTTTTATCGGCTATCTACCTCAAGATGTTGAGCTGTTTAGCGGTACCGTTGCTGAAAATATTGCACGCCTGAATGAAGTGGAGTCAGAAAAAGTTATAGCAGCTGCAAAAATTGCCGGTGTGCACGAACTGGTTTTGAGCTTTCCTAAGGGCTATGATACTCGTATAGGTGATGGTGGGGTAGTCCTCTCTGGTGGACAAAGACAACGCATTGGTTTGGCTCGAGCTTTATACGGTAGCCCTAAACTGGTTATCCTAGATGAGCCGAATTCAAACCTAGATGATGAAGGAGAGCGCGCTTTAATTGCGTCATGGCCACAGTTGAAACAACAGGGAACCACCCTTATTGTTGTTTCGCATAAACCAGGTTTGTTGGCTGGGGTTGATAAAATACTCATGCTCAAGGCGGGGCAGGTGACGATGTTTGGTCCTCGCGATGCGGTTTTTCAAAAATTGATGGAAGCACAAAAACAGAAGGTAGTGTAGATTCAATTCGAGACTCTATTGAAAAAAACAAATCTAACTGGGCTAAAATAATATGAATATTAAAAATAAATTAAGCCGTTTTTTTACTAAAAACAGTATTTCTAAAGAAGATTATGCGCAAATAGCTGATGAAAACTCCCCACCACCAAAGTTAAATATTGCCTTTGCCGACAGCAAAAGGATTATTTTTGCGGGATTGTTGGTTATTGGGGTTTTTTTTGGTATTGGTGGTATATGGGTCTCAGTTGCTGAGATTAGCGGCGCAGTCATTGCTTCAGGTGAGGTGCGTGTTGATACGGAGCGCAAAACTGTACAACATTTAGAGGGTGGAATTGTTAAGGATATTCTTGTGCGTAATGGTGACAAGGTAGAGACGGGACAGTCTCTTATTGTTCTCGATAGTTCACGCATAGTCGCTGCAGCAAATCAAATAAGTTTGCAGTTAGCTGCTGCTAAACTAGATGATTTACGTTTTCAAGCCGAAAAAAATCTTGCTAATCATGTAGATTGGCCTCAACGTGGCGCGGATATATCGGCAGAAAAATTTGCCGAATTGCTCGACTCTGCGCGTAAAGTGTTTGTTTCTGGCCGCCGCGCTTTAGAAAACCAACTAGATCTTCTTAAAAAGCAGACTGATCAACTCTATCAGCAAGATCTAAGCTTAACCGGCAGGTTGGTTGCCGAACAAAAGGTTGTTGACACTTTGCAGGAAGAGTTGACCGCTAAACTTGTGCTCTATGAAAAAAATTATATTGATAAAACGGTTATTTTGGGTCTTCAACGTGCTATTGCAGAGAGACAAGGACAACAGGCTCAATTGCGTGGCTCACAGGCGGAATTGCGTGAACGTGTTGCTGAGTTTGAATTAAGAGGCGTTGCTTTAGAAAATGAGTATCGTCAGGAAGCCGTTAATCAGCAAGCAAAGGTGCAGCAACGAATCTCCGATTTGCAGCAACAGTTAATGCCATTGCTGGATGCGCGCCAACGTCTTACTATATCAGCTCCAGTGGCTGGTGAGGTCGTTGCACTTCAAGTACATTCAGTAGGGGGAGTTATAAGCCCTGGACAACCTATTTTGGATATTGTCCCACATGATAGTCCGTTGATAGTGGAGTGCCATATTCAAGTTAAGGATATAACCCATGTATTTAAGGGGCAAGAAGCTGACGTGCAACTTGTTGCCTTTGAACAGCGTACTACTCCAAAAATACTCGGTCGCGTGGTGTATATTTCAGCAGATCGGATTTTACAAAAAACAGCTTACGGCGAACAGCCAACCTATGTGGTGCAAGTTGAGTTAGATAAGAAACAACTTAATGAAAACAACTTGTATCTTACTGCTGGTATGCCATGCGCTGTTTTTATCCGCACTGAACCGCGTACTGTGCTAGATTACGCTCTCGAACCGTTGAAAGAGAACTTTGATCGTGCATTGCGTGAAAATTGATAAATACACTACTGTGCAAAATTTGTTGAATGGATGCAAATCAATCTTCTGTTCTCTTTAACTTGAAAGTGCGATTAATTCGCCTGTATGGATGGATTATAGTTTTGAAAAACATATTTATTCTATTATGTACGCTAGCATTCTTGCCTAGTATTGTAATTGCATCACCATTAACCATAGAGCAATGCATTGAGCGTGGTTTGACACATAATCCAGAAATTTTAGCCTATAATTTTGCGGTAGAAGAAGCTGATGAAGGTATAAATGAGGCATGGGGGGCTTTTCTGCCGACTTTAAGCGCGAGTTATAACTATAATAATTTGAGCAATGGCAACAGTAGTGAACGGGATACCGATTATTTAGATCAGGATAGTAGTAGCTTTAGCTGTCGTCTCACACAGCCTGTTTTTACTGGTTTATCGGGAATTAATGGCCTCAAGCGTGCGCGCCAATCTATGCAGTATCGTAGCTACGAATTGTTATATATTAAACAACAATTGGTGCGCAATATTAACACCAGCTTTTACTCCTTGTTGCATGCAGAACAGCTATCGGAGCGTTGGCAAGAGTCGGTACAACGTTTAGAACAGCAGTGTGAAATTGCTAAAGCTTGGGTAGCGCAGCAACTAGCTCCACGTTTGCATCTACTTGAGATAGAGGTGGAGTTGTCAAATGCACGGCATCAACTAATTCGTAGCAACTCCGAAAAGGCTATTGCCGCTGCCCAATTGCGTGAATATCTAGCATTAAACTCCAGTGAAAATATCCAATTGAGTGGTTCAATTTATGATGACCTTCCTGAGGTCTGTATTGATCTAGCTGATTGTTTGGACAAATCGTTAAGTCGCCCAGAGTTAGAACTGTCGCGACTTAATATTGAGATGGCACGTCAAGATACGAAAATAATAATGGCGCGCAATCTTCCTCAGGCTCAAATAGATGCATCATGGACAGATTATGACCGAGATTATGATGAGTCAAGTTACGGTGATGATAAACGTGATTATTACAGTGTTTCGTTCAATGTAAGCATTAAACCCTTTCAAGGTGGGCGTAACCTGTTCGCTTGGCGTAAGCAGCGCATAGCTGTCGATAGGTTAGAGCAACAACAGGCGCGGCAGAAAAATGAGATCATTAATGAAGTGCAAACCCGCTATCAACAGCTGTTGGAGAGTCAAGCACGTATTGAGAACGCAGCGGATACTTTAGCAGAAGCCAAGGAAGCCTATGCATTGGCGAGTAAGTCAGCAGAACTTGGGGTGGTGTCTTTAAACGATTTGCTTGATGTAGAGTTGCGTTTAACTAGGGCCGAGATCAATGGAATTGATGCGCGGTATGATCTATGTTTAGCGAGTATAAACCTTCAATATGCAACTGGAACAGCAGTTTTTTAATATTGTTTGGCTTTTATCATCCTAAGAAATACACCTAAATTTAAGGAGATGTACACACGATAAGTCTTAGCTAAGCATCAGTAATTTTAAAATGGATGATTTTTTCACCATACTCCCAATAATAGTATTGCTCAACAAATAGGTTTTTATAGGAACAATCAATATTGCAAAACTATCCCCTAAATTTACATGCTTTTTTGGCGAGTTTTTGGAAACACCGTCAGCTTATAACCACATTGGTAAAGCGGGAAATAAGTAGTCGATATCGAGGGTCAATACTAGGACCGATCTGGTCTGTGCTAAACCCTGTATTTATGCTAGCTGTATATACTTTTGTATTCAGTGTTGTATTTCAGGCACGCTGGTCAACAGTTGAAGAGTCCCGCGCTATGTTTGCTCTGGTATTATTTGCAGGATTGTTAATATTTAATTTCTTTGCTGACTGTGTCACTCGAGCCCCCACACTTATTGTAGAAAACGCAAATTATGTAAAAAAAGTTATCTTTCCACTCGAAATCTTGCCGTGGGTTTCCCTTGGAACAGCGTTTTTTAATGCGTTTATCAGTTTTTTAGTTTGGGTATTATTTTCTATCTCTTTTGTCGGTGTGCCTCCCATAACTATTTTTTTATTTCCACTAATATTGATACCTTTGATACTTTTTATCATGGGATTATCGTGGTTATTGGCCTCTTTAGGAGTATATCTTCGAGATATCACACAGTTTGTCAGTATCGTAACTATGACTCTGATGTTTCTGACCCCAATTTTTTATCCATTACAAGCAATACCGACAAAATATCATTTTTTTATACTAAGTAATCCCCTAGCATTTATTGTTGAGCAAGCACGTGCAGTGATGATTTTTGGAAAGCCTCTCAATTGGAGTGGTTATCTAATGCTTACTTGCTCAGTTTTCTTATTTGCGTGGTCTAGTTTTGCATGGTTCCAGAAAACACGTAAAGGATTTGCCGATGTCTTATAATTCGGCACTACATATACAAAATTTAGGGAAATGCTATCATGTTTATGACAAACCACATGAACGATTATTGCAAATGTTGTTTAGAGGACGAAAAAGGTATTACCGCGAATCATGGGTTCTAAAAGACGTCAATCTTGAAATTGCTAAAGGCGAGTCTTTAGGGATTATTGGTCGTAATGGGGCTGGAAAATCTACATTATTACAGTTAGTATGCGGTACGTTAAACCCAACGACTGGAACAGTACTTGTTCGTGGTCGCATTGCGGCATTACTGGAGTTGGGTAGTGGTTTTAATCCTGAATTCTCAGGACGAGAAAATGTGTTTATTAATGCCCAGATCCTCGGGCTTAGCTACGAAGAGACCGTAGCTCGCTATGAAGAGATTGTAGATTTTTCCGGAATACGGGAGTCAATTGATCAACCGGTTAAGACATACTCCAGCGGTATGTTTGTTCGTTTAGCGTTTTCAGTTGCTACTTGTGTCGAACCAGATGTTCTTATCATTGATGAAGCTCTTTCCGTTGGTGATGGTGATTTTGCCCACAAGTCGTTTGAACGTATTATGCAACTCAAACAAGGTGGAACGACGATACTGTTTTGTTCACACTCCATGTATCAAATCGAAAAGTTGTGTAGTCGTGCACTGTGGTTAGATGACGGCAATGTGAAAATGTTTGGTGCTGCTGCAAAGGTAACTACTGCATATCAGTCAGCCCTTGATAAAAATGTCATCGGTAAAATTGCAACCGAAAAAGTAGAAAGAAAACGTGGAGGAACTATAAAAAAAGTTACGGCAACTGTAGGTTCATTTTCCGGAACCTGTTTGCAGTTGGCTTCTTGTGTCGATACCTTAGCTATAAACATAGATTTTCAGATTGATACCACATTAACAAGACCAAGTATTGCCTTGGGGGTAGCAAATGCATCTGGCTTGACAGTAACAAGCGTCACATCAGTTGCTGATGATGTATCTATTGTTGTAAACTCTAAAGGAGAAGGTACGGCTACAGTGATCTTTCCGCAAATAAAGTTACTAAAAGGAACCTATTATGTAACCGTAATTTTGGCCTGTGATAAGGCTCTGCATCCGTACGATGTTTTTGACCACTGTCTTACCCTACAGGTTGAACAGCAAAACTCATTACAGGGCGTTGTTGCCCTGCCTCATCAATGGCAAATTTAATGGGATCATTAGGTTATGCAAACCAATGTCAGCGCTAATCGGCAACTAGGCTTCGTTGCCTGTGTTAGTGACGTGTCTTGCCTTAATAAATATCTTCTTGCGTCGCCATGTTTGCAACGTAAAGAATATTCTCAGGCTATTTACTTCAACGCCTCATCTGCCGCCGCAGCATTTAATGCTGAAATGGATAAAAATCCACAATTTGAATGGCTTATTTGGGTCCATCAAGACGTGTTTTTGCCGTCTGATTGGGATAAGGTTTTTATTCAAAGAATCTCTGAAGCTACAGACCGATTCCCTCGCTTGGCAGTAGTAGGCGTCTACGGAGTGTCAAACTTCAAATCACAACCAAAAAGACTCGGTAATGTATGTGATCGTGGTCAGAAACTGTGTGAACCAGCCACTTTGCCGTCTTTAGCTAACAGTTTCGATGAGATGCTGATTGCCGCGAGATGTGATTCTGGATTACGCTTCGACCCCAATCTTGGTTTTGATTTTTATGCCACGGATATTGCTTTGACCGCATTTGACCGTGGGTTAGAAGCTGCCGTAGTCGATGCCAGTTGTCAACATTGGTCGTCAACCTCCAGAGAAATGAATTCTATAAAATTAGCGCAGCGTATAATTGGCAGCGCCAATGTGTTTGAACAAAAATGGAATCGAAAGCTGCCTCTGACAACATCGTGCTTTTCGATAAATAAAATAGGGGATGTTGCCCTTCAATGCAGCACCTTAATTACGGCAAAGTAACAATAAAACGTGGAAGCAACGTCCTTATGTTTAAATTACGTCATAACCTAGCCTGTTGTTGGATTAACCTAGAATATTGGATAATACTGCCACTGATCAGTTGTTTGCCATCACGAGTGGCTTTTTTTCTGTTTAAGCTGCGCGGTATTGTTCAATATAAATTGGACTTCGAATGGAAAACATATACCCTGCAAACACCATTTATGCGGGCACAGACACAGGATGTGATTCGGCAACTTGTACCCCAAGCAGATCCAAAAGCCATTCAGCAATTGGTGAAAAATCGCTTTATTCACGAATCATGGGATGAATATCTCAATTATCTCTTGCCGCGACCAGAGATGGTCTCGATTTTGGATCAAGTTCAAATTGAGTCCCTTAGCGAGCTGAAGACTGTGAATGAAAACAACCCTATTGTGTTTGTTTCCATCCATTACGATGCCTTTTGTCTGGGGCTTACTGCACTTGGCTATCATGGCCTCAACATGAATGTGGTCAATACTCAAGGTATTGAAAATAAAGAGATCCCATCAGCAGTCAGGGGGTATTACCAGAGCAAATACCGAAATATGGAAAGACTTATGTGCGGTAAAATGCCCTATGTTGAACAATCTAAAAAACCATTTTACGTAGCATTAAACAATGGAAACTGTATAGGATTGATGGGAGATATTCCCGGAAATAAATCGACCGTATACATAGACTTTTTAGGCAAGTCGTTGCGCTTACCACTTGGGGCATGGAAATTTGCCAGAGAAACCGGCGCACAATTATCAGCTGTTGTGTGTATTCGTGAAAAAGGACATCAGTACTGTGTGTATACCTTGTCACCATATCTGCCAACGGAAGATCCGTTAGAAAGTATGCGGCCTATATACAAATTTCTCGAAAAATGGATAATTGATAATCCCGATCGTTGGACATCTAGTTATCTACTGCAAGGTTACTAGCTGACAGATTAATTTCCAGCATAGTGTTTTTGATGTGTAAACAAAATTGACGTTCTATGTATATAGATTTGTAAACAAGAAAGAGAAAACCTTGATAGATATTGTCATCCAGCATAATCCATCTTTGATCAACTCGGAAGAGTTCGCATTTGGTTACCGAGAACTGCAAACGCAGCTACCCTATTGCTGGCGTACATATAATATCAACGCCGATACCTATCAATCTATTATTGATATTGTCGGGATAAGTAGTGCCGATTACCTACTGGTGATACTTAACCCCGCTCTGATTGTATCTGACAACCTGGCGCATGGTCTTGATTTTGCGACAACTACCGCAACTGACAAAATAGATTGTCTGTTGGCAAATGATCAGCGTGCCACCGGCGGCGATTGTATTCCAGATTATGCAACAAAGGCGGGGTTTGATCGTTTTGTCAAACTATTGGCAACTCAGCCAGTATTAGGCCCATATGATGGCCGCGACCCATGGATTTATATGGTTAAACGCAGCACTGTTGAGTCATTGAGTACAGAACAAGCTGATATTAAATGGGCACAAATACCCGCCATGCTGGGGGATAAAACTGCCGTTGCCAGACACGTATACGTTCATTCCTACGCCGATTATTACCTAAATGATCGTGCCGAGATGCTGGATATTCTCCCCGCAAGCGTACACAGTTTGTTAGATATCGGCGGGGGTGAGGGAAACTTTATCGCCACTTATTTAGCCTATAGAGGTGGTCGTGCCACCCTCTTAGAACAAAACCAGGAATCTGTGCAAAAGGCTCGTTTAAAAGGGTTAGATGTTATTGAAGGGGATTTTCTATCCGTCGAAGTAACTGAACCTTACGCTTGTGTTTCTATGTTGGATGTTTTAGAACACACTATTGACCCCTTACAAGTTCTTGAAAAAATACGCACTATTTTGCAGCTTAAAGGTTATCTGCTCCTTTCAGTTCCCAATGCTGGGCACTGGTCTGTTGTTAGCGATTTGCTGGAAGGGCGCTTCGATTATCAACCCGTCGGGATATTATGTAATACCCACCTGCGTTTTTTTACCCGTCGCAGCTTACAACAGTTGTTGGTTAAAGCCGGGTTCGAAATTGAAAAATGGAAAGCAGTTCATAGCCCACCACCGGCGGATTTTAGCCAATTTGTCAGCACTGCTCCGGCTTGGTTAACCGCTGATATGGAGAATTTGTCAACAGATTGCTTTCACATTCTTGCCAGTCGTCGTTAACGCTATATGGTTGGGGTTGACAATTAATTGTCTTATATATAGAGACTATTTTAGAAAGGTTATAAACATGACAAAACTACATAAAAACGATCTGATTGAGGCACTTAAGGATAAAGCAAAAAACTTAAATCAAGAACAATCCCCAGATGTCGATACGCAAAGTCAGCAAGCGCTGCAAGAGGGGTTGCGTAAAAAGGTCAACCAATTGTTAACACCTAAAAACGATTCAAATTAACGCAGCGATGATTGATAAAGGTTCAATCATAAAAGAAGATGAGCAGTGTATATCACCCTCAAAGTGGGTGACCTCATGGGCAAAGCAAAAAGATGAGCAACAATTGTTGGCGCTGTTTCGTTCAGCTTTTAAAGATACAATGTCGACGGCTCAATGGCGGTGGAAGTATGGTCAAAGCGATCCACTTGGTGCTGTGGCCCGTGAACAGGGCGAAATTATTGCATTCTACGGTGGTATCCCGCGCAATATCTGTATATGTGGTCAAAAACATTCAGCTGTTCAAATCGGTGACGTTATGGTTGCTCCCCATCGTCAACGGGTGTTTACCCGTCATGGAGCGCTGTTTAAGGTCGCCTCAGCCTTTGTGGAAGGGGTAGTTGGCGAAGATAAAGCCTATCTGTGTGGTTACGGATTTCCTTCCGAGCGTCACAATCGTCTCGGAGAGCTTCTGGGCCTTTATGGTTCAATTGGTAAATTGCTCGAAGCCACGTGGCCACCGATATATCGTAATCCAGCACTGTTATATACTGTACGTCAATTAGATACCTCACATGCGCATAAGATAAATCAACTGTGGGAGACCATGGCCGAAAATCTGCGCCATCGTGTTGTTCTTGAGCGAGATAGTTCCTATGTAACGCACCGCTATCTGCAACATCCAGAGGTGAACTACATCTCTCTGTTTGTTACCCAACGCATTACCGGAAAACCAGTTGGTCTCATTATCCTTAGAGATCACGGTGAAACAGGGGTAGAGCTTCTTGATATGATCGCAGCCTCTCGGCATATGCCTTTGTTAGTTAAGATAGCTCAGCATAAAAGTGCGCAGATCAAGCGCTCGCAACTGTTTTCCTGGATAACCCAGTCAGTAGTTGATTGTGTCGTTGAAACAGACCCCCAAGTAAACGATTTAAATCTACCGCTCCCAACAATTATTTGGCAGCAAAAAAATAATATATTGCACACCTATGGTAAGTGGTGGTTAATTGGCGGTGACACCGACTTTAGATAAACTGGCATTGCTAAACTCAAACAAGTTCAGTTAAGCAATATAAAACCTGATATAGAAAATATCGTTTAATATGGTCACCGCAATTATTGTTAATTATTTTAGCGCCGAAATTACTGCCCGTGCTGCGTTAAGCATCATAGCCGATGCGCCAACTGCTCAGGTTTTTGTTGTTGATAACAGCAACGATCTCCACGAAGAGCAACGGTTGAGCACATTATTACCGCCGTCGGTTGAGTACATTGTTACTGATGAAAATCTTGGCTTTGGTAGCGCCTGCAATATGGCTTTTTCCCAAGCAAAGCATGAGTGGATTTTCCTCCTAAATCCCGATGCTTATGTTTTGTCCGGTTGTATTGCTGCAATGGTTGCGTTTCTTGAATCTAACCCGAAAGCTGCCGCAGTTGCGCCGCGTGTTTTTTGGGATGCAGAACAGAATTGGCTGCTGCCACCAGCTCAATTGCCCACTCCGGCAAATGAATTGTTTATGACAATGGGCATGCATTGGCCAAGGCTGGGTAAATACCTCAGTAACCGTTTTCGGCGGTGGGCGCTCTGCTGTAATTTATCAACAACACCGACAGCACAACAGATGTTATCTGGTGGCAATATGATGTTGCGACGAAGCGCTGTTGAAGCGGTGGGTGGTTTGTTTGACCCAGACTTTTTTATGTACTATGAGGATGCTGATCTGTGTTATCGATTTAAAAAAGCTGGTTTTTCTCTGTATTTACTATCAAAGGCTCATGCTGTACATGAATGGTGCTCCAGCTCACATAAAGAGCATTTAAGCCATCCTTCCCGTCAACGTTATTTTAATAAGCACTTTAAAGGTCATCAATTAAGATGCTGGCAGATTAAATTAGAGCAAAGCAAACTACCTCAACATTTACCCTTTAGTAGTGATCTGGGCGAGTGTTGTATCCCGTTCGACTATTCAATTCCAGATGATATGCAACAACAATGGCTGCTGGAACTAAGTCCGCACCCCTTGTTTGTGCCAGCACTTTATCACTATGGAAATGGCGATAAATGCCGAATCTCAGACCACCTCTGGCAACGTCTTGGCCCTGGACAATATTGGGCTAGGCTCAGCAGCTCAAGCACCAAAAGTGATCAATATTTTCACTGGGAAATAAAGCATACTAGGTGACTGGAGTAGATGCTGGTTTCGATAATTTGTTCAGCATTAGGGTGACGATTATCCCCTTACCGGTTATTAGTATCGATTTAGATTTGACTATCCATCCTCACAGGAGTGGTTATTGAAATGCGCATTGCTCAAGAACAAGAAATACTTTCAGATCTAGCGACAAAATTGCCCCAGGTGCAGCGGGTGGTGGTTTTTGCCCCCCATCCCGACGATGAGGTGTTTGGTTGCGGTGGCACATTGTGCCAATTGCAAACCGCCGGTGCTGTTGTCAGCGTACATATCCTCACCGATGGAGTGCTGGGCGGTGATAACCGCCATGGAAAATTGCAACAGCAACGTGTAGAGGAATCCCGTGCCGCCTTGCAATTACTAGGGGTATCAGAGCCGGTGTTCTGGCAACTCCCCGATCGCGGACTGAGCTATGGTGAAACGTTGATAGAACGGTTGGCCAATGTCGTAAACACTACTGATGCCGATCTGGTTTTTATTCCAGCACCAACCGAACTGCATCCTGATCATCAGGTACTTGCTCTCGCAGGCAGTGAAGCTTTGCGCCGTCTAGGTGGAGATCGTCATGTCGCCTTTTACGAGGTTAGTTCGCCATTACCAACTCCAAACCTGCTGCTCGATATAACCGCCGTTGAAAAGTGCAAACTTCAAGCCATGGAATGTTTTGTTACTCAGCAGGCTCAACAGCCCTATGCTGCTAGAATAAGTGGCCTAAACAGCTTTCGCGCCTACTCTATTGGGGGTGAAGTTAGCAGTGCGGAAGCCTTTGTACTGGTTATGGCTAAAGATATTGATCCGCTGTTAACGCGATTGTTTAACGGGGCTCTGGCCTATCGTCGCCGTCTTGGTTATGCCAGCTGTCCCGATGATCTGCCCCTAGTTAGTATTATTGTGCGCAGTATAGATCGCTCGACCTTGAATGAAACTCTAGATTCACTTGCTCTACAAACTTACTCCAATATCGAAATAGTGGTGGTCAACGCTAAAGGTGGTAAACACCGGCCTCTAGGTGATTGCTGCGGCAATTTTCCACTAACCGTGATCAATCAAGATGGTCCTGCACTGCAACGAGCACGCGCCGCCAATGTCGGTATGGCTGCAGGTCGCGGTCGCTATTTAGGTCTTCTAGACGATGATGATACTCTTGCACCGGATCACATTTATTACTTGGTATCTGCTCAGCAAAAATCTAGTAGAGAACAGGTCGTTTACTCTTGCTGTCAAGGGCGCAGACGCGATGATTCAGACCATAAACTCATGGCTACTTTTGCCGAAACTAAAGTTAATTTTGCTCGCTTGATGCTCGGTAATGCCATACCAATTCATAGTGTGCTGTTTCCTGCTACTGTGCTCGAACATGGGGCAGAATTCGATGAAGATCTCGACCTCTACGAAGACTGGGATTTCTGGCTGCAGTTGTCCCGTTTGTTGCCCTTTGTCTTTGTCGATCGTATTACTTGCAGTTATTATCTAGGTGGAGATTCTGGTGCTTCACCCTTTGCTGCTGATGTAGATAAAACTAATCATGCTGCTTTAATCTTGTACGATAAATGGTCACAGCAGCTTAATGCTGCAGAACTAAAGCAGATGGGAACAGTCTTCCTGCAGGAGCGTGGTCAGCTCGATGCCGAGCGCAAGCAGTCTGCAGAATTACTAGTGCAACGCGACGAGCTTAAAAAGCGACTCAAACAGTGCGATGCCGAAATTCTTAATCTTAATCATTCAATAGCTCAGCTTACGAACGAGAATGCTGCATTGGCTGCTACCAGAGATCAACTCCTTGACTCAAACAGTTGGCGACTGTCAGCTCCTGTGCGTATCTGCGGACGACGGTTACGCCAAATAAGCATTGCTGCTCATAACTCAAGAACTTACTTGCAGCGTTATGGATTAAGCAGAGTTGTACACAAAGCTTGGACAATTTTTCGGCATGAAGGTTTTAGTGGCCTTAAACGACGTTTGCGACATCGTTCACTTACGTCCGGTTCCCATCAACCGGTTGCGTGTTTTAATGATGCCATTAAAATATCCCCAGCGGTAATTGTCAGACATGCGCAAGGGAACTATGCCCTGAGTTCTCAGTCTAAAGGGTATACCTACGTTCCGCCACGTCCTCCAGAAAACCTCCAGCACATTATTGCAGCCATGCAATCTCAACCACAATTCTCTATTTTAGTGCCTGTCTACGATACGCCAGTACATCTGTTGGAGAAACTTCTTATTTCGGTAACTGACCAGTGGTATCCACACTGGCAACTGATCCTAGCCGATGATGCCAGCCCAGCATTAGCTACCAGAGAATTTCTGGCTCAGCTCGATGATCACCGCATTGAAGTGCTTACTTTGGTAGAAAACAGTGGCATCGCTGGTGCTACCAACGCTGCCCTTGCCAAGGCTAGCGGCGACTATGTAGTTCTTCTGGACCATGACGATGAACTGACCGCTGATTGCCTGTACGAACTTGCTCAATGTATTGATCGCGAAGATCCTGATTATGTGTATAGTGACGAAGATAAAATAGACCGTGATGGTTTCTTTACCGAACCACATTTTAAGCCCGACTGGTCGCCGGACACCATGATGAGCACCATGTATACCTGCCATGTATCTTGCATTAAACGCAGTTTTCTTAATGATATTGGTGGTTTACGCTCTAGTTGTGACGGTTGTCAAGATTGGGATATGGTGTTGCGACTGAGTGAAAAGACTCGTCGCATAAGTCATGTCGCAAAAGTTCTCTATCACTGGCGTATCATTCCTGGTTCAACCGCCGAAGATTTGGCGGCAAAATCCTATGTACTGGAAGCATCAAAGCGGGTTAGGTTAGAAGCACTGGAACGACGTGGGCTTAGTGGCACACTCGAAACAATCGAACAGGTACCAGGTTATTTCAGAGTAAACTATGCACTGCAAGGTACCCCGCTTATTTCGATAATAGTACCCACTCGCGATAATGAACCCGTTTTACGTTGTTGTTTAGAATCATTGCGGGGTATGTCAAGTTACCACAACTACGAAATAATTATTGTCGATAATGGCTCAGTTTCACCAGCTTCCATAAGCCTTTTAGACGAAATACTCAGTTGGGAAAATGTCACTGTTCTTCACCACGATGCTCCATTTAACTTTTCTGAGTTAAATAACCTTGGTGCTGCTAACGCCAAAGGGGAGCTGTTACTGTTCCTCAACGACGATACTGAGATATTGACCACCGACTGGCTCGAACGACTGGGTGGCTATGGTCAGTTAGCCCATGTCGGAGCTGTAGGCGCCAAGTTACTCTATCCTGGGGGGGACGAATTGCAGCATGCTGGAATACTCAATCTTGATGATGGCCCTGTTCATGCCTTTCTCCGCCAAGCTGCAGATAACCCCGGTTATTTTATGCGCAATTTACTTGAATACAATTGGCTGGCGGTGACTGGCGCCTGCATGATGGTTGCGCGCAGCAAATTTAAGCAAATTGGCGGCTTTGATGAAACTCTGCCCATAGCCTATAATGATGTCGAATTGTGCATGCGCTTGTATGAAGCCGGTTACTATAATGTTGTCTGTCCTGCAGTGCGCCTGATTCACCACGAATCACTCAGCCGTGGCCTAGATCATCACGATGAACAAAAACTGAGTCGTCTCCAGAGCGATAAAAACCGACTGGCACAGTTGCACCCGCAATTTTTTCAGCACGATCCATTTTATAATACTAACTTACATCCCAACGGGACCAATTTTGAGCTCATGGAGTAATGTTAACCATGCTAGAGCTATTGAATGAAACAAAGTTACAGCCTGCTTCGCTAATGCTCACAGAAGATGCCTTGCGTGCCCAGATAGACGCTGCCCAAGTGATCTCTTTCGATTTTTTCGATACCCTGTTTGTTCGCCCACTGGCCGATCCCGAAGACCTGTTCGACCTCATCGGACAACGTTTCGGCATAAGCGATTTTCGCCAACAGCGTCGTGCAGCACAAAGCGCAGCCTTCCAGTTGATGCACCAGTCGGGGCGCGGTGAAATTACCCTAGATAGCATCTATGCCTGTCTAGCACCACAGCCGATAGCTGCCAACACTCTGCAACAAGCTGAATATGATATGGAACTCGCCATGGTTCAGCCTAATCCCGAGTTGGAAGAGCTTTATCGCGCTGCCTTGGCCTCGGACAAGACAGTCATCATTGTCTCCGACATGTACCTGCCTGAACAATTTTTTTGCCAGGCCTTGCAGTCTCATCAATTTCACCAGGTACCGCTATTTATCTCCGCCGCTTACAACGCTACTAAGCGAGATCATGGCGAACTTTTTGACCATGTGGCCAACGAACTAGGGGTGGCGCATCAGCACATCCTCCATATTGGCGACAATCTTAATTCTGATGTAAAACAAGCTCGCCGTAAAGGTTTACAGGCATATCATTACATTGAAAAAACTAAGCCCAAAGTGCAGAGTAAAGAATCGTTGTCGGCTTCGTTGGCGCAGGGCTTGTTGCGGACAGTTGGCCGCAACTTTGTTCCAGGCTCCAATCAAGAACTGGGATTTCTTTACGGGGGTCCCGCCGCCGTCGGCTTTTTGGACTGGATTGCTGATCAGGCTAAAAACGAAAACGTAGAGCATGTGCTTTTCCTGTCTCGCGACGGCTATGTTCTCGATCAGATGGTGAAAAATGGCGGGGGCCCAGATCTGCCGCGTTGCCACTACCTGCTTGGTTCGCGGGTCGTGTTCATGCTGGCGGCCATAAATATCAGCAACTTTATGGACTATATCCCTGAATTACTCGCCGGAGCCGTTGGCCTTTCCCCTTTCGAATTGCTCGAAAGGATAGGAGTGTCGGTTCCTGAATCGCAGGTGATGGCCGATCTTGGCCTAGACGATAACCATCGTATCACTTTGAAAGATTATTACAAACTGGCCAAATTTCTCTATGCTTGGCGCGGACAGATCCTGCAAGTGTGTCAAAAAAACCGTCAGGCTCTGTTTAGTTATCTACAATTGTTGGGGATACAGCCCCGCAGTCGCGTGGCCCTGGTCGATGTCGGCTGGAATGGTACAACCCAGCAAGCCTTTGAACAAGCTGTACAATCCCTGATGGAACTGGATGTTCGTGGTTACTATTTTTGTCTGGCTGATACACCGCTACGCTTGCAGCGGCAAAAAACACAAAAAATGTCAGCGCTGTACTCCTCAAACACTGCATCAGCCGCATTGATTTCCCGTATCTATGCTAATCGTGTTGCTGTCGAACTGTTCTTTTCCGCTCCCCATGATGCTGTTATCGGTTTACAGCGCACTGGCGAGGAGGTCCTGGCCGTAGAAGATCCAGGCCGGGCACCACTTGGTTATTTGTCAGGAATGGTAAGTGAACTTATCGATGGTATGACCACTTATGCTCAGGGCTTTTATTCACAGCGTAAGCTCTTGGACCTCCATCTTTCAGCAAGAGATGAAGTCTGGCCATTGGTAGATCTGGTGTCGACGGGAAAATGGCAAGAGTTTGCTATTTTTTCTCAAGTGAAAAATTTTGATGCCTGGGGGAGCAGCCGCAATCGCGATATGCTGATGAAAGATTATTACGGTAGCAACTGAACCAAATATAGCCACTTTCTCCATGTGCATAACCAACGATTTGAACAGCTACAGGGGCGCATTTAATCTACCTTGAAACTGAGCGAGTGGGTGAACTAGCCTCGGCATCTTTAACCGCCATATTTTAGCCTGTTGACATGTTGTTAGCAGTCGGTTATTTTTTCTAATTTAACCACCAACCGCGATGGGGCCATGAAATCAGTTCGTCGGCATATTTTTTGCTGTTTTATATTCATGCTGCTCACCTTTCCGACCACTAGTTCGGCGCGCGATAAAGCCGTAGCCGTGCTTATCTCGCGCGAAATTGCGCCATATGTAGAGATGGTTGAAGGCCTAGAGGAGGGGTTGCCAGAATTTACTGTACATCGTTTTTTTTTCGATCAGCAAGGTAAGCCCTACACCATCAATGGCTACGCTGAACTTAGTTCACGCCACTACTGCGCTGTAGTAGCTGTAGGCCCCACAGCATTAACCTATCTTCAAGCGCACAAAAAAGATATACCTGTACTGTTTGGTATGGTGCTCAACCCTGAACGTTTAATCCGCCTAGGAACGCCCCATATCTGCGGAGTTAGTCTAAATTTACCAATATCAGCTCAACTAGAAGTTATCCGTAGTCTTCTGCCTAGTGTTTCAAGACTAGGGGTGCTATTTGATCCTGCAAACAATCAGCAGTGGTTTGATAATGCTGCTACCATCGCTGACACAAATGACCAAATTCAATTAGTTGCTCTCCCTGTTCACTCACAACAGCAAAATATTAAAATTATAAGTGATTACAGCGGAATTGATGCAATTCTTTTTATCCCTGATAAAACCATCATTTCTCAGGCAGTAATACGCTATATCATTAAGAAAGCATTCAAACGTCACATCCCTGTTATTGGCTACAATCAGTTTTTTCTAGATTCAGGCGCCGCTATAGCATTTGTTGTCGATTATCACAACAGTGGTTTGCAGGTTGCTGCACAAGTAAGTGCTGCAGTTAACACCGGCAATTGCCGCGGCATAGTCGCCTCAGAATTTACTGTTAAAACTAATGGCGCTGTTTATTCAGCTCTGCAACTGAACAAGGCTGGAGCAAACAATGAATAGTCAAACAATATTAGTTAGTGAACAGAGTGGCAGTTGGTTGCGCCGGATAATACAACAGGTTGGTTTGCACTCTATACAAGGGCGTCTTACCGCGATTGCTGTTCTGTTTATTCTTGGCACTAGTGTTGTCATGGGAGTTGTAGGCTTTTATTTCGCGGCTAACTTCGAGCGTCAGCGTTTCGCTGAACATTTTGAACTCTTGGCAACAAACCTTGCCGGTAATGCCGAATTAGGTGTTGTTCTTGGTGATGAAAAGATGCTGCAGAGCTTATGCGATAATATGCTTGCCCTGCGTGATGTGCAATCAGTTGAAATACTATCTAGCACTGGAAACACAATAATAATTCGCTCAGAAATACCTTATTCACTACAACTTGGACATGCAACAGCGGTCGTGTTATCTCAAAATCTAGATGTAGAAAGTAGTCCATTTCTAGAGACAGAACAAACTAAACAACAGTTGGCAACGGTGCGGATCGGTTATTCGCTAGTCGCGGTAGAACAACTGAAACAACAGTTAGCTGTGGGTTTTTTTTCTCTGTCTTTTATTCTTGGCATGGTGCCTATGTTTTTTTACTGGAGGCTATCGCGTGCTATTCGTGCTCCTCTTGATGGTGTTCTCAGAGTAGCGGGGCAAGTTTCTCGAGGAAATATGGATGTTAGAGCCGATGGCGGTACCCTGCTGGAGACCGAAACTCTAGCGCGGGCGTTCAATGAGATGCTTGATGCCTTGCAACAGCAGCGGCGTGAAATTAAGCGAGCAAATGAACTGGCAGCCCAACAGCGGGTGCTAGCCGAGATGGGCAAGTTCTCACTTACAGTTGCTCATGAGATAAAAAATCCATTGGCCATAATTAGCGGTAGCCTAGAAATAATTCGTAAAGACCAACCAGATAATCCGGAACTGAAAAAAAGGATGATTGGATTTATCGATGATGAAATAGTGCGTATAAATAGATTAATTGAGAATTTTCTACTCTTTGCCAGGCCGCAACCTTCATCATTTCAGCGCTATAATGTTGAATATTTAATTAAGCAATTGATTCAGCGTATTGCTCTTCTGGATAAAAATATAAATGTAACTAGTCAGATATCTTCCACAGAGCTTAATTGCATGTTGCAGTGTGATTTGTCTCAATTTGAGCGTGCATTGTTTAACGTAATAAAGAATGCTGTAGAAGTTTCTAGCAGTGCATCCCAAGTTCGAGTTGAAATTGGCTGTAACGCTCACCAACTATATTTTAAGATTTTCGATCATGGTATGGGGATTGATCCAGGGCAAGTACAGCAGATGTTTACCCCCTTTTTTACTACCAAGGCTAAAGGAACCGGATTGGGCTTATCAATAACCAACGATATACTGAAGGCCCATAAGGGGACAATACAAGTGGAAAATAATAGCGATGGTGGCTTATGCTTTACGCTCTCATTACCACTTTCGATGCACTAGTAGTGAATTTTATATTTCTGTTCTAAAAAGGTAATAAATTTAATGGCAAAAATATTGATAGTGGATGACGAAGAGCGAATTAGGGAGATCTTAGCAATAATGCTTGAAGGTCATGGCCACTCTGTTACCATGGCAGGCAACGGTCTAGCTGCCGTAGAAATTTTGCAGCAGCAACCGGTCGATATGGTTATTTCAGATATACGTATGGATGGGATGGATGGGCTTACCCTGCTATCAACTATTAAAAAAAATAATATTGCTTGTCCGGTCGTATTTATCACCGCGTTTGGTACCACCGAGTCTGCAGTTAATGCCATGCGTCTTGGAGCTGTTGATTATCTTGTTAAACCATTCGAAGAAAAGAGCGTTGTGCTCGCTGTCGAACGCGCTCTTGGAGTTCGCTCGATCATGGCGGAAAATGCTCAGCTGCGTCGTGCAGCCCAACAACATGGAGCTGTGCAGGTCATTTTCGCATCCAAAGCGATGAAGCAAGTTCACCAGATGGCGCTCAGAGTTGGACCTAGCGAAGCAAGCGTATTGATAACTGGTGAGTCTGGCACTGGTAAAGAGGTGGTAGCGCGCATTATTCATCAAGCCAGTAAAAAGGGGCGTTTTGTTGCGCTCAACTGTGCTGCTATTGCACCAAGCCTTCTCGAGTCAGAACTATTTGGCCATGAAAAAGGGGCTTTTACCGGAGCAGATAAAGATCGGGTCGGTAAATTTGAATTTGCCGCTAACGGCACCCTGTTTCTCGATGAAATTGGTGAACTGCCCCTAGAGGCTCAGGCAAAACTCTTGCGTGCTTTGCAAGAAAAACACATTCAGCGCCTTGGTAGTAATATTGATATTGCTATCAATTGTCGCCTGCTGTGTGCTACCAACAGAGACTTGGTTCAGCAAGTTAAACAGGGGACATTTCGTGAAGATCTTTACTATCGCTTGGCGGTATTTCCCATACATATACCGCCACTACGCGAGCGGCGCGAAGATATTATTCCCCTAGTTAGCCACTGCTTGCAACGACAAAAGATTAAATTGCCTACTAAACTGCTAACGCCGGCAGCGCAACAGTTATTGATGAACTATCGCTGGCCCGGTAATGTGCGCGAACTCTTTAACGCTGTCGAACGTGCAGTTATTTTAAAAAGTGGAGATGCTCCTTTTAATTCCGATGATTTTTGCCATATCGAAACAACGGAACCATTACTTGACGATGGTGAAAATTTTTGCGTTCCAGCTGGGGGGATTGATTACGACGAGCTGCAACGCACCATCGTAAAACAGGTGTTAGAAATGGCCAATGGTAACCAGAGTAGCGCCGCACGTCTATTAGGTGTAACTCGTTCCCGCTTTCGTACCCTCTTGGGACTGTTAGAAAATGAATAGGGGACAAATAACCATCAAAAATCAGCAACAATCGCTACCTGCATGCATATATGTACTAATGTGGCTGTTGTTTATACCAACAGCTGTGCTTGCTGGTGGTGATATGGTAGACGACACCATGTCAATGTTAGTCGGTGAAACCGCTCCCATAACTACTGTGGCCGATCGTCACCCAGAAGCTGCGAACACTGCTCCAGCTATGCTGTTAGTCATTGATCGTAGCCAAATTGACACCAATGGTTGGCGCACCTTAGCTGAACTATTAAGCGATCAGCCAGGTTTTTTCATGGCTGGAGGAGGTCGTGGTACCCTTCCATATCTACGTGGGATGAAAAATAGCGTGCTATTTTTATATGACGGAGTGCCAATCACTACCGATGTAACCAAAAATTACGCCGCCCTAGATGGTGAAATTTCTCTCAATGCTATTGAGCGAGTGGAAATCGTCCGCGGTGCTGGCTCGGTACTTTGGGGGGCCGACGCCTTTGCTGGTGTAGTGAATATTGTTCCGCGCCTTTGCCCGGCCGACACAACCCTAGCAACTAATTTATTTGTTGGCGATAACAACACCAAGGGCGGCGATTTTTTGGTTGGTCAAAGGCTGAACGAAGTCGATTATAGCTTGTTCTATTCTACTACTAAGCAACGTTTTCACGATTACCACACAACCGCGGACTCTGCCGGTGAGGAAAACTCCTCTTATAACGAGTTTGTTGGCAATCTCAATATTAGCAACTGGTTTCATCTTAGTGGACGCTGGTCAGAATTTGAGCGCCACTATACCATGAATAATGCCAATGACGATTTGAGCTGGGCCGGTGAAAAAGATGCCCCCTTTAACTACCTTAAAATGGCTATCAACCATGAATATGGGGCGAGCCACTATAGTTTGAACGCGTTTGTTCAGCAAACTGACTATCGGGTGCTGGATGCTGGTATCGAGAGACAACAGCGCAACCGCATGTATCATGCCGAACTGCTTTGGGATAGACGAGTATTCAACCGCGGATTGTTTAGCCTTGGTGGTTCCGTGCGCCATAACCAGGTTGATGGTGCCGTGGTAAACGACGGCTTTCTTCCCGATTTTTTTCAATCACAGCAAACATTATTTACCCCTTACATCGAACAGGAAGATTTTTCCAATCGTCTGCTTTCACTATTCAGTCAACTGCGTTACCGCTGGGGTCGCAGCCAATTATGGGCCGGTGTCCGTTTCGATGAGCACAATTCCTATGGCAATAATGCCAGTTACAGTATCGGTTTTTCCCGACCACTTACCAGCAGTCTAGATTTTAAGCTCGTTTATGGAACCGCCTATCGCACCCCATATTCAGTGCAACTGGTCAATGATCAAACGCTTACACCCGAGGTGGTTAGAACCCTCACCGCGCAATGCAACTGGTCCAACGCTGAGGGTACAGCCCTTGCGCTAACCTTGTTTTACAGCAACCTTAAAGACCTGCGCTATGAGGACCCTTATGGTGGATTATCCGAACCGGTAAACAGTAAAGTATACGGAGGAGAGTTTACTGCCTCCTTTATCTTAACCAACTGGTTAACGGTAAAAGGTGCATTAAGTGTTACCGCTGGTGACGATAGTGAGGCAGAATATAGCGTCCTTAACTATTCCTATATCCGCCCCGATATGAGCCAAGTAGACGTTTTTGACACCTGGGCGGAATCATTTGATCCCGGTCCCGATTGGATGGCGCATGCTGGCGTGACCTGGAAACCCTCTTCAGCCCATCAGCTAACATTAAATGCCCGAGTTGGAGGTAGCTATAAATACAGCTATCAAAAAGGCGAAGTGCAGGGTCATTGGCGACAACCATTAATTATTGATGCCTGTTATCGTTATAGCGGGAAACTGATCCCCACAGGTGTTTTGCAATTGCGTTGTACCAATTTGTTTAATCGTCATTATCAACAACCAGATATCTACGGTCCTGTAGATGCCGCACCATTTGAGGCGACACTGATGTGGAATATTCAATTCTAACCAGAACCAAATACCTGCACTAGTGTGCTAGTTGCTTAGCGCAAATTGGTTAATATTGTCCACTCTGGTCAATATTAACCAATACTGTTGTTGGGCAATCGAAGCGTAAGCGCACCATCTGCTTGCTTTTGTGTTTTATGGTTCCCATAACTGTGCAGGTTTCACTGTGCATATATTGGTTAATTATTCGAATATACGTTCTTTTTTATGAGCATAACTAATTAGAACAATAAAAAAGCATTTTTTAGAGTATCTAAGCATAGTTGGTATGCTAGTTGCTGAGTAAGGAAATGTATTTAAACTCAAAAGTAATTGCAAACAACATAAAATAAGGACAGCACAATGCAGGCACTGCTTAAAAATATCGCTATAATATTACTGCTAATATGTAGTGTCTCTGTCTGCGTCGCCGATGAACAGCGCGACCAGCTGTTAGAGCTTCATAGCTATATACTTTGGCAGCGTATTAACGAAGTACGCCGCAACCCAGTTCAATATTTAGCTGAGCATGGAATTAGCCGTGAACAGGCAGAAAATGATATGGGCATAAGCGCCGAAGTGCTTGATGCTGGTTTACCCCCCTTGGCTTGGAGCGCTCAGTTGCACATCAGTGCTGCCGCTCACGGTCAAGACATGGTTGAACGCCTCTACTATAGTAAGGATTCTCTCGAGGGTGAAGATCCGCTTATGCGTGCGCAGGCAGCTGGCTATCAGGCTACAGCGGCGGGAGAGAGCCTTGGAATAATAGCCTTTTCAAACTATGTCGAAATTAGTGAAGCTGTTGAATATGTATTAGAAAATTTATTGCGTGACGAACTTGATCCTACTAACCATAGTGATAATAATATTTTTTCTGTCGATTATACCGAGGTTGGCTTTGCATTTCTTGCCGAGAACCTCGATCTTGTCCCCGGTTTAAATTATGTATACTTGGCCGTACTTGATTTTGCCCAGCCATTGGATGCCTGTGGCTTTGTAGTTGCTAGTGCAGTTGAAAACAGTGAAGTGTCGCTATACTCCTTCGCCGATGCGTCGGTGGTTAGATTGTCTCCGCTGTCTCCGCTGCTGCCCAGCGTTTATCAGCTGCCATTTCCATCTGGGGGGGGGATGATTATCTCACGCCAGAGTGACCAGACACTGCAAGCATGGCGTTTTGTGGCTGATCAGTCATCGTTGGTTAATTCGTTTATTGATTTAAACTAGCAATACTATAATTTAGGTAAATTAATGGTTGTTTAGGCGTGTTTTAAGTTGGTTTTGACTTTTACGAATCATGTAAAATTTGTTAATTTAAATTTAGTTGTAAAAAACAAGATGTGACTATGGTGGTCACGAATATGAGCGTAGCTCTAAGTACTGTAACGGAGGAACAAAAATTATGAATTCTGCACAACAGACACAAATGCAAAACATGTTCATCACAATGTTCGATATGCCAGCTGGTGGTTGGTTGGATATTGCTGATGACGCTATCACGCTTGGTTTAACTGTTGAACAAATTGCCGATGCACTGACTACAACCGAGGTGTTTACCGCTATCTACCCTAGTGATGACACCTTTGCTGCCGATCTGCTCGACAGCGTAATGGGCGACACTGCCGCTGCTGACGATAAAGCTGCTCTAGCAGTAGCTATCGATGATCTGCTTGCTGCTGGTTGGAGCAAGGGGCAGGTAGTTATCGCTCTTGGCGATCTGCTGGCTGTTGCTGATGTAGCTGATGCAACTTGGGGTGCTGCTGCACAACAATTCCAAAATAAAGTTGCCGTAGCTGAGTATTATGACACTGAAGGCGGCGCTTCTACTGATGTAGCTGAGCTGCAAGCCTTTGTTGATGATGTTACCGATTCTGCAGCTACTCTTACTGAAGCCTATGCCGAGGTTGATGATGCTCTAGCTTCTCCAGTTGAGCCATCTGTCCCTGGCGATGAGTTCATGTTGACTTCTTCTACCGACATGTTAGATGGTACGGTTAATGATGATGATTTTTATGCGTACATCCAACAGAACTCATTTGCTGGTGGTGTGTCTAACTCACTATCTTCAGCTGATCATCTAGATGGCGGTGCTGGTACCGATTCCCTTTATGCTGAACTCGTTCCTGAGTTTCGTGGCGCAACGGCTTTTAATACGAATGCTGTTCAACCTAGAACAACTAGCATTGAAAACGTTACCTTTGAAGCAAGAGATGCAGGTGGGTATATCAATAATGTAACAGTTGACGCTAAATACATGACTGATATCGATTCAATCGGTTCTTACATGTCTGATGGTGATCTAGTTATTGAAAACCTGACAACTCTGACTTCTACTGGTGCATTACGTAACACTTCAGAAATCACTGTTACTATGGATCACACTGACAACTTTAATAGTGATGATGATGCATCTGACTTAACTGTATTGTTCGACGAGGATTACCTCCTTTCTGGACAAGAAACAGGTGGGGCTGCATTAACCATCCGTATGCTGAACGCGTTCAACAACGTGCAAGGTGAAAATCCTATCGAAGGTTTTGAAACTATTGTATTCACAGTTGGTGACACTAAAATAACTGTAGATGTACAAGATATCGCTGCAGATGATACTCTCGATTACACCACGGCATATACTGCAGTAGTAGATGCTATCAACGCTCAGTTGGTTGCCGATGGTTTCCCTGATGTAACAGCTGCTGTTGCTGTTATTGAACCAGCTGTATTCTCTATCCCGGTATCTACCTATGTTACTGGCGATAGTGCTGGTCAGTACTTCCCAATCGTTGTTTCTAACGCTGGTCCTGAAGCCCTAACTGGTGTTGAAATTCAGCAATCTCAGCTTAACTACGACACCGATATGAACAACTCATTCCAAGCACTTGCCGCTGTAACAGAAGACACTCCTGTCACTGTAAACGTAGAGCTGGAAAAAGTTGGTCGTGATGGTGAAGGTGGTAACTTGGTTATCGGCGGTAAAGATTGGCAGTCAGATCATGACTATTATGACACTGATTACGATCAAGTAAATGGTATTGAGGTCATTAACATCTCTGTACTTGGTGACGAAGACAAGCCATCAAACCTCGGCTATATCTCATCAACAGACAGCGCTTTAAAAACTGTAAACATCTCTACCGCAGATACTACACTAGACAGTTTTGCTTCACTAACTATCCGTGATGCTTTCCAAGATGGTGGCGATTTTGATAACGATAACGATCTAGATACAGTTAATGCAAACTCCTTCTTGGGTGATTTGATTATCGGTGTTGAAGATGAGGCAATGAATATCGATACCTTCACAGCTACAGGTGGCGGTGATGTAACATTGTATGAAACAATCGGTGCTAGTAACACCTCATTTGCTTCATTGAATGCAAACGCATACACAGTGACTACAGGTGCTGGTAGTGACGATCTTGACATCAGCGCATACTCAGGCGCACAATTGACCGTTACCTCAGGTACAGGTAATGATTCAATTGACGTATCTATTAATGGTGCCGATTTTTCAGGTAGTGATTTAACTTTTGCTGATATCAACTCCTCTGGTGGTAACAACACCGTAACCACCACATCAACCGATAGCGATCACAGTGCAGATATCGACCTTGGTGGTGGTGCTGATACTGTATATGGTAACAGCGTCAACATTACTGTTGATACCAACGCTGGTAATGATGTTATCTACGCTGATAACACTGGCGATAAAATTAGTGTAACTGCAACGGAACAGGCATTACTTGATACGTTGGGTACTTCGGAGAGTGTAGCATTTGGTTTGGGTCGTGAAATACGTGTAACCCTCTCTTATGAAGCTGAACAAGCTACAGGTGATGCTATAGCCTTTGTAGATGGTTTCGAAGCTACGGCGGATATTGAACCGGCAGATGGTTTCCTGACAACTGCTCTGGATTACTATCAAGCGGTAGCAAATGCAATTAATAATGATTCAGTGATGAGCGAACTGGCCGTTGCCAGCATCGACAGTAATGGTGCTCTCACTATGACGTCATTGGTTGACGGATATATTCCACACATTACAGTCGAAACGGCGTCAGAAGTTCTGTTTGATGACCTAACTTCAACTCAGCAAAAAGGCATTCTTGCCGAGTTGCAAGAACTGTCCAACGATTCAACTATTACTTTAACTGATGCAGCGATTTTATATGCGCAAGGTCTCACAATAGATGGCGATGGTCTTGTTCTAATTGATCATGTATTGGGATCTGACTCCGATTCTGAGACTTCATCATATGGTAACAATGTAGTAAACGGTGGTTTAGGTGATGATGTTATCGTTCTGAGCTCAGATGTTGCGGATGACGAGTCTTTCGATACCGTTGTATTTGACGCTGATGCCATTGGTAATGACACTATCGTTCACTTCCAAGACGGTGCAGATGGCGATGTCCTTGACTTCACTGATTGGTTGGATAATCTTACGTCACTAAGCGGTTCTTCCGTTTCACAGGTACGTATTGATACGACTCTCGCGTCTGATGATTTTGCTGCTAACACAGTTACTGTTGTTAATTTTAGTGCTATTGACACTACCGATATCGCTACTTGGAGTGAGTTGCTTAGCGCATCATCCAGTGAACTCCTTGAGTTTGTGGATGAGGATAATTCATACGATTCAGCTATAGAGACTGCAACTGCTCCAGAACTTGCTGTAGTAGAGGCTACACAGCATTCTATTCTTCTTGTTCAGAACGATGATAACCTAGGAGAGTATGCGGTCTTCCAAGTTGTTTCTGATACGGACACTATTGATATTGATAGCGTTCAGTTGATCGGTACTGTAGACTTCGGTGATGAGCAGTCATTCGACGTCAGCAACTTTGCTTAATCGATACAATATCAACGGGCAAATAGCTGATAGCTTAGTAGCCTGAATCCTCGAAGCGCCTAGCGCAGGTAAGGGTTGAACAAAAAAACGATCCCCGGTCACAAGATCGGGGATCGTTTAATTTATAGCTATTTTACTGTGGTAGTGAAAGTATCGTATACGGTGTTAAGTTTTTTTACTCTGGAGTAGAGTGCAGATTAATAAGTGGTGCTTTTATGAACTTTTAGGTGCCCACTGTATAAAAAGGATTACTATGGCTCAAATGTTAAAAATTGATGGTCGGGAATATGATTTAGAAGATTTATCGCAAGAAACGCGCAGTCAAATTGGCTCGTTACAGTATGCCGACCGCCGCATCAAGGAAACTCAGGACGAACTGGCGCTAACGCAAACGGCAATCAATGCTTATGCTGTTAATTTAGGTCGTAAAATGCCCAAAGAGGCTAGAGCTAATAGGAAAAAGAACACTGTCACCATTAATGACAAAAAATACCTAATAGACGACTTTGATGAAAACAGCAAAGGGCTGGTTTTTTCAATTCATAAAGCACAGAAAAAACAGCTCCAGCTTAAGGCCGATCTTGCGCTGTACCAAACGGCTCGTGCGGCTTATGCTAAAGGTTTGAATGAAACTTTACATCCGGCCGCTTAACTGCTGCCCCAAAGATATCATTAAATAAAGCAATAATAAGTAAATCACTTGTAAATCACTTTTTAGTTAAATTTCCTACCGTTATGTTTTCTTAAAAGCATTGTTAGTGCTAATTCGTGTTTTAAGAAGTTGGGGTGTACTGCAGGAGAAATTCAACTCCTGTAATATAGTTGATGCAAATGCAGTGATGGCAATGAAACTAAAACAAAAATAAATTGGTTTACGAATAGTTCTCTGTTGTTGTATCGCCTGATGTGTGGAGAACTGTTCTAGAAGGAAATCTCTAACATGTCAAATATCACCCTGATCACCAAAAAAAAATTTGAAAATAAACGCTGGAAGCGTAGTTCAGGTTATGCTTTTGCCGCTACAGACCACTTTGCTCCACTGGTGTTGCAAGAGTTG
Organism: Desulfuromonas sp.; assembly: GCA_034006225.1. Taxonomy (GTDB): domain Bacteria; phylum Desulfobacterota; class Desulfuromonadia; order Desulfuromonadales; family Desulfuromonadaceae; genus Desulfuromonas. The sequence goes on along the minus strand of JAVETC010000002.1, from coordinate 85,615 downwards.
CCTCGGGCTGCGTTGGTGCTACCCATAGGCTTTATTCAACAAAAAGATCACTACTTTATTGCAGCCATTCAGGGGCTTGCGCCTAATCAAAACCTACTGCTACGCCCCGACGGTAAATGGTTGGTTAGCTATGTTCCTGCGGTTTATCGCAGTTACCCATTTAATCTTGGGCAGGATGAAAAAGGGCAACAACACCTGTGTATTGACACTGATAGTGGTGTGGTAAACGATACGGATGGTGAACTATTTTTTACTGAGAATGGTGAAGTCTCTGACGCCATCAAACAGATTTACAGCTTCCTGCACCAGATTCACCAAAGCCGCAAAGTTACCACAAAAATCTGTGCCATCCTGCAGCAGCACGACCTTTTTGAGCCATGGCCGCTCACTATGAAAACCTCCGATGGAGACAAACTGGTTCAGGGCATCCACCGTATCAATGAAAAACGCCTCAATGCCCTCGATAGTGAAACCTTTGAGCTGGTGCGTCAGGCTGGCGGATTGCCGTTGATCTACTGTCACCTCCTCTCCATGCAGCATATTTCCAATCTAGTACAACTGGCCGCCAAGCTTCAACCTAAAGCCGCAGCGGAAACAGGTGGCCTCGATATTGAAAAGCTGTTTGGTGCAGAGGACGATATTTTTCATTTTAGCTAGTGGATAGTAACTTCTGGTAGCCTGTGCGCAATGTTTACGCGAAGTTACTGCAGGATTAGTATTTTAAATTAAATATGCTGGAAAAGATCCTTGCGACTGCGGTTGCCGGGATTTTTTGTGGCATCTGCAAAATGAAAGTAAATTTGCCCTGTGCTGGACGAACTTTTTCGGAGTAGTTAGGTGAGATAAAGGGATGAATGGTTTGTTCTGCTAATCCTGTCCGGTACCGATTAATGTTCCGTTGTAGATATAACTTCGGGATTGCCCCACCATTGGCCTTATTGTCCAATTAGGGGCAATCCCAGAAATTAAAGTTTGAACCTACTCCTGCCATTCATAAATGTAGCGCACACAGCCTGCTCTGCCTCCGGCTTTAATTTGAAACTGTTTCGATTCTGCCGATCCAGCGTAGCCATAACTAGGGGCAACAAAAGTCCCAGACCATTCAGCTGATGCAGGGTCAGAATCTCGCCAGCCAACTTTAAGCGCTTCGGTATTGATATCAACCTCTGAAGCTGTTACATATCCACATGCGGTTTCGTAATTATCCATATACATATATACGTAATCACTTGCCCCCCACTGGTCTACAGCGTTCGATCTTGATATGCGGGCACCGGCAGGATAGCTTTCTCCCGGAACCAGCGTTGCTGGTGGTGAGATCCATGAGGCATTAGCGGTATAACTTTCAGCATAGTCCCAATTGCACACATCGGGGGAAACCGAGGTGGTTGAGCTATAACTTCCGTCTGATATAACAGCGGAGGATTCGTAACATGCGTGAGAATTAATATCGGGGTAGATCCAAACTATTGTTTCTTTAAGCGTCCAAACTCCATGCTCATCTGTTGGCGTAGTTACCACCACGTCGTCAAAATTTAAGCAGTTGTTGCGCTGCAGCCAATTCAACTTTGCCGCCTGATAGTCGGCTTTGTTGGCAGAACTGGCTGGCCTAGTCCAATAGCGGGCTAAAAATTCTGCTTGGTTTTGAATCTCTGTTATTGTCAGGCCCTCTTCACAGTTGCGACTGGAGGTTTTCAGGTCCAGCTCGATACGTGAGCGTATATCCAGATATTTGTGGAACATTTCGCAGGTGGTTGGATTCTCGGAACTATAGTTCTTGTTTTTCAAGTCAAGTTTCATGCTCGTTGACATATTGAGATAGTCATCTTTATACCCGTTCAGCTTTTCCCGCTCATCTTCAAGTTCATCCCCACGCGCATACAGATTCTCCATTTTGCTCTTTAGATAGTTTTCTATGGCGGCATCGCTGTGATTTTCCCCGCGTGACTTCAGTATCTCGCGAATTGTTGAGTCGGCAAATTTATTGGTGGCTAAAACCGACATAAGATTGACATCGTCCCAATTGCCACCAGAGTTTTTGTATACATCGTAGAGTTCGCGAAAAGCGTCGTTGCCTAAGGTGTCTTTGGCGTAGTTTGCCGTCTTTTGTACCAATTTAACCGCAGCGGTAAAGGCGGGGAAAGCGTGGCTGGCAATCCCTTCTGCTAGTGCCTGCATGGCCAATTTGGAATTAGTTTCTGCCGCTCCTGCGGATTGCGCCATAGCGGCAACATCACTAGGAACATTGTTGCCCCAGATTCGTTCAATGATTTGCTGGTGCTCTTGAGGGGTCGCATTTTTCATAATGGTTGAGGAGACAAATATCGCTAGGGTGGTGCTGTCTACTTCACCGTTGGCCATCATCTCTAAAACGAGGTCTTTGCTGTCGGCAATTGTGTCTCTGAGTTTATCCAGAGTTGAACTGGATAGGCTCAATGAACCGGCAACACTGAAAACGGTATCGACCAATTGAGCAGAGAGCTGCGGGTCAGCCTTGAGACCGACGAAAAGCGCTGTTTTTTTCTTAATGCACTGGTCGAGTTTTTCTTCCTCGGATACATCGTTGCTCCACCAGGCTGCTAGCCATGAGGTTTGCGCTGTTCTGTTGGAGTATAGCGTATATTCGGCTTGTGCCGCGGGGGGGAGATAATTGCCGCGCAGAACTCCATCTGTTGAAAACATAGTTTGTACGCGACTACCATTTTTGTATTGCATGCGGATACTATGTTCGCCATCTTCACCGTCCCAAAATATTGCCATAGGGGTTTGAAATGTGGTCAGAGGGAGGATTAATGACGAGTTGGTGTCGCCATCATGTATAGTTGGGTTTGCTTGGCCTGCGAATAAAATATAGTTATCATCTGGGGTGGTAATTGCGTTCATGAAGCCTGTGTGGGTCGAACCTGTCAAGACAAATTGATCGTTAAGCCAGGTAAAATCAAAGTCGTAAAGAACATAGTTAATAGCCACATCAAAGAGTCTGATTCGTGCCGGAGGGCCAAATATCTCAGCACTGGTCAAGCTGAAATCAATTCCTGCACCCGAATAGTCCCCTCCATAAGGTAAGGATTCAGGTGGTGAATTTGTCCCGTAATTACTGATTGCAAGTACTACGTTTGAGCCCGATGCTGTGAGGATAAAATCGAGCCAATAGCGTTGACCGTCAAGTTTTAACGAAGTAAGTCGGACGGAAGCTTCACCTGAGTGAACTACCGCAGTGTCGAAATTTATTGCAGAGGATTCTCCGAACGGTTGGTAGGAGCGTTGTAGTTGGTAGCAGTCGTCCGAAATAGCTGGTGCTGGCAGAAAAACATCAACATCTCTTTCATCGATAGCAAAAGGGGTGTTCGTGGCCATAGCCACTTGCGCGCCAAAAAGTGTAGCGATAAGTAAAATAAGAAGCTTAAAGTGTTCTCTATTCATTTTAAATACCTCCCTAAGGTTGATTTATCTCTAATTCTGCAATTTAAAGAGACGTTTATGCTGAACGGCGATAAGATACTCTTAAGAAAACCATCTTGCTGCTTGTTAAAAATAGCTATTAATTAATCAGCTTAGCAGCAATTGTTTACCTGTGCAAAATATATACTTAGTTTTGCGTCTATGGTTGTAGGTACGTTGGCTATCTAGCGCTTTACTTTCATGTGGGGATAGACAATGCTATAGGTAACCACTATGCTGCGTTTTGCTTGATGGTGTGTTTCTGCTGTTGTTACTGTTTTTTGCCTATTGATTGGAGCCAATAATTGACGCTTGATCCAGAACTTGCTTTTATGCAGTGGTTTAACTCGCTACCTTTGTGGCAACGGCGTTCTCTGGCTTATCTGTATATAGTAATGTCAACTCAAAACAGTGAAGATTTTGCCATGAGCGAGAAAGAGGCTTTGCAGCGTTTTACTGCTCTGATACAGTCTCCCGAATTTCGGGCGCGCAAAATAGCCCGTTTACTGTCAGTTCGCAGTCTGTTCGGTTTTATTTTCTACGATCTCGACTTTGTTATTAGGTGTTTAGGTGCTCAACACAGCTCTGATGGTAATGCTCTCTCTGCTTTTGCCACTCATCAGTGGGTTCGTTGCGCACATCAGTGGGAAAAACTGCAAGCAGATGAGCTAGGTGATGCAGCTTTGCATAGCTGGTTGGCTGAATAATCTTTGTTGGTGTACAGATTGGTGATGTGCTGGTGATTAATAATTTTGCTACCAAGGCTTGTATAGATGTAGTGCTCGCGTCGTGTAATGGGCAGGCTTATATTCAACAGCAGATAGAGTCTATTCAGCATTGCGTAGGTTATGCTGATTTGGTCGTCCGTTTGTTGGTTGTTGATGACGCCTCTACTGATGCTACCGCTGCTATTGTTATGCGCTTGGCGCAGGATGATTCACGCATAGTTTTTGTGCCAGCAGTTGGGAGGCGCCTTGGTTGTGTTATGAACTTTGCGCGTGGTTTGGAACTGAGTACTGCTCCATATATTATGTTGAGTGATCAGGATGATGTCTGGTTGCCGCAAAAAATTATTAAGAGTCTGGCTAGGCTACAGTGCTGTGAACAACAATATGGTGTGGAGCGACCAGCGCTGTTATTTACCGATCTCAAGGTTGTGGATGATAAGTTAAGCGTAATAGCCAACTCTTTCTGGTCTTATCAAAGTGGCAGTGCGACATGGAGCACATGTTTTAAGAACCTACTGGTACAGAATGTTGCCGCAGGTTGCACTATGCTTTTTAACCGTGCTTTGATTGGAAAAGCTACACCAATACCTAAGCAGGCTCTTATGCATGACTGGTGGTTGTTGTTGGTAGCACGGGTGTTTGGTGAAGTTGTTTATATTTCTGAGCCTATGGGGTTGTATCGCCAGCACGGGGACAACAGTGTTGGGGCGCAGAAAATGGTTCTTCCGCTATCACGACACTTTGTTGACGTTTTAGAAAAGTCGCGCTTAAATTTGTATCAACTAAGCGCGCAGGCGATAGCCTTTAATTATCGTTATGGAGAAGTGGTGGTGAATCTGCTGTCAGCAGATGATAGGCAAACCTTATATTCTTTGATTAACTTGCCGAATATGTGTGTTACTGAGCGGATTGCGACGGTCGTGCGAGGTAATATTAGAAAAAATAATCTCTATCGCAACATAGGGTTACTGTTTGTTCTTCTTTTGCCGGTGCCTGTCCGTAATGGTGGTTAAATTGTGATAGTAAGTTGTGCTTATCAGGAAGAGCGATGGATTATCCTAGATTTGCGGTTGCACTAGCGACCCATAATGGTCTGCAGTGGCTTGATGAACAGTTGGATACTGTTCTTAGCCAGCAGGGTGTCGAGGTGGTGGTGTTTGTCAGTGATGATTCCTCGGTTGATGATACTGTGGCGCATATTCGAGACCGTGCTATGGAGGATAAGCGCATTGTTCTATTGCCACAGGTGAGTTTGGCTGGCGGTGCAGCGCAGAATTTTTTTCGTCTGGTGCGGGATATTGATCTTACTGATTTTGATTATCTCGCTTTGGCAGATCAGGACGATTGCTGGTGTGACGATAAACTTTTGCGTGCTCACTTGATGATGCATCAGCAGTTTGCCGATGCCTACTCCAGTAACGTTACTGCTTTTTGGCCAGATGGGCGCGAGCGTTTGCTGGATAAAGCACAAGCGCAACGGCGCTGGGATTTTTTATTTGAAGCTGCTGGGCCTGGTTGTAGTTATGTGTTTAGTGTGCAGGTGGGGCGCCAACTCCAAGCTTTTATTACTCAGCACCGTAGCGCTATTGCTAATGTGATTCTGCACGATTGGTTGTTTTATGCCTATGTTCGTTCAGCGCAATTTAACTGGTATATAGATTCACGTTCGGGGTTACGCTATCGTCAGCATAGCTCAAATCAGTTGGGAGCTAATAGCGGGTGGCGTACAGGTTATAAACGCCTGCGGATGATTCGCAATGGCTGGTATCGCAACCAGGCTCTACACATTGCTCGCCTGTGTGGTCTTGGTGCTACCCCTTTTGTGCGTCATGCTCTTGGTGGTCACTGGTGGAGTTCTCTCTATCTTTTATTGCATATAAATTCAACCAGACGTCGCATGCGAGACAGGTTGGTGCTGGGACTAAGCTGCCTGTTGCACCTTTTTTAAGCTCATAGCTGCGGATAGGTCGATGGTCGTTAAAAATAACTTAACAGCTTGTGATTGCCGAATTAAGTTATCAAATAGGCAATATTGTTTTGCAGGAAAATCATCTATTCCCCTCAGTCTTCTGGCAAAACTATGCGATCAAAGAAACTAAAAAACAACCACAGTATTGACTCTTAAGATTTCGCTCAGGGGCGTTAAGGCAACCCTTTTAATTTTCACATATTTAAAGATCCCTTGACCAAGCAACACAGATCACTGGAACCAGGCCAGAACGTTGCTACGGTGGTTGGGGTTGTCGAGTGAACGGAGTCGCCGACACCAACGTTTTTTATCTCAGGCCAACGACGGAAGGTAGTGCTGACAATCAAAAAAAAGAACTCAAACGTCGTAGCGCCATCGAAACAGTCAATGGCCATCTAAAAAACTAAGGTCGACTGGGATGGAACCAACTTCGAGGGCTATTAGACGACAAAATCAATGCCCTGATAGTATCTATAGGTTGCAACCTTAGAATGAATCTTGAAGGTACTGTGCCTTATGTTGCAAATTTTAAAAGGGCTATTTACCGATCTGATAAATATTCCACGTCAGTATCAGAAAATGGTATTTCTCGCCGCTTGAAATAGCGGTTTTTGCACAATCGACGAATTATCCTTCCATCTCATTGAGTATTGCTGCTATATTCAGCGCCGCAGCAAGAAAATTTTTTATCGATGGAGACATTATGGCGTAGTGCTGCTGGGTATTAATTGGTTGCATAAGCGCCGTGTGGGAAATTGTTTATGGAAAATGCGACAAATGAAACTGGCATAGCAAAGAATATTTTTGTAGGCTATTTTGTTTTAATACTACATATCTTACTCTTGGTTTTACTCGGTTTGTTCATCGTCTTTTTTCGCGGTATGGTGACCTATATGCCGTGGATTCTTGGCGGTGGTTTGATATTGCTGCTACTGTCGGGATGGTGGTTTTATCGTCGTGTTAAGCGCGGGCAAGCTAATTTACGTGAAACTATCAATAGTACTGTGCCGCAAAATCGTGCGGTTGAAATAAGCTTATTGGGTGGCATGGCGTCTATGCGTCTTGGTTCGGTTGGTGGCCGAGAAGAAAATTATGTGTCTCAGCAACCACTACAACTTGAGGACGCAGAGACTTCGCGTCTACGTAGCCTAGATAAATTGATGGAAATGTACAATAAAGAACTAATTACTAAAGAAGAGTTTGCATTGTTGAAGCAAGATGTGTTAAATAACTCCGGCTTGACCAAAACAGGTGATGTGGATGGCGATGTAATTGATGTTGATTTTACCAGCCATTAGATGTATATAGTCCACTCCGTGTTTTAGTGCTTAAATAAATAGCAAAACTGCAGGAAATTTTTTTCAGTTTTTATTTTATTTTAAGTTGCATTTTTGAGTCCAGAATGATAAACAACAGCGTCTTGTATGTCGGGGTGTAGCGCAGTCTGGTAGCGCACCTGCCTTGGGAGCAGGGGGTCGGAGGTTCGAATCCTCTCGCCCCGACCATAACAAGCGCCAGTAGCTCAGCTGGATAGAGCATGTGACTTCTAATCACAGGGTCGAGGGTTCGAGTCCTTCCTGGCGCGCCACTTAAATTCCTCGTTTTGTGATTAAACATAAATTACCATCATCTACATTTACTTTGTTGGTAAAAGCTTTGTGGTGGGTGTAGCTCAGTTGGTAGAGCGCCGGATTGTGACTCCGGTTGTCGAGGGTTCAACCCCCTTCACTCACCCCATTTTTATATGCAACGTTTAGAAGTGCTTATGCTTGCAATTGGCTTAACGTTGTAGAAATAGTTTTCCACCATTAGCAAGCCAGTGAGTTGATGGTGACATATATTCTCATAGCTTTTCGGTTTTGAGATCTAATAGGATTTGCGAGAGTGGCGGAATTGGCAGACGCACTGGATTTAGGATCCAGCGGGCAACCGTGGGAGTTCGAGTCTCCCCTCTCGCACCAAGCAACAACAGGGGCATTTATGCCCCTGTTTTGTTATGCCTTGTGTTTCTGTCCATTACCGAATATCGGTTTGTCTCGTTTTACTTTAATTATTAAGTGAGGTTATTTAGCATGAACGTTCAGGTTGAAGACATTAGCCCTATAAAAAAGAAAATTAGTGTAGAAGTTAGCGCAGATCGTGTTTCTGATGAAATCACCAAGGCATATAAGAAGATTGCTAAAAAAGCCAAAGTTAAAGGTTTTCGTCAGGGCAAGGTGCCAATGAATGTTGTTGAGCAGTATTATGCTGAACAGATGGAACAAGAGGTAGTTGGCGCTCTGATTAATGAATCTTACTATAAGGCTTTGGTCGACAATGATGTTCAAGCAATATCTGAACCACATATAGAAGCTACTGATTCTTTAGCTAAGGGACAAGCCTTTACCTTTGAAGCTCATGTTGAGGTTAAGCCAGTAGTTGTTGCAGCAAACTACAGTGGCTTGGAGTTGCAAAAAGAGATTTTGGTGCTAGATGATCAAGTAGTTGAGGATCGTCTCAAGCAGATGTGCTCCGAGCGTGACACGCAAGAAATTGCTGCACGTGATGATGTGCAAAATGGCGATTTTGTAACTATGGATTTTGAAGGGTTTCTTGACGGTGAAGCATTTGCCGGTGGGGCAGCTCAGGAACATGTACTTGAGGTAGGATCAGGAAGTTTTATTCCTGGATTTGAAGAGCAGTTAGTCGGGATGAAGCGCGGTGAAGAGAAAGAGATTGTCGTAACCTTCCCTGAGGAATATGGTAATAGCGATTTAGCTGGCAAAGAGGCAACTTTTAAAGTTGCGATAAAAGAGATTAAGGTTAAGGTCTGTGCGGAGTTGGATGATGCCCTGGCTAAAGAGTTGGGCGCTGATTCATTAGAAGATTTGCGTCAGAAGGTTTCTGAAGGTTATAAAAGTCAAGAAGAGCAGCGCGTTGAAGAAGATTTAAAAGAGCGCTTGATGACCGCCTTAGTTGATAATAATGAGGTTGAAGTACCAGAAACAATGATAGCGCGGCAGTTGGACTTCATGCAGCGCAATATCTCCAATAGGTTGAAGCAGCAGGGTATGACTTTGGAGATGATGGGTATGAATGATGAATCATTCCGTGGCATGTATCGTGCGACGGCTATTAAACAGGTTCAAGGTAGCCTGATTCTCGAGGCTATTGGTCAGCAGGAGAATATCTCTGTTGATGATGCTGAGATTGATAGTCGTTTAGAAGAGATTGCCACCATGGCTAATGCTCCACTTGAAGAGGTGAAGAAATATTATGCCGGTGAAGATGCACGGCGCAATCTGTTAGCACAGATTGAAGAGGAGAAGGTTATCACTTTCTTGCTTGGCCAATCTAAGGTTACTGATGTTTCCAAAGAAGATCTGGCGGCAAAAGAAGCTGATACTGATCAAGTAGCTGAAGCAGAGCAGGAGTAATTAATAATGAGTCTTGTCCCGATAGTAGTCGAACAAACTGGACGTGGTGAACGTTCATACGATATTTATTCACGGCTGTTAAAGGACCGAATCATTTTTCTCGGTGGCGGGATTGATGATCAGATCGCTAATCTGATTATTGCCCAGTTACTGTTTTTAGAGTCGGAAGATCCAGAAAAAGATATTCATCTCTACATTAATTCACCTGGTGGTGTGGTGACATCAGGGATGGCTATTTATGATACAATGCAGTATATAAAAGCCCCAGTTTCAACAATCTGCATTGGTCAAGCGGCGAGCATGGGTGCAGTTTTGTTAGCGGCTGGGGAACATGGGAAGCGCTTTTCTTTACCAAATTCCCGTATAATGATACATCAACCATTAGGTGGTTTTCAGGGTCAGGCATCGGATATAAGCATCCATGCCCAAGAAATTTTACGTATGCGTGATGATTTGAACGCTATTCTTGCCAAGCACACAGGTCAGGATATTAAAACGATTGCCACTGATACTGAACGAGATTTCTTTATGGGCGCTGAAGATGCACAAAATTACGGCTTAGTTGATAAAATTGTCTTGCGTGATCAGCTATAACTACGGAGGGATTTTATGGCTAAAAAAGATGAGCATAATGAAGGTTTGATGTGCTCGTTCTGTGGAAAAACTCAGGATGAGGTTAAAAAACTTATTGCTGGTCCATCGGTGTATATTTGTAATGAGTGTATAGAGTTATGCCAAGAGATAATTGCCGAAGAGCTGGGTGCCGATAGCAGTGATGAATCGACTCCACTGCCGACTCCACAGCAGATTTGTGCAACTTTGGATGATTATGTTATTGGGCAAACCCAAGCGAAAAAAGTTCTCTCTGTTGCTGTTTATAACCACTATAAGCGGGTGCAGTGTTCTTCTAAGGTCGACGATGTAGAAATTCAGAAGAGTAATATTCTACTTTTGGGGCCAACTGGTAGCGGAAAGACATTATTAGCGCAAACCTTAGCCCGCGTTCTCAATGTCCCATTTGCTATGGCCGATGCAACGAATCTAACTGAAGCAGGATATGTCGGCGAGGACGTAGAAAATATTATTTTAGCACTAGTACAGGCGGCAGATTACGATGTAGAAAAGGCCCAACGCGGCATAATATATATAGATGAGATTGATAAGATTGCGCGCAAAAGTGAATCACCATCCATCACTCGGGATGTCTCTGGCGAAGGTGTTCAGCAAGCGCTGTTGAAGATTATTGAAGGCACAACCGCGAGTGTTCCGCCTAAGGGTGGTAGAAAACATCCGCAACAGGATTTTATCAAGGTTGATACTGCAAATATCCTGTTTATCTGTGGTGGGGCATTTTCTGGCTTGGAAGATGTTATTAAGCAGCGTGTAGGTAAAAAAACCATGGGTTTTGGTGCGAATATTCCGCTACCTAGCAAGGCAACTTTAGGCTCTATGCTTAAAGATATCGAGCCTGGTGATCTATTGAAGTATGGTTTGATTCCAGAATTTATCGGTCGTTTACCGGTAATAGCTACCCTTGAAGAGTTAGATGAGGAAGCTTTGGTGCGCATTCTTCAGGAACCAAAAAATGCTCTGGTACGTCAATACCAGAAATTAATGCAACTCGAAGATGTCTCGCTGAAATTTACCGACGATGCTCTGGTAGCTATTGCGCGTGAGGCAGCGCGACGTAAGACAGGTGCTCGTGGACTGCGCTCTATTTTAGAAGAGTCGATGCTGGAAGTAATGTACGATATTCCGTCACAGGATCAAGTAAAAGAAGTTATTATCAGCGAAGATGTTATTCAGAAAAAAAATGCTCCGCGCATTGTGTATGAATGTGCTGAATCTGCGTAAAGGTTTTTATATATGACTCAATCGCAAGAAGAGAATGTTGTAGATACAAAGGGAGCAGGGGCGATACCTCTGCTCCCTTTGCGTGATATCGTCATTTTTCCAGAGATGGTTACACCACTTTTTGTCGGACGGCCACATTCCATTCGTGCATTAGAAGTGGCAATGGAGGGTGAGCGTTTAATCTTTTTAGTGGCACAAAATGATGCTGATGTCGATGAACCAGAACTGGAAGATCTATATCAAGTCGGCACTATAGCTAAGATTTCTCAACTGCTTAAATTGCCTGATGGCACAGTCAAACTGTTGGTTGAAGGACAATATCGTGCTTCAGTCTGTGAATTAATTGAAGCTAAAGATTATGTTTTAGTTACCTATACTCAGGTAGAAGAAACCCGCGCCGAGGCTTTAGAATCGGAAGCATTGGTGCGTAGTGTGCGTACTCTGTTTAAGTCTTACGTAACGCTGAGTCGTAAAGTGCCTTCTGAGGTAGTTTCTGCGGTGGAGAATATATCTGAGGCTGGTCTGCTGGCGGATACTGTTGCTGCACATTTGAGCTTGCGGGTCGATGAAAAGCAGGAGATTCTTGAGCTCGTTGATATTGGCTCGCGGTTGGAAGCTTTGCTGGAGTTGATGGAGCGCGAAGTAGAGATCCTCAAGATAGAAAGAAAAATCCGTAAACGCGTCAAAAACCAGATGGAGCGCACGCAAAAAGAGTATTACCTAAATGAACAGATGCGGGCTATTCAAAAAGAGTTAGGCGATAAGGATGACTTTAAGCAGGAACTGAAAGATATTGAAGAACGCATAGCTAAGCAAAAAATGCCTCGCGAAGCAGTCGATAAGGCTAATTCCGAGTTGCGCAAACTCAAGATGATGTCACCGATGTCTGCTGAGGCAACGGTGGTGCGCAACTATATTGATTGGTTGCTGGATCTACCTTGGCAAAAATCAACGCGCGATAGTAGTGATATAGATAAAGCAGAAACTATCCTAAACGCTGACCACTATGGTCTAGAAAAAGTTAAAGAACGTATTCTTGAACACCTTGCAGTTCAAGCGTTGGTTAAAAAGGTGAAGGGGCCTATCCTGTGTTTGGTCGGCCCTCCTGGTGTTGGTAAAACATCGCTGGGACAATCTATTGCACGCGCCATTAATCGCAAGTTTGTGCGTATCTCCTTAGGTGGGGTGCGTGACGAAGCCGAAATTCGTGGGCATCGGCGTACCTACATAGGTGCTATGCCGGGTAAAATTATTCAGAGCATGAAGAAGGTTGGTGTGCGCAATCCAGTTTTTTTACTGGATGAAATTGATAAGATGTCCACCGACTTCCGTGGCGATCCCTCAGCTGCTCTACTTGAAGTTCTTGATCCAGAACAGAACAAGAATTTTGGAGACCACTTTATTGACCTGGATTACGATTTGTCGCATGTCATGTTTGTGGCTACAGCTAACTCTCTTCAGGGGATTCCAGCACCGCTACTTGATCGAATGGAGATCGTTCAGTTAGACGGTTATTGTGAAGAGGAAAAAGTACAGATCGCACGCAACCATTTGCTAGACAAACAATTGACGGAGCACGGCTTGGCCCCAGGGAAAGTTAACTTTACTCCCGCTGCGCTAACTGAGGTTATTCGGCGCTATACGCGTGAGTCCGGTGTCCGTGATTTGGAGCGGCGTATTGCCGCCATTTGCCGTAAAATTGCGCGGCAGATGGTTGTTAATAAAGATCAAAAGGCTCATTGGCGCATTGGTGTTGCTCAGGTGCACAAGTTTTTGGGGGTACCTCCATATAGTCATGGTAAAAAAGATCAGAGCTCGCTGTGTGGTGTGGCAACTGGATTAGCATGGACAGCAGCTGGCGGCGAAATTTTGATGATAGAAGTTTTACAGCTTGCTGGGCAGGGTAAGTTGACAGTAACTGGTAAGCTGGGTGAAGTAATGCAGGAGTCAGCGCAGGCTGCTTTTGCCTATGTGCGATCACGTTGGCAAGAGTTAGGTCTGGAAGCCGACTTTTATCGCAACATAGACATCCATATACACGTCCCAGAGGGAGCAATTCCCAAAGATGGCCCATCAGCTGGGATTACTATTGCTACTGCCATAGCATCAGCTTTAACGGGACGGCTGGTTGATTGCCGGTTGGGCATGACAGGTGAGATTAATTTGCGTGGTGAGGTGCTGCCCATAGGAGGGTTAAAGGAGAAACTTTTAGCTGCTCGACGTGCTGGTTTGGAGAAGATTCTCATTCCAGAGGAGAATGAGCGCAATTTGAAAGAGATACCTCCCCACCTGTTAAAGACTTTAGATATTACCTGTGTGGCTCATATGGATGAAGTGTTGGCACAGGCTTTGCTATAATTACGAGCTCACTGGCAGGATCAAAAATGCGGAGGCCCTTTTTGATCTAAAGATAAGTATTGGTAAGGATTAGCACTTGTTTAGTACTTGTGCTCCTTATTGATATTTGCTATAACTTGCGCGTCTTAATTGATGCACATATATATCCCAACCTAGGAGGTTAGCTGTGACAAAGACAGAACTGGTAAATTCTATTGCTGAGAAAGCAGGACTAAGTAAAGCAGATTCGGAAAAAGCACTGAAGGCGTTTGTTGATACTGTTACTGACGCATTGAAACAGGGTGATAAAATTGCCATGGTTGGTTTTGGTACTTTTAGTGTGGGAGATCGTGCTGCCCGTGTTGGTAAGAATCCACAAACTGGTGCCGCCATCAATATACCTGCAGCTAAAGCGCCTAAATTTAAGGCAGGTAAGGCTTTAAAGGATGCAGTTAACTAGGTTGTAAAAAAAAGCGTATAAAGTAACTTTTAGATCTTTACTTCAATAAGATATTCTGTTACTTTTCAGCGCGTTCATCGAGTGGGGCTGTAGTAGAGTTGGTTACAACATCGGCCTGTCACGCCGGAGGTCGCGGGTTCGAGTCCCGTCAGCCCCGCCATTCGATAAGCACTAAATATGGGCGAATAGCTCAGCTGGGAGAGCATCGGTCTTACACACCGAGGGTCACAGGTTCGAGCCCTGTTTCGCCCACCATATAAGTACGGGGCTGTAGTAGAGTCGGTTACAACATCGGCCTGTCACGCCGGAGGTCGCGGGTTCGAGTCCCGTCAGCCCCGCCATCATAAAAAAAGGCTGTGGATAATTCCACAGCCTTTTTTTATGAATTATTTGTCTTATCTTGAAATATGAATTTAAGTTGGATAAGTTGGGGTATTTAAAATAGTTAATATCTCTACACTCGCCTTTATCTTCGATGTAGCTTCAGCCACTATTTTTGCCATTCTTTGATGAATTCAGTAAAGAGTGCAGAGCTTTGCTGGTATTTATTTGTAGCGTTGTGTGTGTGGCACGGTTCTAAACAGCGTTACTTGATTTATGCATTTACTATTGTTGTGTGGAGGATAAGACAATGGCGCGTAAAACAATTTTAGTCACTGGTGCTAATGGGTTTATTGGTTCTGCAGTCGTCGCAAAGTTAGCCTCTAGTTCAAATTTCGCTCCACGGTGTTCAGTGCGTCACTTTGATAGTATAGGTTCATTAACTGATGACGTGGTACTGGTGCCAGATTTGTCAGCAGGGACTGTTTGGAGTGCAGCATTGCATAATGTTTATGCTGTCATTCATACAGCAGCCTGCCTCAATGCTAGGCATGAAGTTGGTTATGACTGTTGTGACGAAATACGGGATATAAATGTTTCAGGTACTCTAAATTTAGCTCGTCAGGCTGCTGCTGCTGGAGTGACGCGTTTTATATTTATCAGTTCAATAAAAGTCAATGGAGATCAAACACCGTTCGGTGTGCCTTGTGATGAAACATCATTGCCAGCTCCTCATGATGCCTATGGGGTTTCTAAGTACGAGGCAGAACAGGGCTTAATGCAGATTTCCAATGAAACAGGTATTGAAATTGTTGTTATTCGACCGCCATTGGTATACGGACCTGGGGCTAAAGGGAACTTTTCCAGTTTGGTTAAATTGGTCGCCACTGGAATGCCACTTCCATTTGGCGCTATTTTAAATAGACGCTCCCTTATCAGTAGAGAAAATCTGGTTGATTTTATCGTTACCTGTTTAGCGCATCCTGCCGCTGCTAATAATATCTTTGTAGTATCTGATGGTGAAGATCTTTCTACCGTAACATTGGTGCGACTTCTTGCTAACGCAATGGGAAAACCAATTCGTTTAATCTCTGTTCCACCAAAATTTTTGCGCTATATGGCAAAACTTATGAGAAGGGAGGCGATGTCTAAGAGTTTGCTCTGTTCGCTTCAGGTGGATATCAGTCGTGCGAAAGATCTTTTGGGCTGGGAGCCTCCTGTAAGTATCGAGGAGGGGTTACGGTGCTGTTTCCCTGAGCAGAACAGAATTGGTCATTCTGTGAATCAGCCGTTGTTGCGTTTTATGGACATACTTCTCGCCACGGTTGGCATTATTTTTTGTTCCCCAGTGTTTTTAATAGTTTTTATTCTAGGTTTATTAGACACCGGTGTTCCGGTGTTTTTGCAACAGCGTGTTGGTCGTAATAAAAAACCTTTTACTTTGATCAAGTTTCGCACGATGAAAATAGACACAGCCTCAGTCCCCAGCCATCTTGCGCCTTTTTCATCTATCACAACTATTGGTCGTTTTTTGCGTAAGACAAAATTGGACGAATTGCCGCAGCTGTTTAATGTGCTGATAGGAGATATGAGTTTTGTTGGGCCTCGTCCCTGCCTTTATTCTCAGATGGAGTTGATTGCCGAACGCGATTCTCGCGGTGTCTTGGCTGTTCGTCCTGGTATCACAGGTCTGGCTCAGGTGAATAAAATTGACATGTCAACGCCGCTGCTTCTGGCTCAAACAGATCAGAAGATGTTGAATACGCTGTCATTAAAGGAATATTTTCGTTACATTTTGATGACAGTGGTCGGTATGGGGTCTGGCGATCAGGTGACAAAATAAATTAGTCCCATCTATTTAATGCCAAGTAGTGTAATGGTGCTATTAACTCTGCGTATAAATGTACATATTAAATGTTGATGTAGTTGATCTCGTAAAAAAAACGATTGGTTTTATTGTCTACTAGGTAGTCGGTTTATTGATAATAAAGTTACGCATAGTTGTAAATTGGGTGATAAATTGTCAGGGGGTAGGCCGAGACATTGAATCTGTAATAGGATTGTCTGACTAAGGTTTAATTGTTGATCTCTTTATTCAATATTTGCATGTTGTCAAGTGTCTTTGCCATAGAGTGATCTTCATGCCATCGTCATTTGTTCTATATAACAACTAGGGACGCAATAGTGGAAAATACTGATTTGTGGATTATTCTTGCCGTTGTATTTATTCTGGGAGCCATTATTGGCTCTTTTTTAAACGTGTGTATTTACCGTATTCCGGCTGGTGTCTCAATTGTTTTTCCAGCTTCGCGGTGTCCAGCGTGTTCTTCTGGGTTGCGCTGGTATCATAATATTCCAATCCTAAGTTATGTATTCTTGCGCGGCAAATGCGCCTACTGTGCTAAAAAGATTTCTCTGCGCTATCCCAGCATAGAAGCTCTTAATGGGCTCCTGTTCGTGCTAGTGTTCTATCATTTTGGTGTTAGTACCATTTCTCTGGTTTTTTTTCTGTTTGTCTCCGCCTTGGTGGTGATTACTTTTATAGATTTGGATTATCAAATAATCCCTGATGCAATTAGCCTACCGGGTATAGTTGTCGGTTTCTGTTGCTCGTTCTTGTTACCATGGGTGGGGTGGCAGAACTCTTTGTTCGGTCTCTTGCTCGGTGGCGGCAGTCTGTTTGCGGTTGCTTCGGTATATGAGTTCCTTACCAAAAAAGAGGGTATGGGCGGCGGTGATATAAAACTGCTGGCGATGATTGGGGCTTTTTTAGGTTGGAAGGCGATTTTACCTATTATTTTCTTCAGCTCGTTGGCCGGGACTGTGGTTGGTGTGCCTCTGATGCTCTTAAAGGGCAAGGATAGTCGCTTTGCTATTCCATTCGGCCCTTTTCTGGCAGCTGCGAGTATTTTTTACCTGTTTTGGGGTTCAACGGTGATTCGCTGGTATTTAACCCTATTCTAGATCTATTATTACGTTTATGGTTGGATTAGCTTGTTGTTTTTTAATTATTCTTGACGCATGCATAAAAATACCTATAATCAACTATGTGTAATTATTAGGTGGTATCGATCTTTAATTTGCAACTGTCTCTTACAGTAGGATCATATCTATGTTTGGATCAAAGAAGGATGTTGTTGGAATTGACATTGGTGCCAGTTCTGTCAAGCTTGTCCAGCTTCAGGAAACTAAAAGCGGATATCAGCTGAAAAGTTTAGACCGTGAGCCTCTACCTCCAGAGGCTGTTGTTGATGATTCTATTATGGATTCTAGTGCTGTGGTGATGGCTATTCGTGACCTGATTGCGCGTAATCATATCAAATCACAGGATGTCGCTACCTCAGTTTCTGGTCATTCAATCATCATTCGTAAAATATCCTTGGCTTTGATGACCGAAGATGAATTGGATAAATCAATTCAGTGGGAAGCAGAGCAGTATATACCCTTTGAAATCTCAGAAGTTTTTCTCGATTACCATATTCTTGGCCCCGATCCCAATGATCAAGGACAGATGGAAGTTATCCTAGTTGCCGCAAAGAAAGATTTTGTCAATGAGCATATATCGGTATTTATCGAGAGTGGGCTAACTCCAGTGGTTTTGGATGTTGACTGCTTTGCTATTGAGAATATTTATTGCTCGGTTTACGAAGATGAGGCATTGAGTACCGTTGCCCTTATAGATATGGGTGCCAGTGGTACTCAGGTAAATGTGCTCAAGGATAACGTCTCTGTTTTTACCCGCGAAATTCAGCTAGGTGGCGATAGTTACGATGAAGAGCTGCAGAAGCATTTTGGTTTAGATACAAAATCAGCTGAAGCGCTTAAGTTGGGTGAAAATTTGGTCGGTGTAGAGCTGGATCAACTGCATACAGTAATGCAGCAGGTTACCGATAGCTTGGTGCAAGAGGTGCGACGTTCCCTGGATTTCTTCTCGGCAACATTTGCAGATGAGCGCGTGCAAAAAGTCTATGTAACCGGTGGCGTGGCACTTACTGAAAATATTGTCTCCTCAATGGCTGCAGGTCTTGACGTGCCAGTAGAAATTTTGGATCCATTCAGCAGAATGCAAGTGAGTGAAAAAGATTTCGATCTGGACTATGTGAAATCTGTTGCACCATTTTTCTCGGTGGCTGCTGGGTTGGCAACCCGTAAGGTGGGAGATAAATTATGATTCGTATTAATCTACTTCCAGTTAAAGCTGCTCAAAAAAAGGTGCAGTTACGTAATCAACTTATTGTCACCATTTTGACCATTCTATTGGTTATTGTCTGTTGCTCGGTGGTGTATACCTCTATTCAGTCTGATATTGCAGATGTGAAGCAGCAGATTAAGGAGAATAATCATGAAATCAGTAAGCTTAAGAAAAAAATAGGCGAAGTTAATAAATTTAAAAAATTGCAGGAAGAGTTAAAGAATAAGTTAGATGTTCTGGCTGCCCTGAAAGCGGCGAAGTCGGGGCCAGTACACTTAATGGATGATTTAATTGAGTCTCTTCCTGCTAAATTATGGATTACTGAATTTAAGGATAAAGGTGGTTCTATCTCAATGGCTGGGGTTGGCCTGAGCGAAGAGGATGTGGCCAATTTTATGACACAACTGGAAAAATCACCCTATTATCAGGGCGTGACGCTGAAGGTTACTAAGCAAAAAGTAACCAATGAGCTGAAATTACAGAACTTCGACTTGAGCTGTAGAAAAGAAACAAAAAAAACAGCTGCGCAATCTGGTAACTAGGAGGAACTAACATGGATGCTCGGATAGAAAATGTCCTAAAAATGCCTCTTTATCAGCGGGTTTTGTTGCTCTTAGGAGTTTCAGCTCTGATAATTGCGGGATATGTTTATTTCTTACATCTGCCTGCTCAGGATGAGTTGGCAAAGCAAATTGCTCAGAATGATAAGGTTATGATTCAGTTGCAGGAGAACCGTCGCATAGCTAATAACCTGCCGCGTTTTAAAGCTGAATATGAGAAAATGCAACAACAGCTAGAGTTGGCACTGAACGAATTGCCTAATGAAAGTGAAATACCCAGTCTGTTATCTAATATTGCCGGTCTAGCAAAAGATAATGGTCTCGAAGTGAAAGAGTTTAAACCTGAAAATGAAGTACCCCAAGGGTTTTATGCAAAAGTTCCAGTGTCCCTTAAGTTGAACGGGTCTTATCATGAAATGGCCCTTTTTTGTCAAGCCGTTTCGAATCTTGATCGGATAGTAAATATTGAGAATATTGCGCTGGGTAAAGCTGAAACTACAGATGTACAGACACAGCTAGCAATTGATTGCAGTGTAGTAACTTATAGATTTATCGAAAATCCGCCGGAAGCACCCTCTACAAAGGGGAAAAATAAATGATGAGAATTATCATATTGTTGCTTAGCTTTGGCTTGGTTTTTTCCTTGTCAGCCTGTGACGAAAAACAGCCAAATAATACTAAAGTTGTTAAGCCGCGTGCTGTGGTAAAGAAACCTGTCGAAGCTGAAAAGAAGGAGACCGTTGTTGTAGCCCCGAAATTTGTTTATGTTGCTGGCGAGCGCCGTGATCCATTTACTTCACTACTAGAGGTGCGTAATCCTTTACAGGAAGATTCAGAACCACAAACACCGTTGCAACAATTTGGCCTCAAAGAGCTACGGTTGAGTGCAATTGTTGTTGGTAAAGGAGAACCTCGAGCCTTGGTAGTGGCGCCGGATAAAAAGGCCTATTTGCTGAATGTTGGAGTCAAAATCGGCAGAAATCATGGTGTTGTAACTGATATAACAGAAGATGTGGTTATAGTTGAAGAGCGCTTTCGCGACTTTTCAGGTGGGTTGAGGACTGAGATTCAAAAGATAACTCTCCCTAACAGGGAAGGGGAATAGGGTGATGACAATGATTTCTAGTGTATGGAAAAAGCTACTGCCGATGTGCATGGTTGTGCTGCTGGCATTCTTAGGTTTTGCTGGAATTTGCAGCGCTGAGTCAGCCCCAGAGATGGTGACAATTCAGTCCGTTGATGTTGGTGCTTCGACGGTTGTGTTGCGTACGAACTCATCAAAGATATCTTTTGATAGCTACAAGTTAGGCGCGCCTTCTCGGCTGGTTATCGATGTTATGGGCGCCTTGCCGGAGTTTAGTGAGCGCGCCTTTGCTGTTGATGATGGATTCAATGGTGTCCGGGTTGGAATTTACGCTGACAAAACCCGTTTTGTATTTGACTCTGCAGATAATATTTTGCCAGAGCCTAGAATCGAGCAACAGGGAAATAATCTAGTGGTGCAGTGGGGAGTTGCTACTGCGGCTCCCGCTGTAGAGAAATCTGCAGTTATATCTACTGGAAAACCGGTATCTGTTGAAAGCATAAATTTTGATGCTGCCAATGGAACTTCTACTTTTCAAGTTAAGCTCTCTGCTACGGCTAAAGTGATACCTGCTAAAGTTGATGGTGACATAATTCGCTTTGGTGTTAAAAATGCGGTTATCCCACGTGCCCTGCGGCGTGTTGTCGACGCCTCAGTATTTCCTAGTGCAGTGCTGCAAATTGTCCCTTACTCCACAATAATAGCGGGTGAACGTTGTGTGATGTTTGCTGCGACCATGAAAGGGCCAGTAGATTTTTCACTTGTGGATAATGGCTTAGCATTAATCTTCCGTTCAGTTGATGGCCCTTTTGCTGAAGTTGCACCTCCAGCACTAAGTACCGTAAGTATCCCTATTGATACCAGTGCTGCAGTATCTGACACAGTTGCCGAAGATCAAGTTGCTCAGGTCATATCTGCTCTATCTGATAGTGAGGATGCTTCTGAAATAGATTCAGGCGATGAAGTGGCCAAAGTTTATACTGGAGAGCCGGTTTCCTTAGTCTTTGATGATGTAGATATTCGTAAAGTTATGCAGTTGATTGCGGAGATAAGCGATCAAAATCTAATCTTATCCGACAATGTAACCGGTAATATCTCCTTGCGTTTGCACGATGTGCCCTGGGATCAAGCTTTGGACTTAGTGCTCGAAGTTAAGGAGTTGGGGACGATTAAGCAGGGCAATGTGGTGCGGGTATTACCGCTCAAGCAAATTGAGGATATGAAGACTGCGAGGCTGCAGGCTACTAAAAAGATAAAAACCCTTGAAGAGACACAAACACAAATTTTTGAAGTTAATTACAAAGATACAGATACCATAGAAGATGTTATTGACGACATGATCTCTGATCAGGGTGAAGTCTCAGCGATTGACGGTAGTAAGAAAATAATGGTTTCCGATATTCCGTCCAAGTTAATTGAGGTAGGTGACCTCCTTAGGCAGCTTGACGAGCCAGTCAAGCAGGTTATGATTGAGGCACGTATTGTGGAATCAAATACATCAACAGGCATGGATTTGGGGATTAATTGGGGTTATTCGTATGCGAATGATGGTACTGGTTCGATTGGAACTGACCGTATAGATACCAGTTCAGTGGCGTTAGGTGGTAGCTTTACTTTACCTTCTACACTCGGTACTTCTGGACTAGGTGCGGCAATGAGTTTTGGTCGACTAGGATATGATAACCACGTCTTAGATCTTAAAATTTCTGCCTTGGAAGCATCAGGAAGTGGCAGAGTTATCTCTTCGCCAAAGGTTTTAACTCTTGATGGCGAATCAGCTAAGATAGAGCAGGGAACCTCTATTCCATATCAATCTGTTAGTGACTCGGGTACAACCACTGAATTTCAAGATGCAACATTGGCTCTTGAGGTTACTCCAGAGGTGAATCCAGATGGTACCGTTATTTTAGAAATTAAGGCGTCAAATAGTACTATTGGTTCAACAGTTTCAACTGGGGCAGGCAGTGCGCCATCAATTGATACCAAGGAGGCAGAGACTAAACTGATGTTGAAAGATGGCGAAACGACTGTTATCGGTGGAATTTATGTTGATAATACCTTAGAGAGTAATAGTGGAACGCCTTTTTTGAAAAATATTCCATTTTTAGGCAAATTGTTTGAATCAAACAGCACGAGCAATACTCGTAGTGAACTGTTGATTTTTATAACTCCGCACATTATTCCGCAATAATTCAGTGCAAATGTCGTTAGTACAAAAAAAGGACAGGAATTCCCTGTCCTTTTTTTGTATAACTTATTACTAGGTTGTGCGTTGTTATGGAAAATATATTTCTACTGGGGTTTATGGGGGTTGGCAAGACTACCGTTGGTTGTATGTTGGCGCAACGTTTGGATGTGGAATTTATTGATTTAGACGCTGTTATAGAGCAAGAGGCTCAGTGCTCAATTAACCAAATATTTTCTCAATATGGGGAAGGTTATTTCCGCAATTTAGAAACTCAGGTATTAACACAGTTAGCGATTTCTCCAGCAGTTATTGCAACAGGTGGTGGTATTGTCGGTAGTGAAGAAAATTGGTTGTTGATGCACAAGTTAGGTAGCACTGTTTATCTGCACGCCAATTGGGCGACTATTGAAAAGCGTCTTGTTGATGTATCACAGCGCCCTTTGGCAACCAATGGAGCTAATAATGAGCTATATAAGCTGTGGTACAGCCGTTTACCACTATATAATCAAGCAGCTCAAATCATAAATACTGATGGTAAAACTGCTAATCAGGTTGTAGATGATATTATGCAGACTTTAGGTGTGGATGGAGATAATGCAAAGTAAATCTGGTGCAACGACTCTGAATGTAGGTTTAGCTGAGCGTAGTTATAAGATAGATGTGAATTATGCGTGCTTAACACAATTGGGTGATGCCCTGCACGAACTTAAGTTTCCGCAGCGGGTAGTTGTGGTATCGAATACGGTAGTTGCCCCGCTATATTTGGATCTTGTCGTCAATGGTCTTAATTCTTCCGGTTTTACTACGGATACAATTGTTGTCGCTGATGGAGAAAAATTCAAAAACACAGAGACTCTCAATGAAATCTATACTCAGCTGATTAAGTTAGGCTATGATCGCAGCTGTGCCCTTGTTGCACTCGGTGGAGGTGTTATCGGTGATATGGCCGGTTTCGCCGCTGCTACGTTTATGCGCGGTATCCCCTTTGTGCAGGTTCCAACCACGTTACTCTCTCAGGTTGATAGTTCGGTGGGGGGCAAAACAGCAGTAAATCACCCCTTGGGGAAAAACATGATTGGCGCTTTTTACCAGCCCCGCTATGTCATGATTGATATTAAAACATTAGCAACCTTGCCTGTGCGTGAATTTGTTGCCGGTCTTGCTGAAGTTATTAAGTATGGCATGATCTACGATGGTGATTTTTTTGCTTGGTTAGAGAATAATGTTACTGCTTTGATGGCACGTGATCGTACTGCTATAAAATATGCTATTACTACATCGTGCCAAATAAAGGCGCAGGTTGTTGAGCAAGATGAAACTGAAGGTTCGGTGCGGGCAATTTTGAATTTTGGCCACACTTTTGGTCATGCTGTCGAACAATTATCTGGCTATGGTAATGTGCTCCATGGTGAGGCTGTGGCTATTGGTATGGTTGTAGCTGCTAAATTTTCACACCAGTTAGATTTATGTTCGTCGAGCGAAGTGGAGCGTTTAATTGTCTTATTAACGCAGTGTGGGTTACCGGTAACTGCACCGCAATTTTCTGCGCAACAATATGTTGCGGCAATGTGTCGCGATAAAAAGGTTAAAGACGGTGTGCTGCGCGTAGTTCTCAACCGTGGCATAGGTAGATATGCGCTGCATTCATTGTCTGATCCGCAGGCAATAATAGCTGCTGTAGATGTTGAGAAATAACGTCGATGTTGGATATTGATCTATGAATAGCCCATTGAATGATTCACAACTGTTAGCTTTAATAAAGGATTATACTGCACAGCTTAAGCAAGACGCAACTTCTGAAGTTTTTTGTCAGCTAGCCGATAGCTATGTAAAGTTAGGTCTTGTCGACTCAGCGGTGTTGACTTTGCAACAGGGCCTTATTCACCACCCGCGTAATGTAGATGGGCAGTTATTGTTGTCTGCACTCTTGGCTAATTCTGAGCAATACGATGAGGCGGTAGCTGGCTACGAGCGCTTGTTGAAACAGCGTCCGGACTCTATTGATGCTTTGCTTGGATTAGCACAGTTGAATTTTTTGCAGGCTAACTTAGATAGAGCTCAGTTCTATCTTGAGCAGGCGCGTTTGTTACGACCCGAGCATGCAAAAGTGCTTGAGCTTACTAAGCAGATCAATGATTCAGCATGTGCAGAAGACGATACTTACCAGCTACCGTTAGTAACGGCGACAGTTGCCGAGCTGTACTATAGACAGGGGTTAACTGAAAAAGCTGTAGCAGTTTATAAAACTTTAGTGCACCAACAGCCACAGAATCAAGTGTTTCACGCCCGCTTAAAAGAGCTGCAGGAGCAAACAGTGGTGAAATTAGATGAAAATAGTGGCCAAGTAGAGAGGCGGTTACAGAGCTGGCTTAGTGTCATTCAACGCAGGAGGAAAAATGTTTAAGCAGATATTGCAAACTATCGTAGAACAAACACCAGGAGCGCAATCAGCTGTGCTGATGGGGTGTGATGGTATTGCTGTTGATTCGGTTACTCTCTCCAGTGCTAATGCTGATGGTGGGCAAACAGTAGTTGTGGAGTTTGCTGCTGTTGTGCGCGAAGTTGCTCATACCGCTGCGTTACTTAGTGTTGGTGCACTCGAAGAGATCGCTATTAAGTGCGCGAATATGACAATTATTCTTACTATGTTGACGGAAGAATATTTCGTCGCCCTATTGATTGATTCTACCGGAGTTGCTGCCAAGGGACGGTATGTTGTCCGGCGCGATGCCCACCTGTTGCGTGCAGCATTGGAGTAATTAAGGAGCTTTTGTGAAAATACTTGTTATGCATGGCCCGAATCTTAATATGCTGGGAATGCGTGAGCCAGAGATTTATGGTGTGGATACGCTGGAGCAGATCAATGCTAAAATCTCTGCGTATGCACTGCATAAAGACGCCTCTGTTGAATTAGAATTTTGTCAATCTAATCATGAAGGTGTGTTGATTGATAAAATTCATGCCTGTTTTCAGGCTGGAGTTGGCGGTATTATAATTAATCCTGGTGCCTTTACCCATACCAGTGTTGCGCTGCGTGATGCAATCAGTGCTGTGGCTATTCCTACCGTTGAGGTACACCTGTCTAATGTCCACGCGCGTGAACAATTTCGCCAACATTCGTATATTGCTCCTGTCGCTATTGGGCAAATTGCTGGATTTGGCTCTAATGGTTATCTGATGGCGTTTGATGGTTTAATGGCTTTAGTTAAAAGCTAGCTGAATTTTTTTAGTCTCGATGAAATAAAGGCGTTATGTTAAAGTCACGAATTAATCGCTTACAGGACAATATGGCGCGAAATGGGTACACTGCTATGTTGGTGCTGGGCCTAGTAAATATCCGCTACCTCTGCGGTTTTACTGGTACTGATGGTGCGCTTATTGTTACAGGTAAACGCGTGGTGTTTTTGACTGATTCACGTTATACCTGTCAGGCACAACAACAGGTTACTGCTGATGAGATTATTGAATACAGTGATAAGCTTAAAGCTATTTCTGCTCAATTGATAAGTAGTGTTGGGACGGCTTCAGATAGCGTTGGTTTTGAAGCAAAATTGGTTAGTGTCGACAAGTATCAGCGTTTACAGCAGGTATGCCCTCAGATAGATTTTGTTCCTGCTGATGATGCTCTATCTGTGTTACGGCAGATAAAAGATATTGATGAAATTGCTAGCTTGTCCAAGGCTGCTCAGTTAAACTGCCAAGCTATGAATGCGCTTTTAACCTGTATTAAACCAGGGGCTAAGGAGAGTGAACTATCCCTTGAGCTTGAGTTCTTATTGCGTAAGCTCGGTGGGGAAGACAAAGCCTTTGACTTTATAGTTGCTTCTGGCGCGCGCGGTGCTATGCCGCATGGTATAGCTTCGGAAAAAGAGTTACATTGTGGAGAATTAGTTACCATAGATTTTGGTACTAAGTATCAAGGTTACTATTCTGATGAGACGGTTACTCTGGCGCTCGGCGAAGTACCGCAAAAGTTGCGTGATATTTATACTGTGGTGTTGCAAGCGCATGACTTAGCTATGGCTGCTCTTGCGGTATCTATGCCGGCGCGTGAAATTGATAAAATTGCTCGTCAATTTATTACTCAGCAAGGTTATGGCGACTATTTTGGCCACGGCTTAGGCCATGGTGTTGGACTCGAAATACATGAGTTGCCGACAATCTCTCCGCGCTCCGAGGCTATATTGGAAGCTGGCATGGTATTTACCATCGAACCGGGTATATATATACCAGGATTAGGTGGAGTACGCATAGAGGATACTGTGGAATTGACTGCAGATGGCTACTGCTGCTTGACAAAAATGCCTAAGCAGTTTCACGTTCTAGCCTGATAACGAAGAGTGTAGATAAATTTTAAGTTGTATTTATTTTCAGCGCGCGTTGGCGTGCGAAGTCTTTATCAATCATAAATGTGTTTATTTGCTAATGTGCGACACAATGAAGTGGAGAAGAACTCATGGATATCAAAGATATTAAGACCTTAATAAAAGTTGTTACCGATAACGATATTACTGAATTTGAGATTGAAACCGAAGAGGAGCGTATTGTTATTAAACGCGGTTCGACTCCAGAATATATGCAAATGTCAGCACCTGTTTATGCGCCATCAGCAGCACCAGCGCCTGCTGCGCAAGCTGCTGCACCGGCGGCTCCCGTTGCCGTGGCTGCTCCAGTGAATGATAAACATGAAACTATTGCTTCCCCTATGGTTGGTACTTTTTATGCTGCCCCATCTCCGGAATCTGACCCTTATGTGAAGG
The DNA here is from genome assembly GCA_034006225.1 of Desulfuromonas sp. GTDB lineage: Bacteria > Desulfobacterota > Desulfuromonadia > Desulfuromonadales > Desulfuromonadaceae > Desulfuromonas. Next base: position 58,305 of record JAVETC010000002.1, on the reverse strand, counting down.
TTGGGGATGTAGTGGAAGCTGGACAAACACTATGTATCGTAGAAGCGATGAAACTGATGAATGAAATTGAAGCAGAGTTTAAGTGCAAAATTGTCGAATTTGCCAAAGATAATGCACAACCGGTAGAATTTGGTGATGCTTTGTTCATCGTTGAAAAGCTGTAAATTTAATCCTGTAAATTTCGCCTGTGTTAATTGTTGGCTAAATTAAATTCTGGAGAGATTATGATACATAAGGTTGTTATTGCCAATCGTGGTGAAATTGCTCTGCGGATTTTACGTGCCTGTAAAGAGTTGGGCATAAAAACTGTTGCCGTTCATTCTGATGTAGATAGTGAAGCCCTACACGTCAAACTTGCAGATCAGAGTGTTTGCATTGGTTCTGCTGCTAGCTCCAGTAGTTATCTGAATATGAAAGCTATTATCAGTGCGGCGGAGATAACCGATGCTGATGCGATTCATCCCGGTTATGGTTTTTTGTCCGAGAATGCCGAATTTGCCGAAATATGTGAAAATTGTGGACTGACTTTTATCGGTCCTTCAGCAGAAAATATGCGTTTAATGGGCGATAAAATTAGCGCTCGACAAACTGTTACGGCAGCGGGAGTGCCTATTCTTCCTGGCACTACAGATGGTGTAGCTACCGCTGAAGAGGCAGTTAAAATAGCCGGAGAGATTGGTTATCCAATAATTATAAAAGCAACAGCTGGAGGTGGTGGCCGAGGCATGAAAATAGTCCACTCCCCTGCATCGTTACCTAATGCATTTGCTGCTGCACGCTCTGAAGCAAAATCGGGTTTTGGCAATCCCGAAGTCTATATTGAGCGCTATTGCGAACGTCCACGCCACGTGGAAATTCAAATAATGGCAGATAAGCATGGAAATGTTATCCACCTTGGAGAACGTGATTGTTCTATCCAGCGGCGCCATCAAAAGTTGATCGAAGAGGCTCCGTGCAGTATTCTGCCTGAAGAGGTGCGCCAAAGAATGTGTGCTTGTGCTGTAGCCGCGGCTAAAGCGGTCAATTATTCCAGTGTGGGCACCATAGAATTTCTGCTCGACGCTAATAATGATTTCTTTTTTATGGAGATGAATACTCGGGTTCAGGTAGAACATCCTGTTACCGAGATGATCACCGGCGTGGATATCATAAAAGAGCAGATCCTGGCAGCGGCGGGGCAACCGTTACGTTTTAAGCAAGAGGATATCCAGATTCGCGGCCATGCTATTGAGTGTCGCATAAATGCAGAAGATCCTGATAAATTTACCCCATGTCCCGGACTTATTGTCGGCTATCATACCCCCGGGGGGTTAGGCGTGCGTGTGGATAGCGCGGTTTATGATCATTATAAGGTGTTGCCACACTATGATTCGATGATTGCTAAGCTGATAGTGCATGCAGATACACGCGAAGAGGCAATCCGGCGCATGGATAGAGCGTTGGAAGAGTATATTATCGAGGGTATTAAAACGACCATCCCTTTCCATCAGAAAATTATGAACAACAAGGAGTTCATCGAGGGTAACATTGATACAGGATTCCTTGAACGCGTGAAATTATAACTTCAGTTAATGTTTAAACGCAATAAGCGGTGGCCATGCCTCCGCTTTTTGTCGTTAATGTGAAATGAAATGCTATGCAATTAAAACTTGGACATATAGATTATTTAAACTGTGTTCCCATGTTTCACCATCTGGCTAGTTGTGGATTTACCGGAGCTATTATTAAAGGCGTCCCCGCACAGCTAAATCAGCTGTTGGCTCAGGGGGATATAGATGTTAGCCCCTCGTCATCATTTGCTTACGGGCAGAATTTTGAAAATTATTATTTGCTTCCTGGGCACTCAATAAGTGCTTGTTCTCAGGTGCAAAGCGTGCTGTTTTTTAGCCCCTTGCCACTGGAAAAACTGCGCGGCCAGCGTATATATCTCACTGGTGAATCGGCCACGTCCGTAAATTTGTTGCGGGTATTATTGCACGAATATTACGGTTGGGAGCAGGTGCAGTGCGAAGTGCCGAAACAGCCGATAGAGGAGTTATTAGCACAGGGTAAGCCAGTGTTGCTTATCGGTGACCGCGCGTTAAAAGCGGCGTTAGCACCAGAAAACACAGATTGTATACAATATGATCTCGCAACTTTGTGGCATCAATGTACCGGTCTGCCGTTTGTCTTTGCGCTGTGGATTGTCCGTAAGTCTATTTTTGACCAGTTGCAAACAGAAATACTTAAGCTCCATCAGCAGTTGATTAAGTCGCGTGAGTTGGCTTTCGCCGATCTGCACGAGCTGGCAAACACTACACGACCAGATTGGCTAGATACTGAACAGTTGGTGGAATATTGGCGTTCTATGTCTTACTATTTGGATGAGCAGCAAATATGTGGGTTGAATTACTTTTTTAAATTATGTGTTAAATATAACTATCTGCCGCAGATGCCAACGCTCAATTTTGCCCCATTTGCAGCTTAAACTGCTAAGTGAGTCTTAATTCTGTTGTCAATCCATCGCTTCAATTAATAAGTGCAACAGGTGGCTTGATTCTAAAAAAAAACTGATTAGGATCTTTAAAGCTAAACCTTTTTTCTGGGTTGGTTGTTGATTTTTTCCATCACTATCTCTATTTAGTCGCTAGTGCAAATAAAAACCTTTCACGTGGTAAGAAACACATTTCTCTGCTTTTGCGTTGGCTATTTTCCCGATTGTTAAAGAGATCTGGAAAAGATTGCAGCAAAAGGGTTAGTAAACTCAAGATCATTCCTAGTACATAGCTAATATCAACATAGCGACGTTCTGCATTTACTGTTGTAGACAAAATAATGTAATATATTTCACAGTTTCATTAAACAGTTGTGTTAAGTTAACTTGCTTTTAACGACTGACTAAATATCTAGTGAGCTCTAGATAATATTTTAAGCGACAATGTTGCGATTATGATCAACGGGGAAATTATGCGATATGCATTAACACTTATGGATAGGAGATCTTTTCCTGCCTTAAAAATTATAGATGCTTGGCTGCTGCCACTTTTGTGTTTGTTTTTTTTATTTTGCACCAATGCCGTTGCTAGCGATTTACCAAACTTGTTTGACCTTAGGGATATTGATGGCCATAGCTATATTGGGCCAGTTCGTGATCAGGGATATTGTGGTAGTTGCTATAGTTTTGGTGCTGCAGCTGCGGCTGAGAGTACCTATAATTATGCCCATAATCTGTATGATGATTTGGCTGTAGACCTATCTGAATCATTTATTATCTGGAGTTTAAGCACACTTTACGCTGACTTCGATGGTTGTGATGGAGCAGGGTACGAATTCGAAGAGCTGACTGCATTAACGGAATCAGGTGTGCCATTTGAAGGCAGTTTCCCCTATACAACAACGGCACCAGGTGAGAATTTACATTGGGATGCCGACCGCGTAACTTTCACCGATTGGTATCGTATTCCAATCAATGATATTGAAACCACTAAACGTGTATTGCTGGAAATTGGTGCCGTTGATGCCTCTGTTTTTGTTGATGGTCATTTTGATATTTATTCTACGGGGAACTTTGAGAATGACTACACCTCTATTGATGCAACTGTTCCATATTATACCTACACAGATCACCTTATCTCGTTAGTCGGTTGGAACGACGATGTAACTGATGGAGGGCTAGGTACTTGGATCTTGCGTAATAGCTGGGGTGAAAGCTGGGGGAATAGTGGTTATATGGATATTCGCTACACCTCTGCGGCGGTACTCCTTGAAAGTTCTTATCTTATTTTTGACCAATGGTCTGGAACAAGTCAGCATTTAGATCTTTATGCTTCTCCCGAGGTAATCACTTGGAGCAGTGGCGGTACTCTTAATTCTCACGGCGTAGATTTGTGGGGAGGTTCAGCTAGTACAGTTGATAACTATGCAAACATAATAGTTGAAGCTACCAGCAATGATGAGTTGACTACTGCTCGTGGGGTCTATCTCTGGGGTGGAGCTAGTGGGCGGGTTGCAAATTTCAAAACAATCCAAGCACACTCCTCTAGTGACAATAATCAAGCTATTTCTTATGCGGTTTGTTTGCAGGGAGGTGAGCTATTGAACAGTGGGATTTTAAATGCTGAGTCGCAAAGCCAAGCAGATCAAGCCTTAGCATTTGGTGCTTGGGTGGCCAATGGTAGTCAGCAGATTTATATAGCCAATAGCGGTAATATTGTCGCGCAGGCTCATGACAGCTTAATGAATGGAGCTTATGGTCTTTGGGCCGATAGTCGCAGCTTTATTACTATTCGTAATAGTGGTTTGATTCAGGCGCAAGCAAGTGATTGTGCTATTGGGGTCTTATTAAGTGGTGGGCCGTCTGTCTTGACCAATGTCGGCAGGATTGAGGCTTCTAATAATTATACGGATGGCGCAAGTGCTGGCGTTTATACCGAAGAGAATACAACGATCTTTAATAGCGGTACTATTAAGGGCGACAGTTACTCTATTTGCACTACGTCTAACTCTGAATTGGTTTTAGGGAGTGGATCGGACTTAATTGGGGAAGTATTTTTGTTTGGTGATGAGGATTCCCTAGTGCTAGTTGGGCATGGTAGCGAGGATGAGTGTTTTGGGGGGATAGAATCTCTGCGTATGGTCGGTAGCAACTGGAGTCTAGATGGCGATTCAAGTTTTGCTACTGTAGCAATAGATTCTGGCTTCTTAGCACTCAATGGGCAGATTGGCGGTCAGATCACTATCTCGCAGTGGGGAACTTTGGGCGGTGTAGGAACTATCACTGGGGACGTAATAAATAGCGGTTCTATTGCTCCAGGTAATTCAATAGGCACACTAACTATTTATGGCGATTTTGTCCAAGAAGCTAATGGTGTTTTTGAGGTTGATGTTGGTTCAGGTGTGGCAGATGAGTTGACAGTTTTTGGCACAGCTGAATTGGCGGGAAATCTGCTAGTTTTGCCCAATGGATATGCTACGGCTGGATCTTACTCTTTTATCGACGCGCTGCAGATTGATGGTGAGTTTGACGATATAATAAGTAGTGCTGTTCTTGACTCGTCACTGATAAATTCTGATCCCCAACATCTATTGTTGAATATTCATAGGAATAGTTATCAGAGCCTAAGTACGACCCATAATCACTCTATCGCCCTTAGTCTGGATAGGTTACGTTCAGTCGAGACTCAGGATAGCAGCTGGGTATTGAACACCCTAGATTTGTCAATGAGCTCTCACACTCTGAATGAAGCTATGGCAAGTATGACGCCACGTATTGTTGGGCTGGCAACAGCGATGGCGGTTGATCGTACAACGCAACGTTTGCATGATGTAGCGCAACATTTTAGTCGTGATAGTGGTTTGCACAATACGGAAAAATCATCGTTGTGGCTGAATTTTATAGGCCAAAAAAAGACTCTTGGTCATGATGGATCTTATCAGGAAGTGCGCGAATCTATATCAGGAGTAATGTTTGGTCTTGATTGTAAGGTAACCAATAATTTTACTATTGGCGGTGCTGCGTCTACGACTAAAAGTAAATATAATGTCAGGAATAGTGCTGACGATGGTGATAGCGAAAGTTATTCTGGCTATCTTTTTACCAAGTGGAGTGAAAATAAACATGCACACGGATTACAGCTGAGTGCTGTAATTGGCGGTGGTAGTAGCCGGATGAACTATACGCGTTCGATGCCGTTTATTCAACGTAGTGCCAAGGGTAACCGCCGTGCTTACGAATATAGTGCGCTGCTAAGTTGTGGCTATGCTATGTCATTTGGGCTTTGGGATGTTGAGCCAACGCTTGCATTGAGTAATGTTAAATTGCGTGAAAAGAGTTTTCGTGAAAAAAATGCTGGTGGGGTCAATTTAGTTATTGATGATCAACGCAGCAACTCATTACAAAGCCAATTGGCGGTCAAAATTGGTCGATCTTTTCAGTTGGATAACCTCATATTAAAGCCGACATTGGGTGTTGAATGGCAACATAAATTTGACCATCAGGGCGAAGATATAAACGCACAATTTTCTGAAACACATAGTTCGTTTACAACTCCGGGAAAATCCTTAGCAGAAAACAGCTTTCTTGTAGGTCTAGGCTTAAACGCGAAATTCTCTAAAATGACCGAGTTCCAATTGCGTTATGAATATAGCCAACAGAATAATCGCACCAATGTCGGACACGCTTTAAATGCGCATCTTCTTGTCTCTTTTTAATCAGGTAAAATCTCGCGTTTAACAGTAAAATCTCGCAATTTTATTTGACACAGCGGCGTGAATGCATTAAAACTAGCCTCACATTTGCCCGGGTGGCGGAACTGGTAGACGCAAGGGACTTAAAATCCCTCGGCCTTTTGGCTGTACGAGTTCGATCCTCGTCCCGGGTACCATAAAAATTAGAGCCAAATCAGTTGTTTAACTGGTTTGGCTCTTTTTGTTTTCTCATCTTACAATCCATCGTAAAAGTATTTGGCCCAGTTGAATGTCCACTGCAGTGTCCCAAATGTAAAGTGACTTAGATGCTCAGGTAGCGCTCAGCAAGTAGTACGCCTATGGCCTGATGGCGATTGCATACGTCTAATTTGGGGTCTACGCCAAAGAAGGGGGATGGTTATTATCAGGTCTACATCAAAGATGGGGGGTGGGCAAAACTGTTTTTTGCGATTTCATATCACTATCCAATAGTTATGTGCGCCACTCAGCCAAATGTAGAATGACTTGAAATGTTAGCCTTTGTTCAGTAAAGTCTTTATCAGCACTGCTGTTCTTGGGTAGCTTGGATTAATGCTTACCTACACCATGACCACCGCAGATTGCAGTGTGCTATTTCGTCTTGCCATCTGTTCGCAGATTATGCGGAGGTGGCAACAGTGATTGCGCTATTAAGCTGAGGGAGTCTTAAATGATTGCATCGATGCATGTGAAGTTAACTGTTAAATTAACTCTGATTCTCTCTTGCATTCTTATTCTTGTTTTTCTCTTAACGTCCTTTCTGACCTATCGTGATCAACAGAAAATGGCACAAAAGATCGCTCTTGATCAGGGACGAAATGTCTCCAGAGAGCTGATCGCGATCTTTAATCACATATCGGATGTTGTGCGTAACGAGCCGGAAAATAACTATGCTCTGGTGCCGCAAGTTATGTCCACTCAGATAGCAAAAAAGATCTCTACCGAGGATCACTACTCTATCCGTCAGGTGGCGCTGGCTTTCAGGAATCCTGATAATCGCCCAGATGACTATGAGGTAGAACAATTAAAGATTTTTGCTACAAGTAAAAAAAATGAAATATATAGCGTGACAAAAAAACAAGGCAAAGAGGTGTTTCGTTATATGCAGGCTCTGGTCGCTGATGATTCTTGCCTTAAATGTCATGGAAAGTTTGAATCAGCACCGACATTTATTCAACAACGCTTTCCTAAAGACCACCCTTCCTATAATTATAAGCTTGGTGATATTCTCGGCGCAGTTTCTGTTGTTAGGCCGATGACTGATCTGTATGGCGCTGTTGCCAAAAATCTGCAGCAGGCTCTCTATTTTCGAGCAGGGATTCTTTTGCTGGTGGTTATTGTTACCTGGTTTTTCGTTCGACACTTTATCATTGTCCCGATTAAAGCGGCATCAAAGACGGTTCACCAAATTACTCGCACTGGGGATCTCCATGAAAGGATTCCGGTCACAAGAGTGCGGGATGAAATCGGTCAGCTGTTGCTTGATTTTAATGTAATGATGGCAGAGCTGGAGCGCACAACTCTGCAGCGCCAGGAATCTGAAAATCGTTATCGCAGCTTGATTGAGGTTTCCCACTCTGCCATTGTCACCTTTTTAGAAAATGGCAAGATTGTTATTTCCAATCAGCAAGCCGAACAGCTCATTGGTCTGTCGCGGTCAGCATTGCTGGGCGAGTCGATCTTTGATTATATTGAGGATAGCGCCCGGTTGAAGAGTAAAATTGCGCAATTGGCCCTAATGGAGGAACACGAAACCATTGAAGAGCCATCGTCCTATATGTTTATGGCCGCCAGCGGTGCAAAGCAGAAGATAACAATAACGCTTGTCTTAGCCTCTGCTGTAGAACAATTACCTATGTTTACTGCAATTCTGCGTTTGCCTGACTCGCGTGGATAATTAGTTATGCAAATAGAAAAAGAAGTTTGGCACAGCTGTTGGAGTCGAACTTGTTTAGAATAACGCTATTCTCAAGTGATCTTTGCGGCGCTGGTTTGAATATCGAGCGCTATCTATAAGTATTGGTCTCTTTTCCCTTGGTGCTTTTTTTAGTATATGGAGCTGCTATGAGCTTACGTTGGAGCTGTTGTTGGTTGTTTGTGATTGGTCTTCTAGCGTTGCCGCTAACGGCAAGCGCCGCGGATGAACCGCTCGGTATGTTGAGCCTGAATGTTGCCAACGACAGTTTTTTTAACTTAGACCGCGGCTATAGCAGTGGCTTAAAGGTTGAATTTACTCCATACAGTGCAGCCTATACCCTGAGTATTGGCCAAGATATTTATACCCCCAATGAGCGTAGTGGTGAACAACCGCCTAGCGGCGAGCACCCATACGCAGCATGGTTGTTTGGTCGTTATGAACATCGCATTGCTGTTAGTCCGCATTTTTTAGTCACTCCTAGCTTAACTCTGGGTACGACAGGGGAGCGGGCACAGGGTAAAGAGTTTCAGGACTTTGCCCATCAGGTACTAAATTTTGATAAATATGAAGGCTGGGATAGCCAGGTTTCACAGCGTTGGGGGTGGATTGCTGAGCTTAAAGGTGAGTGGCAATTACCCTTAATTGAAAGATATGGCTATGCTGTTGATGCAATTGGGGCGCTCGAAGCACGGGGTGGCAATATCCAATGCGATGCGCAGTTAGGCGTTACACTACGTTTTGGAAAAAATCTGCCCCAGTTAAGTGCCGAGCGTCAGCCTGCAATGCTGTCTGGTTGGTATCTGAGTGCTGGCGCAGCTAAGCAGGTTGTCGATAAGAATGTTTTTTTAGAGGGGGTACGTTCTAGTGATTACAGCGTTGAGCCGGAGCGGACGGTAGATCACTTAAGCTGTGGTGTGCACTGGTATCACCAGCGCTGGGAGGCTGACCTCGATTTTTATTTTCCCACGCAAGAGTTCAAACATCAGCGCTATAACTATCGTTACGGTGTTGTGCAGTTAAGTTATTGGTTCTAATCTCCCCCATGAAATTGTTGCTCAACAACCAGCATAACAGGCTTTTTAAGCGGTGCTTGGGACAAATGTTTTGCATCGGTTGTGGATGTAGAGTTCATTTCGAGCGTGCAGTCCAGTAGGATTGATGTGGTTCCTGAGATGCTGTGGTGACGCGCATTTTTTCGAATACAACTGGGCAGGAAACGAATTGCTTGAAATATTCGACTCTGTTCAGTAGAGTCCTTATCGGCATTGTCTTGTTGTGACTTTGGTTGATATTGGTTGCGGAAAACCTCTTTTTCCTCCCAGATAGACAGTGCGCTATTTTTTACTGCCCTCTGAGCACAGCTTTTGCGCATGGGGCGAACCATTAATCGTCTATAAAATTAACAAGGAGTTTATGATGGCAACAGCAAACGCGCGACATATTTTGGTTGATAGCGAAGAAAAATGTTTGGAACTTAAATCGCAAATTGAAGCTGGTGCTACAGACTTTGCTACCTGTGCCAAAAAGTACTCGCAGTGCCCTTCGGGTCGTCAAGGTGGTGATTTAGGTGCTTTTGGCCCGGGACAGATGGTCAAAGAGTTTGATGAGGTAGTCTTTTCCGGTGACGTCGGAGCGGTCTTGGGTCCAGTAAAAACCCAGTTTGGTTATCACTTAATTGAGGTGACTAAGCGCTGGTAGTCTTTGCTACACCAACCACACTCAACCTTAGCAATAGATGAGTGTGGTTGGTGAAATTTTTCCTAGTGCTGCTGAGCAATAAATTGATTAATCTTCTCTTCTGATAGGAGCACGCCTGCTAGAATGTCATCTCCAATTTTTAGTGCCGGGAACAGGCGAACTCCTGCCTTCCATGTGCGCATTAAGTTGGTGCTGATCTCAATAGTTTCCAGTGCAATATCTGGTTTGTCCTGTAACACTCTATTTAATTCGCGCTGCGCTAGCATACAGCGTGGGCATACACCCGTTTTGTAAAACTCTATCTTCATATAACATCCCCTTAAAACTTAATAGTTGTCTTGCTGTGCTCTAGTATAGCGGTACTTGATGCCATATTGCTGAAAGGGTGGCACCGATTAATCCCGCTAAGATAATCCACATACCATCCCGTATCAATCTGTACTTACGCGTCAAACGATGGCGACCTAGGAAGTATAGTTCGTGAATGTAGGCGTCGTATAGCTTCTCTTTATCGGCAATAGTTGCGCGAAACTGGCGCGAGAACTCCTCTTCACTTAACTCGGCATAAGAGCGAAAGTAGAACAGGTTGGTGGCGCCGCTGGCATGTAGCGGTGGAATTATAGCTAATATAGAGCATAGGATGGCCATTATCCCAGAGCTGGCCAGTATCAAAATTGTTGCTAGATCCAATTGCTCATGTTGAGTCAGGGTAATGGTGATGATAAGTGAAGAGGCGGTTAAGATTATTGATGCTTTCGAGTCGGCCATTTTGTTGAGCATCATGTGTTTGGACAGATTGGCGCGTAAGGCATTGCTGGCCATCAGTCGCGGCAGAATCTGTTCCTCTTGACCTGTAGTAGTGGCCGCGGATGTTGATGGCTCTGTAGCTTTTTGCTCGCCAGTGGTTGAATCTGAGTGTGCCGCTGTATGCATATTATCTCCTGGTGCAGTTTTCTCTGTTGGGGAGGCATATTAGCAGCAAAATAGCTGTGTGTATTCCTCTTTTACCCATTTTTAGGCTATGTCCCTCCTGCGTGGTAGATGTATGAATGCGCATAATTTCGACGATAGGTTGTTGCTGCCAGCCCTTGGGGCTGGCAATCGGTAGCATGTAGAAGAGCGTTAATCTGCACATCTTAAGCTGTGCACAGGAAAATGTGGTGCAGCATAACTCCTTATCGGAAACTCTGGCCACTGCTGTTTATGGAAAACTCGGTTTCGGCGTGCCGAACATGCAGCGGGATATATTCGGTAAATCTAGTATATTCAGGCTTGGTAAAGTTTTTTAGGCTTGCTGAAGTTTAATTTTTTAAGTACAATTTATCACAAATAGTATTTCTGCTTTGGCAGTCATACTCAAATTGTTCGAATGTTGCTAAGCCATGACTTAACCGTCAGCAACAGAAGAAAAAGACGCTCCTCATCCCCTTGGGGCGCTAGCCCTGTTCCATCCCTCCTCCGGAACAGGGCCTTTTTTTGCTTATCCCTGTTAGTAGCTATTAATTCATCCAGTGTTTGTCGTTAGCATTAATGCCGCAGCTGTGCGTAGGTTAGTTTGTCAGGCTAGCTACATTACACTTATTCTCTTCGCACGCCTGTATGTGTTATCATGCCTGAGCTGTTTTTACCCTATTTTGCATTGTACCAATCATGAAAATTTTGACTCAGGGTTGGTAGGGAGATATTTCTATAATGATTTTTATGCTGAATATAGTACGCAACTGGCAGGTATGGCTTGTTGCTGGGTTCCTGTGTTTTGTCACAGGGCTCTGTGCGCAGGCTCAACCCTCGCTTGATCCTCAAGTTAAACAGTTTAAGTTGGATAATGGCCTGACTCTGCTGGTAGTAGAACGCCACGAAACTCCGACCTTTAGCGCTTATATGACTATTGGAGTTGGATCCGTGAATGAAGAGGGGGCCAATCAGGGTGTTGCGCATCTGCTCGAGCACATGCGTTTCAAGGGAACTAAAACTATCGGGACGCGAGATTATGCCGCTGAAAAACCGCTGCTGGAGGAGATCGATCGTGTTGCTGTGCAGTTGCGGAGCGTGGAACTCAATAAGGACACAGATGACAGCACCATTACAGAGTTACGCGATAAATTGGCGCAACTGCAGCAGCAGCAGCGCCAACTGGTAGTTAAGGATGAGATCTCAAAAATATATGCTCGCCATGGTGGGGTGGGTTTTAACGCCTTTACTGGTAAAGATTTAACCAGTTTTCTGATCTCGTTGCCTAGTAATAAGTTAGAGTTGTGGATGGCGGTGGAAGCTGACCGCATGCAAAATGCTGTCTTGCGTGAGTTTTATACCGAGCGCGATGTGGTGCTTGAGGAGCGGCGGCGTTCCTATGAGAGTAGCCCCACGGGCATGATGTATGAGGAATTAATCGCTACAGCTTTTCGTGTGCATCCCTATCGGCATCCGGTTATAGGTTGGACTTCGGATATCACCAACCTTACCAAGGAGGAAACCGCCGATTTTCTCCACCGCTATTATGCACCTACCAATACTGTCATTGCTATTGTTGGTGATGTAGATAGTGACCAGGTGCAACAGTTGGTCAAACAGTACTTTGGCCATATTCCCGCTGGAGAAAAGATTCTGCCTGTGACTGCAGAGGAGCCAGAGCAGCGCGGTGAGCGCCGCAGCGAAGTGCGCTTTGATGCCCAACCGCAGCTACTTATCGCCTTTCACAAGCCTACTTTGCCCACGGTGGACGATTACGCCTTTGATGTCATCAGTAACCTGTTAACCGCAGGGCCAACTTCACAGCTGTATAAAACTCTGGTTTTGGAGCAACAGTTAGCCAGCGCGGTCTCAAGTTTTGGAGCTCCGGGAGGGCATTATCCTAATCTATTTGTTATTAGTGCTACCCCGCGCTATCCGCACACTACAGCTGAAGTTGAAGCTGCCATCTATCAGCAGTTGGATCAGTTGTGTCAGCACCCCATCGCTGCGGATGAGTTGCAGCGCATTGGTAAGCGCCTGAAGGTAGATCGTTTGCACTATCTGCGTACCAATAATGGTTTGGCGAATATGTTGACTCGCTTCCAGGTTATTGCCGGTGGCTGGGAATATCTGCTGGATTATGATCAACACATTGCACAACTGACGCCAGAAGATATTCAACAGGTGGCTCAGCGTTGGCTACGGGCGCAGAACAGAACTGTGATCACCTTGGTGCAGGAGGAGAAGTGATGTTATTCCGGCAAATTATTGTTGTGCTCGCGCTACTGAGCTCTATGGGGTGTGTTAGCCATAGCCGCGTAGATGGTGAGGCAACCTTTATCGACAACTTGAAGTTTCCCGCGCTAGATTTCTCTATAAATTATCCGCAAAAGTTTAAGTTAAACAATGGGATACAGGTATATTTTAAACAAGATTCTGAACTTCCGTTGCTAGATGTTAGCGTAGTGGTTGCGGCGGGTAAGGTCGGCGTGCCGAACAAAAATAGCGGTGTCGCCGAGCTACTGGCTAGTATATTACGCAGTGGTGGTGCTGGGCAGTGGGATGCGGACCAGTTGGATCAACACTTGGAGGATCTGGCTGCTGATCTGCGTGTAACTAGTGATGCTTATAGCACTAGTTTTGATTTGTCGCTGTTAAGTGAGGATGCTGTTGCCGGGTTAGAGCTGTTGTCCGCCATGGTGCGGCAACCGCGCTTTGCACAATCGCGCTTCGCCGTAGCTCGACAGCAGTTGCTGGAGTCAATTCGTCGCCGTGGAGATAACAGCGCACACTTGGCTCAGATGTTGATGATGTCACAGCTGTACGCTGATCATCCACTGGCCAACTACCCCACCCAGCACAGTGTCGCGGGTTTAACTGTCGATAGCCTCAAACAGCAATATGAACACTTTTTCAGCCCAACTAACACGCGTATCGTTATATCGGGGGCGATTACGCAGGAGCAGGCGCGTAGCCTGCTAGAGCACAGTTTTGGAGATTGGCAAGCTGTAGCCGCGCAACAGATAATTCCCCCGCAGGCGGAGCCAGCGGTTGGTGGCACCTTGCTGATTGACCGGCCGATACCGCAGACTACGGTAATGCTGGTGCAGTTGGGGATCGAAAAAAACAACCCTGATCTCTACGCCGTGCAAGTTATGAACTATATTCTTGGCGGTGGTGGCTTTAGCTCGCGGCTGATGCGTGAGATTCGTTCTAATCGCGGGTTAGCCTACTCTGTCTACTCTTACTACTCGGTGGGCAGACGGCTCAAAGGGCCGTTTATTGCTTGTTGTGAGACTAAAAATTCCGCAGTGGCCGAGGTGGTAGGACTGTTACGTCAAGAGATGGAACTGATCCGCGAGCACCAGGTGACCCCGCAGGAGTTAAATCAGGCTAAAGAGAGCTTAGTCAACTCCTTTGTCTTTGCTTTTGATGATAGCCACGCTTTAGCCAAACGCATCATGGAGCAGGATATGTATGACTATCCACCGCGCTATCTGGAGGAGTATCGCCAACGCATTCAGGCGGTTAGCGTTGAAGATGTACAGCGGGTGGCGCGTAAATACCTCAACTTAAAAGAGCAGACGCTTATTTTAATCGGCGACAAACAGCAGTTGCAACCATCGCTACAAACGCTTGGTGGAACGGTAACCGAGGTCGCGCTGGATAGCTTGATGTAGTACTCTTTAGCTTTCTGGCTGGTATTGTTGCAGACGAAAGACGCCATTTTCGTGTGTGGCATAGTGGTAGCTGTTGTTCCAGTTGCCCAATACTAGCAGTGGTTTACCTGCAATACTCTCTTGCCATGCTTGATGAAAATGGGCACAGATAAAAGCGTCGCTGCCGTTGGTGAACTGGTGCTGTGCCTGGTGAATAATTTCCTGAGTGGGTAGAACATAGTGTCGCTGTGGCTTTTTGTGGCGGCGTTTTTTACTGGCGGTGCCAAGAATTTCAGCAATTTTCCACGTTGTATCCGGCGGTAGCAGGCGAATCAGTAGTTGCGCAAATGAGCTGCGAAAAAAACGGCGCAAACGTAGGTAGTTGGGCGTTGCGGCTAAGGTATCACCATGGGTTAAATATACGCGTTGGCCATCCAGGTCGATATAGCCTGCGTCGCAAAAAATGGTGCTTTGCAAAGTGTCGCGGAAAAATGGCCCCACATGAAAATCGTGATTGCCTTCGACAAAGATAATCTTTGTCCCATCACTGTGCAGTTGTTGAAGTAGTTGGAGCAGGGGCAGGTAGGCACTGAATACGCAGTGGCGATAACCAACCCAAAATTCGAAGATATCTCCAAGTAACACCAAATGGCGAATTTGTCCGCGCTGGCTAATTAAAAAGTTGAGCAGCTGTTGATATCTCGGATCTTGGGGATTTTCCAGATGAGAATCGGCGATAAAGATATCCTTAGTGGCTGTATGCGCTGTTGTAATATTCATGCTGCGCACTATAGCAGTGCTACTTTAGCAGCGTAAATCACAAAATTGCTAGATAGGAGGAATAGGTAACTATGCAGGGTAGCGATAGGGTTGGTCAGACACCAGGGGGGCAAGATGCTGTGTTGCGTCCAAGGTTACTGTTGCATGCTTGCTGTGCCCCCTGCAGCAGCGCAGTGGTGGAGCGTCTACAGCAGAGCTATGCAGTAACTATCTTTTTTTATAATCCCAACATTCATCCACAGCCGGAGTATCAACTGCGCTGTAGTGAGTTAGAGCAGTGGTGTCAGCACCTCAATTTGCCCCTGATCGTTGACGAATATATTCCCGAACATTGGCACCAACTAGTTGCGGGTTACGAACAGGAGGCGGAGCGCGGAGAACGCTGCACTCTGTGTTATCGTATGCGTATGCAACGCACTGCACAGCGGGCCAAAGATGATGGCTTTGCGCTGTTTACCACGGTGTTGTCAATATCTCCCCACAAAGATGCTGAGCGCATTAACCGCATTGGAGCCCAGTTGTCTAGCGAGTTAGAGGTAGATTTTTATACGGCAAACTTTAAAAAGCAGGGTGGCTTTCAGCGCAGCTTAGAGTTGTCGAAACTGTATGGTTTTTACCGCCAGAACTACTGCGGTTGTTGTTATTCGTTGGCACAGAGTGAGCAGCGGCGTTCGGCGAGCCGAACCCTGGATAGCAGTAGTTGATTGGTGAGATGATATGGCCGAACAGGTAGATGATTTTCGCCGCCATGCCAGCGGTCGCAAGGTGAGTCTCCTATTGGTGGTGGCCGCTGTTATTGGGGCGCTTACCGGTGCTCTGGCAGTAGCTTTCCGTTTTTTGTTGTTGGAGGCGACCGAACTGCTCTGGTCGGAGTCCTATGATCTGGTTGCTGCCTGTGCGTCGATGTCATGGTATACGATAATGCTTATTCCGGTGCTGGGCGGTCTAGTGGTGGGCCCGCTGGTAGAGAAGTTTGCCCCCGAGGCGCGCGGTGCTGGAGTTTCTGAGGTCATTGCCGCGGTGGTGACTCGTGATGGCAATATCCGCCATCGTACCACCTTGTTTAAGATGGTCGCTACTCTGATATCGCTGGGTAGTGGTGCCTCTGTGGGGCGCGAGGGGCCTATTGTTCATATTGGCTCTTCGGTGGGTTCGTCTATCGCGCAACTATTGGGGATGGCTGCTGAGTGGAAACGGGTGTTTCTCGCCTGTGGAGCCGCAGCTGGTATTGCCGCCACCTTTAATGCCCCCATGGCTGGGATGCTATTTGCTGCAGAGATAATCCTTGTCGATTTCCAGGTCAATTATCTCAGCCAGATAGCGGTTTCCTCTGTTGTGGCTACCGTGGTGTCGCACCACTTTCTCGGCTCATTTCCCGCATTTGATGTTCCTAGTTTTCAACTAGTTAGCTATTGGGAAATTCCCGGTTATTTCGCCCTAGGATTGTTGGCTGGGCTATTGGCGATTCTGTTTATTCGTTCCACCGCGCTGGTAGAAGATGGCTTTAGCGCTATGCAGGTGCCGCGCTGGTTGCGCCCAGCTATTGGTGGTATATTTGTTGGACTCATAGCACTATGGTGCCCCTACGCTTTAGGGGTGGGTTATTTGGCTGTCAACCGGGTGCTCAGCGCCGAGTTGCTGCCTGCGATGATGTTGGCGATTTTGCTAGCTAAGTTTCTTGCTACCTCCTGTTCGGTAGGCGCGGGATTCTCCGGCGGTATTCTTGCGCCATCGCTGGTAATGGGCGCTCTGCTCGGTGGTACTTTTGGCAGTCTGTTGCATACTTTCGCACCAGAGCAGGTTGCTGCATTTCCCGTTTATGGACTGGTGGGGATGGCGGCCATGGTCAGCGGAACCACGCTGGCACCGATAACGGCGATATTTACCATATTTGAATTGACCTACAATTTTGAGATTATCTTGCCGTTGATGACCAGCTGTATTGCCAGCTTATTGGTAGTGCAGACCTTTTACGGCCTGTCCATCTATGAATCTCGACTCGTGCGCAAGGGGATGAAAATTGTGCGTGGTCGCGATGTAACTCTGCTGCGCTCGTTGCAGGTAGTGGAATACATGGATAGCGATTTTGAAAAAATATTTGAAAATTTATCCCTGGGAAAGTTAGCGCAGTTGGCGCAAGAGAGCTACTATCCCCATTTTGTGGTGCTCAATGCGCAGCACCAGCTAGTGGGGATGGTGTCGATGCGCGATCTGAAAGCTTGTCTGAGTGAGATGGGGGAGCTGAGCGAGCTGGTTCTGGTGTCGGAAATAATGACGCGTAAGGTTGTCACTATCACCCCCGATCAAAGTCTTGAGGACGCTTTTGAACTATTTGAGGGTAAACAGATCTCGACCTTGCCGGTAGTCGATGTGCGAGATGCGCAGCGCGTCGTTGGTATGTTGAAAAAAAGTGCGTTGATTCAGGCCTATAGTCAGAACATCCTTAAGGTTGGTCTGTAGCGGTAATATTGTCAGCGCTGTTCTGGTCGCTCATCAATTGCTCTGATAGCTGCTGTGCTTGGCGGAAGAACTCCTCTTTTTTATCAACGTCGCCACGGTGATATACATCCACAGCCCGTAACGGCCAGGTTTTAGCAAAGCCGGTCCAGTAGAAGATGTCGCTGTAGCGTGGTAGGATGTCGGCAAATAGTTTAGAGTTGCGATGTCCTTGAGCGAGGATGAATACCAACTGTTTACGCTTGGGGAAACGACTGGGTTTGTTTTCGGCAATATAGCCAGGCTTTAAAAACGAGTAGGTGCGATCTATAAAACCTTTGAGCTGGGCGGTCACGTCACCATAATAAACTGGAGTGGCCAACACCAGTATGTCGGCAGCAAATACCGCCGCCAGAACTGGGGTAAGATCGTCCTTGAGAACGCAGTGATCAGCGCCTTTTTTGCAGGCATCGCAGGCTTGACAGCCGCGGTAATTAAGGTTGTTGAGGTGAAAGTGCTGTATTGTTGCCCCCTGCTGCTGACAACAGTGCAAAAAGTATTTAGCTAGGGTATCGCTGTTACCACCAATGCGCGGGCTTCCGGCTACATAGACTATGTTCATTCTGGGTAATCCTGTCGGTGATGCAGCTACTCTGCCGCATGAGTTGTTGGTTAGTGCTGGCAATATTAGCATTAATGTACAGTGGGGGGAACTGCTTTGCACCCTGAAGCTAAGGATTAAAACTAGGCTAACTTGCACGGCCCTATGCGGCGATGAGGAATTTAAACTATGGATTTGGCAGCAGCACAACTATTTAGTAAACAGATAATTGATCGCGTGCGCGGTAAGCACAATATCTTAATTGTCACCCACGATAATCCTGATCCCGATGCTCTGGCCACCGCCTACGCTTTAAGCCATCTACTGTTGATGTCCACGGGTGAGCAACCACTTATCGCCAGTGGTGGGGTTATCGGTCGGCGTGAAAATCGCACTATGGTCGAGAAGTTGGATATTGAGGTTGCTGCTCTGGACGATGTCGATTGTCGCCAATTCGCGGTGATCTGCATGGTCGATAGTCAGCCACGTACCGGTAATGGCAGTCTGCCGGAGGTGTGCAAAATTGATATTATAATCGATCATCATCCGCAGCGGGTAGATCCTCACGGCGACAATGCCGCCCATGGCGGTATGATTGTTGATGTGCGCCCAGAATATGGTGCTTGTGCCACCATATTGTATGAATATTTGCTGGCTCAGGATATATACATTGGTACCCGTTTAGCCACCGCGCTGTTCTACGCTATTCGTTCAGAAACTCAGGACTTGGGCCGGGAGTGGTCAAATCCTGATCGCACCGCCTATCAAAAGTTGTTGCCGCTCAGTAATAATAGAATTTTGTTTGAAATAAGTCGCGCCAAAGTACCAGCGGATTATTTTCTTAACTTCAGCCAAGCGCTCAATTCTGCGCGTGTTTATCATGATATTTTGGTGTTTAATATGTTTGAAGTTGAACATCCAGATATGGTAGCAGAGCTTACCGATTTTCTTCTGCGGGTAGAGGGGGTTAGCGTAGTGTTGGGGATGGGCTGCTATGCCGAGCAGGAGGTGCTATCGTTTCGCACCGATCGCGCAGATATTTTTGCTGGGCAGGTTATTCGTGATGTTGTCGATGGTTTGGGTACGGCAGGTGGTCATGGCATGATAGCTGGCGGGCAGATACGCCCAATGCTGGGAGATCACAAAGAGCAGAGTGGATTAGAAAAGATCCTTACCCAACGCTTAATAAAGGTATTGGGTTATCAACCCGTGCGTGGTCATCGCTTGTTGGCTGGTGCTTAAGGTGTTCATGTTATGTTGACAGCCGTTAGCACGGTGTATAGGATTCGACTTTTTTTTGCGCTAGTCGGTAACTTAGAGTGGAGAGGGTAGAGTTGATGTCGTTGCGTATGCTAATTGCTGGCGTTATTGTTTGCATTGCGTGCTGGCCCGGTGTCGCAGTGGCGGCGGTAGAACTGAGCTTGCAGGGGCGCCAACCGCAGCTCATAAATGATGTGTACCATCAGGATAATGTCCCCTATCTGGCTATCGACGATGTGTTGCCAGCCTTGGGTTTAAGTGGCTATTGGGACTCAGTTGCACATCTATACCGGATGAGAACTGCGCGCGGTCGGGCTACCTTTTTCCCGGGTGGTCAATATCTTAAAGTGGGTGAGCGCTTTTATCAGCTGGCGCATCGGCCCCGCTTTATTGATGGGCGCTTGCGGGTTTCGGAAGATTTTGTGTTAGAGCAGTTGGCGGATCTGGTGTCGACGCCAATTTACTATCGCAACCTAAATCCGGTCACTGCCGCGCAGGATGATGACGGGGTGCTGGATAAACTGTTCGCTTTTTTGCTGCAAAAGAAGAGGAACTCCAACGAGTCAAGCCTACGCGCTGTGGCTATTGATCCCGCACATGGCGGTGAGGATACTGGGACTATCGGTATCGGTGGTATAAAAGAGAAAAATGTGGTGCTAGCGGTTGCTTCCTCACTGCAAAAGCAGCTGAAGATGCAGCTAGGTATTCCGGTATACCTCAGCCGCGATGAAGACTATGCCCTTACTCTGGAACAACATTTAGCTAGTGCTCGGCACGATGATGTAGATGCCTTTTTATTGCTCCATGCCCAGAGCTCTTTCAGCCCTGTAGCTCGCGGCATTCATCTGTATGTGCGCCCGGCCAAAGATGAACTCAACGGCAATAAGAATTTTAGCCAAAGCAGTATCATGTTGGCGCTGCAGCTTAGCTCTGCCCTGCGTGCTGCTGGTTTTGATGTGGTAGAGGTGGCTCATGCACCGCTAGTGCCGCTGATGCGTGGCAACCTGCCTACCGTGCTGGTCGAGCTTGGCTATCTGTCGAATAAGGATGATCAAGCGTTATTGACCAGTTCTGCTGGACAGCAGCGCTTGGCCGCTGCTCTCTATGCCGGATTACGCGAATTTTCGCGGGCGGTAAAGGAGTAGTTTTTTCCTCAACGTAAATTAACCCTGGTTAGGCATATATTGCCCAAGATGCCGCCATAAAAAGATGGAGTTTATTGTTAATGACTACTGTTCGCCACGATAATAGAAAATTTGATCAATTACGTCCCATTACGATCCAGCGTGGTTTTACCCGCTATGCCGAAGGTTCGGTGTTGATAACCTGCGGGGACACGGTGGTATTGTGCAATGCCTCGGTTGAGGAGGGGGTGCCACCATTTATGCGTGGTGAGGGGCGCGGTTGGGTGACCGCTGAGTACTCTATGCTGCCCCGCGCCACCCAAACCCGCAATTCTCGTGAGTCGTCACGGGGCAAAGTTGGTGGACGTACCCACGAAATTCAGCGCTTAATCGGCAGAGCCCTGCGCGCTGTGGTTGATTTCGAGCTCCTCGGTGAGCGCACAATTAAGATCGATTGCGATGTTCTGCAGGCTGATGGCGGCACCAGAACCGCTTCTATCACCGGCGCCTATGTCGCCTTAGCCGATGCCGTGGCTGGCCTGTTGCGCCAAGGGTTGATTAAGCGTACCCCGCTTAAAGACTCATTGGCGGCTATCAGTGTTGGCATCATCGATGACGTGGCTATGCTCGATCTAAACTATGTCGAAGACTCTAGCGCCGGAGTCGATATGAACTTCGTCGTAACTGGCTCAGGCATGTTTGTAGAGGTGCAGGGTACTGCGGAAGGACAACTATTTAGCAGCGCTCAACTGGACGAGTTACGCGCATTGGCACTTAAGGGCTGCGCCGATTTAACCAAGTTACAGTGCCAAGCATTGGAGGGCTGATATGCGACTGCTCATTGCTTCGCAAAACAGAGGCAAGCTCAAAGAGATTAGCAGCTTATTGGCTACTGTGGGCATTGAGGCCATAGGTATGGATGACTATGCTAACCTAGTGCCCGCGCAAGAGGATGGGGTTACCCTGGAAGAGAATGCCATCAAGAAGGCACAGGCATTAGTGCAACAAACCGGCTTACCCTGTCTGGCTGATGACTCTGGTCTCATGGTTGATGCCTTAGATGGTCGCCCTGGTGTGTACTCTGCCCGCTATGCCGGTGAAGATGCTAGCTATGCCGACAACAACAATCTGCTGTTGCGTGAGATGCAGGCTGTACCCGCAGAAAAACGTCAAGCCGCATTCTGTTGTGTTATGGCGTTGTGTTATCCCGATGGTAGCTGCCATCTGTTTGAAGGGAAACTGCCGGGTTATATTCTGGAGTCATTGCAGGGTGATGGTGGCTTTGGTTACGACCCGCTCTTTGCTGTGGGTGACAGTAACCGCAGTTTAGCGCAGATGACAATTGAAGAAAAAAATTTAATTAGCCATAGGGGCCTCGCCCTGCAAAAATTATTAGACTATTTCCATGAGTGTGGTGAGCAGCCTGGTCACAGCGCGCAAAGTTTTTTTGACTAGACTGACCAAGCTGCACAGCGTATCTTATAATTATTGTTTACTTATTGATATGTGTCGTTATGACTTGTTGGATCATGCTAATTAATTTGTTGATTATGATTGTGTTATTTACTGATGAGGTGTGATTTATGTTGTTAAATGCCGAACATTACAAGCACATGTTGGACAACCTGTCGGAAGCTGTCTATGGTGTCGATAAAGAGCGGCGGATTCTATACTGGAATAGGGCTGCTGAACAGTTGACCGGTTACAGCGCCGAAGAGGTGGTGGGGTTAAAGTGTGAGCAGGGGCCGTTGCAACACGTTGATGAGATAAATGTGCCCTTGTGTGAAGAAAATTGCCCCTTGGCCTGTTGTATTGCAACAGGTAAAGATCAGGAAAAACTGGTGTTTGCGTTGCATAAGAATGGCCAACGTATCCCCGTACTGGTAAAAACTAGTGCAATTCCTTCTGCCGATGGAGAGATTCTGGGGGCGGTGGAGATTTTTTCTGATGCGGCGGAGTTGTTGCAAACTCGGGAAATGAACAAAGAGTTGCTGCGCCAGACTCATCTCGATGCTCTGACTGGGGTGCCGAACAAACAGGCGTTGTGGGATGCCTTAGACCGCGAGTGGTTCCGGTTTAAACGTTACAATACGCCCTTTTCATTGTTGGCTATTGATATTGACTATTTTCGCCAACTCAATGATGCCTATGGGTGTGCCACCGGTGATGCTGTGTTGCAGTGGTTGGTTAAACAGCTACGCTCATCGCTGCGCCGCGCGGATATTTTAGGTCGTGTGGGCGGGGATAAGTTTATGGTCTTGCTCTCTTTTTCCAACAGAAAATCGACCCTGAAGGTAGCGCACATGGTGCAGGAGATGGTGCGCAACGAGCCATGTCTTGATCTGCCTATGGCGATGACGGTTAGTATTGGAGCTGTTACTATTGAAGATGGCGAAACCTTAGAAAGCGTAATAGAGCGGGCGGATAAAGCCTTGGCACGCTCAAAAGAGATGGGGCGTAATCAGGTAACCTTCTGGGGCTAATTGCTCAGAAGTGCAGCCTTTGTGCTCTATTGACATTCGAGGCCGGTAATGCTAAAAGCCACCTTTAATTTTCTACTTTTTAACGCTTTATTTAGAGGATCAACACCATGGAAAAAACATTTGCCATTATTAAGCCCGATGCCTTTGCTGCCGGTAATGCAGGTAAAATTATTGCGCGTATCTACGCTGAAGGTTTCAAGATCGTTGGACTGAAAAAATTGTACATGAGTCAAGTTGAAGCTGAAGGCTTTTACTATGTTCACAAAGAGCGTCCATTTTTCGGTGAGCTAACTGAGTTCATGAGCAGTGGTCCTTGCGTGGTAATGGCTTTGGAAGCTGAGGGCGCTATCGCTAAATGGCGTGATCTGATGGGAGCTACAAATCCTGCTGAAGCTGCTGAAGGCACATTGCGCCGTGAATTTGGTTCCAACATTGGCGAAAATGCTACTCACGGTTCTGATGCCCCAGAGACTGCTGCTTTCGAACTGAGCTATTTCTTTTCCGGTCTTGAGTTGCTGTAATTTGGTAGCCAGATAAAGTTTGGTTGAGTAATAAAGGCCCTTCGGATACAATCCGCAGGGCCTTTTTATTGCGCTTGCCTATATAATCGTTTACCGATGAGATAATGGAATTTGCCTCAATGGATGTTACTGAAACACTAGATAGCCAAAAAGTAGATCTGAAAAATTTGAGCCCCTCTGAACTGCTGGAGTTTTTAGCAGGTATGGGTAAAGAGCGTTTTCGCTGTGAGCAACTGTTGCGCTGGATTTATAAACGTGGAGTCACCGATCTTGAGCAGATGACCGATCTCTCTAAAGTTATGCGCAGCGAACTTGCCGACAAAGCCTATATCTCTGATTGGCAGCCAGAGGCAGTAGAGACTAGCAGTGATGGCACACGCAAATTTCTGTTTCGTCTAGCCGATGGTTCCAGTGTTGAGACCGTGCGCATTCCCATGGATAAAGAGCGCTCAACCCTGTGTATTTCTACTCAGGTTGGTTGTGCTATGCAGTGTGATTTTTGCCTGACCGGAACCTTTGGTTTTAAGCGGAACTTGACGGCGAGTGAGATTGTCAACCAGGTGTGCGCCGTAGCTAAAGAGGGCCCTATTAACAATGTTGTATTGATGGGCATGGGTGAACCGCTACATAATCTGGACAACGTAGTGCGTGCTCTACAGATTCTCTATGCCCCAGCGGGGCTGGATTACAGTTCGCGCAAGGTGACTTTATCCACCTGTGGCTTAGTGCCGCAGATGGCAGAGTTGGCGCAACGCATTACGGTTAACTTAGCGGTATCCTTAAATGCCACCAGTGACGAGGTGCGTGATCGTTTGATGCCGATCAACAGACGCTATCCGCTGGCGCAACTGATGGCGGCATGCCGCAAATTTCCCCTAGCTGCCCACCGCCGCATCACTTTTGAATATATCCTTATCCGCGATCTCAATGACTCTATCGCTGATGCTAAACGGATGATCAAACTGTTGCACGGCATGCGCGCTAAAGTTAATCTAATTCCATTCAATGAGCATGAGGGGAGCAATTATCGCTGCCCCGACGAAAAGACCATCAGTGCTTTTCAAACATATTTACTAAATCACGATATAGTAGCTATCCGCCGAGCCAGTAAAGGGCAGGATATTTCAGCTGCTTGTGGTCAACTAAAAGGTAAACTGGAAAAACAGTTGTCCTGATGAAGAGAGGGAGAGTTATTGTGAACAGTGGTGCAACTCAGACGGTTATCGGCGTTATCGGTGGTAGTGGTTTATATGATATTGATGGCTTGACGGATGTTGAAGAGGTGTGGTTACAGACCCCTTTTGGTGAACCTTCCGATGCCTATATGACCGGCTATCTGGGTGATGTGAAGATGGTCTTCTTGCCGCGCCATGGGCGTGGCCACCGTCTGTTGCCCTCCGAGGTTCCCTATCGCGCTAATATCTACGGCATGAAAATGCTCGGTGTTGAGCAGATTCTCTCGGTGTCGGCAGTAGGCAGTATGCGCGAAGAGATTGCTCCAGGGCACATTGTTATTCCCGATCAATTTTTGGATCGTACCACAGGTAAACGCGCCTCTACCTTCTTTGGCGACGGCATTGTCGGCCATGTGCAATTTGCTGATCCGGTATG
Source organism: Desulfuromonas sp. (assembly GCA_034006225.1). Lineage (GTDB taxonomy): Bacteria > Desulfobacterota > Desulfuromonadia > Desulfuromonadales > Desulfuromonadaceae > Desulfuromonas. The sequence goes on along the minus strand of JAVETC010000002.1, from coordinate 33,059 downwards.
TGCGCAGTTATCTGCGCTGGTGGCGCAGGCTGCAGAACAGGCTGGTGCTGTAGTGCATAAAGGCGGCACCTATATCTGCATCGAAGGGCCGAACTTTTCTACCCGTGCCGAGTCGCTACTGTTTCGCTCTTGGGACGTAGATGTTATCGGTATGACCAATCTGCCCGAGGCGCGCTTAGCACGCGAAGCGGAGATATGCTACGCCACTATTGCCCTAGCGACCGATTACGATTGCTGGCATGGTGGGCACGACGATGTGTCGGTTGAGGCCGTGCTCGAGGTGATCCATAACAATGTCGCTATGGCACGTAAGATAGTTACCGCAGTAGCTAGGGATATCTCAGCCAAGCACAGCTGTAGTTGCTCCCAGGCTCTGCAGTATGCGATTATGACAGACGCCAGTAAGATTCCCGCCCATACGCGCGAGAACTTGCAGTTGTTGATCGGAAAATATATATAAAAGATCTGTTGGCGCAAACCTGTTTGGGGTTATGTGCTGGCATTAACACTAGGAGCTTAGCATGAGTATTTTAGTCGTCGGTTCGGTGGCCTTTGATAGTGTTGCGACTCCCTTTGGCAAAGCCGAAGAGGTTCTAGGTGGTTCCGCAACCTATTTTTCCACCTCAGCAAGTTTTTTTACCGATGTTAATTTAGTGGCAGTGGTGGGTGAGGATTTTCCTGAACAACATATAAAATTTTTACAGGAGCGCCACATCGATCTAAGCGGCCTTACTTATGCTGCTGGCCAGACCTTTCGTTGGAGTGGGGAGTATGGCTATGATCTGAATGAGGCCAAAACCCTAGATACTCAACTCAATGTTTTTGCCAGTTTCTGTCCTAAATTGCCCGAGCAGTATCTCAATGCCGATTACGTATTCCTAGGAAATATCGATCCAGAATTGCAGTTGGATGTGTTAAAGCAGGTCATTCGTCCCAAAGTTGTCGCTTGCGATACTATGAACTTCTGGATTGATGGCAAGCGCGAAGCACTACTGGCGACCTTAAAATATGTGGATATTCTGTTGATCAACGATGCCGAGGTGCGGCAGTTAGCGGATGAGCCAAATATCGTTAAGGCGGCGCGTAAAGTTTTAGCCATGGGGCCGAAGACCTTAGTGGTTAAACGGGGTGAATATGGCGCTACCATGTTTACCGAACACGGCATATTTGCCGCTCCGGCCTATCCTCTCGAGGCGGTTTTTGATCCTACCGGTGCTGGCGATACCTTCGCTGGCGGGTTTATGGGTTATCTCGCTAGTGTTGGCGAGTATACCGATGCGGCCATGCGCCAAGCAATTATATTTGGTAGCGTTATGGCTTCGTTCAATGTTGAAGCATTTAGCTTAGAGCGGATGCGTACCCTTGAGTTTGCTGAAGTTCAGGAGCGTTATCGTAAGTTTCAATTATTAACTGAATTTGGCGGTATAGACTGATAAAAAGAGCAAGCTAATTTGCTGGTTCAGAACCATTTGCTGATGTTGTGGAGAAGTTAAGTATGCTGAAACATTATGCGCTTGTGTTACTAGTTGTGCTGTTGATCGGTGGTTGTTCGACAAACAAACCGCATATCGATATGGCGCAATCGCACTACAAAATGGCTCAATCCAATATGGCGACCAAGGACTACACCAGCGCCTTGCATGAGATGTTACAGGCTGTGCAGCTTGAGCCGAATAATCCCGATTATCAGGCGACACTGGCCATGGTTTACTTTGAGAAACAGGCCTACCCTCAGTCGGAGCAGCACTACAAAAAAGCTCTGCAGTTGCGTCCCAACGATCCCATTGTTGAGAACAATTTAGCTGCTCTGTATATGAATATGCAGCGCTGGGATGAGGCCGCAGCTCTGTTTCGCAAGGTGGCCGATAATCTGCTGTTTCGCTACAAGACTCGCGCCCTGATAGGCATGGGGGTAGCTCTGTCGCATGGCGGCAAAAGTATGCAGGCAGTGCTGGCCTACAATGAGGTGTTACAGGATTTTCCTGACAATATTACCGCGCTGTTTCTTCTCGGTCAGACCTACTACGATATGGGGAAATACGCTCTGGCTCAACAGCGTCTGAGCAATATTATTAAACTGAGGCCAGAACATAGTAATGCGCGTCTGTTGCTGGGGCAGTGCTATATGCAACTCGGGCAACTCGATGCTGCTGCAGGTGCGTTTCGTGAAGTAGCAAATCGCGAAGATGGCAGTGAATTGGCGGCACAGGCAAGAGAATATCTTCAGGTAGTTACTTCCCACTAGTGTTTGTTTGTGGAGGTAGTGACACTTCTTGACAGTTTTACTGTTGGTGTTAATCTAAGCCTATAAGATTTAACCGGCGTTATTGTATGTTTATTAATATGTCGAATTTACCAGACAGCGGAGGTATGTTATGCGGGACTTCAAAACTATTTTATTTGCTACAGATTTTTCCGAGTGCTCAACTGCGGCATTTGATTATGCCTATTCATTAGCGAAACAGTGCTCGGCTAAATTGGTGCTTGTGCACGTGGTTAGTGAGCCTGTTGATATGCGTGGTTTCTATGTACCACATATCTCTTTTGATGTTTTAGAGCAGGAGATCATCGATGGCGCTAAAAATCTGATGGATTCGTTTTGCACCGAACACCTAAAAAGTGGTGATGACTATAGCACCGCAGTTGTTAGCGGCTTAGCTTATGAAGAGATTATCAATCAGGCGAAGTTGGCCAAAGCAGATTTAGTTGTTATGGGTACCAATGGTCGCTCCGGTTTGGATCACATGCTCTTTGGTAGCACTGCAGAAAAAGTTGTGCGCAAATCACCAATCCCAGTGTTGACCGTCAGCGCTGTTTGCAGCGAAGCATAAAATCTATTTTACTAATGCTGCACAATTAGCAAAAACACAGAGGTGACTTTTTAGTCACCTCTCTTTGTATGCAGACTTAGAGTCTCTTCCCAACGAGTGTTGCTTCTTCGCTTGTCAATGCAGGTAAATAAACTGTATGCTCAACCGATTATTTGTACCGTCACTTAGGTTACGGTTGGGGGAACTAATGTAAGGGGAGTTTTGCCAGTGGATGGCTGTTTGTCGACTAGCTTTCGTGTCAGTGAGGTTGCCTTAAGTCTAGATGAAGACGAGGCGCAACTGCCGAGCAAGGTAGCGCAATATTTGGATTGCCAAGCAGAGCAACTGCTGGGTTTTCATATCCTGCGCTGTGCTATAGATGCGCGGCGCAAGGGGCGCGTGCTGCGGGTTTATTCTGTAGAGTTCTCCTTAGCGGATGGGCAGGTTAACAGCGCAACATTGGTGCAGCGTGCCCAGCAGGATAGACGCTTAAGCATAGTTGAACACAGGGTTACGCCTGCGTCGCTGTTACCCGAAATTGTCATAGCTAGCCAAGCAAAAAAGGTTGCTGTCGTAGGTATGGGGCCGGCAGGTCTGTTTGCGGCTCTGTGGTTAGCCCGAGCTGGCCATCAGGTTACCCTTATCGAGCGCGGACGCAAAGTGGAACAGCGCGTGCGTGATGTCGAAGCGTTCTGGAGCGGGGGCAGTCTACAGCCACAGAGCAATGTCCAGTTTGGTGAAGGCGGTGCTGGTACCTTTTCTGATGGCAAGTTGACAACGCGGATTAAACATCCGCTGACCAGTTTTGTTTTACAAACTCTGGTAGAGTTTGGCGCACCTGGGGATATCTTGCGCTGGGCTAAGCCGCATATAGGTACCGATCGCCTGCGCAAAGTGTTGATAAATTTCCGCCATGAGTTGCAACGCCTGGGGGTGCAAATCCGTTTTGAGAGTTGCTTAACCGATATTCAAGCACGTGGGGTTGAGAACAGACAGGTACAGAGTATCACCCTCGATGAGCACGAAGAGTTGCCCTGCGATGCGCTGGTGTTGGCTATTGGGCATAGCGCACGTGACAGCTATGCATTATTGGAGCGGCGCGGCTTTGTGTTGCAAGCGAAACCATTTGCTGTCGGGGTGCGCGTAGAACATCCAGCACAACTGATAGATGAGATTCAGTATGGCCGTTGTGCGAGCGGGGGCAAATCCGCGCATAATGCCAAGGTTGCCCGTCATCCCAATCTGCCGCCAGCTGATTACAGCCTGGCCTTTAACGATCGCCAGACTGGGCGCGGCACCTACTCATTTTGTATGTGTCCAGGCGGTCAGGTGGTGCAAAGCAGTAGCGCGGAAGAGATGGTAGTAGTCAACGGTATGAGCAATTATAAGCGGGCTGGCGAATTTTCCAACAGCGCTTTAGTTGTCGCCGTTCGACCCGGAGATTTTGCCGATACAACTGCTTTAGCCGGAGTGCGCTTTCAGCAATATTGGGAGCGTAAGGCCTTTACTGCGGGGGGAAGTAACTACCATGTTCCCGCGCAAAATTTATTGTCATTTTTGGGTAGCGGTGGCGGTGCGGCTATATCCAGTTGCCGCCCTGGGATAACTGCAACTGATTTAGCGGAAGTTTTACCCGACTTTGTGGTGCACGGTTTGCGGCAGGCGCTGCCCCATTTCGAACGGAAAATGCGCGGATTTATTACTGCGCAAGCCACTTTAACCGCGATCGAATCGCGCACTTCGGCACCGCTGCGTATTGTGCGTGATCAGCGTGGACAAGCTATCTCGTGGGGTGGTGTCTATCCGGTAGGCGAAGGCGCTGGCTATGCTGGTGGCATAATGAGTGCTGCGCTCGATGGTATCGGTGCGGCAGTAAATATCTGTGGCGTAGAGGCTGCGGAAACAATCAATTAAAGATTAAATACGAAAGTAGGTTTTGGTGAATAAAGTTTTTGTGGTTGACCTCAAAGAGCGCGATCAGATCGAGAGCCCTTTTTTAGTACGCGATAAAATTATGGCGATGGCGAAAAACGGAAAGCCGTATATGACCTTGAAGTTGATGGATCGTAGCGGTGAAGTTGAGGGGCGGGTCTGGGACCGAGTGGATGAGTTCGATAGTCAGTTTGGCAAAGACGATTTTATCTGTGTGCGTGCTAAAGCCAGTGTTTACATGGATAAGATGCAGCTAATTGTTCAAGATCTGCGCCGCATACCCGAGAGTGAAATTGAGCTGAGTGACTTTTTGCCGGTATCGCAATACCCCGTTGCGCAGATGTTGGCCGAAGTAAATGCGCTTATCGCCAGCATGACGGATCAGAATATTAAATTACTGCTTGAGGCCTTTTTTAACGATGCTGAGTTTGTTCAGCTATTTGCTAAGGCTCCAGCTGCGAAGGCGATGCACCATGTCTACCTTGGAGGTTTATTGGAGCACTCCCTGTCTGTAGCGCGGCTGGCTAAAGATGTGGCGCAGCGCTACCCCAATATTAATCGCGATCTGTTGATTTGTGGTGCATTGCTGCATGATATTGGTAAGGTAGCAGAGTTACGTTATGCGCGCAGTTTCGACTACAGCGATGCGGGGAAATTGATTGGCCATATTGTACTGGGTGTGGAGATGGTGGATGAAAAAATACGCACTATTGCTGATTTCCCCGTACTAAAAGCGACATTAATCAAACATCTGCTGTTATCACACCATGGCCAGTATGATTATGGCTCGCCCAAGCGACCGAAAACCTTGGAGGCGGTGGTGCTAAATTTTGTCGACGACATGGATTCCAAGATCAATGGCGTTCAGGCGCATATCGACAAAGACCAGAAGGGTGAAAGTGGCTGGACCGGTTACCATCGTCTCTATGATCGCTACTTCTTTGTTGGGGAAAAACCTACCGCTGAGCCGCGACCAGATGACGAGATACTGTCATCTTCAGCAGTTGTGGATCAGGTGGCTACGCCGGTAGCGCAACCCTCACCAGCGCCGATAAAATCTACAGCTGCAGTTAAACCGAAGAGACAGCGGAATAACGCTCCGTTAAGTAGTAGTTTGGGCGAGCAACTATCCGGCCTCAATCTCGATCTGTTTGGAGCAAAAGAGGAGCAATAAGCCATGTTGATTAGAATTTTAGCCGTAGGGCCATTGCAAGTTAACTGTTATCTGGTTGCATGTCCGCGCACTAAAAAAGCGATGATTATTGATCCGGGTGACGAGGGTGAGAATATTCTGGAGCTTCTGGAACATGATGGGTTGGAGTTGGAGCTGGTAGTTAATACCCATGGCCACTTCGATCATGTCGGTGCCAACTATATGGTGCTGGAAAAAACTGGAGCTCAGTTGTGTATGCACCGCGACGACCTACCTTTGCTCAAAGTAGCCGCACAGTATGCCGAGAGCTATGGCCTGCCTGCGGTTGAGTCTCCTGAACCACAGCGCTTCTTAGTCAATGGCGATATCATTAAAGTTGGCGACCTCAGCTTTGAAGTCATCCATACTCCAGGACACTCCCCCGGGGGAATTTGCCTCTATGGTGAGGGCCACCTGTTCTCTGGCGACACCCTGTTTGCTGGTTCCATCGGGCGCACAGATCTCCCCGGTGGAGATCTCGAACAGCTGCTTAGCCACATTCATTCGCAGTTGATGGTGTTGCCGGATGCCACTGTAGTGCATCCTGGCCATGGGCCGGAATCAACTATTGGTCGCGAGAAGAGTGTCAATCCATTTCTCAATGGTGAAGCGTAGGGGTTAGGGGTGACAATGTTCAAAGATAAGAAGATTATACTCGGGGTCACAGGTGGCATAGCCGTATATAAAGCGGTTGAGCTGTTGCGCCTGTTGGTTAAGGCTGGAGCTGAGGTCTCAGTGGTAATGACCCGCCATGCCCAGGAGTTTGTCACCCCACTGACTTTTCAAACGCTGTCCGGACATCCGGTGCATAGCGAGCTGTTTAATCTATATCAAGAGAACACAATTGGGCATATCTCACTGGCTGAGCGTGCCGATATGTTTATTATCGCGCCAGCTACGGCCAATATTATCGGCAAAATTGCCAATGGCATAGCCGATGATCTATTGAGTACCACTATTATGGCGACCCGCGCGCCGGTACTCTTTGCGCCGGCGATGAATGTCTATATGTATGAGAATCCCATTTATCAACGCAATGAGAACAGTTTACGTCAACTAGGTTACCACTTTATCGATCCGGTCTATGGTGAACTGGCCTGTGGTTATTCAGGGCGGGGTAAATTGCCTGCTCCCGAAGCAATTTTTAGTGCTGCCCAGCAGTTGTTGGCACCGCAGGATCTACTTGGGCAAAGGGTAGTGGTAACGGCTGGGCCAACGCGCGAGGAGCTGGATCCGGTGCGCTATATCAGCAACTACTCTTCGGGTAAGATGGGCTACGCTATTGCGCGCGCGGCCCAACAGCGTGGGGCCGAGGTGGTGCTGATCTCGGGGCCAACAGCGTTGTCGCCACCCGCTGGGGTTGAGTTTGTCGCCGTAGCTAGTGCCCAGCAGATGTATACTGAGGTTTTCCGAGCGCTGCCGAGCGCTACCGTGGTGATAAAATCAGCTGCTGTTGCCGACTATCGGCCGTCAGCGATCTCCAAACATAAACTGAAGAAAAATGCCGCGCAGATGGTCATCGAGCTGGAGAAAAATCCCGATATCTTGGCTGAGCTGGGGCAGAATAAACAGGGGCGTATTCTGGTTGGGTTTGCCGCTGAAACTCAAGATCTGCTCAACAATGCTGCCGACAAGTTACAGCGTAAAAATTTGGATATGATTGTCGCCAATGATATCACCCAAGCTGGGGCCGGTTTTGATGTGGACACCAATGTGGTTAAAATTCTCCATGCCAATGGGGAGGTTGAGTCCTTGCCACAGTTGACTAAGGGTGAGGTTGCCCAGCAGTTGCTGGATAGGGTGGTGCAGCTAATCGCCTTAAACACCAAGGCTTAAGCCTCATCTGCAACCATATCCAGAAGCAATTTTGGTTCGGTTATAGCGCGGCGGAACTCCCCTTTTAAATCTGTGATCAATTTGCTGCTTTGCGCTTGAGGTAGTTTGCCTTCTACCCATAAGGTTTTCAAGTTATTGCGCAGCAGATGGGCAACGTGCAGCGCGCGTTCGCCACTGGGGTCGGCGTTACGGTACGGGCTGTTGGGATCGCTGAGCACACTGGTGATGGCATCTGCCGCCAAACTGAGATACTCTTGGCGCGCGGTCTCTCCCACCTCCCAGTGCGATCTGCTATCGACAAGGGTTAGTAGCTTGCGCCAGCGTTTAATGCGGCTGATCAACAGCATGGAGTTGAATAGCTGCTTATTAGTGTCGAAAGAGAAGATGGTGTTGGCTAATACGCGTCGCAACAGTGCGTCGTGCTGAGTAAAGTCCTGACGGGCGAGCAGACGCGCCTCGCGCCAGATATGATCGGAGATATGCGACTCAAAGCGCAACTCCCAATAGGCGTGGTTGAGAAAAACACTATTGTAGCTGCGCACCATTTGAAATGGCACCATATAGTCATGAGCTATGGTATCGGCAGCTAAATGTGCTATATAGCCATAAGCGCAGGCTTGCTGGGCATCGCTGTCAGCTTTCTGGAGCAGTTGATCGCCGATGTTCCAGCTGTGACAGTGCTTGAGATAGTGGGTGTATTTTTTACCGAGGGTGATGTCGGCGCTGATGCACCCATACAAAAAATCGGCAGGAAAGGCGCTGAGTAACTGTTGCAGGTGCACGGGCAGGCTGGATAATTGGCCTAAGAGTTGATTACCCAAGAGCAGGTGCACGCCAAAGCCCCACGCATAGGCGTAGCTTGGCGCTGCTAGAAGCAGTGTGGTGATAACCAGCGACACTATGGTTAAGCGACGCATACTGAATATCTCCTCGATTGTTGTGGTGGTGTAGTGCGCTCAATATAGATAACGCAATAACGCTGCGCACTGTTTTATATTACCTAACCATTTAACCACGGATAAATAGCAAATACCAAATTTTATGCCTGAGAATATTGAACAAGCTAAATATACCCTGATCCAGCAAGCACGGGCCATATTAACTGAGTTGCATAGCTTAGGGGTGGATGATATCTACGTACCGCCACTGGTGGAGTTGCCACGTTGTGCCCCTGGCGTTGAGCCTGCTACGGGTAACTGTCGTATGGAGACTTTGGATGAGATTGCCGCTGACTTGGGTGATTGTCAGCGCTGCCAACTGTCCACAACGCGCCACAACATAGTTTTTGGTGGCGGTAATGCCCGTGCACGCGTGGTTTTTGTCGGTGAGGGGCCAGGGCGCGAGGAGGATGCGCAGGGGATTCCCTTTGTCGGTGAAGCGGGGAAGCTGCTGGAGCGTATTTTGTTTGCCATGGGGCTGAGCCGTGAAGAGGTATATATCTGCAATGTGATTAAATGCCGCCCACCGCAGAATAGAAATCCTGGCGTTGCGGAAATAGCTGCCTGTGAGCCCTTTTTACAGCGCCAGTTAGCCGCTATCAAACCGCAGCTAATAGTTGCTATGGGTAAGTTTGCCGCGCAAACGCTTTTGCAGCAACAGGTGGCGATCAGCAAATTGCGCGGTAACTGGTATAGCTATCAAAATATTCCCGTAATGCCAACTTTTCATCCAGCCTACCTGTTGCGTAATCCTGCGGGGAAACGCGAAGTATGGGACGATATGAAACAGGTGCTGTTGCGCCTGAAACAGGAGGATGCCTAATATGTACACTCGCTGGATATGGTCAGTGCTGCTTATTGTTGCCGTAGTCTGTAGTGCGCTCCCCAGTTATAGTGCCGAGACGTTAAAGGCCAGTGATGTCCACTTACAGTTGGCCAAACGCCATCTGGAGGCTGGCCACCCCTTTTGGGCGATTCACTCCTATCGTCGTGCTTTGGAGAGTGGTGGCGACAATCCTAATACCCACCGCCAATTGTCGCAGGTGTTGTATGATCTCGGCTTTGTCGATCAAGCTATAAGTGAGATGGAGCTGGCGCTCAAAAATGCTGCCAGTGAAGATTTTTTGCACATGGAGATGGGCGTCTTCTGCTTGGCGGCGGGGCAAATGCAACGTGCGCTGCGCGAGTTTACCCGAGTTATGGAGCTAAACGCTGGGTTCTCTTACGGTTACTACTATCTCGGCGAAGTCTACTACCGCTTGGCTGACTATGATCACGCCGCCGCGGCATTGGTGCTGGCGCAACACCTTGGTCTGCCTGGCTTTGAGCTAGAACGCAAGCTGAATGATCTGGGGTGGCAGCTGCCACAGCAGCCATGGCCGAATGATAATACCTATTGCCTGCGCCAGATAACGCTTAACAATAAAATTGATGCAGATGAGGTGCAGCAGCGCCTGCAAGATGGCGAGCTGTTTGAGGAGTTAGCGCGTCAGTTTTCTACCGCTCCAGAAGCGGTCAATGGCGGCTATGTCGGCACAATGTCTTTAGCCAATATGCCTAAAAACATTGCACAACAACTTGCCAATGTGGCTATCTTTTCTGCTCCACAGCTGCTGCATACAGAGGATAAATATATTATTGTGCAGCGCATTGCCCCCTTTGCGTCAGCATGGTGGCAGCAAAAAAATGGTCTCCGCGCTCAAGCAGAGGCGCTGGCGGCACAGGCACAGATTCGCCCTGTTGCTGAGCATAAACCCTACCTGTTGTTGAGTGGGGTATATCACAATCGTGACTATGCCATAGAGCGGGTGGAACAGTTGCACACCATCGGGATTAATAGCACCATCCAGCAGCGCGGAAGTGGTAGCCATCTGCGCTATGAGGTGATAGCCGGCCGCTTTGCCGAGTACACAGCAGCGGAGACTGTCGGTGGCAAAATCGTTGCCGCTGGACTTGACTACTATATCCGCAACGAGACTAAATAAAAGTTGTTAGTTCGTGCCGCAGTAGGCTACCCACTCTATCTCGATGGCACAACCTTTGGGCAGGGCAGCCACCTGAACGCATGCTCTAGCTGGAGCCGGTAGCGGGAAATACTGCGCATAGATCTCATTGACTAGCGCGAAGTCATTTAGATCGGTCAAAAATATGGTGGTTTTTACTACGTGGGAAAAGTTGAGATTGGCTCCAGCGAGCGCCGCCTGCATGTTATGCATTACCTGCTGTGTTTGCGCCTCTATCCCGCCAGCTACCAGATCAGTGCTGCCAGGAACAAGGGGAATTTGCCCAGAGAAAAAGACGAAATCTCCAGCCTTAATGCCCTGCGAATATGGCCCAATTGCTGCCGGTGCCGCAGTGGTTGAGATGGCGGTTTTGTTACAGTTGCTGCTGTTGCTAGACATAATACCTCCTGAAGGTGCTGAGTGGGTCGCAAGTTGCGCTTAATATAATTTTGTTTATCGCTCTACGGCTACTGCGTAGCTTAGACTGTTTGTGATATAGCCAGAGTTTTTGGCGAAAGTAAAGGAGAGGATTGTTATGAAAATGAATGCGCATCCTTTACGTGTGTCAGCTCACGGCGGGCATAGCGGTGAATTTTGCATGCACGCCCAAGATACCTTGGCGGATATCGTTGCCACATACGCAGAGCAGGGTTTTACTTGGATTGGCTTAACTGAGCATATGCCACCGGCGACCGACGATCGCCTCTATCCCGATGAGCAACAGGCGGGGGTGAGTGCCGTCGAGCTGTTGCATCAGTTTGATGGCTATGTCAAGAGTGCACGCCAACTACAGCAGCGCTATGCGGGTAAAATGACTATTTACGTAGCCATGGAGACCGAGTTTTATGCCGGTGCCATACCCTGGATCCACGAACTGCAACGGCTGTACAACTTCGATTATCTGGTGGGTTCGGTGCACCATGTAAACGATCTGTGCTTCGATTTTAGCGCTGCCGATTATGCTAAAGCCGTTGAACTCAGTGGCGGTTTAGATGCGCTTTACTGCGCCTATTTCGATGCTCAGTTTGCAATGCTTGAGCATCTGCGCCCCGCAGTGGTGGGCCATTTTGACCTCATTCGTCTGTTTGATGCCGATTATGCGCAGCGCTTGCAGCAGCCACAGGTGGCGCAGCGCATTGAGCGCAATTTACAGCGCATTGCGCAGTTGAATCTGCTCCTCGATTACAATGTCCGTGCCTTAGCTAAGGGGGCAACCGAGCCGTATCTTTCCAAGCCGCTATTGCAACGTGCCCTCCAGCTTGGCATTGATATTGTGCCTGGCGACGACTCTCATGGCGTTGCCTCGGTCGGGGTCGGACTGGATGTCGCAACACAACTTTTGCAAAATGCTGGGTATGCCTGCCACTGGCGGCGCCCTGTTACTAATGTACATAAGGAAAACTAGTCATGTTAATGAAGAACATTCTCAGTCAAGATAGCACCTCCCTGAGCTTTGAATTTTTTCCCCCAAAAACACCACACGGCTGGGAAAAACTGTTTGAAAATATAGCTGAATTGGCGCCGCGCAAACCCTCATCGGTCAGTGTAACCTATGGCGCCGGTGGCACGACCAGAACGCAGACCAATGAGCTGGTGCTGCGTATCCATAGAGAGACCGGGATAACTGTTGTGCCGCACCAGACCTGTGTCGGCGCAACTACCGCTGAAGTTCAGGCTATTTTGACAGAATATCAGCAAGCTGGAATTAAGAATGTACTAGCGCTGCGCGGCGATAAACCGCAAAATGATGCCAATTGGCATGCTCCCGCTGACGGCTTTGAACACGCTATTGATCTGGTGCGCTTTATCCGGCACAAGTTTCCGCACATGAGTATCGGTGTGGCTGGATTTCCCGAAGGCCATCCGGAGATGCCCAATCGTCTGCTAGAGATAGAATATCTGAAACAAAAAGTTGACGCCGGTGCCGACTACATTGTCACCCAGCTCTTTTTTGATAACCACGACTTCTACGATTTTTGCCAACGCTGCGAGCTGGCGGGGATTCATGTGCCGATAATAGCTGGGGTGATGCCGTTGCGCAGTCGTCAAGGGATGGCACGCATGGCAGAACTAGCTGCGGGGGCGCGTTTTCCGGCCGCCTTGTTGAGCCAAGTATATAGTGCCGCCAACGAGCAAGAGGTAGAGCGTATCGGCATCGATTGGGCGACTGAGCAGGTCTGCGATCTGCTTGCTAACAAGGTGCGCGGAGTGCACTTTTATACCCTTAACAGTGCCGCAGCTACCAACGAGATCTTTGCGCGCTTAGGGTTGGATAGATAGCTCGGGTGCTGGCGGAGGGTTAATGCGCGTACTGCTGCTGGCTACTCTGGTGCTGTCGTTGTTGGCAGCGCCGGTACAGGCTGATAATAGAATTGTCTCTGCCTCAGTGGGGGTGGCTATACTGGCACGTGATGTAGCTAGTGCGCCGGATGCCTATGCCATAATGGCGGCTCACTACCAAGCCAGCGGTGGTTTAAAGCGCTGGCAGCAGTTGACTAGGAGTTTTGCCAGTGGCAGCGTTATCTACGATGGTCTGCGTGGCTCGTTTAAGTGCTGGGAACGCCATCCTCTGCAAACGCGGTTAGAGGAGGATTTTGGCAGTATTCGCCAAGTGCAGGGCGATAGCGGTGTCAGTGCTTGGCGGCTCGACTATAACGGTCAGGTGGAGCTGCTGCGCGATCCCGAGACTCTGACCAGGCGGGAGTTAGCGCGGCATTTGAGCAACTTTGAACATCTGCAGCGCCAGTCGCGACTATTCTCGTTGCATCTTGATGGCCAACAGCAGCGCAATGGCCAGCTGTGCTATGTCGTGCGCTTGGAGAACAGTCTCAATAGTGATGTTACCCGCTTCTATTTAGCTACAGATACTCTGCTCATGGTCGCCAGCCACACCCACCAGCCAGACATAGAGATAACCAGTAGCTATAGCGATTATCGCAAGATTGCTGGCTTGTGGCTAGCTTTTCACCAAAGTGACGACATCAGCCCGCGCCAGAAACACTATGAAACTCAGATAACCACTCTGGTATTAAATCCGCCTATTGAGGCGACAACTTTTGCCGTGCCAGAAGCACAGCTGCCCGAGCTTAAATTTCCGCACAGTCAGCACTCTGTCGCTGTGCCTATCCTGCTGGTTGACGGCGCAATCTATCTACAGGTGACCATCAATAATAGCCGTGGCTGGTGGCTGTTGGATAGTGGAGCCTCGAGCTCAATTATTGATGCGGATTACGCTAAAAGTCTACAGCTACAGTCGTCCGGCTGGATAAGGGGCTTTGGTTACGGGGATAACTTTAACCTCTCGCTGGTGCAGTTGCCCGGCTTATCCGTCGGCGATAAAAATAACGAACTGCATCTAGCTGCGCATGTAGTCATGGCCTACGCTGGTTTAACCTCTGCCAGCTATGAGCCGCAAATGTGCGGTATTCTCGGCTACGATTTTATCAGCCGTTTTGTGGCCCGCATAGATTATGGACAGCAGCAGATTACCCTGTATGATCCGCACCGCCTGCCAGCTGCTGTGGTTAAACACTGGCTCGATGCACCGCTGAAATACCGCATGTTTACCCTGCCGGTGTGTATAGATGACAACTACTGCGGGCGCTGGAGTATAGATCTCGGTGCTGAGCGTAGCTCCGTCAATGCTCCCTATGTCCAGCAGCATAGGCACTTAGCACAGCTGCGTGCCAATGGGTTGGAGCACGTCAGCAAGGGGCTGACGACGCCTAGTATCGATAAGTTGGTGCGCTTTACCAGTTTAGAGGTTGCTGGTTGGCAGTTGGATGATCCTGTCATAAGTCTGTCTATGCCGGTTGCTACTGGCAGTTCAACCATGGGTGAGTTAGCGGGTAATTTGGGCGCGGCACAGTTGCAGAATTTTGTGCTGTGGCTAGATTATCCGAATCAGCGTGTGGCATTTATGCGCGGCGCGCAGTTTGGTGTGCGGGAGCAACTGGATAGAAGTGGAATGCTGGTGGGCATGTCTACAGACAACCAGCAACCGATGATCTCCTTTGTCGCCCCTGATACTCCGGCACACCGAGGCGGTTTTGTCGCTGGTGATAAGATTGTCGCTATCGATGGTCAGCCTGTGGCTAGTTACGGCGGTGTGCGTAATATCCGTAATCTGTTGCGTAATCCTGCGGCTATTTGCTATGAATTTCAACTGCAACGCGCGGGTGCTTCTGTGACGCTACAGCTGTACTTAGAAGATTTACTGTAGTGCATTATGAGGATTATGTGTGCTGGGCTAAATATGTTATTGTTATGAAAATTGATCTAATTATTGTCAAATAATGGAGTTAAGTGTGGATATTCGCCGTCTGGAAGTTTTCTGTAAAGTGGTAGATCTGGGCAGTTTTACTCGTGCTGCTGAAGCCTCATTGTTATCGCAACCATCCGTTAGTGAGCATGTGCGGGCGCTGGAAGAGCAGTTTGATGAGAAACTGATTGATCGCCTCGGGCGGCGGGCGCAACCTACCCACGCGGGCAAAATTCTTTATCAGTATGCGCGCCGCATAATTCAATTAAAGAATGAGGCCACCCAGGCTATATCTCAATTTCAGGGGACTCTATCGGGTAAACTGGCCGTTGGTGCCAGCACTATCCCGGGAGCATACCTGTTGCCGCGCCTGATAGAAGATTTTAAAAACAGCTATTCATGTGTTGAGCTGATGCTGAAAATATCTGGTACTTCGCAAATTGTCGAAGAGGTTATCAATGGCCATTTAGAGATGGGCTTAGTCGGTACTCTGTGGAAAGATCAGCGCGTAGAGTGCCAACCCCTATTTGAGGATGAGTTGGTGCTGATGGTGCATCCAGAACACGAATGGGTGCAACGCGGTAGTGTACTCCCTGCTGAACTCCTAGATGTGCCATTTATTCTGCGCGAACCCGGCTCTGGCACCAGAATGGAGATGACCAAAGATCTCAGAACTGTAGGCGTTGAGTGTGGCCATCTGCAAGTGGTTGCCGAAATGGGCAGCAATGAAGCGGTGCGCCAGGGTGTGCGCGCCAAAATAGGGGTGTCGATCCTGTCGCTGCTGTCTGTGCAGGAGGATATCGAACTCGGCACGCTGGTAAATGTTCCCATCGAGGGGCTGGCCATGCCGCGCTCTTTTTATATGGTGCAGCGCCGCAGTCGGCAGCTGAGCCCACTTGCCGCTGCCTTTTGCCGCCACCTGCAACAGGGTTAGCTTTTCTGGCCACATCTTCTCAATTTAGTCGCATTTCGATCCACAACCAGCTAGAGACGTTGGTTCCCGCGTCTCTAGCTGGTAAATCCTCTTCAATGGTATTTTTTCTCACTCTTTGCTCTTTGCCACCATTGGAAAAATAGTAAGCATTCCCCATAGTAATATCAATATTAGCTGTTACCTTTTACGCTGCGAGCCGAGTTGAAAGGATATTCAACTTGACACCTGTCTTGCTCTTTGATTATATATCGAACTCATAACTATTTGAAATAAAAGAGCTTTTAAAGTTAAACTAAAAAAACAGCTCAAAATTTGTCCATGAGTAAAAAGATAACTTGCTGGTAATATATTGGGTGAAAAGCACCACTTAAAAATTTATTTTTAGGTGATGAAAGGAGAAAAAATGGCGCTTAAGAAATTTAAAAAGGTTATGGCTGCAAATCGCGGTGAGATAGCGATCCGCATTTTTCGAGCCTGTACCGAGTTGGGGATTAGCACCGTCGCAATCTACTCCGCCGAAGATAAGGTGGCACTGCACCGTTATAAGGCTGATGAAGCCTATCAGATTGGTCGCGGTAAGGGGCCGGTAGATGCCTATTTAGGAATTGACGAAATTGTCGAGCTGGCGCGGGCCAAGGGGGTTGATGCTATTCACCCTGGATATGGTTTCTTGTCAGAAAATGCAGAGTTTGCCGAGGCTTGTGATCGTGCTGGTATCGCCTTTATCGGCCCCACCGCAGATATTCAGCGGCGGGTAGGTGATAAGGTGGCCGCGCGCCATGTGGCTATTGCCGCAGGCGTGCCCATTGTGCCAGGTACTCCTGAGCCGGTAAAAAGCGAAGAGGATGCGCTGCTCTTTGCTAAAGAGGCTGGCTATCCCATCATGGTTAAGGCCGCAGCTGGTGGCGGCGGGCGCGGCATGCGCGTAGTCAATAACCGCGCAGAGCTTCTCGATGGCATTAAATCGGCCTCCTCTGAAGCGAAGGCCGCGTTTGGCGACGGCA
Source organism: Desulfuromonas sp. (assembly GCA_034006225.1). GTDB lineage: Bacteria > Desulfobacterota > Desulfuromonadia > Desulfuromonadales > Desulfuromonadaceae > Desulfuromonas. The sequence goes on along the minus strand of JAVETC010000002.1, from coordinate 16,149 downwards.
CAGTTTTTCTGGAAAAATTTGTCAAAAATCCCAAGCATATCGAAGTGCAGATCATGGGCGATACCCATGGCAACTTGGTGCACTATTTTGAGCGCGACTGCTCCATTCAGCGGCGGCATCAAAAGGTTATCGAGTTGGCACCATCTCCATCTTTGAGTGCGGAAAAGCGCGCTGAAGTCTGTGCCTTGGCAATGAAAATAACTGCCGAAGTTGGTTACATAAACGCCGGTACTGTAGAATTTTTGCTGGATGAAGAGGGTAAGTTTTACTTTATCGAGATGAACCCCCGTATTCAGGTGGAGCATACGGTAACCGAATTGGTTACCATGCGTAATCTGGTGCAAACGCAGATATTGGTAGCTGAGGGGCATAAATTATCTGATCCTGAGATCGGCATAAGCAGTCAGGAGGATATCGAGCTACGTGGCTTTGCTATTCAGTGCCGCGTCACTACCGAAGATCCGGCAAATAACTTTGCCCCCGATTTTGGCATTATCAAGGCCTATCGCTCGGCGGCTGGCTTTGGTGTTCGTCTCGATGCTGCTAGCGCCTATGCTGGTGCGCATATCACTCCCGACTATGACTCCTTGTTGGTTAAGGTGTCCACCTGGGGGCTCTCCTTCGAAGATGCCTGTCGCACTATGAACCGTGCTCTGCAGGAGTTCCGCGTGCGCGGAGTGAAAACCAATATTGGCTTCATGGAGAATGTTGTCACCCATGCTCCCTTCCTTAAAGGGGCCTGTGATACCTCCTATTTGGATAACTACCCCGAGCTGTTTGTCATTAGGGAGAAGAAAGACCGTGGCAACAAGTTGCTCCACTATATCGGCCATGTCTCCGTCAACGGTTATCCCAATATCAAAAAGCGCCTGCACTATCGCGACCTGTGCGAGGCCAGTATTCCCGAGGTTCCGGTGGAAGCAATTCGTCCGCGTGGCACCCGCGATATTCTCATGGCCAAAGGGCCGAAAGGTCTGGCCGACTGGGTGCTCGATCAAAAGCAGCTGTTGTTAACTGATACCACCATGCGTGATGCCCATCAGTCAATTATGGCTACCCGCATCCGCACCTACGATCTGGATAAGATCGCTCGGGCTACCAGCCATCTGGCGGGAGGACTGTTCTCGCTGGAGATGTGGGGTGGGGCAACCTTTGATGTCTCCATGCGCTTCTTAACGGAAGATCCCTGGGAGCGTCTCGAGCGCTTGCGTGAGCAGATACCTAATCTGTTGTTCCAGATGCTGCTGCGTGGCTCTAACGCCGTTGGTTACACCAACTATGCCGACAATGTGGTGGAGGATTTTGTTGCCAAGGCCGCAGCGGGTGGTATCGATGTGTTCCGCATCTTTGACTCGCTCAACTGGACTACCGGCATGAAGGTCGCCATGGAGGCGGTGCAGAAGAACAACGCTATCTGCGAAGCAGCCATCTGCTACACCGGTGATATTACCGACCCACGCCGCGATAAATATCCGCTGGAATACTACGTTAAGATGGCCAAAGAGTTGGAGACCATGGGGGCGCATATTCTGGCAATTAAGGATATGGCCGGTCTGCTCAAACCCTTTGCCGCCGAAAAGCTGATTAAAGCACTGAAAAATGAGATCGGTATCCCGATACATCTGCATACCCATGACACCTCTGGCAATGGCGGCACTATGTTGCTGATGGCCGCTCAGGCTGGCGTCGACATTGTCGATACCGCTCTGTCGTCAATCTCTGGGTTAACGGCACAGCCGAGCATGAATGCACTGCTGTCGACCATGGAGGGGACACTGCTCAATCCCGCAGTCGACAAAGAGGGGCTGCAGACCTTAGCCAACTACTGGGAAACTGTGCGCACCTACTACGAACCATTTGAGTCGGAACTGCGCGCCAGTACCGCGCAGGTTTACGATCATGAGATCCCCGGTGGGCAGTATTCAAACTATAAGCCGCAGGTCGAAGGTTTAGGCCTCGGCCACCGCTGGGAAGAGTGCAAGCAGATGTATCGCAAAGTTAACGATATGTTTGGCGATCTGGTCAAAGTTACCCCATCATCAAAAATCGTCGGCGATATGGCCATGTTTATGGTGCAGAACAACCTTGAACCAAAGGATGTCATGGAGCGTGGGCACGAATTGACCTTCCCACAAGGGGTAGTGGACTTCTTCAAGGGGATGTTGGGCCAGCCCTATGGTGGCTTCCCCAAAGAGCTGCAAAAAATTATTCTCAAGGATGAGCAACCCTTTACCCATCGGCCTGGTGAATTTTTAGAGCCTGTTGATTTTGTCGCCAAAAAACAGGATTTAGAGAAGAAACTCGGTCACCCCGTTAAAGATCGCGATGTCACATCGGCAGTGCTCTATCCTGGAGTATTCGAGGAGTTCGACCAGCACCGCCAGGAGTACAGCGATACCTCAGTGTTACCTACACCAGTATATTTCTATGGTTTAGATGTCGGCGATGAAGCCAGTATCGAGATACAATCGGGTAAGACATTAATTGTCAAACTAACCGCCGTAGGCAAAGTGCATACTGATGGCACCAGAAATATCTATTTTGAACTCAACGGTGAACCACGCCAGATTGTGGTTAAAGATCTGTCAGTAGAGTCAGATCAAGAGGAGCATCAAAAAGCGGAGCGAGGTAACGACAAACACCTCGGCGCTCCCATGCCAGGCAAAGTTTTCAAAGTTAATGTTGTCGTGGGGGACAGCGTAAAAGCAGGCGATACTCTAATTGTTACCGAAGCTATGAAGATGGAGACCAACATCAAGGCTAAAGTGGATGGTGTGGTAAAAGAGCTACTCTTTGATGTGGGTGGTAAAGTAGATCAGGACGATCTGCTGGTGGTTCTCGACTGAGTTGTACTAATCAGAGAGAAGATAGCTGAATATCAAAAAAAGCCGGGCCCAATAGGGCTCGGCTTTTTTGTGCATAACGCTTAGCTTGTTAATCATTCAGCAATTGTCGGCGATTTGTCGTAACTTGAGTTAAATAATCTCCATGTTTTAGCTTCTGACTTTCTTAGCGTTCTTTGCGCCCTGGCGCGAGGAAATGCTTTAAGCTTTTATCCACTGCATCCCCGTTATCGATAGTTTAGTCAATTCGTTTATCGGTATTATATGAGCTGACTATTTAACCTTAACTACAGTAATTTTATGCAATTTGTGGGAGATATGACAGAACTACATTGTGGTGGATTTGCCAACAACAATTGATCGCCAGTTACTAAAATAGCCGATGATTCTGTTGCGAGTAGATTCCATAAATGATAATCACCTGGATCGGGAGATTGTTCTTCAGAATTAACAACTACTTCGTGCCATACCGCATTGGCAGTTATCTCAGATAATATGGTGTCAATCTGATGCTCATTGAGTTTATGCAATTTGCACAACCTGGGACGGAGCAAAACGCTCCGGTACTCCTGTAACAAATCAGCTGACATAAGATAAACTATTGATCCATTAAGCATTGCATCGACTATCGACACTGTTGGGCTGTTAACTTGGCTTGATATGAAGCCAGATACCAACACATTGGTGTCAATAATAAATACTCTAGGCACCTTCACGAACGAACCGCCTTGGTTTCAGCAACACCTATAGCCAAAGCATCACCCTCACTAATTTGTGCATTCATGCGTGCCTGGGCAACTAGATCACGGGCATCTTCCAATGGTTTGATGCCACGCAAAAGCAAGCTCTCTTCAATTATTTTTCCGATAGATCGACCTTGCCGAACTGCCGTTACTTTGAGTGACTGATGAATTGCATCATCAAGTGTAATGGTTAATCTGCTCATGAATCTACCTCCATTTTTAAAGTTTCCTATTACCTTAGACACCATAGCACCAAGTCACCATGGGAACAATTGAAATTTTCCGTTCGTGTAAATAATAAACTAAAGGCGCAGTATATTTCTGCAGTAAATTTACTGCCATGAGGAAGGTGCATAAAGATGGCACGGAGGGTAGTTTGCTCTTAGATTGCGATTCTGCTCTGTTCGATTTTATCAGACCTTATCCCGAGGCAAAAAAGCTTTTGACTTTTCATAGACAAACTTTTGCTTAGCCACTGGCTTATGCCCTGTATAATCATATACGTTCTTTATCTTTCGACCTTCTTAGCGTCCTTGGCACCTTGGCGCGAAAACGGTTCAAGTTCTTATCCCTTTCATCCTCTTTATCCCTGTTAAACGTAGTTTTTATAAAGATAAGGTGTAGGTCTGAAAATAAATAGTATACGTCATACTCGCGCAGGCAGGTATCTAGAGGTTTTGCTCAAATTCCTGGCTCCCGCCTGCGCGAGAGTGACGACTTTTAGGGTGTCGCTGAAGATTGGTGTTAGTCAGGTTTAAATATGTGCAGCAAATCAACCCAGGGTTTCGGCCCCGGTCGCCGACTTAATTTTTTGCAGTGCGGCAAAAAATGAAGCAAGAAAACGCACCCCGCGCCTTGCCCTTGGGGTTCCCTCGTTGCGTTCGCAGTTGTCTGGATGTCCCAAAAAACTCGCTCTTCTATGGTTTAGATGTCGGCGATGAGGCAAGTATCGAGATTCAATCGGGTAAGACACTAATTGTCAAACTAACCGCTGTAGGTAAAGTGCATACTGATGGCACCAGAAATATCTATTTTGAACTCAACGGTGAACCCCGCCAGATTGTGGTGAAAGATCTGTCGGTAGAGTCAGATCAAGAGGAGCACCAAAAAGCGGAGCGAGGTAACGACAAACACCTCGGCGCTCCCATGCCAGGTAAAGTTTTTAAGGTTAATGTTGCCGTGGGGGATAGCGTAAAAGCAGGCGATACTCTGATTGTCACCGAAGCTATGAAGATGGAGACTAACATCAAGGCCAAAGTGGATGGCGTGGTAAAAGAGCTACTCTTTGATGTGGGTGGTAAAGTGGATCAGGACGATCTGCTGGTGGTACTGGACTGAGAATAAGGGTAAATGCTAAACAACAGCCGAGCGAATTAACTGCTCGGCTGTTGTTGTTAGACGTGAATTCTGTTAACAAGGCTGTTGGTAAATTTGGTGACAAAAAACGTCACATAACGGTGTGAAAATTGTTATTATGCGGTTTTATGTCTATTTGGCTTAGAATATAATCCCTGTCTGTTTAGTTACTTATAACGTTTTGCTTATGTGGCATGTTTATTGTAGTAATGTTGTAATTAAATATATGTCGAAAGTTAGATAGTGATTTATAGTCTGTTTTAAGGGGTTTGAAATTACTCTAAAATGAGTTATTCTTAGCAAATGTAGTAATTATAACCAACAGGTCGAATAGTTTGACCTCACTGTTTTTCTCAGAAAGGAGAAACAATTATGTTGAGCAAGTTTAAAAAGAGCGAGGGTGGTTTTACCCTGATCGAGTTGTTGATCGTTGTTGCGATCATTGGTATTTTGGCCGCTATCGCTATTCCTCAGTTTTCCGCATATCGTCAAAGAGCATTTAACTCGGCAGCTCAATCGGATGTCTCCAACGCACGCGTTGGCGAGGAAGCTTTATTCGCTGATTTTCAGGCTTATGGTGCCAGTGTCCCTGCTACAACTTTGATTACCGCTACTGGTGCTCAGGCTGCCGGTACCGATATTGATGGAGCGGTGGCTCTTGCTGCTGGTAACGTGAACGCATTAGCAACTGGAACTGCTGGGCAGGCCGTAGCGGTTGCCGTAAGTAATAACGTCATTCTAGTAGCTGATACAGATGGTACAGACTCAACGGTGAATCTATACGCAGAACATCGCCAAGGTGATCGTGCTTTTGCTATGGACGCTGACTCAACACAACTATTCTACGCAAAGAAAGCATCTTGGGTTGGTTCACCTGCTGCTGGATCTACAACTCATAACTATACCTCTGGTGCAATTACCTCTGCGGATGACCTTACTGGTAAGGCTGCCGGTGGTGAGGCCCCTGCTGCGAATTGGACTGTGCTATAAAAAGTTCTGTTGGCTAGAATTGTTTGTTGATTTCGAGTTAAGGTCGAGTTCTCTCGGCCTTAACTTTGTCTAAGTATGTAGCAACAATTTGGATAACCTGTGATCACTTATACCGATGTTTGTAAAACCTACCCCAAAGAATTTGGTTCTTACGCCAATCTGGCGATGAAAAATGTGTCCTTCAGTCTGAATAAAGGCGAAACAGTCGGCTTAGTAGGTGCCAATGGCGCAGGTAAAAGCACTTGCATCCATCTACTCATGGATTTCATCCGCCCCGATTCCGGTACCATCTCAATTTTAGGTCAACCGGTAACTAACGCTATTTTGCGTAAATCCATAGGCTATCTCCCTGAAATAGCCACTTTCCCCGCTAATTTAACCGTACTAGATATGCTCCGTTTTGCCGGGGCCTCTTGTGGTTTATCCGCCACCGAGATTAAGCAACGCAGTGAGTCACTTCTCAATGAGTTAGAACTGTGGGCAGTGCGCAAGCGTCCGTTACGTTCCTACTCGAAGGGGATGCAGCAACGCGCAAGCTTGGTGGTGGCATTGATTGGTGATCCGGAGTTGTTGATTTTAGATGAACCGATGAGTGGGCTTGACCCGGTAGGGCGGGAAAAAATTATCGCTTTAATCAACCACTTGCAACAACAGGGCAAAACCATCCTGTTTTGCTCCCATGTTTTGGAGGATGTTCACCGTTTAGCCGATCATCTGTTAGTGTTGCATAAAGGGGTTAAGTTGTTTGATGGTAGCGTGACCCAATTGTGTGTCAAACAGCAGGTCGATTCTCTTACCTCGGCATTTTTGGCACTTATTGAGGAGCAATCCTATGTTTAGTTCCCCACGGCGAATTGGTGCATTGGCGCGGCTTATTGTGCTTGACGGTATGCGTTCCCACGCCATTATTGGCTTGTTGTGCTTAGCTTTGGCGTGTGAGGCGGGCGGATTGCTTTTCTTTGGTTTTATTCCGCGCGATATTGGGCGCGTTTCCAGCGATTTTATTTTCTCCATCAGTTTTTTAACCGGTTTAATCTTCCTGTTTTTTCATGCGGTAAATGTTACTGCTTGGGGGGGCAATAAACGCCTTATCCACACCATTTTAGCCCGTCCACTAGCGCGGGCAGACTATGTTCTCGGTTTATTTGCCGGGCTGGCCTTTTTGTTGCTAGTGTTGAACCTGTTGCTTGCCGCTGCCGGTTATGTGGTGTTATTCACCATTAAGGGGCAGATTGATCCGGTCTATTTTGCCTATTTTTCTACCGCTCATTACATGCTGGCATGGTTAGGCATTTGTGTCATCGAGTTGACCCTATTGTCGGCCATTTTGTTGTTGTCTGGTTTGGTGCGCGGCAGTTTTACTGTGTTGTTGTTGTCTATATCCTATTATCTTACCTGTTCTGGTTTGCCGGTAGTGCGCGATGCTTTGTTACAAACGAGTGTTAAGGGGGCAACCATGAAACCGTTGCTGTTAAAGTGGTTAACGGCGTTATTTCCAGATTTTTCTCAATTAGATTTTAAAAATTACGTTATTTCGGCTAAATTGATACCAGATCTAAGTACTCTCACGTTGAATTTTGCCCTGCCGGTTGCTTATTCTGCGGTGATTTTATGGCTGGCATGTGTCGTTTATAGTCGTAAGGATTTACGATGAAATTGAGTTGTTCGCTGTTTAGTTTGTTGTTGCTAGGTTACTTGGTTATTTTTTCCTCAGCGCAACAACGGGTTAAGTTGGTTGAGGCAACCTTGTCGCCTCCGCTACCCGCCGTAGTACAACGCTTGCTTACCGGTAACCTTAAAGAGCTGGCGGCGGAATTACTGTTTGTGAAAACGGCGGTTTTTTATGGTGGCAATGTGTCGTATGAACGATTGGTAAAAAACGCAGACAGTTTTAGCCTCAATTTAGATGTAGCCAGCGCTGTTTATCCGCAATTTATCGATCCATACTATCTGTGCCAAGCAGCACTACCAAGTATCTCCCCTGAATACGCCGCTATTGCGAATACTATTTTAGCTCGCAGTGTAAATGCTAACCCCGATGACCTTTTTATCCCGTTTTTTCGCGGCTTTAATTTTTTTTACTACATGGATAAACCGCACCAGGCGGCACAGGTGTTTGCCGAACTGGCAAAACACGATAGCGCACCAAATTGGTTCGGTCATTTAGGCGCGATCCTGTCTGCCCGTGGCGGTAACTTATATGCTGGGCTGATTTCACTACAATCGATGTTGGCGGTAGAAACAGACCAACATCAGCGCGACCGTTATAGCCGTGATATTGAGACCTTTCAACAGGCTATTGCGGTGCAAAAAGCTACACAACAATATTTTGCAACTTATGCCAACTATCCAGCAACACTAACTGATCTTGTTCCTGAATTCCTCCCGCAATTGCCTACTTTTACCGACTTCACCTTACAATGGCAGCCACCTGATTTGAAACTTGTTCGGCCACAACGTTAGATGACCATAACAGAGAATCAATTCTAAAGTTTTGGCTTTGTATTGGTATCTTGATCGTCAGTCACAAGCACCAGTACTTTGATTTTGTGAGTCTCTATCCAATTTCATTAGGAAAAATATTGGACAGACATGAATTTATTGAGTAAACATAGGCGATCAAGCCAGTTATTATTTTGCCACACTGCGTCGATAGTCAGATGTTATCTGGTAGAAAAATATTGTCCCGGTGTTTTGCCGAGTGCCTTTTTAAACATAGATATGAAGGCGCTGGGACTGTCATAGCCGAGATCTATAGCAACTGAAGTTACCGCCTCGCCTTGTGCAAGTCGTCTCAATGCCTCAAGAATTCTTATCTGTTGCCTCCACTGGCTAAAGCTCATCCCGATATCAGCCTGAAATAGTCGAGAGAGTGTTCGCTTGGTGGCTCCTACGCTGTTTCCCCACTCCTCTAGTGTCCTTTTATCACCTGGTGCTGCACAGAGCTGCGAAAAAATCTGTTTTAGCTTTGGTTGCGCCGGAATAGATAAACTCAATGGTTTGACATCCATAACTTGGATCTGATCCAGAATTACCCTCATCAGTCGCGCACTAGCGCCTTCTAACGGATATAGCCGCGGTAGGGTAGTGGCATACAGAATCAGCTCTTTTAACAGCGTTGAAACAGCTACTACACAACAGCTTGAGGGCGCATCTGGAAAGTAATTGTGCTGGATAAATAGTGTTTGGATTTTATGCGAAGAAGCTTGTGTGGCCATGGCCTCTGAACTTTGGTATTAATAGTGTGGATGAGCATTATTTCTGGATCGGTATTTTACTGTTTTTTTTGATTGCTGTGGCCTTAGTCAGATCTAGCTTGATGTCGAATCTTTTTTTGGTTGGTTGCGTTGTCATCTCATCGGCTTTCCTTGTTGTAATGGCTAAGATGACGTGGACGCCTATAGCTGAGCGATATCTCTATGTGCCAGCTATGTTTTGGATTCCATCGTTTCTATTGTTTGGGCGCAGCGCATGTTTGAATTTGGCTCTGGGTAAACGTGCGGTCGGTTTCCTGTGTAGTGTCCTTATCGTGGCATTTGCACTAACAACGCTTCAACGTAATATTCTGTGGCAGGATAATCTTGCTCTATTTAAGGATACTGTCAACAAATCCCCTTCTTTTACGCCAGCAAAAAATCAATTGGCAATAGCTCTGCTTCGTGCGGGCGATACGAAAAAGGGTTACGCTTTACTTAAGGATAACATTCCTGCTACCTCAATTATTAACAGTGAGTATGCTGTTGGCAATAAGGCTGCTGTGTTGGCTAAAGAGGGACATGTATATGAAGCACGTGAGTTAGTACGTTCTGTTATCGATCCTAAGCGCAGAAAGTATATGGTTTTGGTTGAGCGTTTGATTGAATTCCAGCGAATGATACTTAAAGACTGCTCTGCTGCAGACAGAATAGAGGAAACTGAGGAGTTGATACGCTTATATGAAATTAAAAAGAATCACGGCGATCGGGCATTTTATGCCTATCTTATTGGTCGTGAATATATGCGAATCGGAAATTATTCCCAAGCCGAAGTGCAATTGATTGAGAGTGTGGAATTTTCTTCTGATAAAGATTACTTCAAAAAGAGTTCTCAGAAAATGCTTAAACGTATAGAGAGTGGATCCTTTCATGATTGATTGATCTTGTCGGTTGTCTTCTTGCGTGGTTGTTTTTTACGCAACCAACACGTGTTATTTTATTGGAATATAGCTGATGAACTTCCATCCTTATTTAAAACTGCTCCGCCCCCATCAATGGCTGAAAAACCTTATGCTGTTGTTCCCGCCGTTTTTAGCCGGGAAGATATTCAGCGTAGCTATCTGGCAGCAAATTCTGTTTTCTTTTGTCGCATTTTCTTTGGCTGCCAGCGCTACCTATGTATTTAACGATATTATTGATCGCCACGCCGATAAACTCCATCCGAAAAAGTGTTTAAGACCGTTACCTGCAGGTAAAATTACTGTCGCTCAAGCATATTCATTAGCGCTGTTTTTAGTCTTTATCGCATTATCCCTAGCGATAATATGTGCGCAATCGGTGTTGGTCTGGCTGCTAGCTTATATACTGTTGTCATTAATATATACTCTGGTGCTGAAAAATATTCTGCTGCTAGATCTACTGACTATCGCGGCATTTTTTTTGCTCCGTTTACAAGCAGGTGGTGCCGCTAGTAACGTTAACATTAGTGTGTGGTTGTTTTTGTCGGTGTTTTTACTGGCGTTTTTTTTAAGTGCTGGTAAGCGCCTTGGTGAACTTAAGATGTTAGGAGCCAACGCGCAGCATCACCGTAACTCTTTAGCTAGTTATTCTCCGCAATTTCTTGGTGGGGTTTTATATCTTACCTCCGCTACGGTTTTGCTTACCTACAGCATTTACTGTTATACCCACGACAGTCTGTTTTACACGATACCCCTATGCGCTTATGGATTGTTCCGTTATATTCAACGCGTTCAACACGGCGGAGATGGTGACCCGACAGCAGCGTTATTGAAAGATCATCGTTTGCTTATTGTGGGCCTGTGCTGGGTGTTAATGGTAGGTATTGGCATCTATTTTTGATCAATCATTAAGGGTGGCAATTTGCAGTTAGTCAGTTCCATAAAAACATGTTGGGATAAAATTTTATTTTTACAGGTTTATCGCCTGTGTTCTCCAGCGTTGCGCAAGCGATTTCACCTCTTATGTGTGGCGATGTTGCTGCTAGCTGTTGGAGAAACAGCGGTAGTGGGGTTAATTGCTTTTTATGCGGCGGCGGTGTCAGATCCACAGGCAACCTTTAACCTTGCAACATTAGAAACATTGCGCTCATTTTCTGTGTTGGCACCAATTCTCTCTTCTCCTAAAGAGATGATTGGTTGTCTGAGTGTTCTTGTTGTTCTCGCTGTGCCCTTAAAAAATGCTTTTCGTGGTTTTGTAACCTACCGTTCGGCTCGCTATGGTGCGGTATTGGAAGCATATTTTGGACAACAGATATTGTCCGGTATTTTAGCGCGTGATTACCGCTGGCACGTGCAACAAAATAGTGCCGATTTGGTGAATCTGGTTAACTGGCGTCATCACTTGGGACGCAATTTTGTTAATCCTTACTTAAAAGTGATCTGTGAATTGAGCATGCTGGTGGTGTTGCTAGCCGGGTTATTGTTGGTGCAACCCTTGGTTTCATTGCTTTTCATTGGTGCTCAGGGCGGGGCGGGCTTCTTGGTATATCGTGGGTTGCGCCGTGGGTTAGATCGTAGTGCCACTGGTTGCCGTTCGTGTGATATCGACATGAATCGCCAGATCACGCGTTCAATTCACGGGGTCAAGGATGTTAAGATCACTGCCAGCGCACCATTTTTTGTGCGCAAATTTGCTATAGCGGCACAACGTTTTGCCCAAATGTTTGGTTCGCAGCAATTTTGGCGCGAATCACCACTGTTGGTTTTAGAATCAATTGGCTTTATCCTAATAGCTGGGGCAATATTGCTTATGTTGTTTGGCCTAGGTTATTCGCCTCTCCAGACCACTGGTACTACAGCTCTGCTGGCGGTAACTGCATGGCGCACTTTGCCAGCGTTTAATCGGGTGGTTGCCTCACTTGCTGGTATACGCACCGCGCGCCCCTATGTTATCTCCTTAATTGAAGAACTGAACTGTCGTACTAAGCCACATCAGGGTACGGATGTGCCAGTTTTGGCGATGCCTTTTAATCGGCAGATTGTTTTTGATCAGGTTAGTTTTGCCTATGCCCCGCAGCAACCAGTGTTGGCGAACTTCAGCCTTACCCTTCAAAAAGGGCAGTCCCTCGGTATTATGGGACCTTCCGGGTGTGGTAAAAGCAGCTTAGTTGATTTGATGTGTGGGTTACTGCAACCGCAAAGTGGTGCTATTACTGTCGATGGGGTTGTCTTGACGAAGGATAATTTGTCGGCATGGCGGCAAAACATCGGTTATGTTCCACAAACGCCATACATTTTTGACGGCACCTTGGCGGAAAATGTCGCCTTTGGTCTTGAAACACAGGACATTGATATGGAAAGAATTGCGTTATCCTGTGCCATGGCCAGTATCGACTTTCTCGATCAGTTGCCACAGAAGTTTGATACGCCTATCGGTGAGCGGGGCATCCGTTTGTCAGGCGGCCAGCGCCAGCGGGTGGCAATAGCTCGCGCTCTGTATCGCCAACCTCAGTTGCTTATTTTTGATGAAGCAACCAGCGCTCTAGATGAAGATAAAGATGCTGAAATTAGACAGTTGCTCTTGAGTTTAAAGGGAAAGCAGACGTTAATTGTTGTCTCCCATCGGCCATCTACCGTGGCTGATTGCGATATGCTGCTGAAATTAGGTAGTGGTTAGTTTTATATGTAACAGTTGCGCGGGCAGTAACTATTCCTCTCCCTAGCAAGGTAAGTAAATACTTGAAGATTCTTTACTGGAAATAAAATTGGTGTTCCTTGTTGAATAACCATAGGTGATTAATGATGAATATAGCTGTAATCGGTACAGGCTACGTTGGTCTGGTGACTGGTACATGTTTTGCCGAAATGGGCAGAAATGTTATTTGTGTTGATCGTGAGGCTGATAAAATAGCCAATCTGAAACAGGGAATTTTGCCTATTTATGAGCCCGGCTTAAAATCATTGCTGGTGTCAAACGTTGCCCAACAGCGCCTTAACTTCAGTGACAATCTCGCCCAGACAATTCAGCAATCCAATCTTTTGTTTATTGCCGTTGGTACCCCAATGGGTGAAGACGGTTCGGCGGATTTATCCCATGTTCTTGCTGTCGCCAAAGAGATCGGTCAGCATCTTAACCACTATGCTGTCATTGTCGATAAATCAACAGTTCCTGTTGGTACTGCTGACCTAGTACGGCGCACAATACAGGAACAGCTTGATCAGCGTGGTTGTCAGGTTGTATTTGATGTGGTCAGCAATCCAGAATTTTTGAAGGAAGGTACCGCAGTTAACGATTTTATGCGACCGGATCGGATCATCATCGGTTGCGATAGCCCACGCGCTGCTGAACTCATCAATAAACTGTATGCCCCATTTACCCGTAACCACGAACGCACTATGTTTATGGGAGTTCGTGATGCCGAAATGACTAAGTATACCGCTAATGCCATGTTGGCTACAAAAATATCCTTTATCAACGAAATCGCTAATTTGTGTGAACACCTCGGTGTCGATGTGGAAAATGTGCGCCGTGGTATTGGCTCCGATTCGCGTATCGGTTTTTCATTTATCTATCCCGGATGTGGGTATGGTGGTTCTTGTTTCCCAAAGGATGTCAGGGCATTAACCTGCTTGGCACAGCAATATGGCTATGAGCCATTGCTTCTCAATGCTGTTGAAAAGCGCAATGTACTGCAGCGCCATCGCCTGTTTGAAAAACTTTCAGATCACTATGGTAGCAGTCTGGGTGCTTTAACCATCGGATTATGGGGTTTATCTTTCAAGCCGGGCACTGATGATATGCGCGAAGCTCCGTCGCGCTACCTGCTGGAAAAACTCATGGAAGTTGGAGCCTACGTAAAAGCGTATGATCCTGTGGCTATGGATGAAGCGCGCAAGGTGCTTCCAGCGGAATGGATTCAGTCCGGTCATCTGCAGTTTGCTCGTAATCAATATGATGCGATAGAAGACGTTGATTGTATGGTGCTGGTTACAGAGTGGAAGCCGTTTCGTACCCCAGATTTTTCTGCCATGAAAAAGATGATGAAGGCTCCGGTTATTTTTGATGGGCGTAATCAATATGATTCTCAGCAGATGGTAGCGGATGGGTTTGAGTATTGCGGTATTGGACGGTAGTTGAAGCTTTAAGTGCATGCAAAAAGTGTTTATGATCCAATTTGCGAGATTGTGAACGGGGTGTCGAGCGAGTTAGACCATCTCGATCTTAAAATTGGTCCGTTTAAGTGTCTTTAAACAGCAACGTCTTTATGTGTATTGTATCTACTTGCTTGTCTAGAAGAGGTGTCGTCTATGAGCCAAGGGGAAAACGACCAACAGGATGGACGAAATATGATGATGGTCCAAAAATATGTCAGTTCTGTTCTGAGTGGTCAATCTGACGTTGCCGCTGTTTATCTGCTGGGCTCTGCACATTCTGGTAAGATGCGCAGAGACAGTGATATTGATATCGCCTTGCTCCCTGTAACAGGACGAAAAATATCAATGCGAACCCGTCTGGAATTGGCTGCTCAACTTGAGGAAAAATTAAATAGAACGATTGATATTGGCGTAATAACGGCACAAAATCTGGTTTATGCCAGAGAGGCGATACTTAACGGTCGACGCCTCGTCACCTTGCAACAACATGACACTGAAGCAGCGGAAACCCGTTTGTTGGGGAGTTATTTCATCTTTCGTCAGGATCGCAAAGAAGTTGAGGAGAGTTATCGTGTTGTCAGATAATATCGGCTTGAATAAAGCGGCAATTATCGAGCGTTGTATCCGCCGTATGCGGGAAGAGTATGAAGCAGACAGCTCTCTTTCTTTCAAGGCCCTTGCTCAAGGTCCATCCTTTTTGTTCCAGGTCAGCCAATACTTATCTTGAAACCATTGATGAGATCATTGATAATATGAACCTGACGCTTTCATGCTCAGCAGAGCATGGCTATGCAGGTGCAGACATTGTTGAATGAGCAATAGGTGACGGAGGGCTTAGTTATTTAATAGTGCCCCGCATTCCAC
The DNA here is from genome assembly GCA_034006225.1 of Desulfuromonas sp. Lineage (GTDB taxonomy): Bacteria > Desulfobacterota > Desulfuromonadia > Desulfuromonadales > Desulfuromonadaceae > Desulfuromonas. The sequence continues at coordinate 1,045 of JAVETC010000002.1, read as the reverse complement.
TGTTTTTACCCAGAGGATTACGCAAGGAGATTGTCTTATGCTAACGGAATTGATGAAATGCGAACAGCAGGCAAAAAAATGCCATTGCAGGAAAGAGCATTATTGATCAGACATCTTATTGAAAGGTTAGATGATCTTGATGAACAAAACCCTGCAACATTTATGGATGCAGGAAGCTTCAAGGCGATTTCAGGAATTCAAGGATGGTAAGATAACCGCGAGATCAAGTCGTGATGTGTTTCGTGAAGTTCGTAAAAAATAAAGATAATTTAATGCAGGTTTGTTTTCTTGCACCAGCAGAAATAGAGATGTTCGAAGCCGCAGCATAGTGCGAATTGCAAGTTTCAACACTTGGCGAAAATTTCCTTGATATCATTGAAAGCGCTATGGATGGAATAATGGATCATCCTGAAACCTCCCCAGTAATTGAAAATGGGATTCGAAAGCTGTTGGTGCGTCGTTTTCCTTTTTCGATACTCTATCAAGTATTTAAAAAAAGAAATTATTGTTGTCGCAATTATGCATAATAAGCAAAAACCACGATATTGGGTAGATCGTCTATGACGTTACTTACTTTAAAATGTTCCTGCCCTTCTTGTTTGTTGCTGGAAGTGAATAAAATCAACAATGCCACCCAGATGGCTATACATGTGATCAAATCTGCATTATGCGCAACAAATACAGGGCAAGATGTGGGTGACATACGAAATTTTTAAATAAATCTGTCCCCTTTTCCTTACTTTCAAGACACCTGGTGAAGGTCCATCCTTTTTGTTCCAGATCAACCAATACTTTGCTTAAGTATTTATACTTAATGTGAGAAAGTCTGACTATTGTGAATATATTGTTTATGACATCAGCAGCACCAGAGAGGGCGGGTTTTAGTACTGCTGAAAAGAGACCACCTTTAGGTGTTGGTACACTACTGTCCGGTTGAAAAATATAATAACAACGTAAGCCATTGAGAATACTAGTTCTTTGACATAACTAATTCATTTTCGATTTGAATTCATCTACTCAAGTGTGTGTTGATACCTTTCTGCCT
>JAVETC010000017.1:0-61829 GCA_034006225.1 Desulfuromonas sp. | reverse complement strand
AGGCAGAAAGGTATCAACACACACTTGAGTAGATGAATTCAAATCGAAAATGAATTAGTTATGTCAAAGAACTAGTATTCTCAATGGCTTACGTTGTTATTATATTTTTCAACCGGACAGTAGTGAGGGCTGATATTAAACATCGGTAAATCTTTGGTGATTGTAGCAGCGCAGCAGCTATTCGCCAAGCACCAGCTGCGCTGCGTTTTTACTGCTGGTGTTGCTGTTGCATTTTGCCGCAAAATGAGCTAGCGTGCCAAGGTTAAATTGAAGCACAAATCTAGCGAAAATATAAAGGAAGAATAGAACCCTATGCGTTTAACCAATTTTTTGCTCCCTACCTTAAAAGAGTCCCCCGCTGATGCCGAGATTGCCAGCCATAAACTGATGCTGCGCGCGGGCATGATCCGCAAAGTTGCTGCCGGTATCTACACCTACCTGCCGTTGGGTTTACGCTCGGTGCGCAAAGTGGAACAGATTGTCCGTGAAGAGATGGAACGTGCTGGCGCGCTGGAACTGTTGATGCCTATGGTGCTGCCTGCTGAATTGTGGCAAGAGTCTGGCCGTTGGGAGCAGTATGGCAAAGAGTTGTTGCGTTTGGCTGATAGGAAAGATACGCAGTTTTGTCTGAGCCCGACCCATGAGGAGGTTATCACTGATGTGGTGCGCGGCACGGTGCGCTCGTATCGTCAGTTGCCCCTGAACTTGTATCAGATTCAGGGCAAGTTTCGCGATGAAATCCGCCCACGTTTTGGCTTGATGCGTGGGCGCGAATTTATCATGAAGGATGCCTACTCCTTTGATCTTGACGATACCGGTGCAGATAGCTCTTACAACAAGATGTATCAGGCGTACCAGAATATCTTCCGGCGCTGTGGTCTGCAGTTCCGCGCTGTAGAGGCAGATACCGGTAATATCGGTGGTTCATCATCGCATGAGTTTATGGTGCTGGCAGATTCTGGTGAGGACGCTATCGTCTCCTGTGACCAGTGCGATTATGCTGCCAATGTTGAAAAGGCGCAGATTCGTCTGGAGCAACCCGCCAGTTCTCAAGCGCAGGGGGAAGTTACGCAGGTGGCCACCCCCGGCATGAAGACTATTGCCGAGGTGGCAGAGTTTCTTCAGCTGGATGCCAGTCGCTTGATCAAAACTCTGCTGGTGCAGACAGATAGTGGAGAACGTTTAGCCGTATTGTTGCGCGGTGATCACGAGCTCAATGAGATTAAGCTGTGTCGTTTTCTCGACTGTATTGAGATCGCGATGGTGGACGAAGCGACGGTAGTGGAGATGACTGGTGCGCCTAGCGGATTCGCTGGGCCGGTTGGATTGCAGTGTCGTATTATTGCCGATCATGCGGTGCGCTCCATGGTTGATTGTGTGGTCGGTGCCAACGTGAAAGATAGTCACTGTGCTGGGGTAAATCCTGGGCGCGATTTTCAAGTAGAGCAATTTGTCGATTTGCGCCAAGCTCAAGCTGGCGATGGTTGTCCACGTTGCAATGGGACTCTGCAGGTTTGGCGCGGTATCGAGGTGGGGCATGTCTTTAAGCTCGGAACTAAATACTCTCTGGCTTTAGGGGCGACAGTGCTGGATCGTAACGGCAAAGATGTGCCGCTGGTCATGGGCTGCTACGGCATTGGCATCGGGCGTACCGTGGCTGCGGCTATTGAGCAGAACCACGACGATAATGGCATTGTCTTTCCTATGCCTATAGCGCCGTTTCAGGTGCTGATAACCTTGCTAAACCCCAATGATGAACAGGTAGTTAGTGCTGGCAATGAACTGTATGAGCAATTGCTGCAGGCGGGCATTGAGGTGCTGCTTGATGATCGCGATGAACGCCCCGGCAGCAAGTTTAAGGATGCTGACCTTATCGGTATTCCAATTCGGGTGACGGTAGGTAATCGCGCACTAAAGGATGGTCAGTTCGAAGTTCAGCTGCGCGCTGGTGGTGACCGGCAGATGATGGCGATAGCCGAGACCGCAACTTGGTTGATTGCCGAAGTGGAACGTCAATTGGCAGGATAATCAATGTATAAAGTGAACATAGATATTAGCGGTAGGGTGGATTTGCCGCACCGCGTTGTCTCTGCGCTAGATTCCCATGACTTGGCGATTACTTCGTCTTCGGCTCAGCACATATTGCTAGCTGTCGAGGGTGCTGGTGAACCGAGCATGACCGCCTCTCTGGGCAGTGTCGGTGTTGCTGACGTGCTGTCGTTTTTCAATATGTTTCGCAAGACGGGAATCCTCTATTTCGATCTGGCCGATGGCTCGCGGCGCGTCTATTTTCAGGACGGTGAAATTATCTTTGCCAGTAGTCAACGCTTTGTTGAAGATATCGGTGAAATTCTGTGTGAACAGGGCAAAATCAAAAGGTCTGATCTGACTGATGTGCGTGCTGAGATGGATCCGGGCTCAGTTTTGAGCCAGGTGCTGGTGCGCAAGAATATTATTGCTGCTCGTGACCTGTGGTTGGCAACGCGCAGTCAGGTGGAGGCAATTGTCTACAATTTGTTCTCCTATACTGACGGCGGCTGCCACTTTGTGTCTCAGGAGCTTAAGCGTGATGATATTGTGCGCCTGTCCATGAGTACGCAAAATCTTATCATGGAGGGGCTGCGCCGCATCGATGAGCGCTCCCTGTATATGCGCAAGTTGCGCTCTCTAGAGGCGGTAGTTTCATACAGCGGTCGTTCACCCTCTGGGTTGGATGCAGACGAGAAGATGGTAGTTGGTTTTATCTACTCGGTGCCGGCTACTGTTGGGCAGTTGGTTGCGCGCAGTGGTTTGTCCGAGTTTGATGGGTTGCGTGTTCTGTATCAGCTGGCGGATAAAAAAATGGTGGAAATCGCCGCTGCTGAGCCAACTGCGTTAGATCCATCATTTGAAGCGTTGCTCAAAATTTATAATGGGATTTTTAATCTCTTCTTTGAGTGTTTAGATGGTGAAATGCGTGGCTTTATTGAGGATGTGAATCGCTTTCTTCGCGAAATTCCTCATCCTATGATCTATGTGTTGCGCGGTATCAATCTGCAAAAAGATGGCACTGTTGATGGCGCTAAAATTGCTAAGAATCTCAGCGGCCTTGAGCTATCTGAACAGAAAAAATTGATGGTCGAAGCGTTAAACGAGTTGGTCTACATGGAGAGTACCATGGCACGACGTGCCTTAGGCGCGCAGAGGAGTGGCGAATTGATTGAGCGTGTGCAGGAGATTGTTACCCGTGCCAAGCGTTTGGTGGTTGAGGAGGGTTGATCCTATGAAAGAACGGCTTATTTTTGCGCTAGATGTAGACAGCTTTGAGCAGGCGCGTGATTGGGTGCGGGTGCTGCACGCTGAGGTTGGTCTCTTTAAAGTGGGTAAGCAGCTGTTTACTCGCTGTGGCCCCGATGTGGTGCGCATGATTCGTGATGAGGGTGGCGAAGTGTTCCTTGATCTGAAATATCACGATATCCCTAACACTGTAGCTAAGGCTGGGGTTGAAGCAGCACGCTTGGGGGTGAAGATGTTTAATGTTCATGCCTTAGGCGGTAAAAGTATGATGCAGCAAACAGTTGCTGAACTGCATCAGGCTGCGGCGAGTGAGGGGTTTGCCTTGCCGATAGTGCTCGGTGTTACCATATTGACCTCCAGCTCTGATGCTGATCTGCATGAGTTGGGTTTTAATAAACCTGTTCGTGAGATGGTGCCGTTGTTAGCTGGTCTGGCGCAGCGCTCTGGCTTAGATGGTGTAGTTGCTTCAGCGCAGGAGATGGATCTGATTCGCACCGCCTGTGGTAGCGATTTTGTTGTGGTTACGCCTGGGGTACGCCCGCCTAGCGCTAGTAAGGATGATCAGTGCCGGATAGTGACTCCAGAACAGGCGATTAAGGCGGGGGCGAACTATCTAGTTGTTGGTCGGCCTATTTCTCAAGCACAGGATCCTGCCGCCGCTGCACGTGATATTGTAGGGCAGATGGAGTCGGGAGCCAAGTCGCTAGCTAGTGGGAGCCTGTAGGTGGCTGAGTATATATATGGTCTAAATGCGGTGACCGAAGCGCTAATGCAACAGCGGGCAATTACCACTCTGTGGGTAGTTGCTGGTGAAGCTAAACCACGCATACAGGCAGTGTTGGAGTTGGCGCGACAGCATACTGTGGTAATTAAGCAGGTGCCGCGCACTGTGCTAGATCAGCTGGTTGGTGATGTCGGGCATCAGGGTGTGGTGATCAAATTGCAAACTCTGGAAAGCAGTGTGTCGCTGTCGTCCGTACTTAATTCAGTTCCCAGTGGCAGCAGATTTTTTTTGCTTCTTGATGGAGTGACAGATCCGCATAATTTTGGTGCTCTTATTCGCTCAGCGGCGGCGGCTGGTTGCGCAGCGGTGATAGTTGCTAAAGATCGTTCTTGCCCGGTAACTGCGGTGGTTGAAAAGGCTGCTGCTGGTGCGGTGGCGCATATAAAAATTTGTCGGGTAACCAATTTGGCGCGTGCGATGGAGGAGCTGAAGCGGGCTGGAGTGTGGATATATGGCCTAGCTGGTGAAGAGAGCAGCTCGATTTACTCGGTTGATTTAAGCGGTGATGTGGCTTTAGTAGCCGGTAGCGAGGGTAAGGGTTTGCGTCCGTTGGTGCGTAAGGGTTGCGATGGTATCGTCTCTATTTCTATGCCTGGAGCCATACAGTCCCTCAATGTGTCTGTCGCCAGTGGGGTGGCTCTGTTTGAAGTGGTACGCCAAAAGAGTTGTAAAGCGTAAGTGGCATAATGGCTAGCCTGCAATTAAAACTGCAAAAGCACTAAAAGGTTGTTGACAGGGACTGGGTAATCATTTATAAATCTCCTCGCTTGACGCATGTGGATCTTTTTTGTTGTAAATTAATGCTTGCAATGCCGTGGTCGGTGTTGTATAGATTGCGACTCTGTGCTGGCGTAGCTCAATAGGTAGAGCACCTCACTTGTAATGAGGATGTTGGGGGTTCAATTCCTCTCGCCAGCTCCATAAGAAAGTAATAGGCGCAAGCCTTTCAGAACGTCCCCTGGAGGGGTTCCCGAGTGGCCAAAGGGATCAGACTGTAAATCTGCCGTCGTAGACTTCGGAGGTTCGAATCCTCCCCCCTCCACCATAATTTCATATCGGACGAAAACGGTCTGGCTACTGCAGGAGCATATTGGATGCGATTACTGCTTGGTTGGGCTGGACTAGTCCTTGGTGTAAAAGTCTGAATTTTGGGCGGGAGTAGCTCAGTTGGCTAGAGCATCAGCCTTCCAAGCTGAGGGTCGCGGGTTCGAGTCCCGTTTCCCGCTCCATTTAAGGAATATATAACCTAGATCGGAAATGTGCCCACATAGCTCAGTAGGTAGAGCACTTCCTTGGTAAGGAAGAGGTCACCGGTTCAAATCCGGTTGTGGGCTCCACTGGTTGTGTGTTTCTAATTCAGATGGACTGTCAGAAAGAATCTTGTTGGCCGTAGTTTATTATCGTAAAAAGTATTTAGATCGAGAGGAATAAGTCATGGCAAAGCAAAAATTTGAAAGAAAAAAGCCACACGTCAATATTGGTACAATTGGCCACGTTGACCATGGCAAGACAACATTAACCGCAGCGATCACCAAGGTAATGGCAGGAAAAGGTCTCGCAGAGTCACGCGGCTTTGATCAAATTGACAATGCTCCAGAAGAGCGCGAGCGCGGTATTACTATCGCCACTTCTCACGTTGAATATGAGACCGAGACCCGTCACTACGCTCACGTTGACTGCCCAGGTCACGCTGACTATGTTAAAAACATGATTACCGGTGCTGCACAGATGGACGGCGCAATCTTGGTTGTGTCAGCAGCAGATGGCCCTATGCCACAGACTCGTGAGCACATCCTGCTTGCCCGTCAAGTAGGTGTTCCTGCCATTGTTGTTTTCCTAAACAAGGCAGACATGGTAGACGACGAAGAACTCATGGAACTGGTAGAGCTCGAAGTACGCGAACTACTCTCAGCCTATGACTTCCCTGGTGATGACCTACCTATCGTACCGGGTTCCGCCCTTAAAGCACTTCAATGCGCTGCCGGCGATCCAGACGAAGATCCAATCGTCGAACTCATGAAGCAAGTAGACGCCTATGTGCCAGAGCCAGAGCGTGCCGTAGACCTGCCCTTCCTGATGCCAGTAGAAGACGTCTTCTCAATCTCCGGTCGTGGCACCGTAGCAACCGGTCGTGTAGAGCGTGGCGTAATCAAAGTCGGCGAAGAAGTAGAGATCGTCGGCATGAAAGCCACTTCAAAAACAACCGTAACCGGCGTAGAGATGTTCCGTAAACTTCTCGATCAAGGTCAAGCAGGCGACAACGTTGGTCTCCTGTTGCGCGGTGTTAAACGCGAAGACATCGAGCGTGGGCAAGTACTGGCCAAGCCAGGCAGCATTACTCCCCACACCCGATTCAAAGCAGAAGCATATATCCTTACAAAAGAAGAAGGTGGTCGTCATACACCATTTTTCAAAGGCTACCGTCCACAATTTTACTTCCGTACAACAGACGTAACCGGAATCGTAGAATTGCCAGAAGGAGTCGAAATGGTAATGCCTGGCGATAACATCGCCATGATAGTCGACATGATCACCCCGATCGCCATGGACAAAGAGCTGCGCTTCGCTATCCGCGAAGGTGGTCGTACCGTTGGTGCCGGTGTTGTTAGTGAAATTATTGAGTAATTAAGTTCTAGCTTTTTGTGCTCCACGGTCTTAGCGGCTGTGGAGCACAAAAACGGAGATAAAATAATGAGTGACATTGTAACTCTTGCTTGCACTGAGTGTAAGCGCAAAAATTATACGACGACTAAGAATAAACGCAATCTTCCAGATCGTCTGGAGTTTAAAAAGTATTGCAGTTTTGATCGTCGGCATACAGTTCATCGCGAGACCAAGTAATCTCGCATTGAGTTAGTTGTTGATTGTTGCAGGCCAGTAGCTCTAATGGCTAGAGCACCGGTCTCCAAAACCGGGTGTTGGGGGTTCGAGTCCCTCCTGGCCTGCCAATTTAATTTGTTATCTTAGAGGTTTCTATCGTGATTGCTAATGTCTCAGGTTTTCTGAGGAACGTTAAAAGCGAACTGCTAAAAGTAACCTGGCCTACCAAAAAGGATACCTACGCTTCTACCTATGTAGTAATTGTGTTCGTAGTGTTGGTAGCAATTTATCTTTGGGGTATCGATAGCGTGTTGTCGGTATTGATTAAGAAATTGCTCAGTGGATAGGACGAGATAATTATGACAATGAAGTGGTATGGCGTACATACTTATTCTGGTTTTGAGTATAAGGTTAAACTCAATCTGGAAGAGCGTATACGGATGATGGGCGTTGAGGATCAGTTTGGTGAGATCCTTGTCCCTTCCGAGGCTGTGGTGGAACTAAAAAATGGCGAGCGGAAAACTTCTACACGTAAGTTTTTTCCTGGGTATATTTTAGTTCAACTAGAGCTGGATAACGAGACTTGGCATATTGTAAAAGATACTGCTAAAGTTACAGGTTTTGTAGGTGGCGGTACTTCTCCACCACCTATTCCAGATGCTGAAGTCGCCAAAATTATGGCACGTATGGAAGAGGGTGCTGAGAAGCCTAAGCCAAAAGTGCTTTATGAGGTTGGTGAGACAGTGCGGGTAGTTGACGGGCCATTCCTGAATTTTACTGGTGTGGTTGAAGATGTCAATTCCGACAAGGGTAAGCTGAAAGTAATGGTAAGTATTTTTGGTCGTGTTACCCCTGTTGAGTTGGATTTTATACAGGTAGAGAAGACCAGCTAGGCTGGAATAATAAGTCAAGGAGCTAGTAATGGCTAAAAAGGTAGTTAAACAGATTAAGTTGCAAATTCCAGCCGGTAAAGCGAACCCTTCGCCTCCAGTCGGTCCGGCACTCGGTCAGGCCGGTGTCAATATTATGGAATTTTGTAAGGCGTTTAATGCAAAAACTCAAGGTGATGACGGCATGATAACTCCTGTCGTAATTACGGTTTATGCAGATCGTTCTTTTAGTTTTGTAACCAAGACTCCTCCTGCTGCAGTATTGTTGCTTAAGGCTGCAAATATTAAGAGTGGTTCTGGAGTGCCAAATAAAACTAAAGTTGGCAAGGTGACTGTAGATCAGGTTCGAGAAATTGCACGTATTAAAATGCCTGATTTGAACGCTTTTGATGAAGATGCTGCATTTAGAACCATTTCGGGTACTGCGCGTAGCATGGGTCTTGAAGTCGAATAAAGTTGGAGTGATAGCAAATGGCAACAGCAAAAAAATACAACGCTGCAAAAGCGAAGATCAACAGAGACACTACATATCCTCTTAGCGAGGCTATCTCTCTGGTGCAAGAAGTTGCTTATGCCAACTTCGATGAGACCTTAGATGTTACTGTACGTTTGGGTGTTGACCCGCGTAAGGCAGATCAAATGGTACGTGGTGCCGTCGTTCTTCCTCATGGTCTGGGCAAGAAGGTTCGTGTTCTTGTTTTCGCCAAGGGTGAAAAAGCTCAAGAGGCTTTAGATGCAGGTGCCGATTTTGTTGGCGGTGATGATTTAGTAGAAAAGATTCAAGGCGGTTGGTTTGAATTTGATACTGCTATTGCAACACCAGATATGATGGGTACTGTCGGTAAGATTGGGCGGTTGCTCGGTCCCCGCAGCTTAATGCCTAACCCTAAGGTTGGGACAGTAACCTTTGATTTAGCTCGTGCAGTTTCTGAAGCTAAGTCAGGTAAGGTCGAGTATAGAGTTGAGAAAACCGGTATTATTCATGCTCCTGCCGGTAAGGTCTCTTTTGCTAAAGAGCAACTGCAAGAAAACGTGGTTGCCTTGGTTGATGCTTTGGCTAAAGCTAAGCCATCAACTGCTAAAGGCACCTATATGAAAAAAATTAGCATCTCCAGTACTATGGGGCCAGGCGTTCTTGTAGATATACCTGATATGCAGGCTCTTATTAAGTAGTAATATATTTTTTGGCAGATAGGCTTATCTGTCATTGAAGATGTTCCCTGTCTAAGACAGCAGGTACTTTAGTTTAAAGTTTATCGCCTGCCGAGACTGTATGAGGTCACACTGTGCCTCCCAGTTATTTCTAGATGCAGCGGGATATGTTCTAGAAATCTAGGAAAGGAGGAAGGTTGAATGGCTATAATGACGAAAGATCAAGTAGTTGAACTTTTTGCCACTAAACTAGCTACCGCGAAGGCAGCATTTTTGGCAGACTATCGTGGTTTGACTGTTGATGAAGTTAATGACCTGCGTAATAAATTACGTGATGCAGGTGTAGACTATCATGTTGTTAAGAATACTCTGCTACGCATAGCTTCAAAAGACACTCCGTTTACCTGCTGGGATGAATACCTAACAGGTCCAACAGCAATAGCAATAGCTCAGGATGACCCTGTTGCTCCGGCAAAAGTGTTATCTGAATATGCTAAAGCCAGTAAGGATTTTGAACTTAAAGCTTGCGTTCTTGAAGGCAAAATACTCAGTAGCGATGAAGTTAAAGCGCTATCCGAACTGCCAAGTCGCGAAGTTCTGTTGGCGAAGATTCTGGGTTCCATCAATGCTCCGACATCGAATTTTGTTGGCGTACTTGCTGCGGTTCCCCGTTCTTTGGTGCAGGTTTTGGGCGCAATCAGAGATCAAAAAGAAGCATAATTTATTAATTACTTTAAGCATAAAGCGTATGGAGATTACAAATGGCTGATATCACAAAAGAGCAAGTAGTTGAATTTATAGAAAATATGTCAGTTCTTGAGCTGTCTGTTTTGGTTAAAGAGCTGGAAGAAAAATTTGGCGTTTCTGCTGCTGCTCCTGTAGCTGCTGCTGGTCCAGCTGCTGCTGCAGATGGCCCTGCTGCTGAAGAAAAAACCGAATTTGATGTAGTTCTTACTGCTGTTGGTGACAAAAAGATCAACGTAATTAAAGTTGTTCGTTCAGTAACAGGTTTAGGTCTGAAAGAAGCTAAAGAACTTGTTGATGGCGCTCCTAGCACAGTTAAAGAAGGCGCTTCTAAAGATGAAGCAGCCGACATCCAGAAACAACTCGAGGAAGCTGGCGCTTCTATCGAGCTCAAGTAGTAAATACCTCGATACTTCTGCTATAAGCCAAGGTCGTGTTCACGGCCTTGGCTGTTCTTCGTTCTTTTCTTAATCTCAAGGAGTAGCCATGGCTTATTCGATTGCGAATAACCCGTTATTACGCAAACATTTTTCTGAAATTCAACGTGTTATCGATATGCCTAACCTTATCGATATTCAGAAAAATTCATATAAGCGATTTCTTCAAGCCGAGTTGCCCGCTAGCGCGCGGCAAGATATTGGTTTAGAGGCAGTCTTTCGGTCTGTCTTTCCCATTAAAGATTTTAGTGAGACCTGTTCGCTTGAATATGTTTCTTATGTGTTGGAGACTCCTAAGTACGATGTGGAGGAGTGTCATCAGCGCGGCATGACATTTGCGGCGCCGGTGAAAGTGCGGGTTCGTTTGGTGTCTTGGGATGTGGATAAAGATACCAATGGGCAGTCGATTCGTGACATTAAAGAGCAGGAAGTTTACTTTGGTGAAATCCCTCTTATGACCCAAAATGGTACCTTTGTTATCAATGGTACTGAACGGGTAATTGTCAGTCAGTTACATCGTTCTCCTGGTGTTTTTTACGATCACGATAAGGGGAAGACCCACTCTAGCGGTAAATTACTCTACAGTGCGCGGGTTATTCCATATCGCGGATCTTGGTTAGATTTTGATTTTGACCATAAAGATCTGCTTTATGTGCGGATAGATAGACGTCGCAAACTGCCGGCAACAGTTCTTCTGCAAGCTTTAGGCTACAGTGTGGAAGAGTTGCTGAAATATTTCTATGATGTAGAAGAGATTCAGATTGGTGCTGATGGCTGTACGAAGACAGTAAACCTTGATCTACTAGCAGGCCAGCGCTCGGTTTTGGATGTTGTTGCTCCTGACGGCGAAGTTCTGGTGAAGGCAAATCGCAAGTTTACTAAAGCTGCGATTCGTAAAATTGCTGATAGTGGGATGGAAACCATCCGTGTTGACGATTCTGAATTAATCGGCAAGATTGTAGCCTCTGATATCGTTGATATGGAGACTGGTGAGATTCTGGTTGGCTGCAATCAGGAGATTACCGAACCGACTCTGCAACTATTTCGTGAAAAAGGCATCTGTTCAGTAGAGACGTTGTTTATTGACAATGTTTTTGTTGGCCCTTACCTGCGTGATACCCTAGTGCAGGATTCTGTTTCTACTCCTGAAGAGGGGATGATTGAGATCTATCGTCGCTTGCGTCCTGGTGATCCACCAACGGTACGTAGTGCCACCTCCCTGTTTGAGGGTTTGTTCTTTAACGCTGAGCGCTATGACCTATCTGTAGTAGGTCGTTTGAAGTTAAATTATAAGCTTGGTTTGGACATTCCTCTAACAACTCGCACGCTTACTAAAGAAGATATCTTGGAAGTGGTGCGTTACCTGATTGAGTTGCGCAATGGTCGTGGCAGTATTGATGATATCGACCATCTGGGTAATCGTCGTGTACGTGCAGTTGGCGAGTTGCTCGAAAATCAATATCGTGTTGGTTTGGTGCGCATGGAGCGCGCGATTAAAGAGCGCATGAGTTTACAAGAGGTCGATAGCCTCATGCCGCACGATCTGATTAACTCAAAGCCAGTATCTGCTGTTGTAAAAGAGTTTTTTGGCTCTTCTCAGCTGTCGCAGTTTATGGATCAAACCAATCCGTTATCGGAAATTACTCATAAACGCCGTCTTTCAGCCCTCGGACCAGGTGGTTTGACCCGTGAGCGTGCAGGTTTTGAGGTGCGTGACGTTCATCCAACTCACTATGGTCGTGTATGTCCTATTGAAACACCAGAGGGCCCAAATATTGGGCTTATAGCGTCGTTGTCAACCTATGCGCGTATTAACGAGCACGGGTTTGTTGAAACTCCATATCGCCTAGTTAAGGATGGTAAGGTCTCAAACGAGATCAGATACTTTTCTGCTCTAGAAGAAGAGGGCCACTCAATAGCTCAGGCCAACGCAGTTCTTGACGCTGACGGTAGTTTCGTTAACGAAGTTATTAATGCTCGCCAACATGGTGAGTTTATGATGCTTAGACGTGAAGAGATTCAGTTGATGGATGTCTCGCCGAAGCAGTTGGTCTCTGTTGCCGCAGCTCTGATTCCTTTTCTGGAAAATGATGACGCGAACCGCGCATTGATGGGATCAAATATGCAGCGTCAGGCGGTTCCACTATTACGTGCTGATGCTCCATTGGTCGGAACTGGTATGGAACGCACGGTTGCTCACGATTCTGGTGCAGCAGTTGTTGCACGTCATGATGGTGTGGTCGAAGCCGTTGATGCTGGACGTATTGTTGTCCGTATTAATGAAGGGCAGGAAGATGAGACCGGTACCGGTGTTGATATCTATAATCTGATTAAGTTTATTCGTTCCAACCAAAACACCTGCCTAAATCAGAAACCAATCGTTGAAGTTGGTGATTGCATCAAGGGCGGTGAGATTATTGCTGACGGTCCTTCTACTCAATGGGGTGAGTTAGGGCTTGGTCAAAATGTCTTGGTGGCTTTTATGCCATGGGAAGGCTACAACTTTGAGGACTCCATACTTATTTCTGAGAAGTTGGTTAAGGAGGATCGTTACACCTCAATTCACGTTGAAGAGTTTGAATGTGTAGCGCGTGATACTAAGCTTGGCAAGGAAGAGATTACAGATGATATCCCTAATCTTGGCGATGATGCTTTAAGTGATCTCGATGAGAGTGGGATTATTCGTATCGGAGCTGAAGTTAAGCCTGGTGATATTTTGGTTGGTAAGATTACTCCTAAGGGGGAAACACAACTCTCTCCTGAAGAGAAGTTGTTACGCGCAATTTTTGGCGAAAAAGCTGGTGATGTACGTGATACCTCGCTGCGTGTCTCTCCCGGTGTTGAAGGTGTTGTTATCGGCGCGCGAGTATTTTCGCGTAAAGGTTCAGATAAAGACTCACGAACCGAGAAGATCGAACAGCACGAGATTGATAAATTAATTAAGGATCAGAATGACGAAATACGCATCATTCGTGAATCGGCACGCAATAAATTTGTTGATCTGTTGAAAGGTTACACATTGGCTGCCTCAGTCTCTGACGAGGGTAAGGTGGTGCTGAAAAAAAATACTGAACTTAATGCAGAGACCCTTGCGAGTGTACCAATGTCACGCTGGCATGAGTTGTCACTGGTTGATGGCGAGACTGTCGAAGATCGTATCGCCGAGTTGGCCAAACGGTTAAAAGAGCGCGAAGATGTAATTAAGAGTTTCTTTGCAGATAAAATTGATAAAATCAAACGTGGTGATGATCTACCTCCTGGCGTCATCAAAATGGTTAAGATCTATATCGCTATAAAACGTAAGCTGTCAGTAGGTGATAAGATGGCGGGGCGCCATGGTAACAAGGGTGTTTTGTCACGCATTTTACCTGAAGAAGATATGCCATATACTGAGGACGGAACTCCTGTAGAAATTGTTCTTAATCCACTTGGCGTTCCTTCGCGTATGAACATTGGTCAGATTCTCGAAATCCATCTAGGCTTGGCTGCGCGTGGTTTGGGTAACCAAATTCAAGAGGTATTGCAACGCCAGCACACAACCAACGAGTTGCGTGAAAAGATTAAAGAGGTGTATGAGGATGATGAACTGAATCCGTTCTTGAATGAACTGCCAGAAAAAGATGTGAATCAGTTGGCAAATCGCCTGTCTCGTGGGGTTCCAATGGCAACTCCGGTATTTGAAGGCGTTAGTGAGAAGGACATTAAAGAGCAGATTGCGCGCTCGGGATTCTCAACTTCAGGGCAGATGACACTCTATAATGGTAAAACTGGTGATGCATTTAAGGAGCAGGTAACTGTTGGTATTATGTATATGCTCAAGCTGCATCACCTTGTAGATGATAAAATTCATGCGCGGAGTATCGGTCCATATAGCCTAGTTACTCAGCAGCCATTGGGCGGTAAAGCTCAATTCGGTGGTCAGCGTCTGGGTGAGATGGAAGTTTGGGCGATGGAGGCCTATGGTGCATCTCATGCTTTGCAGGAGTTCTTAACTGTTAAGTCCGATGATGTAGCAGGGCGTACACGTATGTATGAGGCTATTGTCAAGGGACGGCATACCCTTGAAGCTGGTCTGCCCGAGTCGTTTAATGTTCTGATTAAGGAACTTCAAGCCCTGTGCTTAGATGTTGACCTGCAGGAAAACGATTAATCTGCCATCCCTCAAGGAGATGTGTTTTGGAAGATATTTTCAGTCTGTTTGAACGTCCGAAAGATCCGTTGAGTTTTGATAAGATTCGCCTGTCGCTTTCCTCTCCAGAAACGATTCGCGAGCGCTCTTTCGGCGAAGTTAAAAAGCCAGAAACAATAAATTACCGCACCTTTAAGCCGGAACGAGATGGCCTGTTTTGTGCGAAAATCTTTGGCCCTGTCAAAGATTATGAGTGCAATTGCGGTAAATATAAACGTATGAAACACCGCGGAATTGTCTGCGAAAAGTGCGGTGTTGAGGTTATTCCGAGTAAGGTACGTCGTGAGCGTATGGCGCACATAGATCTTGCCTGCCCGGTAGCGCACATTTGGTTTTTAAAATCACTTCCTTCACGTATTTCCACTCTGTTGGATATGACGTTAAAAGAGGTGGAAAAGGTTCTCTATTTTGAAGCCTATGTGGTTTTGGATAAGGGCGATACTCCTCTGGAAAATGGAGCAATTCTCACTGAGGATAACTATCGTGAATTGATGGATGAGTATGCTGGTCAGTTTACCGCCAGCATGGGCGCTGAAGCTGTGCGTGAGATGCTGGCTGCCCTCGATTTAGAAGCTATCGAGGAGACCCTGCGTATAGAGATGCGTGAATCAGCCAGTGATGCCAAACGTAAAAAAGTTGCCAAACGCTTGAAAGTGGTCAACGCATTTTTACGCAGTGGTAATCGTCCTGAATGGATGATTCTGGAAACCATCCCGGTACTACCTCCTGAGTTGCGCCCTTTGGTGCCCCTGGATGGTGGCCGTTTTGCTACCTCAGACTTGAATGACCTCTATCGGCGGGTAATTAACCGCAACAACCGTTTGAAGCGGTTGATGGAGTTGCACGCTCCTGATGTAATTATTCGCAATGAAAAGCGGATGTTGCAGGAGGCTGTTGATGCTTTATTTGATAATGGTCGTCGCGGTCGGGCTATAACTGGACCGAATAAACGTCCTCTTAAGTCTCTGTCGGATATGCTCAAGGGCAAAGGGGGTCGTTTCCGTCAGAACCTCTTAGGTAAGCGTGTCGATTATTCTGGCCGCTCAGTTATCGTTGTTGGACCTGAACTGAAACTGCATCAATGTGGGTTGCCGAAAAAAATGGCTTTGGAGCTGTTTAAACCATTTATTTACAACAAGCTCGAAGAGCACGGATTTTGTACCACGATTAAGAGTGCTAAAAAGTTAGTTGAAAAAGAGAAGCCGGAAGTATGGGATGTTCTGGAAGATGTAATCAAAGAACACCCTGTTATGTTGAACCGTGCACCGACTTTGCACCGCTTGGGAATTCAAGCGTTTGAACCGGTCTTGGTAGAAGGTAAAGCGATTCAATTGCATCCATTGGTATGTGCTGCATTTAACGCTGACTTTGACGGTGATCAGATGGCTGTGCATTTGCCGCTCTCCATTGAAAGTCAGATTGAAGCGCGGGTCCTGATGATGTCGACAAACAACATCTTGTCGCCAGCTAACGGTAAGCCTATTATCGTCCCATCTCAGGATATGATTTTAGGTATATACTATATGTCGCGTATACGCCCTTTTGCCGATGGCACAGGGAAAATCTTCTCCTCTCCAGATGAGGTTCATGTCGCTTATGATGCTGGCGCTATTGATCTTCAGGCCGGAATCAAGGTGCGCATGTCTTGTGTTGAGGGTGAAGCACCGCATATCGTTGAAACCTCAGTTGGGCGGGTGTTGCTGCGTGAAGTTGTTCCTGTAGGTATTCCCTTTGACTACATCAACAAAGTTATGACTAAAAAGCAAGTTGCTGAACTTATTGATGCTAGTTTCCGCTTAGTTGGCAATAAAGAGACCGTTATTCTCGCTGATAGGTTGAAACAAACAGGCTACCGCTTTTCTACAGTGGCTGGTATTTCGATCTGCCTAGATAACATGGTGGTCCCCGAGAGTAAGCCGGTAATAATTGATGCAGCGGTAAGTGAGGTAACGGAGATACAAAATCAATACACCGAAGGTCTGATTACCGATGGTGAACGTTACAATAAAGTTGTAGATATTTGGGCTAAATGTACTGAAGATATAGCATCTACAATGCTCGGAGATTTGTCGACTGACCAGTTTGTTTCGGCCAGTGGTGAAGTTGTTGAGGCGGCATCGTTCAACGCTATCCATATGATGGCTGACTCTGGTGCGCGTGGTAGTGCTCAGCAGATACGCCAATTAGCAGGTATGCGTGGTTTGATGGCCAAGCCATCAGGCGAGATTATTGAGACGCCGATTACCGCTAACTTCCGTGAAGGTCTGACGGTGCTGCAGTACTTCATCTCAACTCATGGTGCACGTAAAGGTTTGGCCGATACTGCGCTGAAAACCGCTAACTCTGGTTATCTAACTCGTCGGCTAGTTGACGTAGCGCAAGATGCCATTATTACTGAGCGTGATTGTCAAACGCTAGATGGAATAATGGTCAGTTCGTTAACTGAAGGTGGCGAAGTAATTCAGTCTCTTGGTGACCGTATTCTCGGACGTGCTGCTCTGGAAGATGTCTGTGACCCTGTTACTGGCGAGGTGATAGTTCCAGCAAATACGGAGATCAATGAGACCATTGTTGCTCAAATTGAAAAAGCTGGCATTGAGAGGCTCAAAATTCGTTCAGTGTTGACTTGCAAGAGCCGTCACGGTATCTGCGCAACATGCTATGGTCGTGATCTTGCTCGTGGGCATATGGTAAACCTAGGTGAGGCAGTTGGTGTAATTGCAGCACAGTCAATTGGTGAACCAGGTACACAGTTGACTATGCGTACATTCCATATTGGTGGTACTGCATCGCGGCGTGCTGAGCAGACCTCTCTCGAGGCTCGCTATGATGGTACTATGAAGTTTATCAATATGAAAACGGTCGTGGATAGAGATAATCACCACGTAGTTATGAGTCGCAATGGCGAGATAGTTGTTGTCGATGAGACTGGCCGTGAACGTGAACGGCATACCTTGGTTTATGGTGCGCGTGTCGCTGTCGGTGATGGTGACGTTGTCTCTGCCGGTATGTTGCTGGCAGAGTGGGATCCATACACTATGCCGATTCTTACTGAGGTCTCTGGTTTGGTCAACTTTGGTGATGTTGTTGCTGGCATGACCATGGATGAGAAGGTCGATGATGTTACTGGTTTGTCGCGTAAGGTAATTATCGAGTCTAAAAGTTCCGATAAGCGTCCGCGTATAACTCTTAAAGATGCTGACGGTAAGTCGGTCAAGCTTCCATCTGGTCTGCCCGCACGTTATATGCTGCCGGTAGGAGCTAATATTATTGTTCCAGATAATGAGCAAGTTTTGGCTGGTGATGTCTTAGCTAAGATTCCGCGTGAAACAACTAAAACTAAGGATATTACTGGTGGTTTGCCACGGGTAGCGGAACTGTTTGAGGCTCGCAAACCTAAAGAGTTTGCAGTACTGACTGAGATTGATGGCATAGTTACCTATGGTAAGGATTCAAAGGGTAAACGTAAGGTTATTGTTACCCCTGAGTTTGGCGAACCTATGGAGTATTTAATTCCTAAAGGCAAGCATATAGGTGTGCACGAAGGTGATGAGGTGCAAGCTGGTGAGCCATTGATGGATGGTCCGCGTAATCCACATGATATCCTGCGTGTGTTAGGCGAAAAAGAGCTGGCCAAATATCTCGTTGATGAAGTGCAGGAGGTTTATCGCCTGCAGGGTGTTGCCATAAACGATAAACATATTGAAACTATTGTGCGTCAGATGTTGCGTCGCGTGCGCATCATAGAGGTTGGTGATACCCACTTCTTAATTGATGATCAGGTATCACGGTTGGAATTTGAGTTGGAAAATGAGCGCGTCATGGAAAATGATGGGCAACCTGCCGTGGGCGAGCCCATTATGCTCGGTATTACCAAGGCCTCTTTGTCGACTGAATCATTTATCTCTGCAGCGTCATTCCAAGAGACAACTAAGGTGCTAACCCAGGCATCTATCGAAGGTAAAGTGGATCACTTACGTGGTCTTAAAGAGAACGTAATCATGGGGCGTCTGATCCCAGCTGGTACAGGCATTGTGAAATATCGCAGTGCTAAGTTGTTAGTTCCCGAGCCGGTGGAGCAAGCTAAAGCCATCGATCCACAAGTAGAAGAGGTGGAGGATGAGGTGGCCGCAGAGGTAGGTTTGGTGGACGAAGTCTAGCTAGTAAATAAAAAACAAATATTTATTATAACTGCCTTGACATTTATCAGGGCAGTTGATATTGTTCGCGGGTTTCCCCGAGGGGAGGCTTTGTTCTTTCAATTCTGTGAATAGTAATTTCGGGAGTAAGTAAATGCCGACAATCAATCAGCTGATCCGTAATGGACGCAATAAAAAAGAGAGGAAGTCGACCGCGCCTGCGCTTAAGTCAAATCCGCAGCGCCGTGGGGTATGTACCCGTGTATATACTACGACACCTAAAAAGCCTAACTCGGCTTTGAGGAAAGTAGCTCGTGTGCGTCTTACGAATGGAATCGTTGTTACTTCGTATATACCAGGCGTTGGGCATAACCTACAGGAGCACTCCGTAGTGTTGGTGCGTGGCGGTCGTGTAAAAGACTTGCCTGGTGTTCGTTATCATATCGTGCGTGGCACTTTGGATTTGGCTGGGGTTAATGGTCGAATGCAAGCTCGCTCTAAGTATGGTGCTAAGCGTCCTAAGTAAGATTATCGTTGAAGGTGGAGTGGTGCTGTTATGCCAAGAAGAAGAGAAGTAGCAAAGCGGATTGTTTTAGCTGATCCTAAATATAATGATAAGTTGGTAACGAAGTTCGTTAACAATCTTATGATTGGTGGAAAAAAGAGCGTTGCTGAAAAGATTGTTTACGGTGCGTTTGATTTAATTGTTGAGCGTAGTGGCGAAGATGCAGTCGAAGTCTTTAAAAAGGCGTTTGAGAATATTCGTCCCATGCTGGAAGTTAAATCGCGTCGTGTCGGTGGCTCTACTTACCAGGTGCCTATTGAAGTTCGTCCTGATCGTCGTAATGCTTTGGTTATCCGTTGGGTGCTGAGTGCGTCACGAGGCCGTGGAGAGAAAACCATGCGTGAACGTTTGGCTGCAGAGCTGCTTGATGCTGCCAACAACCGTGGGGCTTCGGTTAAGAAGAAGGAAGATACTCATCGTATGGCTGAGGCTAATAAGGCCTTTGCTCATTATCGCTGGTAATTTAAGCTGTTGTTTGGAGGGTTTTGAGCTGTGGCACGTACTGTATCTCTTTCTAAGACGCGTAATATTGGCATTATGGCCCATATTGATGCGGGTAAGACGACAACTACTGAGCGTATTCTGTATTATACTGGGATATCTCATAAAATCGGCGAAGTTCATGAAGGCGCAGCCACTATGGACTGGATGGCTCAGGAACAAGAGCGCGGAATTACTATTACCTCTGCTGCTACAACCTGTTTCTGGAAAGATTACCGCGTAAATATAATTGATACCCCTGGTCATGTTGACTTTACTATCGAAGTTGAGCGCTCTTTGCGTGTTCTTGATGGTGCTGTCGCTGTGTTTTGTTCCGTTGGTGGCGTTGAGCCCCAGTCGGAAACTGTTTGGCGTCAAGCTGATAAGTATGGGGTTCCACGTATAGCATTTGTTAATAAGATGGATCGTACTGGCGCTGATTTTAAGCGTGGCGTTGATATGATGCGCGACCGCTTGGGGGCTAATCCTCTTGCATTGCAGCTACCTATCGGCAAGGAAGACTATTTCACTGGTATCGTCGACTTGGTCGAGATGAAGGCCTTTGTTTGGGATGACGAAACATTGGGTGCTAAGTTTGATGAAGTCGAAATCCCTGCCGACATGGCTGATGATGTTGCTGCTGCACGTGAAGCGCTGCTCGATGAGTTGTCATCTTATGATGATGAATTAATGGAGCGCTATCTAGGCGGTGAAGAGCTTAGTGTTGCTGAGATTAAAGCCAGTATTCGCCGTTCTACAATTGCGCTGCATGTGAATCCAGTGCTCTGTGGTAGTGCATTTAAGAACAAGGGTGTTCAACATCTGCTTGATGCGGTAATTGATTACATGCCTTGCCCTACTGATGTTCCTGCAATAGAGGGTCTTGATCCTAAGGGTAATGAAATTACCCGCCCAGCAGATGATGATGGTCCTTTTGCTGCTTTGGCGTTTAAGATTATGACTGACCCATTTGTTGGTCAATTGACCTTTTTCCGCGTTTATTCTGGTGTTGCTGAGGCTGGGTCGACGGTGTTGAACTCTACCAAGGGTAAAAAAGAGCGTCTTGGTCGCCTGCTGAAAATGCATGCTAATAAGCGTGAAGAGATCAAACTTGTTTATTCTGGTGATATCGCGGCTGCTGTTGGTTTGAAATACAGCACAACTGGTGACACTCTGTGCTCTTTAGATGAAGAGTGCTTGCTGGAGGCGATGGAGTTTCCGGAGCCAGTTATCCATATAGCTGTTGAGCCAAAGACCAAAAGTGACCAGGAAAAGATGGGCGTTGCTCTGGGTAAATTGCTGTCTGAAGATCCATCTTTGCGCGTGCGCACGGATGAGGAGACTGGTCAGGTGATTTTGTCCGGTATGGGCGAGTTACATCTTGAGATCATTATCGATCGTATGCGTCGTGAGTTTAACGTTGAGGCTAATATCGGCGCTCCGCAGGTTGCTTATCGCGAATCTATTACTCGTTCTGTCGAAGTTCAGGGTAAGTTTGTTCGTCAATCGGGTGGTCGTGGTCAATATGGTGATTGTTGGTTGCGTATTGAGCCCCAAGAGCCTGGTGTCGGTTTTGAATTTGTGGACGCCATAAAAGGCGGGGTTATTCCTAGAGAATATATCCCTGCTGTAGGTAGGGGTGCTGAAGAAGCATCGCAAAATGGAGTACTTGCAGGCTTTCCTATCGTTGATGTCAAGGTTACCGTGTATGACGGTTCTTATCACGATGTTGACTCTAACGAGATGGCCTTTAAGATAGCTGGATCTATGGGTTTCAAGGAGGGGGCAGCCAAGGCGGCACCGGTACTGCTTGAGCCAATGATGGCAGTTGAGGTAGTTGTTCCTGAGGAGTATATGGGGGACGTCATTGGAGACTTGAATAGTCGTCGTGGTAAGGTTCAGTCTATGGACACCCGCGGTGGCGCTCAGGTTATTAGCGCACATGTACCTTTGTCCAGCATGTTCGGTTACGCGACTGATGTGCGGAGCGCAACTCAAGGTCGTGCAACGTATACGATGGTTTTTGATCATTATGATCAGGTGCCTAAGGCGATTTCCGAAGAGATTATCGCGAAAGTTAAGGGTTAAGGAGTAAAGTCATGGCAAAGCAAAAATTTGAAAGAAAAAAGCCACACGTCAATATTGGTACAATTGGCCACGTTGACCATGGCAAGACAACATTAACCGCAGCGATCACCAAGGTAATGGCAGGAAAAGGCCTTGCAGAGTCACGTGCATTTGATCAAATCGACAACGCTCCAGAAGAGCGCGAGCGTGGCATCACTATAGCAACAGCTCACGTCGAATATGAGACCGATACTCGTCACTATGCCCACGTCGACTGCCCAGGTCACGCCGACTACGTAAAAAACATGATCACTGGTGCCGCACAGATGGACGGCGCTATCCTTGTTGTGTCAGCAGCAGACGGCCCAATGCCACAAACCCGTGAGCACATCCTGCTTGCCCGTCAAGTAGGTGTTCCTGCCATTGTTGTTTTCCTAAACAAGGCAGACATGGTAGACGACGAAGAACTCATGGAACTGGTAGAGCTCGAAGTACGCGAACTACTCTCAGCCTATGACTTCCCTGGTGATGACCTACCTATCGTACCGGGTTCCGCCCTTAAAGCACTTCAATGCGCTGCCGGCGATCCAGACGAAGATCCAATCGTCGAACTCATGAAGCAAGTAGACGCCTATGTGCCAGAGCCAGAGCGTGCCGTAGACCTGCCCTTCCTGATGCCAGTAGAAGACGTCTTCTCAATCTCCGGTCGTGGCACCGTAGCAACCGGTCGTGTAGAGCGTGGCGTAATCAAAGTCGGCGAAGAAGTAGAGATCGTCGGCATGAAAGCCACTTCAAAAACAACCGTAACCGGCGTAGAGATGTTCCGTAAACTTCTCGATCAAGGTCAAGCAGGCGACAACGTTGGTCTCCTGTTGCGCGGTGTTAAACGCGAAGACATCGAGCGTGGGCAAGTACTGGCCAAGCCAGGCAGCATTACTCCCCACACCCGATTCAAAGCAGAAGCATATATCCTTACAAAAGAAGAAGGTGGTCGTCATACACCATTTTTCAAAGGCTACCGTCCACAATTTTACTTCCGTACAACAGACGTAACCGGAATCGTAGAATTGCCAGAAGGAGTCGAAATGGTAATGCCTGGCGATAACATCGCCATGATAGTCGACATGATCACCCCGATCGCCATGGACAAAGAGCTGCGCTTCGCTATCCGCGAAGGTGGTCGTACCGTTGGTGCCGGTGTTGTTAGTGAAATTATTGAGTAATCGAGGTTAGCAAATGTCCAGCCAGAAAATAAGAATTCGCCTTAAGGCGTATGACCATAAACTGCTAGATATGGCAGTGAATGAAATTGTCGATACGGTTAAGCGCACTGGGTCGCGCTTAGCGGGTCCAATTCCACTGCCCACAGTAATCAACAAGTACTGTGTATTGCGGGGACCACACGTTAATAAGACAAGTCGTGAGCAGTTTGAGATCCGTACGCATAAGCGGCTGGTTGATATACTGGATCCTACACAACAAACTGTTGATGCTCTGATGAAATTAGATCTATCAGCAGGGGTTTTCGTAGAGATTAAGCTGTAAGTTTAAGTAGCTTTTGATAAGGATAGTATGATGGTAAACGGAATTCTGGGAAAAAAACTGGGTATGACCCAGATATTTACCGAGAACGGCACGCGCATCCCGGTAACGGTGGTTGAAGCAGGGCCGTGTACGGTTGTCCAGAAGAAGATTGTTGAATCTGATGGTTACACTGCAGTTCAACTTGGCTTCGGGGCGCAAAAAGCGCAGCGCATTAACAAACCAGCTATGGGGCATTTTAACAAGGCCGCTAAAGGTGTTTTTGCTCATTTGCGTGAAATGGATGGCGATATTGAAGGCCTAGAGATTGGTGCAGAAATTGTTTGTTCTGATCTGTTTACTGCTGGAGATGTTGTCGATGTAGTTGGAACAAGCAAAGGTAAAGGCTTCCAAGGAGTAATCAAGCGTTGGAATTTCTCCGGCGGGCGATCAACTCACGGTTCTAAATTTCACCGTGCTCCTGGTTCCATTGGTTGCAGCGCTTGGCCTTCACATGTGTTTAAGGGCAAGAAAATGGCTGGCCAAATGGGTAATGAACGCGTAACGGTTCAGAATCTTGAAATTGTTGACGTTCGGGCAGACCAGAACTTGATTCTCATCAAGGGCGCTGTTCCAGGTCCTAAGAATGGTCTGGTCACAATCCGCAAAGCTGTCAAAGCTTAGTTCGGACCCAGTGGTGATACGGGAGAAGTAGCATGGCTAATGTAACAGTTTATGATATGCAAAAAAAACAAGTGTCTGAACGCGATATCTCTGATGCTGTGTTTAACACTGAAGTGAAGAAGTATCTGCTTCACGATATGGTGCGCTATCAGTTAGCGGCGCGTCGTCAGGGTACTGCGATGACAAAAAATCGCAGCGCAGTAGCTGGTGGCGGGAAAAAACCATTTAAGCAAAAAGGTACTGGTAATGCGCGTCAGGGGACAGTCTCTGCACCTAACCATGTTGGCGGTGGTACTGCTTTTGGACCAACTCCTCGCGATTATACCTTTAAACTAAATCGTAAGGTTAAGAAGGCTGCTCTTTGTTCAGCTCTGTCAGCGCGCTTTCAAGGCGATAATTTGACAGTGTTGTCAGGATTTAATCTCGAAGCCATTAGTACCAAAAGCTTTAAGCAGGTACTGGATACTTTTGAGATGAAGAGTGCGCTTGTAGTAATAGACGCTGCGAATCCAGAAGTGGAACTTTCAGCAAGAAATTTACGTCATGTCAAAGTTATGCGTGCAGATGGCGTGAATGTCTATGACGTTCTTAAGTATCCAAACTTGGTTCTTACTGAGGGTGCTATAGAGCAATTGGAAGGAGCGTTGGCATAATGAAGCCATTGCATCAGATCATTAAGAAGCCTTTGGTTACTGAAAAGACAGCTCTTCAAAAAGAGGAAGGGCGGGTAGTGGTCTTTGAAGTCGACAAGGCGGCTAATAAAATCGAGATTAAACAGGCGGTGGAAAAAGCTTTCGACGTAAAGGTTGACGATGTGAATACTATGGTATTGGCAGGTAAGGTCAAGCGTGTTGGAAAGCAGTTCGGCAAGCGGCCTAATCGTAAAAAAGCATATGTGACACTGGCTGAAGGAAGCAACATAGACTTCTTTGGCGTGTGATGTCAGTCTTAGGGATACGGAGTTAGAATAATGGCTATCAAAAAGTTCAAGCCGACCTCGCCGGGGCGTCGTCACATGACCGCCTCAGCTTTTGATGAGGTAACAACAGCGACACCGGAAAAGTCACTTTTGGCACCCCTGACAAAGTCCGGTGGACGGAACAATAACGGGCGCATTACCAAAAGACATACCGGTGGTGGGCATAAACGTAAGTATAGGATTATAGACTTTAAGCGTGAGAAAAAAGATATTGTTGCACGCGTTGTGTCTATTGAGTACGATCCTAATCGCTCATCTCGTATTGCTTTGTTGACATATGCTGATGGTGAGAAACGCTATATTCTCGCTCCTGTTGGTTTGTCTGTCGGTGCTGAGGTTGTTGCCAGCGAGAAGGCTGATATTCAACCGGGTAATGCTATGACAATCCGCTCAATTCCATTAGGTACCTGGGTACATAACGTTGAATTGAAAGCAGGTAAAGGTGGTCAGCTGGCACGTAGTGCTGGTGCTTATGCCTTGATCGCTGCTAAAGAGGGGCGTTATGCTCAGTTGCGTTTGCCATCTGGTGAAGTTCGTTTAGTGCTGCAAGAGTGCTGTGCAACTATTGGCCAAGTTGGTAATACTGACCATGAGAATATTAAAATCGGTAAGGCTGGTCGGAATCGCTGGTTAGGTAAGCGTCCGCAGTCTCGTGGTGTAGCCATGAACCCTGTCGATCACCCACATGGTGGTGGTGAAGGTAAGAGTTCTGGTGGTCGTCATCCTGTTACGCCTTGGGGTGTACCTACTAAAGGTTACAAAACTCGTACCAATAAGCGTACAGATAAATTTATTGTACGTCGCCGTAATAAGTAGAGGAGAATATCGTGGCTAGATCAATTAAAAAAGGACCTTACGTTCAGGAAAGCTTGCTGCGTCAGGTTGATTTGGAAGGTGGAGCAACGGCCAGTAAAGTTATTAAAACCTGGTCTCGCCGCAGCACGATTATTCCTGAGTTTGTTGGGCATACTTTTGCGGTGCATAATGGAAAAAAGTTTTTACCTGTTTATGTTTCAGAAAACATGGTAGGTCACAAGCTTGGTGAGTTTGCTCCCACCCGTACTTATTACGGTCACGGCGCAGATAAGAAATCCAAGAGAAAATAATCGCAACGGAGTTCCCGCATGGAAGCAAAAGCGAAATTAAGATATGTACGCATGTCGGCGCAGAAGGCACGTTTGGTTGTTGACATGATACGCGGCAAAAATGTTCAGGATGCGCTGAATATTTTACGGTTTTCACCCCAAAAGCCAGCAGGAATTGTATCTGAACTGGTTAAGTCTGCGGTTGCTAATGCAGAGCAAAAGGGTGTATCCGATGTTGACGCAATGTATGTAAAAGCCATTACTGTTGATCAGGGCCCCGCGCTAAAGCGTTTTATCCCTAGGGCTCAAGGTCGTGCCAGTAAAATACGTAAGCCGACAAGTCACGTTCAGGTTGTCCTGGACGAAAAATAGCCGATCAAGGAGGTGATAGTTTGGGCCAGAAAGTTCATCCAATAGGTTTTCGCCTGGGTGTTATTAGAACCTGGGAGTCGAAATGGTATGCAGATGGTGATTATGCACAATTTGTGCATGAGGATCTTAAACTGCGCAATTACTTAAAGAAACGTCTTTACCATGCCGGTATCGCTAAAATTGAGATAGAGCGTGCTGCAGGCAAGATGAAATTAAATATTTTTGCCGCACGGCCAGGTATTATTATTGGTAAGCGCGGTGCAGAAGTTGAAGCTCTCAAAGTTGAACTGGCCAAACTCACCGACAAAGAGATTTTTCTGAATATTCAGGAAGTTCGCAAGCCGGAAATGAATGCCCAGTTAGTAGCTGAAGGTGTAGCGTTGCAACTGGAGCGTCGTGTAGCTTTCCGTCGCGCTATGAAACGTAGTGTTGGTCAGGCACTTCGTTTTGGTGCTCAAGGCATTAAGATCACTTGTAGTGGTCGTCTTGGCGGTGCAGAGATGAGCCGTACTGAGTGGTATCGTGAGGGTCGTGTGCCTTTGCATACTATTCGTGCAGATATTGATTATGGTTTTGCTGAGGCAAATACTACCTACGGTATCATTGGTGTTAAGGTTCTCATCTTCAAAGGTGAAGTTCTTTCCAGAGATCTTTAGTTTTGTCGAATAGGAGTATGTAGTTATGTTGATGCCTAAGAAGGTTAAACATAGAAAACAGTTTAAAGGTCGTATGAAGGGCGCAGCAAAAGGTGCTACCGAGGTAAATTTCGGTGACTATGGTTTGCAGGCTACTAATCGTGGTTGGTTGTCTTCACGTCAAATAGAGGCTGCTCGTCGTGCGATGACTCGTTATATTAAACGTGGTGGTAAGATTTGGATTCGGTGTTTTCCTGACAAATCATTAACACGTAAAGCTGCCGAAACTCGTATGGGTAAAGGTAAGGGCGCGCCTGATAGTTGGGTGGCGGTAGTTCGCCCAGGTCAGGTACTTTATGAAATGCAAGGCGTTACTGAAGAGATCGCCCGTGACGCATTTCGGTTGGCTGCCCAAAAGTTGCCGATCTCCACAAAGTTTATCGCTAGAGAGGAGACTTCTAATGACGGCTAAGGAACTAATTGGCTTGAGTGTAGAAGAGCTAGAGGCAAAATCTCTAGAGTTGAGTCAGGAACTTTTTAATCTGAGATTTCAGTTGCACACTGGACATCTTGAGGATACCTCAAAGATTCCTCAGTTGCGCAAAGATATTGCCCGGGTTAAGACTGTTCTACAGCAAAAAGTTGCGTAATAGGGTGTCGAGGTGAGCGATATGGGTACAGAACATCGTAATAAGAAGAAGCTGGTAGGTACAGTTACCAGTGACAAAATGGATAAAACTGTCGTGGTCACGGTAGATACCTTGGTGCAACATCCAGTGTATAAAAAATACCTGAAGCGCAGTACAAAATATAAGGCACATGATGAGCAAAATAAGTGTGCGATTGGTGATAAGGTAGTTCTTACAGAAGCGCGACCTCTGTCTCGTGATAAACGCTGGCGTGTCAGTGAAATTATTGATAAAACGCTGTAGGCTGGGAGATCGATAATGATTCAAATGCAAACCGTACTTGATGTAGCAGATAATTCCGGTGCTCGGAAGTTATGCTGCGTTAAGGTTTTGGGTGGCTCGAAAAGAAAATATGCAGGACTTGGTGATATTATCATCTGCTCTGTCCGCGAGGCGATGCCCAATTCAAAAGTGAAAAAAGGTGATGTAATTCGTGCAGTCATCGTAAGGACTGCCAAAGAGGTTACTCGCCCTGATGGGTCGCGTATCCGCTTTGATAAGAATTCTGCTGTTGTTGTTAATGCTGCCGGAGAGCCAGTAGGTACACGTATCTTTGGCCCTGTTGCACGCGAGTTGCGTGCACGGCGTTTTATGAAAATCGTATCGCTGGCACCTGAGGTGCTTTGATACGGCCTGGAGATTATCAGAAATGGCTGTAAAAAAGTTTCATGTAAAAAAAGGCGATCTGGTGCAGGTGATGGCTGGTAAAGAAAAGGGTAAGCAGGGAAAAGTGCTTAGTGTTTTCTTTACTAAAAATCGCCTTACAGTTGAAAATCTAAATATTGTAAAACGTCACACGCGTCCTTCGCAGCAAAATCAAGAAGGCGGCATTGTCGAAAAAGAAGCTGCACTTTCAGCTTCTAATGTCATGCTCGTATGCAGTTCTTGCAATAAGCCAACTCGTACCGGAATCAGGGTGCTCGAAGACGGCAATAAAACTCGTTTCTGTAAAAAATGCAACGAGAACATTGACAGTTAATGGAGATTTAAATGGCCAGGTTAAAAGATAGATACAATAATGAACTGGCACCTAAGCTACTGAAGGACCTCCAACTAAGTAACGTTATGGAAGTTCCTCGGGTAGAGAAGGTGGTTGTCAATATGGGTATCGGTGAGGCTATCCAAAATATAAAGTTATTGGAATCAGCCGTTGAAGAGTTGACGAAGATCACCGGTCAAAAGCCAGTAATCACAAAAGCAAAGAAATCAATTGCAGGATTTAAACTGCGTGAAGAGATGCCCATTGGTTGCATGGTTACTTTGCGTCATGATCGTGCATATGAGTTCCTTGATCGCCTGATCAATATTGCTCTGCCCCGTGTGCGTGACTTTAAGGGTGTTTCCCCTAAAGCTTTTGATGGCCGCGGTAATTACACCTTGGGAGTTCGGGAACAGATTATTTTCCCCGAAATCGATTTGGAGAAGATTGCCAAGATCGGTGGTATGAACATTTCAATTGTAACTTCTGCAGCAACAGATGAGCAAGGCCGAGCACTGTTAACAGAATTTGGCATGCCGTTCAGGAAGTAAATAGGCAATATCGGAGGTAATTGTGGCAAAAAAATCAATGATAGCTAAAGCGGCTCGGACGCAGAAATTCAAGGTCAGACAGTATACCCGCTGCCCTCTGTGTGGACGTCCTCGCGCTTATTATCGAAAGTTTAATATGTGTCGGATTTGCTTGCGCAAATTAGCGCTAGAGGGTAAACTCCCTGGCGTTTTGAAATCTAGTTGGTAAAACGTACAAGGAGATGGTTCCATGGCAATGACCGATCCTATTTCGGACATGCTAACTCGCATTCGTAATGCGGGTCTGGCTAAGCACCAAAAAATGGAAATGCCTGCGAGTAAAATGAAGCTGGCTTTAGCAGAAGTGCTCAAAGAGCAAGGATATATTAAGAACTTTAAGTTCATCAATGAAGGTGTGCAAGGAGTTCTGCGTATTTACTTGAAATTTGACAATGAAAATATTCATGTTATCCACGAGATTAAACGTGAGTCAAAACCTGGGCGGCGCTTGTATGTAAATGCGGGCGAAATACCAAAAGTTAAAAATGGTTTAGGCTGTGCTATTGTGTCCACATCGCAAGGAGTTATGTCCGATGTTGCGGCTCGTGAAGCCAAGATCGGTGGCGAACTGGTCTGCACCGTTTGGTAATTAGAGTGAGGAGTGTAGACAATGTCTAGAATTGGTAAAAAGCCTATTCAAATACCTGGCGGTGTGACTGTTGTACTGAAAGATAGTCATATCAATGTCAAGGGTCCTAAGGGACAATTAGAGCGCACCATCCCAGATACTGTTCTGGTTTCAATGGAAGCTGAAACGATTAATGTTGCAGCAATTGAAAGTGCCCGCCGTAACACTGCAATGCAGGGACTTTACCGTTCACTGATTGCTAATATGGTCGATGGTGTTTCAACCGGTTTTTCTAAGATTCTTGAAATCAACGGTGTTGGTTACCGTGCCGATGTAAAAGGATCTGTGCTGAATTTAGCGCTCGGTTACTCACATCCTGTTGAATATCAACTGCCTGATGGAATAACAGTAGATGTCGAAAAACAGACGCGTCTAACTGTTAGTGGTGTTGATAAGGAGTTGGTTGGAGCAACTGCAGCTAAGATTCGTTCTTTCCGCGAGCCTGAGCCGTACAAGGGTAAAGGTATCAAGTATGCTGATGAGCGTATTCTGCGTAAAGCAGGTAAAACAGGTAAATAAATTACATACGGGAGAAATAAAGTGGCTGGCGTAATATCAAGAGCGGAAGCAAGAAAAAGACGGCAAACGCGCGTGCGTCGTAAAGTGGTAGGAACCTCAGAGCGTCCACGTCTTTGTGTCTTCCGTAGTTCAAAGCATATATATGCACAAATTATTGAGGATACTACTGGTACTTCGTTAGTGTCTGCATCGTCTCAATGTGACGGTATTGTTGGGGACGCAGACTATACAGGTAATATTTCTGCTGCGAAGGCTGTTGGTACCGCTGTTGCAAAAAAAGCTCTGGAGAAAAATATTAAAGGGGTAGTTTTTGATCGCAATGGTTTTATTTATCATGGCCGAGTTAAGGCCCTGGCTGATGCTGCGCGTGAAGCCGGACTTGAGTTTTAATTAGAATGGAGGGTCCTTTGCATCGCAATGAGCCAAATGAAACAGAAATGATTGATCGCGTCATCCATATTAACCGCTGTTCAAAAGTAGTTAAGGGTGGTCGTCGATTTAGCTTTTCCGCTCTAGTTGTTGTTGGAGACGGTAGCGGTAAAGTTGGTTATGGGCATGGTAAGGCAAAAGAGGTGCCTGAGGCAATTCGTAAGGGTGTTGAAAAAGCCAAAAAAAGTATGATCACGGTACCTCTTGATGATCGTACAATCCCTTATGACGTTCTTGGCCATTTTGGTGCTGGTAGTGTTTTGCTTAAGCCAGCGTCAAAAGGTACTGGAGTTATAGCTGGAGGTCCTGCACGTGCAGTACTCGAGGCGGCTGGGGTTGGCGATATTTTGTCAAAATGTCTGGGTTCAAACAATCCACACAATGTAGTTAAGGCTACTATTGATGCTCTCAGTCAGTTGCGCAGTGCCAGTGAAATTAAATCACGGCGTGGAATAACAGCATAATTTGCCGTAAAGCTGGAGATAATGATGGCTAAACAAATTAAAGTAACGCTTAAAAAAAGTGGTATAGGCCGCCCGGAGTATTTTACCAAGGTTATAAAGGGCTTGGGTCTTACTAAACTTAATAAGACTGTGTTGCTTCAAGATACTCCTGAGATTCGTGGCATGATCAATAAAGTTTGTCACATGGTAGTAGTTGAAGAAGCCTAAATAGGATTAAGATAATGGATCTGAGTAATTTGAGTCCCGCAGCGGGATCAGTAAGAAAAAATAAGCGCATTGGCCGTGGTCCTGGTTCTGGGACTGGAAAGACTGCAGCTCGTGGCCATAAAGGTCAAAATGCTCGTTCTGGTGGTGGTGTGAAGCCTGGATTCGAGGGCGGTCAAATGCCATTACAGCGGCGTTTGCCTAAGCGTGGTTTTACTTCGCTAAATAAAAAAGTTTATTCTCTGGTGAATCTACGTGATCTGGAAACTTTTGAAGATGGTTCAGTAATTGATCCTGAGATTCTGATTTCTGCTGGATTTGTTAAATGTGTTCAAGATGGTGTTAAGATACTTGCCGATGGTGAATTGACCAAAAAAATCACCGTTAAAGCTCATAAATTCAGCAAAGCGGCGACGGCACAAATTGAAGCTGCTGGCGGTAGCATCGAGGTTTTATAAAATTGTTTAAGAGCCTGCAAAATATATTTAATATCGCTGAGTTGCGTCAACGTATTTTGTTTACCATGTTGATGCTAGCTGTCTATCGTGTTGGCTGCCACATTCCTACTCCAGGGATCAATGGTCAGGTTCTGGCAAGTTTTTTTGAGGGCAGCCAGGGCAACCTTTTAGGGTTGGTTAGTGCTTTTACTGGTGGTGCTTTAGAACGTATGACAGTATTTGCGCTTGGCATTATGCCTTATATTAGCGCTTCGATTATTTTGCAGTTGCTTACCGTAGTGTTTGAACCGGTAGAGCGGTTATCTAAAGAGGGAGAGCAGGGGCGTAAGGTTATAACTCGCTGGACACGTTATGGCACTATCGCATTATCTATAGTTCAAGGCGCTGGTATTGCGGTTGGTTTGCAGGCAATGACTGGCCCCGCTGGTGATCCTGTTGTTCCTTACCCTGGACTAGGTTTTATTCTGTTGACTGTTCTAACTTTAACAGCTGGAACCGCATTTATTATGTGGATTGGTGAACAGGTTACTGAGCGTGGTGTAGGTAATGGTATTTCACTGATTATTTTTGCCGGGATTGTAGCTAATTTGCCCTCGGCAATATTGAATTCAGTGCGTTTGTTGCGTACCGGCGCGCTAGCCCCTGTTACTATGTTATTTTTGCTGGTTGTGATGATAATTGTTGTAATGGCAATAGTTTTTACCGAACGCGCGCAGCGCCGTGTTCCTATACACTATGCTAAGCGTGTGGTGGGAATGCGTAATCATGGCGGACAGTCTAGTCACTTGCCCCTTAAGATTAATATGAGTGGTGTTATTCCACCTATTTTCGCTAGCTCAATTATCATGTTTCCCGCTACAATTGCTAATTTTGTTGATGTGCCCTGGGTACAAAAAGTAGCAGGTTTGATGACACCGAGCCATTGGCTGTATAATGTCTTTTTTGTTGCTTTTATAGTTTTCTTCTGTTACTTCTACACAGCTGTGACATTTAATCCAGTTGATGTAGCAGAAAACGTCAAAAATCAAGGCGGTTATATCCCTGGGGTTCGGCCAGGAAAGCCAACTTCTGAATATTTAGATGTGGTTTTGAGTCGGCTTACTTTTGCCGGTGCGGTTTACGTGTCTATTGTCTGCGTTCTGCCCACACTGTTGATAGGGCAATTTAATGTTCCATTCTATTTCGGTGGTACATCATTGCTTATCGTTGTCGGCGTTGGGTTAGATACAGCTTCGCAAATTGAATCGCACTTGATTTCCCGTTCTTATGAAGGTTTTATGCGCGGTGTGACCATTAAGGGACGTCGCGGGTAGTAGAAAGAATATAAGTTATGAAATTGATTTTGCTTGGCCCTCCTGGGGCAGGAAAAGGTACTCAGGCTAAAATGCTTATTGAGCGCTACTCTGTACCGCAAATATCAACTGGGGACATTTTGCGTGGTGCCGTTAAGGAAGGCTCTCCTATGGGGGTTAAAGCCAAGGCCTTTATGGAGTCAGGTGCATTGGTTCCAGATGAAGTTGTTGTTGGTATTGTTGAAGAGCGTTTGCAAAAGTCTGATTGTGAAAATGGTTTTATTCTCGATGGTTTTCCGCGCACGCTACCCCAAGCCGACGCCTTAGCTGCTACGCTTGCAGCTCTCGGCAAAGACATTGATGCTGTTGTTTCACTTGAAGTTGATATTGAGGCGTTAGTTTCTCGTTTAGCTGGCCGTAGAACTTGTGAGGGTTGTGGCGCTGGGTATCATGTTGTCTATGATAAACCGGCACAAGATAATGTTTGTGATAAATGTGGTTCTGCTCTTATTCAGCGTGAAGATGATAAAGAGGCTACGATTAGAAATCGCATGGCAGTCTATAATGAGCAAACCGCACCACTGGTTGAATATTATCGTGCTGCCGGTTTGTTGAAAACTGTTGACGGTATGTTGCCCATTGATGAAGTCTGGACGGAAATTCTGTCAGTGCTCAAGAGCTTTGAGTGATACTTGTTAAGAGCCCTAAGGAAATTGCTCGCATGCGAGTCCCTTGTCGTATGGTTGCGGAGATACTTGCTGAGTTAAGCGCCGCGGTTATACCAGGGATTACAACTGTTGAATTAAATGAACAAGCCCTTGCCGCGTGTGAAAAACGTAAAGCAGTTGCTGCATTCAAGGGTTATTCGGGTTTTCCTTTTGCTATTTGTTCTTCACCTAATGACACTATTGTGCATGGTTTTGCAACAGATGTGCCTTTAGCTGATGGCGATATTCTTAGTATAGATTTTGGGGTTGTTTACGATGGGTTTTATGGCGATGCAGCAGTGACTGTTCCTGTTGGTATTGCTAGTGATGATCGTATGCAGTTGATGTCAGTAACAAAAGCTTCATTGTTCGCGGGCATTAACAAGATTGCTCCAGGCGTGCATTTATCTGACGTGTCACATGCAGTACAGAGTGTAGCAGAAGATGCAGGTTATAGTGTTGTTAGAGAGTTTGTAGGGCATGGTATTGGTCGTGCCTTGCATGAAGATCCACAGATACCAAATTACGGTAAGCCTGGTGTGGGGCCTATCCTGAAACCTGGTATGGTATTAGCTGTTGAACCTATGGTGAATGCAGGCAGTAACCAAGTTAGGGTGCTTGCCGATGGTTGGACTGCCGTGACAAAAGACGGTAGTTGCTCTGCACATTTCGAACATTCTGTTGCGGTAACTGAGGATGGCTTCGAAATTTTGACGAGTTTGTAGTCCTGAATATTTCTAGTATTTTATTGAGGTTGGTTATGAAAGTTCGTGCGTCAGTCAAAACGATTTGTGACAAATGCAAAGTTATTAAACGTAAGGGTGTTTTGCGCGTTATTTGTGAAAACCCTAAACATAAGCAGAGACAGGGTTAAAACTGGGAGGATATTAAGTTGGCTCGTATCGCTGGTATAGACTTACCGAAAAATAAACGTATTGAAGTTGCGCTGACCTATATTTATGGGGTTGGACGTTCTACAGCACAACGGATCCTGTCTCAAGCTGGTGTAGGTTTTGATACCCGCTCGGACGATCTTACCGAATCAGAAGTAGCGCAGATTCGTAAGGTTCTTGATGCTGATTGTAAAGTGGAAGGCGACTTGCGTCGTGAAATTTCCATGAATATTAAACGTATGATGGATCTTGGCTGTTATCGTGGTTTGCGCCATCGTCGTGGCTTGCCAGTCCGTGGGCAAAAAACAAAAACCAATGCTCGTACCCGTAAGGGACCACGTAAAACGGTTGCTGGTAAGAAGAAATAATTGGAGGAACGATGGCTAAGCCAGGAAAGAAAGTCGTAAGAAAAGCTAAAGCAAAGAAAAATATTGTTAATGGTGTTGCTCATATTCAAGCAACTTTTAATAATACGATAGTATCCATTGCTGATGTTAGTGGTAACGTTATTTCATGGGCTACATCTGGAGGATCTGGTTTCAAAGGGTCACGCAAAAGTACCCCTTTTGCGGCACAGGTAGCTGCAGAGACTGCTGCTAAAGCAGCTCAAGAGCATGGGTTACGTAACGTTGAAGTTTGTGTTAAGGGTCCAGGGTCAGGTCGTGAATCTGCGCTGCGGGCATTGCAATCTGCTGGCCTTAACGTGACAATGATTAAAGATGTTACCCCTATTCCCCACAATGGCTGTCGTCCACCCAAGCGCCGTCGCGTTTAAGGGTAGATTCCGACAGGTAGACGATAGACAGTAGAGGATATTAAGAAATGGCAAAAAATTTCACGCCTAAAGGTAAAATTGTAAGACGTCTTGGTGTTAATATTTATGGCAATCCCAAGTATGACCGTTTATTAGAGCGTCGTCCTACCCCTCCAGGGCAGCATGGTGCAGGTCGTCGTGGTAAGCCTTCAGATTATTCTCGACAATTGAACGAGAAACAAAAGGTACGTTTTTGCTACGGTTTGAGCGAAAAACAGTTTCGTCGTGTATTTGATAAAGCAAAAGGCATGAAGGGAGTTACTGGTAGCAACATGCTAGTACTTCTTGAGCGTCGCTTGGATAATATGGTTTTTCGTTTAGGGCTGGCATCTACCCGTACTGAAGCACGGTTGTTTGTGCGTCATGGTCATTTCTTAGTAAATGGTCGTAAGGTTGATATTCCATCATATTTAGTTCGTGCTGGTGATGTGATTACTGTACGTGAAAAAAGCCGTAAAATAGCTAAGATTTCTGAGGCTATGGACAGTGTTATGCGCCGTGGAATTCCAACCTGGTTGGAACTTGAGCGTGATGCATTTAAGGGAACTGTCAAGACGTTGCCGGCACGCGAGGAGCTTACCTCTCCGGTGTTCGAGGAACAGTTGATTGTTGAACTCTATTCTAAGTAATCACAATCATTTTGTAACCCTCAACATGGAGTAAATGCATGTATAAAAACTGGAGAGATCTAATCAAGCCAAAGCGGTTACAAGTTGAGACTAAAAGTCTGACTAGTAGCTATGGCAAGTTTTATGCTGAACCATTTGAACGTGGTTTTGGTACAACGATTGGTAACTCTTTACGGCGTATTTTACTTTCTTCACTACAGGGCGCCGCAATAACTTCTGTACGTATTAAAGGGGTTTTGCATGAGTTTTCAACAATCCCTGGGGTTACTGAGGACGTTACTGATATTATTCTCAACCTTAAGTCGGTGTTGTTACGTCTTGAAGGTCAAGAGAGCCGTAATGTTCGTATAGTAAAAAAAGGTGCAGGGGTTATAACTGCTGGTGACATTATTACAGATGCAAATGTTACGGTGTTGAATCCTGAGCTCTTTATTGCAACTTGCACTAAAGAGGCTGATGTCGAAATTGATATGGTTGTATCAATCGGTAAGGGCTATGTAACAGCAGAGCGCAACCGAGATGATAACGCGCCAGTGGGCACAATTCCCATAGATTCGATATTTGCGCCAATCAAGAAGGTTAACTACTCAGTTACCAATGCTCGTGTCGGTCAAATTACCGATTACGACAAACTTACTCTTGAAGTTTGGACTGATGAAAGTGTCACTCCCGAGGATTCAGTTGCTTATGCGGCTAAAATTCTTAAAGAGCATTTGCAAATGTTTATCAATTTTGACGAAGAGCAGATTCCTGTTGAGGAACCAGAGGAAGATGAGGTTCAGAAAATCAACGAGAATCTGTATCGCAGTGTTGAAGAACTCGAGTTGTCGGTACGTAGCGCGAATTGTCTAAAAAATGCTCGTATTGGCTTAATCGGCGACTTAGTACAACGTAGCGAAGCCGAAATGCTGAAAACTCAGAATTTTGGGCGTAAATCACTCAATGAGATTAAGGATATTCTGGCCGAGATGGGTTTAACTTTAGGGATGAAACTGGAGAGCTTTCCTGATCCAGAATACCTTAAGGTTTTGCAGAAAAGTCGCGAAGAGGCTTAATCTAAAATTTACGCATAGAAAGGAATATACATTATGCGTCATAATAAATCAGGTAGAACACTGGGGCGTAACTCCAGCCATCGCAAAGCAATGTTGCGCAATATGGTAACTTCGTTGATAGATAACGAGCGCATTACCACAACAGATGCTCGGGCTAAGGAAGTACGCAAAATTGCTGAGAAAATGATTACCTTAGGCAAGCGCGGAGATCTCCATGCTCGGCGTCAGGCTTTGAACGTTATTTTTGATAAAGATATTGTTGCCAAGTTGTTTGAACGTCTTGCTCCTCGTTATAGTGAGCGGGCTGGTGGTTATACGCGTATTATAAAGGTAGGAAATCGCCTTGGTGATAACGCTTCTGTCTCAATTATTGAATTTGTCGATCAAGAGCAGGCAGCTCAGTAGATATTAAGACATATATTGTTAGCAAAAAAGGCAAGGGGTTTTCCCTTGCCTTTTTTGCTAACTAAAGACTTTGATGAGCAACGATTATGCACATTCAACCGCTATATGACAACTTTGTTGAGTTAACTAAGGTTGGCAATCTTATTCCGATTTATGTAGAAATTCTGGCTGACATGGAGACCCCTGTCTCGGCTTTTAAAAAGATAGACAATGGATCGCTGTCTTTCTTGTTAGAGAGTATTGAGGGTGGTGAAAAGTGGGCGCGCTATAGCTTTCTAGGTTCCGGTTCTGGAACTTTGTTTCGTTCTCGCGGCGATGACTATGAGGTTTTGATAGACGGAGTCATTGTCGAAGCAGGTACTTGTGCCGATCCTCTTAATAAGCTACAACAACTAATGTCGCGCTTTACTCCAGTTGAATTGCCAGATTTACCGCGCTTTTGCGGTGGAGCTGTTGGATATCTCGGCTACGATATGGTGCGTTATGTCGAAAGCCTGCCGAATAGCAATCCTGCCACTGTCGGCAGTTATGACAGTTGTTTTTTCTTTTCTGATAGTTTGTTGATTTTTGATAATCGGTTGCAGAAAATAAAAGTAGTTTATAATGCTTACATAGAAGAGGGAAAGGATCCGCGTTCAGTATATGAGCTTGGGGTTAATAAGATAAAAGCCCTCATTGAACAATTACGTACTCCGTTACCGCGCCTGCCCCAAACAAAACTAATTGACCAACCGACTGTTTTAACCTCCAATTTTAGCCATGATGATTTTATCTCTGCAGTCGAAAAGTGTAAAGAGTATGTACGCAGTGGTGATGTAATTCAGGTGGTTTTGTCCCAGCGCTTTAGTGCACCATGCCAAGTAGATCCCTTTGATATCTATCGCTCGTTGCGTACTATTAATCCCTCTCCCTATATGTTTTTTCTACGCTTTTATGACTCTATTGTCGTTGGTGCCTCTCCTGAAGTCATGGTGCGTAAGGAGGATGATGTTGTTGAGGTGCGCCCCATAGCAGGAACGCGGCCGCGCGGTAATACTGCTAGGGATGATTTGCGTATGGAGCAGGAGTTGCTGGTTGATCCTAAAGAGGTGGCTGAACACGTTATGCTGGTAGATTTAGGCCGCAATGACCTAGGACGTATTTGCCAAACTGGAAGTGTAGAGGTAAGTGAATTTAAAATTATTGAGCGCTATTCTCATGTTATGCACATAGTGTCGAATGTGCGTGGATTGTTGCAACCTGGTCTCGACTCTTTTGATACCTTTCGTGCTACATTCCCTGCTGGAACCCTGTCAGGAGCTCCCAAGATAAGGGCCATGGAGATTATAGATGAATTAGAACCGGAGCGACGTGAAATCTATGGCGGCGCCGTCGGTTATTTCTCATATTCCGGTAATATGGATTTAGCGATAGCAATTCGTACTTTGGTGGTACATAAAAATACTATTCATTTACAGGCAGGTGCTGGCATAGTAGTAGATTCGGATCCACAAGCTGAATACCAAGAGACGTTAAATAAGGCTCGTGGAGTTCTCAAAGCAATTGAGATGGCAGAAAGAGGCCTAGATTAATGTTGTTGATGATAGATAATTATGACTCTTTTACCTATAATTTGGTGCAGTATTTTAGTGAATTAGGTGAAGAGGTTTTAGTGCGCCGCAACGATGCTATAACTCTGGAAGATATCTCGGCATTGCAGCCACGTAAGCTGGTTATTTCTCCTGGCCCATGTGATCCACAGCAGGCTGGAATCTCTGTCGCGGCAATTCAACACTTCGCTGGTAAAATTCCTATTTTTGGTGTCTGTCTCGGACATCAGGCTATTGGGGCAGCTTTTGGTGGTAAAGTTGTGCGCGCTGGTCAATTGATGCATGGCAAAACTAGTGATATCTATCATGACAATAGCGATGTTTTTCACGGCCTGCCCAACCCATTTGTTGCCACGCGCTATCACTCTTTAGTGGTGGAGCGTAGCTCGTTGCCAGAATCACTGGCTGTAACTGCATGGACAGATAATGAGATGATAATGGGTTTAGCACATACGAGCCTACCCGTATGGGGTGTGCAGTTTCATCCCGAATCAATACTCTCTTTATCGGGCAAGGAGTTAATGGGCAATTTTTTAACCTTGGCAGAAGATTTTTGGAGCTCCCATGATTAAAGAGGCAATTGCTCATGTTGTAGAGGGGCGCGATCTTGATGAGAAAGTCATGATTGATGTCATGAATATGATTATGGGTGGCGAAGCGACTCCAGCGCAGATTGCGGCATTCATAACTGCACTACGCATGAAAGGTGAAACGGTTGCTGAGATAACTGGTGCGGCTAAGGTTATGCGTCAACATGCTACACCTATCAGGGTTCAGCATGCTCTGGATATCGACCGCGAAGAGATCAATAGTGATCAGGAGACCATACTTGACACCTGTGGGACTGGCGGTAGCGGGACAAAAACTTTTAATATCTCTACTACCGTAGCTTTTATCGTAGCGGCATGCGGAGTAAAAGTTGCTAAACATGGCAATCGTAGCGTTTCATCTGCCTGTGGCAGTGCCGATGTATTGGAAGAGCTTGGGGTAAACCTGCAGGTTCCGGCTCCTGTTGTTGAACGCTGTATAGACGAAATCGGTGTTGGATTTTTATTTGCGCCAGCTCTGCACGGTGCCATGAAGTATGCTATTGGCCCTCGGCGTGAAGTTGGTATCAGGACTATCTTCAATCTCCTTGGACCATTAACCAATCCTGCTGGAGCAGACCGACAAGTAATGGGGGTCTATCGCGAAAGTTTAGTCGAACCCATTGCTCAGGTTTTAACGCGTTTGGGCTGTAAACGTGGCTTTGTCGTCCATGGTATGGATGGCATGGATGAAATAACTTTGACTAGTGAAACGCTTATAGCCTCTATAGAAAATAGCGAGGTGAAAGTTAGCCGTTTTCTCCCCGAGACGGTGGGGTTTAGCCGCTGTTCTCTTGCCGACTTGCAGGGGGGAGATTCCCAGCGCAATGCAGAGATTGTCCGCGCTATCCTTGCTGGAGATGTTGGACCTAAGCGCGATGTAGTAGTGCTGAACAGTGCCTATGCTTTGGTCGCTGCTGGTGTTGCCAGTGATGTGGTTGCGGGAATAAAACTGGCCGAGCAGGTCATTGATAACGGTGAGGCTAAACGTCGATTGGATGGATTGATTCGGATTACAAACCAATGATTCTGGATAAAATTATAGCTAAAAAAATTACCGAAGTAGCTGCCGCCAAGGAGCAAATTAGTCTCGCTGCGCTGCAAGATGAAGTTTCTCAGTGCCAGCCGACTCGTGGTTTTGAAGCGCGGCTGCGCGAGCGTAGTCGTATCGGTACTGCTATCATTGCCGAGGTAAAAAAAGCCTCACCATCTAAGGGTATTATCCGTGCAGATTTCGACCATCTTGCTATTGCTCGTGGGTACGCTAAGGCTAATGCCTGTTGTTTATCCGTGCTGACGGACGAATCCTTCTTTGGTGGTAATTTACGTTTTCTGCGCGAAATCTCTACCCAAGTTGCTATTCCGTTGCTGCGCAAAGATTTCATTATCGATCCATATCAAATATATGAAGCGCGTGTTAATGGCGCTGACGCTATTTTGCTGATTGCAGCAGCTCTTACGCTAGAGCAGTTGCAACAGTTTCATGCATTAGCTCAACAGTTAGGTTTAGATGTGTTGCTCGAAGTGCATAACGAACAGGAGTTGCAGCTGGCTTTGCATACCGAGTGTACGTTGTTAGGCATAAATAACCGCTGTCTGAAAACTTTTGTCACTGATTTGCAAGTCAGTGAACGCTTGTTACCTCTGGTTCCACCACAGCGCCTAGTGGTTTCCGAAAGTGGTATCTATAATCGTGCCGATATAGAGCGTTTACAGGATGCCGGAGCTGGCGCTTTTCTTGTCGGTGAAAGTCTGATGCGCGAACATGACTATGCTGCAAAATTGCACCAGCTGCTTGGGGACAGTTGTGGCGTTAACTGAGCAAACTGGAATAATCTCTACCTCCGCAATACGTGTCAAGGTGTGCGGTATTACCAATTTAGCTGATGCTCGCCACGCTATTGCCATGGGTGCTGATGCCTTAGGTTTTGTTTTTTATCCACCTAGTTCGCGTTATATAACCCCAGCAGCGGCGCAGCAGATCATCTCGCAGTTGCCACCCTTTGTCTCTATCGTCGGTTTATTTGTCAATGCCGAGCCGGATTTTATTCGCGCCGTAATTAGGCAATGCAATCTGGATACGGTACAATTACATGGAGATGAGACTCCGCAGCAGTGTACTTACGCCGAGGTGAGAGTTATCAAGGCTCTGCGCGTTAACAGTCAAGACTGTTTGCGCGAGATGTTTGACTATCCCGTTTCGGCACTGCTTCTTGATGCTTGGAGTGCTGATGCCTACGGTGGCACCGGAAAAACTGGACGCTGGGATTTAGCTGCTCAGGCGGCACGTCAACTTCCAGTTATTTTGGCCGGTGGTTTGAACAGAGATAATGTCGCCCAGGCGATAGCTGCTGTGCTACCCTATGCAGTTGACGTCTCCAGTGGCGTGGAGTTGACACCGGGGCGTAAAGACCCAGAGTTGTTGCGCGATTTTATTTACACAGCAAAAGGTTGGAGATAGATTAATGTATAAATATCCAGATTCTCGTGGTCACTATGGTCAATTTGGTGGGCGCTATGTGGCAGAAACTCTGATGCCAGCGTTACTTGAGTTAGAGGAGGCGTATGCCAGCGCACAGGCCGATCCAGCGTTTCAACAGGAGTTTGACTATTATCTTAAAAACTATGTCGGACGTCCCAATCCTCTCTATTTTGCTGAACGCTTAACCGCGCATCTAGGTGGGGCGAAGATATATCTAAAACGGGAAGACCTAAATCATACTGGGGCGCACAAGGTTAACAACACTGTTGGCCAGGTGTTGCTAGCGCGGCGCATGGGTAAGAAAAAGGTTATCGCTGAAACTGGCGCTGGGCAGCATGGAGTGGCTACTGCTACGGTGGCGGCGCGCTTTGGGCTGCAATGTGATGTGTTCATGGGCACTGAAGATATTCGCCGCCAATCGCTTAATGTGTTTCGTATGAAGCTGCTGGGCGCAACTGTGCATGGAGTTACTAGTGGCACTGCCACCCTCAAAGATGCGATGAACGATGCTCTGCGCTACTGGGTTACCAATGTTAGCGATACCTTTTATGTCATTGGCACCGTCGCAGGTCCCCATCCATATCCGCAACTTGTGCGGGACTTCCAAGCTATCATTGGTCGCGAGACGCGTGAGCAGATTTTAGCTATAGAAGGCAAACTGCCCGATGTTGCTATCGCCTGTATTGGCGGTGGCTCCAATGCCATGGGGATGTTTTATCCTTTTATTAATGATAAACAGGTGCGTTTGATCGGTGTTGAGGCTGCAGGGTTTGGGTTAGATAGTCAGAAACATGCGGCTAGCATTAGTGCCGGTCGCGTTGGTGTTCTGCATGGCAATAAAACCTTTTTATTGCAAGATGATGATGGGCAGATACAACATGCTCACTCCATTAGCGCCGGGCTAGATTATCCGGGGGTAGGCCCCGAACATGCGCTGTTGCATGAGATTGAGCGCGCCGAATATTGTGCTATTACTGATGCAGAAGCTTTAGATGGTTTTCAGCAGCTTACCTTATTAGAGGGGATTATTCCCGCTCTTGAGAGTGCCCACGCGATTGCCCAAGTGATCAAACTCGCGCCGACTATGCGTCCCGATCAGACTATTGTTGTCAACTTATCTGGGCGCGGTGATAAAGATATGCACTCTGTGGCTGAAGCCTTTAATGTAAAACTATAATGGAAGCTAAGCTTCCGGGAGCTACTATGCTTTTTACTGAATTAGATTT
Source organism: Desulfuromonas sp. (assembly GCA_034006225.1). Taxonomy (GTDB): domain Bacteria; phylum Desulfobacterota; class Desulfuromonadia; order Desulfuromonadales; family Desulfuromonadaceae; genus Desulfuromonas. Next base: position 18,371 of record JAVETC010000017.1, on the reverse strand, counting down.
GCCGCAGCAGGTGCAGCAAGGAGTTAAAGCTCAGGGCTTTGAAGAGTTAACCCCAGTACAGCAGCAAGCCATACCTTTGGCGTTGGCTGGCAAAGATGTCGCCGCACAGGCTCAAACTGGTACCGGAAAAACCGCAGCATTTCTTATTGCGTTATTCACGCGTCTGCTCAACGATACTAAACCAACCAGCAATAATCCGCGTGCCCTGATCATGGCTCCTACCCGTGAGTTAGTGGTGCAGATATGCGCCGATGCTAACAATATCGGTGCCAATAGCGGACTTAAAATAGTCCCGATATTTGGAGGTATTGACTATGAACGTCAGCGTAAATCCCTCATTGATGGAGTAGATGTGATTGTGGCTACACCGGGACGTTTAATCGATTATGCCAAACAGCGGGTATTCTCGTTTAATAGTATTGAGGTGTTGGTCATAGATGAAGCAGATCGCATGTTTGATATGGGCTTTATTGCCGATTTGCGCTACATCCTGCGCAAGTTACCGTCGTTTAACAAGCGCCAGACTATGCTGTTTTCCGCCACGCTGTCACCTCGAGTCATGGAGTTGGCTTACGATTTTATGAACAACGCCGAAAAGGTGCAGATAGAGCCACAGCAGGTAACAGCTGAGCATGTGGAACAGATAGTTTACCATGTAGGCTGCAAAGAGAAGTTGCCTCTGCTCTTAGGGTTGCTCAATGATCGCATGGCTGGCGGTCGCGTTATGCTGTTTGCCAATACTAAGCGTGAAACCGAGTACGTAACCAGCGTGTTGCAAGCCAACAACTATTTGGCGGCGCAGATTTCCGGTGATATTTCGCAGTCGAAGCGCATGCGCATATTGCAAGAGTTTAAAGATGGCAAAATTAATATTCTGGTGGCAACAGATGTTGCTTCCCGCGGAATACATATTGATGATGTAACACATGTGGTCAATTACGATGTACCGCAGGATCCCGAAGATTATGTGCACCGGATAGGGCGCACAGCTCGCGCTGGAGCTACAGGGTTCGCTATTACTATGGCTGACGAGAACTTGGTTTTTCATCTACCGGCCATCGAAGAGTATATTGGTAGCAAAATTGCTAGCGAAGTGCCGGAAGAGAAGCTGTTCTGTTGGAAGTATCAACGACCACAATTGAAGAAGAAAACGCCTATACACCGCAAAGCTGGTGGTGCTAAGGGCGGAGCTAAGCCACTACATAAAGCGGGAGGCAATCCTAATGCTGCTCAGGCCGCCAAGCCAAAGCGTCGTCGCCCCCGGCGACGGAAACCCACCACTCCACCGAATAGTCAACAGTAATGGGCGCAGTTCCGACTGAGCGGACGCAATTGGAGTTGCCTGGTCTCGTTGGTTGCCAGCGCTGTCCACGCTTGGTGCGCTACCTTAGTCAGTTGCCTGCTAAGGGTGCCTATTCGCGCTGCGACTATTGGAATAAACCCGTACCTGGTTTTGGTGACATACAGGCACAGGTGTGGTTGATCGGCTTGGCTCCCGGAGCACATGGTGCCAATCGTAGCGGTCGCCCATTTACTGGCGATGGTGCTGGCGATTTCATGTATCCGTTGCTATATCAAGCGGGGTTTAGCAATCAGCCGCAGGCGTATGCCGTTGATGATGGTTTACAACTGCAAGATCTGTATATAAGCAATGCGGTAAAATGTGTGCCTCCAGGCAATAAACCTACTGCGGCAGAATTTGGCAACTGCCGCCCATTTCTTGAACTGGAATGGCAGCAGCTAACCAGAGTTCGAGTACTGTTTGCTTTGGGGCGTGACTCTTTTATCAGTATCTTGCGCCTGTTAAAAGATGCTGGAATCATTAAGCGCTTAGCCAATTATCCTTTTCAACACGATGCTGCCTACCCTTTGCCTAATGGCCAATGGTTATTGGCCAGCTATCACACCAGTCGCTATAATGTGCAGACGCGGCGGATAACTCCAGAGCTATTTCTTCAAGTTTTGCACCATGCTCGGGAGTTAATGCACACTGCCGCACCTATAGCTTAATTAGTTACTTCGTGTCAGAAAACGGTTGAAAGCGCAGTAGCTATTGCATTAAACTTACAAAATTGTGTAGTTAGGCATAATCATCAAGATTTGTAGTTAATAAAGGGGATAATGTGGGGCGGATAGAAGATACTTTTGCACAACTAAAACAACGCAACGAGAAAGCTTTAATCCCTTTTATCACTGCGGGAGATCCTTATCTGCAGGCGACCGAACAGATAATTGATGAGTTAATTGCGGCTGGCGCAGATATTATTGAACTAGGCATGCCTTTTTCTGATCCTATGGCTGATGGCCCGACCATTCAGGCAGCTTCTGAACGTGCTTTAGCGGCTGGTGTTACCTTGCGCAATGTTCTAGATCTTGTTGCCAAAGTGCGTACTCACAGCCAAATTCCCATCATCTTAATGGGTTACTATAATCCTATTTTTAACTACGGTGGCCAGCGTTTTGCCCAGCAGGCCCAGCAGGCGGGTGTCGATGGTTTGCTGTTGGTAGACTTGCCGCCCGAGGAGCGCGATGAGTTGGCAGTGTTTACCACACCACTGGGAATTAATCTAATAACTCTACTTACTCCAACCACCCCAACTCAACGCACTGCAGACCTGTTAGCGCAAGCGCAGGGGTTTGTCTACTATGTGTCTATGACTGGTGTTACCGGCACTGCTAAAGTAAATAGCGGCGCTATTGAGGCTAAAGTAAACCAGCTGCGTAGCCAGAGCCCAGTACCGGTTGCCGTTGGATTTGGGATAACAAGTGCAGCAGATGCTGGTGCAATTGCGTGTTTTTCCGATGCCGTTGTGGTTGGAAGCGCGCTCGTTAATGTCATTAAACAGTACTCTGATTCACCTTGCTTGCTGGAGAAGGTTCACGGCTTTATTAGTGAACTTAAGCAGGGGATTCTCGATGCGACTGATAATAAATAAAGTGAGGTAGCTCATGTCATGGTTTAGCAAAAAGCCTAAGGCGCCGATTTCGGCAGTAGTCGCCAAAACAGTTCACATGCCAGAAGGTGTGTGGACTAAATGTAAGAACTGTTCAGAAATTATTTACGCTAAAGAGATTGAGCGTAATCTGAATGTGTGTCCTAAGTGCGATTACCATTTTCGCATCAGCGCGCGGGCCCGCATTGATCTAGTCATTGACGAAGGTACCTTTGTCGAAATGGATGCTGGGTTAGAATCGACAGATTTCCTCGAGTTTAAAGATTCAAAAAGATATAAAGATCGCATTAAGGCTGCCGTTGCTAAGGCCGGTGGTGGCGATGCAATTATCTGTGGTAGCGGTGATATCGATGGATTACCCGTAGTTGTCTCAGTCTTTGATTTCAGCTTTATGGGTGGCAGCATGGGCTCTGTAGTTGGTGAAAAGATAACTCGCGCTATAGAAAAGGGTATCGAAACTCAGGCACCGGTAATTATTTTTTCCTGCTCTGGTGGGGCACGGATGCAGGAGAGCATTCTGTCTTTAATGCAGATGGCAAAGACCTGCGCAGCGCTAGCCAAGTTGAAAGAGGCCGGCTTGCCCTTTGTCTCTGTCCTGACCGATCCAACCACTGGAGGAGTTACCGCCAGCTTTGCCATGTTGGGGGATATTAACATGACTGAACCGCGCGCCTTAATCGGTTTTGCCGGTCCGCGGGTTATTGAACAGACTATTCGGCAAAAACTTCCGGAAGGGTTCCAACGCTCTGAATATTTACTTGAGCACGGCATGATCGATATGATTGTCCAGCGCCAAGAGATGAAAGAGCGCCTCTCGCAAGTGCTTCGTGTGTTTACAAATAACTAGCCATGGATAAAACCGCCATATTGGAGTTTTTGTATGGACTCCAGATGTTTGGCATTAAGCTTGGCCTAGATAACATCGTTACCCTGTTACACTCTGTGAACAATCCACACAAAAACTATGGGATTGTTCATGTGGCTGGCACTAACGGTAAGGGGTCGGTCTGTGCTTTTTTGCGCACCATGTTAATTCAGGCTGGATACCGTGTTGGCTGTTATACTTCGCCTCATCTGCATCAATTTAATGAACGTATTACCGTCGACAATCAGCCGATCGCTGATGATGATTTAGCGGCGTTGGTTGATGAACTGCGCACCGCTAATCCGCACTTGCCAGCCACCTTTTTTGAATTTACTACCGCGTTGGCTCTGCTCTATTTTGCCCGTCGTCAAGTTGATATAGTGCTTCTTGAGGTAGGTATGGGCGGGAGGCTGGATGCTACCAATGTGGTTACTCCACTGGTTTCGGTAATTACCCCAGTAAGTAATGACCATGGCTGCTACCTTGGCGATTCGCTGGCACATATCGGTGCGGAAAAAGGTGGCATAATTAAAGCGCATGTTCCTGTTGTTATCGCCAAGCAACAGCCTGATGTGCAGGCAGTGTTAGAAAATATAGCCGCAGATAAAATGGCACCAACTTGGTGCTATGGTCGCGACTTTCAATGTTGTGTAGGTGTGCATGGCATCGATGTTATCAGTGCGCAGCACAGTTGGTACGGCTTGCAACCACAGTTGCTGGGCGTCCATCAGCAACAAAATTTGGCTGCTGCGCTCATGGCGCTTAACTGCTTGAGCGCTAGTGGCTACCCTGTCAGTGATGCCGATGTCGCTCAGGCTGTGGCACAAACAACATGGCCGGGACGACTGGAGTGGATTGTCAAAGACACTGTCCCTTTTTTGCTTGATGGTGCTCATAATGAAGCCGGAGCAACAGCTCTGGCGGCCTATTTAAGCGACTACCTGCAGCAACATGGCGTTAATAAAGTGCGTTTGCTAGCTGGGTTTAAGGCGGATAAAGATGTAACAGCGATCTTGATGCAGTTACTACCGCTGACACAGCAAGTATACGCGGTAGCGCCACCAATAGAGCAAGCCTATCCCGTTGCTGATGTCGTTGCCCATGTTGTCGCTTATAGCGCTCATGAGCATATTGCTGTTAGCGGCTATCCCGATGTTGTTGCTGCGCTTCATGCGGCACAGCAAGATTGTCGTGCAGGAGAAATTGTCGTTGTTGCCGGTTCACTATTTTTGGTGGCAGCATGTCGTGAATATTTGATCAGCTAGGTAAATAACGTTATGCGCGATAATAGATATCTCACCCTTAAGATGCTTAGTGCCCTTGTTGGGGTAATTAGTTGTCTGATAACTGCTTCTGTAGCCGTGGCCAGTGATGTTCAAAAGAGGGACGCTCCGGTTGAAATTCAGGCCGATGAGTTGAATTTTGATAAACAGACTGGGATATATGCCGCTAGAGGGCAAGTTGATATACAGCAGGATCAGACCCGCTTGCAGGCCGACAAGGTTGATTACAACACCATAACTGGGGACGCCGACGCCGTAGGCAATGCGGTTCTCAATGATCCAGATGGTACTTTGGCTGGCTCCGAGTTAAATGTTAATATGAAGACTAATATTGGCGTCGCCAACAATGCCAAAGGATTTCTTGCCGCATATAATTTTCATATCGCTGGTGATGAGATCAGTAAATTGGGTGAATATACCTATCAGGTTAAAAACGGCTCTTTTACTACCTGTGATGCCGAACCGCCAGCATGGAAGTTCAGTGCCAGTAAGTTAGATGTCACACTCGGTGGGATGGCGCGTGCGCGTAACGTAAAATTTTATCTGCATGATATTCCGGTGCTCTATCTGCCATATATCGCCTATCCGGTAAATACAGAACGTCAATCGGGATTTTTATTGCCGATGTTTGGTTATTCAAGTGACCGCGGTACGCAGCTATCACTGGCTTACTATCAGGTTATAGCACGCAATATGGATGCGACATTGTATACCGATTATTTTTCCGATATGGGATTAGGTGTGGGCATGCAGTATCGGTATATCTTGGGCGATGACAATGCTGGTGAGGCTAATCTGTATTACCTGTCGAGCAATGGCAACTCCGATTACGCTGATTTAGATGACAGCTTTGCCTGGCGCTGGGACCATTTAGGCACCTTACCCTATGGTGTGCGTTTCAGTGCCGACAGTGAATATGTTAGCGACAATACCTATTTTGAAGAGTTCGGTGAAATTGCTGAAGAGTATAATAAGGATGAAGTTGAATCGACTATCGCCCTGAGTAAGAGTTGGGGCAACTTAGCCGCAACCCTGAGCGCTATCTACACCAAGGATCTGGATGAAACTGCTGATAATGATGACACTCTGCAGCGTTTGCCAGAATTTCAACTCGACTATATGCGGACACGCATCGGGCAAACTCCGCTCTATTTTAAATTTGATTCTACCTCCACCTATTTTTGGCGGCGCGAAGGGACTAAGGGGGAGCGCGTCGAGGCTCGTCCCGCCATGTCCGCATTTTTCTTGCCCGGTAACGTGTTAGAAATAGAGCCAGAAGTTGGTTATCGCCAGCGTTTTTATTGGACCTCTGGTGATGGTAGTGAGTATGAACACGCGGAAAACTACGATTTTTCTACCCGCTTTGCTACCCGCGTGTCGCGGATATTTGATCTGGGAAAAAGCTCTGGATTGACGAAGATCAAGCATAGTGTTGAGCCCGAAGTTACCTATCTCTACACCCCCAATAAAAATCAGGATGATCTGCCATATTTTGACTCTGCCGATATCGTCGACAACGAGAACGAAATTGAATATGCGGTGGTAAATCGCTTTATCGGTCGTTTTATTGAGGATAGCAGTCGGCCTAGTTACCGTGAGCTTGTCTATCTGCGTTTGTCGCAAACCTATGATATCTGGATGAGCCGCCGCGGTCGCGCTGATAAATTAGATTCTCACAGCTTTTCCGATATTCGCACTGAACTTATTGTGCGCCCCACTTCCAAGTGGACTGTGGATATCGATTTTAAATATGATCCGCATCGCAGTAAATTTTCTAAGTTTAGTGCTGAGACCGGCGCGCGCTATTCTGATGATTTAGGCTTTAACGCGGCATATCGTTATGTAGAGGATACCAGCGATGACGACACCGAGGATGGCTCTGAGTATATATCTGCGGGGATAGATTTAGACTGGATTAAACCGCTATATGTTAAATATGAATATCGTTATGATTGTGTAGACCAAGCACGTTTGGAAAATCTGGTTAGTCTAGAGTACCGTTCTCAATGTTGGAGTGTTTTTCTTAGTTATCGCGATCGTGTGGATGACAATGAGATCATGCTCACCTTTGCGCTGGGGGGCATAGGGGCCATTGGACATGTTGGCAGCAGTCTGAGCGCCGAATAGTTTACTGCTTTCCTGTTTAGCTTTTATCCATCACCATGCAGCGGATATAGGCTTACATCCAAGCCTCCGTTGCTGAACGAAAAGTCATCTTTGCTATTTGTTGCAATACCTTGTGGCAGTAGTGCCCAACCACTCCAATGGGGCGCATGCGTGCGCAGCTGCGTTTTTAAACTGCTCAACAACTGTGCGCAATTTCCAGAGATTTTTAAGCGCTCGCCATATGGTGGATTGCAGACGATCACTCCTGTGCTAGCTGGGGCAGGTCCCCCCATCGCATCTGCTTGATGAAACCTCACCAGCTCAGCGACTCCTGCCTGTTGAGCGTTACTGATTGCAGCCTGCAGCGCTGCGGCACTGATGTCGCTGCCGGTGATACTAACTCCAACTTCGCGGCGCACCTGCTGCGCTTCACTCTTCAATGTTTGCCATAATCCATCACGATATCCCGGCCACATTTGGTAGGCAAAACTACGCTGCAAACCTGGTGGTATGTTGGCGGCTATGAGTGCTGCTTCAATGGGCAGCGTTCCCGAGCCGCAGAAGGGGTCCCATAGCGGCAGTTTTCCGTCCCAGTTACACTGGAATAGACAGCCAGCAGCTAGCGTTTCACGCAACGGAGCTGCAGTGCTACTCTGGCGATATCCCCGTTTGTGCAATAGATCTCCACTGCTATCCACGGACACTGTACAGATGTCATTCTCAAAACGAACAAAAACTAGCTGAGGTTCCAGGTTTGTACTTGGTTCCGGTTTAGCATCCAGCGCTTTATAGATTGCCTGTTGTACCGTTTCAGCAACTCTATCGCTATGGTTCAAGCGCGAAGTGTGGCAGCTTACTCGCACGCTCACTGGGCGCTGAGGTTTGATGAACTTTCCCCAGGGTAAGCGCACAGCCTTGTTAAATAGCGCAGGAAAGTCGCGGCTTTTAAAGCTATCCAGGCGGACTAAAACCCTGCTCGCGCAGCGTAACCACAAATTTGACATATACAACTCGCGCAGCTTGCCGCTAAAACTAATCCCGCCGTGGCCAATGCTTAGTGGAGCGCTGGTGATGTGCTCCAATTCTGCGGCACATAAGCGTTCAAATCCCAGCGGTACAATTACAAAAAACTGCTCGGTCGTGTTTTTCATCAGCAGGTAGATCCTTTTATGTTTTGCTTCTTAAGAAGGTAGTGGCCAAGGTGGAAGGGTGGCTGCAGCACCTCGGTAGGCTAGCGCGGCAAAACTAGCGCATTTGTCAGAGAATGACAATTATTGTTTCTGTGCTGCCGCGCTGGTAGAGGCCGGATAGTTCCGCTCGCCTAGGCGGTAGATATTATCCCTAGCGTAACTATTGTTACTGTGGATAAAAATACATCAAAGGCATCGTTTATTTACTCTTGGTGGTAATGGCCGGTTGCGCATCTGCTCGGCTCAGAAAATATGGTTTAGATTTGATTATGCCATAATTTTTAGCGCAATATAGGGCACAATGTTTAGGACAATAGTGATGATTTTGTACTGTGTTAAATATTGAAAATAGGCTCTACGCAAATCCTGTTCTTCCAAGCTGAATAATTTAGCGTGAATTCGTGGAATGGTTGTGCGCATGGTGAGGAGGCAGATGGTTGATAGTAACAGGATGCTTATATTTATAACTGATGCCCAGCCGAGAAATTCTGTAACTGCTGCAATTGTCATCATCGTCTATCTCCTGATTTTGAGTGATGTTGAACATCAACTATATTTTGCGCTGTAAACCTGAGCATAAAAAATTATAACTAATGTCGATAGATATGCAAAATTTATAATAAAATCTGCAGCGCACGAAATCGCCAGCTCTTGCCCCATGCTCTATGATAAGCAGATAAAAAGCTTGCCGCGCATATTGTACTAACAGTAATGGCCTAACTCTTGGCAATATAACCAAACGCATATTTGGCTTTGCTATAGTCGTGGATTCTTGCGGATTCTTTATCCTGCAAATTGCGGCGGAAAAGATTATACTCTGCCCTCGTCTGCTTAGATTGTTGCTACTGTTTTCCATAGTTTGTTATAGGAGGTTGTACGGTCATATGTCACAGATCAGTTTTTTCGCCGGTTTATCAATCGCTATTTAATTGACGGCCTGAGTGGAATGGCACTCGGCCTGTTTTCGACGCTCATTGTCGGTCTCATCATCAAACAGATTGGAGCTGGGCTTGGCGGCTCTCTAGGTGCCATGTTGTTGCAGATCGGTAGCATCGCTCTGGTCACAACTGGAGCAGGCATTGGAGTCGGGGTTGCTCACAAACTTAAAGCCCCCAGTCTGATTGTCTACGCCTCGGCGGTGACTGGAATGTTTGGAGCCTATGCGGGCAAGATTATCAGTGGCAGCGTTCTGCTAGGGCCAGCTGTGCATCTGGTGGGACCTGGCGAGCCACTGGGGGCGTTTATCGCCACGCTGGTTGGCATCGAGATGGGGCGGTTGATCTTTGGCAGGACTCCCCTCGATATTGTCATTACGCCTATGGTAACTCTGGTCAGCGGTGGGCTGGTGGCTATCTATATTGGCCCAGCGATCGCAACTTTTATGACCTATCTGGGGGATATTATTCTGTTTGCCACCCAGCAACGCCCCTTTAGTATGGGGATTCTTATCTCGGTCTTTATGGGCATTTTTCTCACCCTGCCTATCAGTTCGGCTGCTATCTCCATTATTTTAGGGCTTAAAGGGCTTGCCGCTGGTGCCGCCACCGCTGGCTGTGCTGCGCAGATGGTGGGCTTTGCCGTAGCCAGTTACCGCGAAAACAAGCTCAATGGTCTCTTGGCTCAAGGGCTAGGAACCTCCATGCTGCAGATGCCTAATATCGTCAGAAACCCGCGCATATGGATCCCCGCCATAGTCGCTAGCGCTATCACTGGCCCCATAGCCACTGTGCTCTTTGGTATGGAAAACAACCCCAGCGGAGGCGGAATGGGCACCGCTGGCCTCGTAGGTCAAATTATGACCTGGAACACCATGATTAGCTCAGCGAGCCCAGAGATTCTTGTTGTCAAAATTGCCCTTATCCATTTTGTTTTTCCCGCCGTCATCGCTATCGGCGTCTCCGAGTGGTTACGCCGCATAGGCTGGATAAAGTATGGTGATATGAAGTTAGACCAGTGATAACGCACTGGTCAGCTCCTGCATATCCTCATATAGGCTGTGAGGGCAAGATGAGTGTTGAGTTCACTAGTATGCTCTGCTCAATCTCCTTATTATTTGCACATTTCAAGTACAGTCTCTGCACATTTGCCCTATAGAGTTTGATAAGCGTCATTGCACACCTAAAATTTTAGGAGCAACTTATCAAACTCTTGGAGGCATCTATGTTCAATCTATACCTGATTCGCAGTATGAAGCCGTTTACTCATGCGCTGCGCTATCCTGTCCTGCTCATAATATTCTGTTCGCTGGTGTTGCTCTGTGGATGCGGAAGTGGTGGCGGAAGCAGTGATAACGATAGCACCGTAGATGATGAAGTAACGACAACTGTTGAGACCGATGATAGTGATTTTGAGACCCCTGATTGGACCGATGCTACCCATAGCAAAGGAGCAGATCCCGATTTTGCGGAGGTATTTAACGTCGGTGTCGCTGCGGAAGATGTTGAGGTTAAGCGTTTAGATTTTGTCGTCACTGCAGCACGCTGGCAGAGCATGCTCGACGATATGACTGCAAAGTATGGAACCTTCGGCCAACACTCAACGAGTGTGCAGGATACGGATGAGGATCCGATTTTTGTTCCCGCTGATATCTATTATAACGATATCCAGTGGTATCGGGTGGGCATTCGCTTTAAGGGCAACTCTTCGCTGCAGACAAGCTGGCAACAGGGCATTCTTAAGCTGCCTTTCAAGCTGGATTTTGATGAATTTGAAGATGATTATCCCCAAATCGACAACCAACGTTTTTATGGCTTCAAAAAATTAAGCTTAAAAAACAACTATAATGACGAGTCTTTGATGCGCGAGCAGGTGGCTGCTGATGTATTCAGAGATGCCGGAGTCGCGGTGTCGCATACGGCCTTCTATGCTCTGTATATAGATCACGGCGATGGCCCCGAATATTTTGGTCTTTACACTCTAGTTGAAGAGGTGGACGACACCGTTATCGATACACAATTTACCAGTGACAAGGGTAATCTGTATAAACCTGAAGATGGCGCGGCAACCTTTGTCGAGGATGAGTACGACAGCATTGCCGAATATTTTGAGAAGAAAACTAACGAAGACGATGAGGACTGGTCTGACATCGAGGATATGTTTATCGCCTTGCATGACGATACTAGTTCTGCGATAACTTGGCGGGCCAATCTTGAAGCTACTTTCGATGTTGACGCTTTCCTCAAATATCTGGCGGTCAATGGCATCATTCAAAACTGGGATACCTATGGGTTGATGGCGCATAACTACTATCTCTACAACGATCCCGAAACAACTAAACTGGTCTGGATTCCTTGGGACAATAACGAAGCTCTGCAGGATGGCAATATGGGCGGGGCCCTGGATCTTGATTTCGCTAACCTTAACTCCGCTAATTGGCCGCTTATTGCAGAATTGTATGCGGATGATCTCTATAGAGAGCGCTACGACGAGTATCTGCAAGATGTCATTGATGATGCGTTTGCAACCGCTAAAATTCAAGCGACCTATGATTACTATGCTGAGCTGATAGAGGACTATGCAATTGCGGAACGGACTGGATATAGCTTTTTAGAGAGTACCAGTGATTTTTACAACGCTATTACCATACTCAAAGCGCATGCGCAAAGTCGGGCTAGTGCGGTTAGCGCTTATCTCGATTAGATACGGTAGCTATCCCTCGGTATTACCGGGGGATAGCTGCAGCTAAATATGGTGTCGAGAGCACTAGCTATTTTCTATTTTCGGCAGATCGTGCTGGCGCATAAACTCCTCAAACTCACCAGCTGGTAGCGGTTTACTGTAAAAATAGCCTTGAATATAGGTACAATTATTGTCACGCAACAACTGTACATGCTCTGCGGTCTCCACCCCTTCGGCGGTAACTTTTAAGTTCAAACTGCGTGCGAGGGCGAGAATTGACAACACGACATTGGTGCTATCACGAGAATGTGGTACCTCGAACATAAAGGAACGGTCAATTTTAAGAATATCCAGCGGTAAGCGGGTCAGATAACTTAGCGACGAATAGCCGGTACCGAAATCATCAATTGATATCTCAATGCCGAGTTCGCGTAACGATTGGAGTATGCGAATCGTATCCTCGATGTCATCCAGGATCATCCCCTCGGTAACTTCCAACTCCAAAGCATGGGCGGGCAACTGCTCTTCAGTAAGGACATCCGCGACCAACTGCGGCAGGTACTCTAGCGAAAACTGCACCGGAGACAGATTTACCCCTACGCGGAAATCGATATTCTCCAGTCGCCAGATGTGTGCTTGGCGGCAGGCCTGTCTGAGTACCCATTCACCAATAGGTATAATCAACCCCGTCTGCTCAGCAATTGGAATAAAGCGTTCCGGCGGCACCATGCCATCACGGCTGTGCCAGCGCAGCAACGCCTCAGCACCGACAACCATACCGTCTTTAATGCGCATTTTAGGCTGATAGTACAGCTCAAATTCTTCATTATCCACGGCCTCACGCAACATTTCGGCTAGCGTTATGCGCTCAAAAACTTTATCGCTCATGGCCTGTTGATAATAACTGAAACTGTTGCGGCGAATATCTTTGCCAGAGTAGAGGGCGATATTGGCGTTTTTCAACAGATCGCAAACCGTATCTCCATCCTCAGCAGCAACGGCAATGCCGATACCGGTGGTCAAACTGACGCGTTGGGCACCGATAACAAATGGTGCTTCAACCGATTCGAACAGCTGGTTCACCAAGGTCATCACCTGTTGTTTGTCCACAATAAAGGCGAATTCGTCACCACCTATGCGCGCCAGAAAGGTGTTCTCTGCACTGCACAGCGCCACGCGTTCGGCAAACATCTGCAGCAGTTTATCTCCTAACACTGGCCCCAAGGACTCGTTGATCATTTTGAACGCATTAAGATCCAGCACCATGACCGCCAAGTTGCAGGCGGCGTCACCGTGCTGTAGGCGTTGTTGAAGTTGCTGAGAAAAAGACTGACGGTTGGGTAGGCCGGTTAAGGCATCAAAATAGGCCAGTTGATGCAATTGCTGTTCTGCCTCTTTGATCTGGCTTATATCCGAGGAGATGGAGAAGAAGTTTTTAATGCAGCCGTCGTGATCATGGATGGTATCAATAGCAACGCGTGATATATAGTCTTCACTATTTTTCCGTCGACTCCACACTTCGCCTTCCCAGTGGCCTTTTTTAATCAGCTGTTTCCACATCTGGGTAAAAAAAGTGGCATCATGGTGGTTAGATTGTAATAGGCTGGGATACTGACCAAGCACTTCGTCACGCGTATAACCACTGGTGTCAACAAAAGCCTGATTTACCTCAACAATGCGCGTCTGGCAATCGGTTATAACAATGGATTCGGCGGTATTCTCAAACACCTTAGTAATCAATTTTAGCCGGCGCTCAGCTGCCATGGCTTCAGTAACATCGCGCGCAAAGCCGATAACATTATCGATCTGACCATGTTCATCGTAATCGAAAATAGCATCCCAGAGAAATTGTCGCACGGTGCCGTCACGCATAGTCAAATGGGCATGAAAATCGCCGGTAAATTCGCCTTGTGTCATGGCTTACGCAATATAAGCGCCAAGACTATCCGCTGTCTGGGTTGTGGTAAACAGGTCGAAGAAGTTTTCCTGCAGGACATCATCGCGCGAATAGCCGGTGGCTTTTTCTGCAGCATGGTTAAACAGCATAATGTTGCACTTATGATCAATGCCGATAACCACTAAGCCCGCATGTTCAATCATATCGGCAAAACGTTTTTCCTGCTGAAAGCGGACTAAGTCACCAACGCGTAGGCGTTCGAGCATGGCATTAATCGTATCTCCCATAGCGGCGACCTCATCAGCGCCATCTACTTCAACAGTCATCTGTAGTTCCAGATTCTGTTGGTGACCGATTTTTTCCAACTCATGGCCTAGACGAACCAGGCGAGATAACACCAGCACATCGAGAATTTTTTGGGTGATAAACACCATGACTACGCTGGCAAAAGCGAACAAACCCAAAAATGCGCTTAGGTTGCGGCGGGTGAAATCAGACATAAAGCGAAAACTACCCGAGTGGAGGACGAACGTCTCTTTACCATGTAGACCAGTAATGGACTTTTTTAAACATTTGTATGCCTCATCTGGGCAGGCGCTTAAAGCATCTGCAGCCAGTGTTAACCTAGCGTGAATCCGTAGTTCATTGTTGGCTTGATTCCAGAAGGCATCTCCTAGCAATAAGCCAACCACTAGAGCGCCTGCGTATGTATTGTCCTGCGGATTGACGATAGGCCGTGTCACCACTAACATGGGCTTGTTGTTAAATCGGACAAAACCGCGTTGTGCAGTCAGCGAGGTAAAGGGTGGCTCAGTGCCAAAAGCGTTGAGCAGATTCCCTTCATAGTCGCTCAGGGCATGAAAACTCTGCTGAAAAACTACCTGCTGCTGCGCATTGACGATCAAACAACAATCAATGGGCAGTGTGTCGAGAAAGTCCATAGAGAGGTGCTGGCGTTTCTCACCTGTGATCAACTCCCACAAAGGATCTAGCACCGCTATGGAGTTGGCAATATTGACCAGACTCTCTTCTTTTACGCGCAGCAGGTTTTCTACCCGTAGCAGCGCTTCGTTGCTGAACTTGCTCTCTACCTTGTCAATGTTGTTCTCATTGAACAGTTTAAGGCTGTAGGCAAAGACCCCGGTAAGAATTACCAGCGTTAGCAATAGCCCGAGAAACGTTTTTGCTCGAATTGACAACGTCATAAATTATCCATCCACTGTGACCATAAAACTGCGTTTACCATTGCGTAATTACTGCTGTGTATAATTGTTACCGCTTTTAGCCGATAGTGATGATTGTTTTGGCGCTGGTGCAAGAGAGTAGCTGCCGGTTTAGCACTTAGCGATAAGTAGAATAATTGCTGATAGATAGCGTAAAAAATTCGGCTATAATGATAGCTGCAAACATTTATTAGGACAAGCGTAATTGTTAAAAAATACTGTGCTTACAATTTTCTGCCATACTTCAAATAGTTCTTCTCGTTGTGGCAGGCTTCATCACGCATTAGCATGCTTGCCGTTTAGCGGTGCTGAGCAGGATATTGTTTGCCTAGCATGCAACACAGGGCAACTCTCGCCCCTATGTGTTGGTGGTTTTTGTCTTTAAATCCTTAAAATAGGAGCATAGACATGTCTCTAAAAACTCAATTAGCGGAAATGAATAGACAAAGTAAGTCGCGCTTGCCTGATGAAACGGTCGCCACTATGTTGGCGGCGACAAAGGCGTTGAGTGAGTCAGGTATTGTGGAGCGCGCACCAAAGATGGGTGAGACCTTGCAAAATTTCACCTTGCCCAATCAACTGGGCGCACAACGCAGTTTGGCCGAATTGAGAAAGAACGGCCCTGTGGTTATAACCTTTTACCGTGGTGGTTGGTGTCCATACTGCAATCTCGAACTCCACGCCTATCAACAGATTTTGCCGGAGATCAAGGCTACTGGAGCAACGCTTGTCGCAATTACTCCAGAACTTCCGGACGAATCTTTGACAACCGCTGAGAGACATAACTTACAGTTTGAAGTGCTTAGCGATATCAACTCTGAATATGCTAACCAGCTTGGTCTTGCCTTTACCTTCCCCGCCGAGTTGCGGCCTATCTACACAAGCTTTGGCATCAATATCGAGAAACATAACGGCACCGGACAATTCGATCTGCCTCTAAGTGCAACCTTTGTTGTTGATAGTGCGGGCACTATCATTTTTGCGGCGGTAGATGCAGATTATACTCTGCGCGCTGAACCCGCAGATGTGGTGCAGGTGCTTGAATCCTTACCAAAGTGAAATAGTTGCGCAAACAAGATTCACTATTCTGTTGTCCTCACTGAGGCTGTTGGCAATGCGGTCGACAGTCTCAGCCATGTTTAAGGTTATAGTCTTGTAGCTAAAGTTTAAATTCTTGTCTGTTTTTGAACATAGCTCAACCCTAGACTTGACCTCTTTATCTGTCCCCTGTACCTTCTCGTCTTACCCGGCACTCTAAGGGGTGAGGAGTTACAAAAATTGTCTGATAACCTTTTACATAGTTCGCCATTACGCCACAAGCCCTCCTGTTGGACCCCACGCCTGGGAGCCGTTGCAACAGTACTTTACATAGTTTTGATAGCGCTGATTGCCAAAATTACCGGCTTCTACTATGTTCTGTTTCCCGAGTTGGGGGCGCTCGCTCATGACATTCTGCAACGCCCGCACGGGGCATGGGCAAAAGCACCGCTATTGCTGGTGGTCACACCGCTTCTGACGGCAGTGGTAGGCACGCTTGTGACCCAGCATCTAGCTTACAGTATGATATCCGTGCTGCTTACCGTCGGCAGCTCTATCCTCATTATTAAACTTTTGCGCTCTCCCATTGCACCGTCAATCTCTGCGGGTTTGCTTCCCCTGTCGCTTGGTGAACCGAGTTGGTGGTATCCTCCCAGCTTACTTGTCGGATTGGTTCTGCTCGCGTTAATCTCCCTGGTCTGGGGCCGTATGCACCAGTTACCCGAATCCGCTGCGTCGGCCAGCGATTTTGTTGATGATATTGTCGAGCAAGCGCCGCGCAATTATTCGTGGCTCCCTTTCTTCGCGGTGTTTCTCGTTAGCGAAATAGTGCTGGTCGGTATTAGCGGGCGGCGGTTTCTGTTGTTCCCGCCCTTGGTCGTTATCGGCTTCGAAATGTTCGCCCACTCTGCAATTTGCCCCTGGGCTGGTCGCCCGTTCATTCTGCCTGTTGTCTGCACGCTTAGCGCAACGGCAGGCGTTATCTGGGTAACTTTGCTCGGTGTTGGGCCTGTGGCGGCGGGGTGCACTATCGTCTGTGGTATAGCGCTCCTGCGCATCTTCAATTTGCACGTTCCTCCGGTGCTGGCGATCGGCTTACTGCCATTTGTCATTCCACCGCCGCACTACGAATTTCCCCTTGTTGTCGCAGTTGGGACTATGCTTTTGACGATGATTTTTCGTGCCTGGCAGCGGCTAAATAATTAAGTAACGGCCTATGATCTGGCCTTGGCCGGCGCTTTTCTGTGCCGCTGAATCTGCAAAAGTCATTGCAGCATAATCAGTTGACAGTAAGAATTGATGCTGCGTAAAAATTCGCCAACTTTCCTGCCAACAACCGCTACTTAATAGCGCACACGACTGTCCTATTTCTGTTTTTTAGACGATGAGCACTCTGTAAATATGTTCGTTGCGTATATGGGCGGAATTAAAATTCAAACCAAGTAAATTTTATGTTGCGAAGTTAAAAATATCGGAGTAGAGGTGTTATCAGACTGTAGTTACCAATATATGTTCAACCGCTTAAAATGAATAAAGGTTTAGGGTTGTAGCGCATACTTAACCAGCGCTGTTTTTGGTCTACAGGCGTAAACTGTTAAAATGATTTCGACGGCGAATGGTGTTTTAACTCTGTCTGCCCCAAGTTCGCTCTCGAACAGGTCGCAGAATGTTTTTCAGGTCAATTTAGCTAAAGAGGCTATGTGCCATGCTAGAGACAATAACAATGTATCAATCCCATATGGCATACTTGTATAGCTGTAAAAAAACAGCAGGAAAGCTTCTTGACGCCCTAGGTTGATAACAAAAAATAGTAATGCTTTGAAAGGCCCGGTTTGCTTATGCGAACTGGGCCTTAATCGTTTGTTTTACTTTTTTCAACTTATCTCTTTTCAACGGGAGTTGAAAAACACAAATAACCACATGAAATATTGTCGTTTTGTAAATTGGCCGAGTTCGACCATTACCTATCTGGCGCAAAGATGTGGAGAAATTTTAAGCGGGAGGTGATTGTCCAATCGTAGGAAAATGCCAGAAACTTAAACGATTGTTATTGGAACTGAGGTCGAAACTTTCACAACAACCCTTAGGATATGCAACACATTAGCGGCTATGTCCTATAAAACACAACATTAGATGGAGAACTATAATCATGGTTGAACATGGTGCTGGGCAGATGCCCTTAATCATTTCCGGGGCT
>JAVETC010000022.1:0-54006 GCA_034006225.1 Desulfuromonas sp. | reverse complement strand
TCCGCTGCCCTTAAAAGGGTAGCGGAACGCCAAACTTGGTAATTGGCGAACGGAATATTATTCATCGTATAACAGAATATGCCGTCCGCAGGACGACCCTAAAGCCATTTTTGCTTACTTTTTGGGGCTCAGCAAAAAGTACGTCGCCTGCCGGGGCGAAACCCGGCGGTATTGATTGTGAAGTTGGTTGATGAATTGTGAAATATGATCAATTTTTATCGGGCGGATAATAACACTCAGCGCTTAAAGTAACCCGGTGTCGCGCCACCGGACTGCGCCATCCTTTTAGAGTTATCCAAAAGGATGCAAAACATGACCCACAGTTGTCTTGCCCTCCGGGTCCCCTCCCTCCACTCGCTTACCCCGAGAAGCCCGTAAAAACTCGCTAACGCTCAGACAGTTTACGGGCAACCTTCTCGCTGACGCTCACTGCGTTCGGCGGCGACAAGGGGGGGACAGGTAGCCACCAACTCTTGGTAAGAGCCAATACATTTCCGCATTAATTGTTACCACTACAGCAACACAGTAGAACCGTCCGCCATTCTAAAGAATGGCGGCTCGCCAATATTGGCAATTGCTGTATGGCATGTTACTCAACAAAAAATCGAATATGCCGTCCGCAGGACGCCCCTTAAAAGCCATTTTTGCTTACTTTTTGGGGCCAGTTGAAAATGTACAAAAAGTACGTCGCCAGCCGGGGCGAAACCCGGCGGTGTTGATTTTGAAGTTGGTTTTAGAAGTAATGCTTGTGGAATGTGATCAACTCAGATCGGTAAGATAATAAAACTCGTTGACCAGCTAGAGATGAGCTATGTCCTCAGAATTATGATTGTCAATAATCCGGCTGGTGTGTAAGTTGTCGAGGTTCGCACAACGACCTGTTATGCCTTATGGAGGTTCACCCAATTTGACTATCCAACAGCCAGATAGAGACAATCAAACTTCAACGAAAATGGCACCGTTAAAACCAGGTGATTTGCTGGTTTATGTCATGGCTATCTCTTGTGGTGTGGCGGTGGCTAATCTCTACTATGCGCAACCGCTGCTGCACACTCTGGCGCAAAGCTTTGGCACCTCTGAGGGTACAACCGGTCTCATTGTTACGATGACGCAGCTAGGTTATGTCATCGGCCTCGCGTTAATCGTCCCCCTTGGCGATTTGCTCGAACGACGACGACTGATCACGCTTGTCTCTGCGGGAACGGCAGTAGCTCTGGCCGGGGCTGCTATTTCGCTAGGTATTGGTTCGTTTCTGTTGGCCTGTTGGGCAATCGGCCTTACGGCAGTGGTTGCTCAAGTATTGGTGCCTTTTGCTGCTGTTTTGGCCGCTGATGGAAAGCGCGGTGCCGTCATAGGTCGAGTCATGGCCGGCCTGCTGTTGGGTATTTTGCTGGCTCGAACGGTTTCGGGATTCATTGCTGATGTCTATGGCTGGCGCGCTGTTTTCTGGCTAGCGACAGTCGGTATGCTCGTTCAAACATGCGTGTTGTGGCGGATGCTGCCGCAGAGTCGAGGTGGAACTCGCCTGTCCTACCCCGCTCTGATAGGCTCGGTGCTTCTTTTGTTCCGTGAGGAGCCGTTGCTCAGGCGACGTATTGTCTACGGAACCTTGGGATTTGCGGCATTTAGCGTATTCTGGACCTCACTTGCCTTTCTCCTCGCGCGACCACCCTATGGCTACAGCGACTCAGTTATCGGATTGTTTGGCGTGGTCGGTGCTGCCGGCGTTCTAAGCGCAAGCTTTGCAGGGCACATTCATGATCGTGGCGGCACCCGTCCAGCTACTGGAGTGTTTTTGGCGCTGGTGGTGATCGCGTTTGTGGTCATGGGGGTTTACAGTAGCCATCTTGCGGCGATTATCATTGGCGTGGTGCTGCTGGATGTTGGTCAGCAAGGCACACACATTCTGAACCAAAGTGTCATTTACACACTTAACCACGAGGCGCGCAGCCGCATCACAACAGCCTACATGACCTGCTTTTTCTTTGGCGGAGTCGTCGGTTCAGCGTCATCTGGATATGTGTTTGAGTATGGTGGATGGACAGGAGTCACGTGGCTGGGTGGCCTGTTTGGAGCAATTGCGTTTTTATACTGGCTTACAGAGTTCAGGACTGGTCGTGTGTGTGGTTGAGATTAGTATTTTGTCCTTGGTTTACAGTGTGGTTTTTGGCTGGCGTGTAGAACCTAATCAATTTTCATCAGATGGATAATAACCCTCATAGGCTAAAGCAACCCGGTGTCGCGCCACCGGACTGCGCCATCCTTTTAGAGTCATCCAAAAGGATGCAAAACATGACCCACAAGTTGTCTTGCCCTTCGGATACCCTCACTCCACTCGCTTACCCCGAGAAGCCCGTAAAAACTCGCTGCGCTCAGACAGTTTACGGGCAACCTTCTCGGTGCCACTCACTGCGTTCGGCGGCGACAAGGGGGGGACAGGTAGCCACCAACTCTTGGTAAGAGCCAATACATTTCCGCATTAATTGTTACCACTACAGCAACACAGTAGCACCGTCCGCTGCCCTTAAAAGGGTAGCGGAACGCCAAACTTGGTAATTGGCGAACGGAATATTATTCATCGTATAACAGAATATGCCGTCCGCAGGACGACCCTAAAGCCATTTTTGCTTACTTTTTGGGGTCAGCAAAAAGTACGTCGCCTGCCGGGGCGAAACCCGGCGGTGTTGATTGTGAATTTGGTTGTCGAATTTATGCTTGAGGAATGTAATTAACTCTGTTCGGTCAGATAATAACACTCACCAGCTAAAGTAACCCGGTGTCGCGCCACCGGACTGCGCCATCCTTTTAGAGTTATCCAAAAGGATGCAAAACATAACCCGCAAGTTGTCTTGTCCTTCGGATTCCCTCCCTCCACTCGCTTACCCCGAGAAGCCCGTAAAAACTCGCGTGCCGCTCAAACAGTTTACGGGCAACCTTCTCGGTGACGCTCACTGCGTTCGGCTGCGACAAATAGGGGGAAAGCTGAGACCACCAACCCCAGGGCAAAACCAGAACCGTTTCGTATTAATAACTACTACTAAGGAACAAAGCAGCACCGTCCGCTGCCCTTAAAAGGGTAGCGGAACGCCAAACTTGGTAATTGACGAACGGAATATTATTAATCGTATAACAGAATATGCCGTCCGCAGGACGACCCTAAAGCCATTTTTGCTTACTTTTTGGGGCTGAGCAAAAAGTACGTCGCCAGCCGGGGCGAAACCCGGCGGTGTTGATTGTGAATTTGGTTGTCGAATTTATGCTTGAGGAATGTAATTAACTCTGTTCGGTCAGATAATAACACTCACCAGCTAAAGTAACCCGGTGTCGCGCCACCGGACTGCGCCATCCTTTTAGAGTCATCCAAAAGGATGCAAAACATAACCCGCAAGTTGTCTTGCCGATTGTATCCCCATGGGGGTTCCCTCACTCCACTCGCTTACCCCGAGAAGCCCGTAAAAACTCGCTGCGCTCAAACAGTTTACAGGTAACCTTCTCGGTTACACTCACTGTGTTTGGCGGCGACAAAGAGTGGAGCAACCAAACCTTAAAACAATTATTACTACCGGTATGTCGGCCATTTGCCGAAGTTTTTATTCTTACATTGAAAATGAAGATGAAAAACACTTTTGTTTATTTTTAGATAGTTAGAGATACGCAGTATCCATAGGATTATGATTGTCAAATGTAATGGGGGTGTGTAAGTTATTGAGGTATATTTAATCATTTGTTAGATACTGAATAGTTTCCCGCCGCATCAGTAGCGCAACCTGTTGCGTACAAGCCCGGTTAGCTTAGTGCATAATCGGATATTTATCGAATAGCCTGAGGAGGCTCGCTTGTTCTCTTCTCTAATTCTCAACATATCCGCCTTTGGCGTAGCAGCTCTGGTGATTGTCGTCGCTGGCAGCCAACTGGCTCGTCGTGCAGATAAGTTGGCCGACCAAACAGGGTTAGGCGAAGCACTTTTCGGGGTCTTACTCTTGGCTGGGGTGACCTCGCTACCCGATTTTGCCGCGACCCTGAGTGCGGCAATTGACGCCCGCCCCAATTTGGCTATGAGTAACGTCATGGGCAGTATGGCGGTAAATTTGGTGTTTCTTGGTGTGGCCGATGTTGTCTATCGCAAAGCCAACTTGGAGCACGCCGCTGCGTCCCCAGTCAATCTGATTCTGGCGGGAATGTTGATTGTGCTGCTGACTTTGCCGCTGCTCGCAATCATTACGCCAACTGTTACTCTGTGGAACCTGCATCCTATCACGCCAATTATTGTCATCGCCTACCTGTTCGGTTTGCACCTGATTCGGCGCACGCAAGCAAGACCTATGTGGTTCCCGCGCTTGACCATCCAGACAGTTGCCGATAAACCGAGCAAGCAGCACCATGGTTCCTCCTCTACTCTGTGGCTTGGCTTTATCGGTATGGCGGTGGTGACCGGTATGGCAGGCTGGGTTTTGATGGAGGCCGCCAAGGGGATAGCCGACCAAACTGGGATGTCCGAAACTCTAGTCGGTGGCCTGCTAACCGCTATGGCTACCTCTACGCCCGAGTTGGTGACCACCATCGTTGCCATACGCATCGGCGCTCTGACGCTGGCGGTCAGCAATATTTTAGGCACCAACTGCTTTAACATGCTTGTTGTCGCTGCGGCTGACGCGGGCTATGCTAACGGTTCCATCTACAATGACATGGCACCAGTGCAGATGATATGGGGCTTGGTAAGCATCCTGATGACCGCTATCCTGTTGCTGGGGTTGCTTTGTCGTGAGACCTATGGCATCGGCCGCATTGGCTTTGAAAGCGCTCTGCTCCTGAGTGTTTACGCTATAGCACTTATAGCCGTGGTGTTTATCACCTGACAATCCATACCAAGTGCTGTCATCGCCATGTGCTATAGGTTCTACAGCAACAATACTGAAGGACTGTTCCTAGGGCGGTAAATTATGGGGACAGCATATCTACATTTACATACTCAAAATTCATATCACGCTAATCAATAGCCCGAATTCCACCTATTATCCTTCCAGCTTATATCTTCCATTTTCCCCCGCAGAGTACAGCAGGTTTTTTAAAGCGCAGCCTCGCTGTTTGGGCGTCCGAGATGCCAAAGTGGTTATGTCGGCTGTTGCACGTGATTAATTTGACTTTTATTTAACATTGCTCCCATGTTTTTAACGCTATGATTTTAGAGAATATAAACAGAGACGTACCTCCTCACTGGATGCTTGTGGCACGATCTAACAGTGAGGGTGCAATATGGCATCATGTGCGCAGTGGTTACTTTGGGGAAGATGTTGGGATTATGGTTAAGCCGTTTGTGAGTAAAGAGATAAGTTGGTTACATTTTAACGAGCGCGTACTGCAGGAGGCTGCTGACCCTAGCGTGCCACTAATGGAGAGGCTGAAGTTTTTGGCTATATTC
This sequence comes from Desulfuromonas sp., assembly GCA_034006225.1. Taxonomy (GTDB): domain Bacteria; phylum Desulfobacterota; class Desulfuromonadia; order Desulfuromonadales; family Desulfuromonadaceae; genus Desulfuromonas. Next base: position 48,587 of record JAVETC010000022.1, on the reverse strand, counting down.
TCCTCAAATATGGATGAATTCTTTCGCGTGCGGGTGGCCACTTTGCACCGGCTGTTAAAAATCCGCAATAAAGCGATAGAGGTTATTGGACAGGACCCGCAGCAGATTCTCGATGAGATTCAGAAGATTGTGCTGCGCCAGACGGCGTGGTTTGAGGATATGTATCAACAGATACTCAAGCAGCTTGCTGATGATGAGATCTATCTGCTGCGCGAAACTGAACTTAATCAGGAACAGCGCAAATTTGCTCTGGACTATTTTCAGAAAAAAGTGCGCCCCTTTCTTGTGCCGTTGATGCTCACTAGCAAAACAGCACCACTGATGAAGGACTCTCCCATCTATTTAGCGGTCAGCTTGGTGCGCCGCGATAGCGGTGAGCCGGATCACGCTTTAATTCAAATTCCGGCCGATAAAACTGCGCGGTTTTTAATTTTGCCGCGCACAGGCAAGCGCGTCGATATTATCTTACTCGAGGATATTATCCGTCTTGGATTAGAGGAGATATTCTTCTATTTTGATTATGTCTCATTTAACGCTTATGTAGTTAAAATGACGCGTGATTCCGAACTGGATATGGACGATGAACGCTTCAAAACATTTCCGCAAAAGGTGCAGGATGGTTTAGCTAAACGCAAGAGCGGTAAGCCGGTGCGCTTTGTCTACGATCGGGAGATGCCTAAAACCTTTTTGCGCCATCTGCGTAAGCTGTTTGCCATCACCAGAGCAAGCTCCTGTATTCCCGGTGGGCGCTACCATAACTTTAAAGATTTTATCAATTTCCCTCACATTGATCGCCCAGGTTACTACTACGAGGATAATTTTCATCCTGCCGCCCATCCGGATATTAAACCGGGGAAGTCTATCCTCGACCACATCGGTGCGGGCGATCTTCTGTTCTATTTTCCCTACCACTCGTTTGAGCACTTTATTGACCTGTTGCGCGAATCGGCTATTGATCCGCGCGTTACCACCATACGTATGACGGTCTATCGCCTTGCGCGGGATAGCCAGATTGCTAATGTGTTAGTCAACGCGGCGCAAAACGGCAAAAAGGTTTTTGTGGTTGTGGAGCTGCAAGCGCGCTTTGATGAGGAGGCCAACCTGTTCTGGTCGGAGCGGCTGCGCGAAGAGGGTGTAGAGGTGGTGCATGGCTTGCCCAGTTTGAAGGTACACTCCAAGTTGTGCTTAATAACTCGGCATGAGGGCGATAAAAAGGTGCGTTATGGCTGTGTGGGCACTGGCAATTTTCATGAAGGAACGGCCAAGCTCTACACGGATCATCTGCTGATGACGGCGGATCAGCGTATCACTGCAGAGGTGCACAAGGTCTTTGAGCTGTTTAATAGTAAATATCGTATTCCTATGTTTCGCCACCTGATTGTGTCACCGTTTCAAACGCGCAATAAGATTCGTCGCCTCATTAAAGCTGAGATAAAAGCGGCAAAAGCTGGGCACGAGGCGTGGATGGATATTAAAATAAATAATCTCTCGGATCCTGAAACGGTTGGCTTGCTCTATGCGGCCAGTCAAGCTGGTGTGCACGTGCGCATTATTGCGCGCAGCATGTTTTCCGCTGTGCCGGGCCTGACTGGGGTGAGTGAAAATATTGCCGCAATAAGTATTGTCGATCGCTTTTTAGAGCACAGCAGATTCTATATATTCTGCAACGCCGGTAAGCCAGTGTACTTCATCGCTTCCGGCGACTGGTTGCCGCGTAATTTCGATCGGCGTGTCGAGGTGGCGGCACCGCTGTATAGCCCGAAACTACAGCAGCAGCTACGCGCTTGCTTTGATCTGCAGTGGCGCGATAACTGTAAAGCTAGAGTTTGGGATAAGGAGTTTAGCAATCAAGTGCGTCCGCGCAAGAAAAACGAAGAGCAGGTCAGAGCACAGCTGGCATTTATGACTAAAGCAAATTTTACTCACTAGATATAGATCGGCACTATTTTATATGGAAACTTTTGCAGCTATTGATGTTGGTTCAAACGCCGTGCGTTTGATGATTGCTCGGGTGGAGGTTAAGAGTGGCCGCCCTAGCGTACAAAAAGAGGTGTTTTTGCGGATTCCCCTGCGGTTGGGAACAGAGGTGTTTAGTCAGCAGCGCCTCTCTGCTACCGCCCAAACTAATCTAGTTAAAACTATGCTGGCTTTTCGCCAGATTATTGAGGTGTTTGCCCCGCAGAGTTATCGTGCCTGCGCTACCAGTGCCATGCGTGACGCCGAGAATGGTCTGGAGACCGTAGCAATGGTGGAGCGTGAGGCGGGTATAAAGCTGGAGGTTATTGATGGCCTGCAGGAGGCGATGGTGGTCTTTTCATCCCATGTGCAGGATAGTCTCGACCCCGAGCAGTGTTATCTGTTCATTGATGTTGGCGGTGGTAGCACCGAGCTGTTGCTCTATCGCAACGGCGAGATTCTCTGCTCTAACTCCTTTAATATTGGCACGGTGCGTATCCTGCACAACACCCTGAACCCTGCCGAATGGGACAAAATGCAACAGTGGCTGCACCAGCAGGTTAAGCCCTATATGCCCATTGCCATAGGCTCTGGGGGCAATATCAATCGCATTAATCGGATAGTCAAAAAAGATAGCAAGAAAATTATGAGTCGCTCCACCCTGAAGCGGATCTATACCCACCTCAGCGAATTAAGCATTGAGGAGCGGGTGATTCTCTATGGCCTAAAATCGGGGCGGGCTGATGTTATCGTCCCTGCCGGTAGAATCTATCTTTCTGCGATGCAGTGGGCAGGTATCGGGTCTATCCATGTGCCTAAATTTGGCCTAGTAGATGGTTTGATTATCCAACAGTACGAACTTTGGCAAAGTGGTAAGCAGACGCAAAAACAACCCTGAGTTGGACAAAATCCTTGATTGATCACCAGCTCTAACTGGTGGTTATTACTATGTAATGAGATGATAGGTGGTGTTATGCATTTGGATGTTAGGAATCAACCCGATGCCATGCGGGATTATCTGCTGTGTATGGAAAATGGCGAGAAGCATTCGCGTGAGGTAATGCAGGAGACGTTGGCCGAGATAATAGATAATCGGCTGCTGACGCCCTGGTTTCAACCCATTGTCGATCTTGCCAATGGATCGATTATCGGTTATGAGGCTCTAGTGCGCGGGCCATCTGATTCTGCCCTGCATTCGCCAGGTAATTTGTTCAACGTTGCCATGCAGACAAATCGCCTCATTGATCTGGAAATGTTGTGCCGAGATGTCAATATTGAAGGGTTTTCCCGTCTCAAATTGGCCGGTAAGCTGTTTTTAAATATCAGCCCGCGAGCGCTGTTGGAGCCAGGGTTTCCGAATGGCTTTACCATTTGCAAACTGCAACAGTACGGTATTGATCCCCAAGATGTGGTGATAGAGTTGACGGAAAACTTCCCTATTCTCGACACCTCGGTTGTATGCAATGCCCTGAGCCACTATCGCAATGCTGGGTTCAAAGTGGCCCTTGACGATCTCGGCTCAGCCTATGCCGGTTTGCGCCTGTGGGCCGAACTGAAGCCCGATTATGTCAAGTTTGATAAGTACTTTATCCAGTCGATCAATCGCGATAAGAGCAAGAAACGGTTGGTCAAATCATTGCAGGAGATTGCGGTAAACGACGGTTGCCAAACTATCGCTGAGGGGGTTGAAACGCTTGAGGAGTACTACGTAGTACAGTCGCTAGGAGTCACCTTGGGGCAGGGCTACTATTTCAGCCGACCATCGGCCTCGCCGCCACAGCAGATTCCTGCCAATATCCTCATGGCGCCTAAGGATAAACAGCTTTATGCCAGACTCAAGTGGCGCTCAGAAACTGTCGAGCATCTGATAACCACCGTGCCGACACTTACACCGGAAACCTCGCTTAAAGTTGTTGGTGATCTGCTCGAGCGCATGCCAGAACTGCTGGCAATTCCGGTTGTGGATAGAGATAAGATTTGCGGCATGGTGCATCGGTATCAGGTGATGAATATTCTGGCGAGTCGCTATGGGCGCGATCTGCGCGGTAACAGTCCCATTACTGAGATTATGCAGGAGTCTCCCCTGTGTATTGACAAGGATATGCCGATAGAGAAGCTGAGCCAGATGATCACCAACGACAATACCTGCCAAACCAGTAATCAGTTTGTTATTACCGCCAACGGCATCTATGCTGGAGTGGGTCTGGTAACCGATCTGCTAAAGAAGATAACCGATCTGCAAATTCGCAATGCCCGCTACGCTAATCCTCTGACGCAATTGCCAGGTAATGTCCCGATTAATGAGCACATTGCCAATTTATTACATGACCATACCTCATTTACCTCGTGCTATTTTGATTTGGATAATTTTAAGCCATTCAACGACCTGTATGGTTACGGCCGTGGCGACATGGTTATTTTGCTGTTAAGCGAAATTTTGCAAAATATGTGTAATCCCGAGTGCGATTTTATCGGTCATGTCGGTGGCGATGATTTTATTGTAGTTTTTCGTAGTGAGGATTGGAAAAAACGCTGTCATGCCATGCTCGATGATTTTGCCAGGCAGGTGGTGGATCTCTACGATGAGGAGCATCGTCTTGCCGGTGGTATTGATGCCAAAGATCGGCGCGGTGCAAATACCTTCTTCCCCATCGCCAGTGTCTCTGTTGGCGCGACCTTCTACGATGGACACTGCAGCGTATGCACGCAACATGATATTGCTTACCTCTCTTCTGAAGCTAAAAAACAGGCTAAAAAAATCGTCGGCAACTCGCTGTTTGTCAATCGTCGGCAATGCAATCAAATTGATTAAACGCTAAAATTGACAAATATTTAGAGTTTTCTTCAAGAATTATTCGGCTCGTTTTCCTATAAGTTCCATATCGTTAATCTAGGTGTGGAGCTATTTTTTTAATGAAAATTAAAACAAAATTATTGACGGCGGTGTGGTTAACCATTGTATTGCTAGTTATTATTGCGGCTACCGGAATTTTCAGTACCTCTGCGCTAGTAAAAAAATTAACCGCATTTAGCTACTGGTCAGATATAGATAAGCTCACCAGCGCCGAAGTGACGCAAAATTATCTATTGATGGATACTCTGGCCACCGCTTTTCGGGAAAATCCTACCAGCGAAAACCTGTCTGCATTTAATAGTGCCTATGTTTACGCGCAAAATGGTCTGGATAAGTGGAGCAACCTCGTAGCTGCGCGACCGGCAATGGCAGCTATTGGCGCGCAATTAAAAGATCACCTGGTACGCTATCAGACTGATATGACGCAGTATGCGCAACTGGTTAATAAAAAAAAGAGCTTGAAGCACGATTGTGACGAGTTGATGGAGAGCCTGTTTATTGATCTTAATGTGGCCATGGGGGTGCAAATAGATCGCGGCAGAGCACGGGCGCGCTCGCACCAGGATTTTGACGATATGCGGCGCTGGAATCGCATCTACACCGCGATGAATGAGCAGGTTATTGTCAACGCATTAAAGCTGCAGACAGCGCTACAAGACTTTTTTTATGCGCGTACAACCCCATCTTATATTCTCCTTACCGAACAGTTGGCGGCGTTGGAAATGGGCATTGATCAGTGGCGGCAAACCTTCACCGGGCAAGCTGAGCTAGAGGTTACCGGTCGTGAAATTTTTGACTATATAGCCAAACTAGCGGGTATCTTCTCTGCTATTAGAGCTAACGATAAACAGAATTTTACCCTCACCGATCAAATGCAGCAGACCTTAGTGCAGATATCTACGAGTGTAAATGGTTGTATGACTGAGATCGTGGCGCCGAGCAAGGCCGCAGCGCTAACTCAAGCACAGCAGATCAAAACCCACGCGGTGTGGGTGCTTAACTTGATAGCTATTTCTTCCATCTTTATCGCACTTATTGCCGGAACACTCTTCACGCGAAATATTGCTGTGCCCATTGTCAAAACAACCGCCATGATTAATGATTTAGTTAGAGGGCGCGTAACCCAAAGGCTTAAGTTAACGAGACGAAGAGACGAGATCGGACAGATGGCCGCTAATCTGGATGATTATGCCGATAATATCGAACATGAGTTGATCCCTGCACTGCAGGCTATGGCTAACGGTGATCTGAGCGTAAGTGTGCACCCAGTGGATGAAAACGATCAGTTACGCAGCGCCCTTGCCACCTTGGGGCACGATCTGAACTCGTTAGTTGGCGAAGTTAATTCAGCCAGTGGACAAATAAAATGCGTCAGCGCTCAGGTTTCAGATTCTAGCCAGGGCCTCTCACGAGGGGCAACTGCTACCGCGGCGTCGCTAGAGGAGATCAGCAGCTCCATGCAGCAGATGACGGCTCAAGTAGAACAGAGTGCGTGCAATGCCGCAATGGCCAAGCAACTGGCCGCAGAAACCAGTTGTGAGACCGCTAAAAGTAGCCAACACATGGCTGCCATGATTGAAGCTATGGACGAAATAGATGTAGCTGGGCAGAGTATTGGTAAAATAATCAAGGTAATTGATGAAATTGCTTTTCAAACCAATTTGCTCGCCTTAAATGCGGCAGTAGAGGCCGCGCGCGCCGGACAGCAGGGTAAAGGTTTTGCCGTTGTCGCCGAAGAGGTGCGCAGCTTGGCGGCACGCAGTGCCAAGGCGGCCAGCGAGACAGCAGCGTTGATAGAGGGTTCTGTGGTTATAACCAATAGAGGCTCACAGGTTGCCAGTGATACCGAAAACGCCCTAGGTGATGTAGTTAAATCGATATCTAAAGTTAATGATCTGGTCTCAGAAATAGCCATGTCCACCCAAGAGCAGGCTGAGGGCATTGCGCAAATCACTGTTGGACTCAGCCAGATAGATCAGGTGGTACAACAAAATACGCTATCCTCAGCAGAGTCGACGGCGATTGCCCAAGAGTTGAGGAATCAATCAGCGCAAATGCAGGATTTGTTAGGTAAGTTTGTGCTAAATCAGGAGCAGCATGCTTACCTTGGACAAGGGTAAACATTGGAGCCCAACTAAAAAATGTATGGCGACGAAAAATGGGAAGAAAATATTTCTTAAATGTTCATCTAGAAAATTAAACTATCGAGTGCAAGCAAGAGTGCAGCCCCAATATGCGTAAACTGATGGTGTCGCTTCAAAAGCGTTATCTATATTTTTTAGTAAACAGCTGGCTCGTGTTCGATTAAAGTTGTGCTAACGATTCTGTTGCCGGAGCTGTCGTATAAAGATAAGAGCATTGGCAATGGTATGGATTTTGGAGGTTTTGCTGGGTGTGGTAGTGTATGAAACTACCGTAAGGTGTCCTTGGAACTCTCTAAAACAGTTATTATTTGCCGACAAACAGCGGATAGCCAGCCTCCTGCCGTTTATATAGTGTTTAGTAATGTGCCGACGCTTAATATTATAAGCGCTAAGCTAAATCAAGTTCGTGTTTTCTAATTTCATCAACCAAAGATTGAACTTTGGGCAACAATTTCTGATATGGTCGACACCGATTTTTTTTAATATGCGATGGGCATGAGCATTAACGCTATTACCCTTTTTATAGCTGGGATAAAGCGCTTGGATACGTTTTGAAGGTGCAGTTTGAGGGGAGTTGTTTATGTTTTCGCATCCACCACATTCTTCTACTATGGCATTAAATTCTTCTTCAAGACCATCGTTCTGAAATACTTCTGCCATTTCTTTTGGTCCAGAGAATAAAAGACTTTCTATTTCGTGTAGTTGCACATAGGGGATGAACTTCTGCGGGTTGAGTGTAGATCCTAATTTTTTGGCAATACTATGTGTTATTGCATTTCCGATGATATCGGGAATTTCTTCTAATGGTTTATTGGCACACTCTTCTAATCCTGGCCAATCAGGTGTAAGGCCGTAGTAATCAAATAACATCGTGATTACGCTAGAAGGTTCTTGTCTAATTAATGCAATTATTTCCTTTTCTACCGTAGAAAATTTATTGCCGCCTTTGTGCCCTGGTTTTCCCACAATGCGTGGATATAAATAGATCCCCTGAATTGCCATATAAGGATTAATTACTTGATCAATAATAGATCGTTCGGTTTGCCCCTCAACCAGTAAAAGCACTCTACTCATGTGAAGGGCCTCCATCAAAAATATTTTTTTGCCAAAGTTCACCTAAAGTAAAATCATCAATCCAACTTGAAAGCTCATTTTCGCTTAATTGAATAAACTGTGAAGCCCCTTTGACTCTATTGACAACTATAACTTCGGACGGTTCAAAGTAATCAAGAAGTGTTGCTGATTGGGTAGAAACAATTATTTGTGTGCGCTCAGAAGCATTGTGAATTAACCCTGCTAAAACATTGAGAGCATATGGATGAAGACCTAATTCTGGTTCATCTATAACAATCGTTGATGGTGGATTCGGTTGTAGCAATGCTGTGGCAAGACAAATAAAGCGAATAGTTCCATCGGAGAGTTGTGATGGTTGAAAAGGATAACCGGTTCCTTTTTGTTGCCATTCTAGGCGAATTACGCTTATTGATCCTTTTTCTTCTGGCTCAAGAAGAAAATCATCAAAGTATGGTGCTATCAGCTGAATCGTTTCCTTTATTTGGTCATAACATTGAATATGTTTATTCTTAATATGTAGTAAAAAAGCTGCAATATTTGAAGCATCAGGGTTTAATTCTCTCCAATCGCGAATCGAATGTTCCCGCCGCATTGGTGCTGTCATGCTTGTATCGTGAAAATGATAAACAAGCCAGCTTGAAACAGCATCATATACATATGCTTCTGGTCCTTTATAGTTACCCCACTTAGATTTTTTATTTTTCCATTTTTTTAAATCTGATTCAAAATCACCAGTGCTATGTATTTCCCAGCTGTTGCTTGAAATATACGTGGTTTCTTCTCGTTTAACCATCAACTGAATCGACGCAGTTGGTGCTAATGTGAATTTATATTCATTTTGGCCAAAAAAAAGATGGGCGTGAATATTGGGAGTTTCTTTAGGCCCTCCAAAAAAGAAACAATCTGCCCCACCATTCTCTGTTACAAAATTTTTGAGACCTTCATCAGACATTGCCCGTAGCATACGGAAAAAAGATACTAAGTTGCTTTTACCTGCACCATTAGCACCTACTATCACATTGAGATTATTGAGTTGGATATCTAGAGAACGAATAGATTTGTATCCACTTACTTGCAGTCTATCTAAGGGTGATCCCATGTATTCTCCATCTTTAATAACTGTGATAATTGACCAAGAACCAACTAGGCTGATTGCTTTCTTTATCGATTGAAATTATCATCACTAATAGTGATATGGCAATGATAACAACAATTGATTCTCTTGTACCAACAAAGCTTTAGACAAAATATGATAGAACAAAGTAGAACTAACAAACAATTGACACTTATCCTAATTAATTCCTAGTTTATCATCCCCCCCTAGGTTAAACATCTAATCAGAGCTCGGTGCTGTGTGCGCTCGTGCCATCTGCTAAATGGGTTATGAACCAGAAATCTAGAGAGGATTGCTCTGATCCGCCTGGTTTTTTCATTCCGCCTGGGCCACCGGATTTTCCATCAGCGCCACCGGGGCCGCCGGACATGCCACCCCGACCACCACCATCTTCTTCTCCTCCTGACTGTGCAGGTCGTTGCGCAGGTCCAGCAGACATTTGTGCCTGTTTGGTTTCCAGACCGATACCGAGGGTAGCAGAGAGAGGAATTGCCTGTAGAAACAGCTTATTGGCGGACAGCGGTATCTTTATCTCATAGATAAGTCCTGCTTGCTGGGTGCCAAGCGCTATAGAAATTTCAAAACGATTTTTAGAAACCGCTAAATCGCCGAAGGTGTTTTCTCCGAGCACGAGTTTAAAGCGATCATTACTTTGCGGTGGCCTGTCATCTCTGGAGTGTTGCTCCATTTGTGGTTCTATGCCCTGTTCTGGGCGTCCACCACCAGAAGGGTGATTTTTGGGCGCTAGCGGAAAGCTGATACCCAATGATTTCTCTTTTTTTCCACTCTGGTCCAGCCAAACGGTCAGACCACCATGGCGAATCTGTTGCTGCAGCTGTCGATCATGGGTTGTCAAACGCAGATAGAGAAACTCCTGGTCATTGCACAGGGCTATGCCTAGTGGTGGCTCTTCCAAGTGGTAATATGCAACTCTTTGCCAATCCTCCGGTTTGCCGTCGATAAAAATATCATCCTGCCTCCAGGAACTAGCAAACTCAGTTTGTCGACATCCGGGTAAAAGCAAAAGGGGTAACAGCATAAAAATGAAAATATGGATGCGGCAATCTTTAGTCATGGTGTTCTCCATCTGCGAAAAATCATTAATCGAGCCGTTGTTGATGGAGGCATAGTAGAATAGGAATATGGAGCAAATAAGGAAGAAACGAAAAAGTAAAATAGCTGTTAGCTGGGCTAACATATTTAAAAGATTACTCGCGAACTTGCGCTTAATTTAAGATTTGGCTTTTGTATGGGAATTGTGGAGACTGATTCCTTTTCATCGGAGGAGTGATAACTATCATTGGCTAAAGTGCCCCGGTGACGCGGCAGACTATGTTTAGTTAGCTGCGCCACCTTGTAGGATATAATTTGCCGCTATAATCAATGATTTCAAGCAATTGGCGTAATGTAGTACTGACTAGAGATTCCCTCTATATCATGATGATAATAGAAGCAGTTAGGATCAGAGTTTTTTATATCTTCTATCAACTGAGGTAACTCTTCCTGCGTAACGATCGTTCTTACCATCCAAAAAAGATCTCCACTACGCCCACCGATCCCCTCCTGAATTGTGTATGTTCGGTGAGTTAATGCATTGGTGATAGCTTCTCCAACGAGTTGGTGTTGCTTGGTGACGACCGCGACCATGGTAATTTTGAATTTTTGATAGAAGTTATTGAGCGTTTCGGCAGAAGCAAAAATATAGATACAGGTATACATCAGGGTGTTGATGACGGTCTCAAAATCACCTGTCTTCAAAAAGTCCATGATCAAGCCAAATGAGGTTGAAACTATAGCCGCAAATACTGCAATCAAGCCAACTGGCTTTAAATATTTCATAGCGAAATAGGCACCAAGGATATCCTCATCCCCAGTAGAACTTCTATTTTTGAAAGCAAGCGCTTTAGCAACGCCTGCTAATAGTCCACCAAATATTACCAAGATAATGCGTTCGTTCTGTGGTTCTGGTTGGGCAAATTCAAGTTCTGGTAAGAAGGTTAAGGCGAGGACAACAGTTGCAACAACGATCAAAGAGCGAAAAGCAAAAATACGACTAACTCGTACAAAAGCGAAAATAAGCAAGATAGTTTGGAAAAATAGGTACAGACCGATAAACAACCAATAACTATCAAAATAATAGGATAGCGTAGAGGCAATACCTTCTGTACCGGTCAAAATGACCTTGGATGGAAACACAAAATATTTCAAGGCAACCGCGTATAGTGCACCAGCAATAACTGTCATTAAGTATTCAAGGAAATGTTTTTTGCTGAACATTTTTTTCATTATTTTTTCCCGTGCTAAAGGTCATTGGTACAAATTGGTTTTTGTCTAAAATATGGTTACCAGCACAACACAATAGCAATTAAAAGTCCAGGGAGGGAACCTCTCCCTGGACAGTCATTTTTGTTATCAATAAATTAAGCTGCAAACTTATCCAATAGCCAGATTATGAAACCTATAAGACCTGCTGCAGTGGCCATTTTTATCCCTATGATAATTTGATCATTCAAAGAGTATGTCTTCGGTGAATAATCTACGCCCTGCTGAGGAGTCGGTTGGCTTTCCGTTTCTGGCAACACGAAATCACTCTTTCGCATAAAACCTCCATTGCTCACGTTCTTTATTAAGTTAGATAGTAATAATGCTCAAAACTTATCTTTAGACGTTGAAGCAAGGAGGGGCTCGAATGGGTAATGATCGACGCTCTGCACATTGTGCACAACGTTCAATATAATGAGGGTTGTGAGGTGTAGACACTCTGTATAGATAGAATGAAATCTGAACAAAGGTTAGAGCGTCTTCGAAAAAACTCTTGGAGGAATTGTTTTTAATTGGCCGAATGTAGTTACTGGTACTAAATAAATTATCAGCTGAGACCTCAGAGAGAAAAACAGCTCTTAGATTGTCTGACGAGCATTCTTCCACGGGGGGAGGATAGCCAGAAACTACAGGCAGAAGGCAAACTACGAGTAGCAAAGCAACAGCATAACGATATATTTTTCTTACACTTAAAACCATTCAGCCCTCTACAACTATTGCTCGTAGCTCAATTTTTTCACCTTATTGCGTATCTTAGCAGAGACTTGAAAGGGTAACCGCATAATTCGGATACAATCAAACACTAAGACAAAAGAAAAATGGGGACAGGTCTTGAATGGCAATATTTTAGCTTAGAAGAAGCTGCATATTGCTTGCGAACTTGCGTTTAATTTAAAATTTGGTTTTGAAGAGGAGTTGCGGAATGTAATCAATATTGCGAAAAACTCGCTGTGTTTAGCGCTGATAAATTGTGGATTATGACAGAGTTGTCCTCTGTGCCGCGGTAACACGCCGCTTGAGAGCGTAGAGAAGGATTCGATAGAGAATAGGCAAGCTGATTGCGCTGGCAAGTATCCATAATATCAGCGCTTGCAAGTTTGCCAGCCATAGTCGATCTAGCACCTGAAGGGGCGAATTGGTAAACTGTTGTAGCAACAGTGGATCAAGCAGGGTGGCTGAGCTGAACAGGTGGTTGGCGGTTGCAAAAAAGGGAACAAACAGCACTATTTGCAGCGGATAGGCGGCATAGTTGGCCAGCTGTAGTAGTGGATGGCTCAGGTGCCAGCGCCAGCCAATAAAAATACAGATTAGGCTACTGCCACACACCAGAGGAATTATCCCTAGCAGTAGGCCAATTGTGAGGCTAAGGGCAATTTTTTCTGGGCTAAGTCCTTGCTTACCGGCACGCTGTACAGCTAGTTGGAGCCGTGCTCTTAGCATTAGATCCGGCTATGGTGGACATAGAAACTTAGTCTGGATCCAGTCACTGAACTTTTGCCAGTATACCAGAACAGTAATAACCATACCCCCTGCACCGATAAAATGATTGTTGGGTTCCACAGTGCCCGCACGCCGCTGGTTATTTGTGGTAAGACGCTTATGGTGGAAGATAGCAGGACGCTGACAAGTATTACATACAGCATGCCGATTACCCCCATCCACTGATAGACGCTGAATGCTTGATCGCCGCGATAATCGGCGCGCAGAGTCTCCGAGTAGATGCTCCAGCCTTGGGTAACCAGGGCGGTGAGTAAAAAAGCGCTGCGGTAGTTGGCGCTGAGGAATAGCAGCGTGCCCACCAAGGCGGCAGATACATACAGCATGGCGGTTAGCGCCTGTATCGGTACGACTGGTTGCCCCATGAGGCCGCTGGCATAGCTGATTTTTTTGGTTTTACCGTAAAAAACAAAGTTGAAGTGGCTGAATAGCAGGCGCCCAACTGTGCCGCATTGGTGGATAGGTTTGCCGTAACAGCAGCCAAAGCTGATGCAGGCCAGGCGGCCGAGACCTTCCCCCATCGCGTAGGCAATTCCTAGTGCGGCCAGAGTTGGTATGGGGGGGAGACTATTGGCTCCAGCAACCATATTGCCGATAATGATGAGTAATGGCGCGCTGATGATGCCTACGAATACGGCCCCGCCAACAGTAAAAGTGTGCGCCTTGCCCTCAACTATAGCGGCGACTATGCGTGACGCCGGTACACATACTCCTAGCAGTGTAAAGGCCAGCATCAGCAGGGAGCTCAGTGCTACCTGAATAGATTGCAGCAAAATGACCAGCATCAGCAGCGCCATTACGTAGGCATTGGCAGTCAAAAAACCATAGTAGGTGAAATTCACCCCCTGCCACTGACCATCGTTCTGGCGTTGGGTTGGTACTGCTGCCAGCACTTGCCAACGCTCCCGAGGAAGATATTTGCACCCTAAGGCCAACATTGCCGCACAGAGCAGCGCCAAACTCGCAACAAACATAAGGTTACTGACTATCATTGTAGATCCCTCAAGTTGGAATATTTATCGTTACGTACCGCTATCGTCGAGCGCACTGTCACCTCGGTCTCCACTAGTGGCTGATCAAAGCCCTGACTGAAGCGGCTAAACACATCTTGACGCTGCTGATTGGCGAGCAGATCGTCACAAAAACGAATGCGGTTTTTTTCAAACAACAGGACATCGGTGCTGCTGCCTGGACGAAATAGGCTTTTAGGCTGGCCTTGGCGCAACATGGTTCCTGAGCGCTGTTCGACTACATTGTTATAGCCCTCCTGTTCGGTGTAGCACGGGTAGATATCCCCTATCATCAGGGCAACTACTTCGATCATGGCGACTAGCCCAACTTGGCTGCCGCCGTCTACATCGGTATCAATGATGGTAACCACACGGCGATTCTTCGAATAGGGCGTCACCTCTTGCACCACTGCGCCGGGATTGCAGGCGTGATAACTGTGCCCCAATTCATAATAGTCACGGATGATCCCTGTTACCGGTACATGGTTGTAATGATATTTATCTGGTGTCAGACGAAATATGGCGAAATCACTATCTGCGAAGCATTCTAACCACCTGTGCTTGGTGTGGCCGAGCAGGTCGGTAAAGGTGAAAAATTTGTCTTTTAAGAAGAGGGGGTGTTGATTACATAGTGTGCCGATCACCATGCGGGAGTCGGCAGGGGAGACCACTGCGGCATTGGCCGCCATTGGACGACAGCGCCAGTAGCAAATTTTGCGCTCAAATATTTTCCGCGCACAGGTCAGTGTGGCTGGATTGTCGAGGCACTCGTCTAGATTAACGCCACATTTTTCTAAAAACTGTTTTTGTCCGCTAAATTTATACAGGGCATCAAGGTCGTAGTTGATGGTAGCTAGCCATGCGGAGGCCCGTGGACTAGTTAGGGCGGTAAAAAGTTGTGGTGCCCACTCTCTACAGGGGTGGTACATCCAGCGCACCAGACGATCAGCATATAGCTGCTCGGTGCGCACCTTGGTGCTAGCTCGCTCGATATATTGATGTAACATCTTCATGGCAACTGTCCTTATTGGACCGGTTAATTGGGCTAAAGTTCATTTGCGAATGGCTGTCACAGTGAGCACTGAGCAACACCAGATTGATTAAGCGTAAGTTGTCGGTTTCAGCGCTGGTGCCATTTGTAACCGCAGTGGTGAGTTGGTTATAGGTGGAGCGTAGATCGCCGCCGTGGCAGATGGAGTTCAGCGCCGTGCGATAGTGCTGATTGTGCGCGGCTAACTTTTCCAGAACTGGTAACTCTGCGTGCAACAGTTGTAGTGCCTCGTTCAAGTGTTGTTTACGCAGGGTGGTACGATAAAACTCCTCAGCTGCGGCATTGAATTCTGCTGCGGGAACCTGTAACGGAGTTTTGCCACCTAGGGTGGCCATAATTCCTTGAGTAAGGCGGCCAGCAACAGAGTATTCCTGCGGTGATTCAATGCGCAGGCGCAGGTTGCGCAGCATGTCATGGCAACCGATCTGCTCAATTAGTTCAGCGCCGTCCTGCTCTAGTACGCGCAGCAGCGCCAAGCAATACTCCTGATGATAAACTCGCATATAACCATGATAGCGCCGACTATGGCGCACACCCTGTGCCTGCTTGAGGATGTGGCGCAAAAAACGGTTGCGGGTAGTGCGTTTAATAAAAAAGGTGGGTAGACCCAAGGCGTGACCGAAAAATATCTGTCGGCGTTCACTCTCGACGTTGGGGTTGTCGGGGATGTGGCGGTGATCAAATTGTCCAGCGGCCATATACTTGAAGGTTAGAGCGGTGATCAACTGCTGAAGCGTAGTTGCCGCGCCCATATCAGCGATAAACTGGCCAAACAGACTGTAGTGGCGTCCTTCAAAGCCACTGAAGTTCATGCTGGAATATTCGCGGATTTTGAAAAACTGATACAGCGACATGCGTGCATCAAAAGCGCCCATGGAATCGAGATCATGGAGCAGCTTGTGTTGATTGCCCAGTTGACCATTGAGGGCCGGACTCTCGGCGGTGCTTAAAAAGCTGACCGGATAATCGACCAGACGAAAATCGGGAACGAAGTCCCCCTTTAAGCCAAAAATACGGCTTAAGGGGCGGTCGATCCAATCTGGGCCAAAGGGGGTGATTCTGCTGCCCAATAGTTTCAGGTTGCTCTTGTTGCGCCAGCGCCGCCACAACATGCGCAGGTGGGTAAAATCTAACTCGTGAGCCAAAAATCCCAGCGCCTTTTCCGGATGAAAATCTGTAAACCCCAGACGGTAGGGGGCGGCACTGTAGTTAGTGGCAAACAGGGGCAGAAAGTGTTCCTGCATTTTGATCGATAGGTCGCCACAATACTTCTCCTCCCTAGCGCCAAAAAGAGTGCTGTCCTGCTGGCGGTAGGTGCTGAGAATGTTGCTGCCTAGGCTGATATGGGCACCGTTGTTAGCCAAGCTGATGTTGGACATGTTGGGCAAGACCACCAGGTTAGTGTTTATGATGCCGGCTTCGCGCAATTTGGCTACGGCATTGAGCTGGCTGCGGCTGAGCACTTGATGGCACAGGTGCATGTATTGGTGCTTATCCTCGCCGCGATCCCAACCTGACAGGCATGGACTCATAAACAGCTCACGATAAAAAGAGTCGGAGATCATCTCGTTGAGCTGCTTTTGCCGTTGTGGCGGGTGCGGGGCACAGTATACTGGGCTTGTTGACCACTTTGCAGCAGACCGAATTTGTGGTTGGCGTAGTCAACCAGCAATTGCGTTAGCAGAAAGCGCTTGGCAGTTTCGCGCGCTAAGGCATTGCCCTGACCACCCTGAGGAGAGAGATTGACGACGTGAAAGGAGAAGGTCTCTGGTGAGGTGTTATCGTTGAGGTAGTGGTTTTGGAGTTTATTGGCGGTTTGCACTAGCAGTGGATCAAGCTGCGGTTGACAGCCTACGACCTCTGCCAAGGCTAGTTTAATCAGATAGCTGATAGGCAGGCGCACCTTTTCATTATCCTCTGCATCAAGATAACAGAAGCGGCTGGCATCAGAGCGTGTACCCGAGCGTGGATTTTTTTTGTCGATCAACAGATCTTGGTCTAAAACCCGCTGCGCATTCCTACTCAAGCGCTTGCGCTCTAAACGTACCCAGCTATTTTCCCACACCCTGTGCTGGTTGGATAAAAATGCGCGCAGCTCTTCTACATGTTTCTCTGCCATCTCTCCGGCGTGGGCGCGTTTGATCAGATTGGCAAAAAAACGCGAGTTTTCGATGGTCTGCGGCAGATCAACATTGCTAGCTGACCCAATAACAACAGCCTGTAGTTCGCTTTCGCTGCCCGCGGTTACGTCATACGCACCAAAGGGTAGTTGTCCATCGTGCTCTTGAGCTATGGCGGCAAACAGGCGGGGCAGATTGGGTCTATCAGTGTTACTCTTTGCTGTTGCTGTATTCATTGAGTTTGGCAGGATCTGCAAACATCTGTTCTGCATAATTAACTCCACATTTTTGTGCGTTGTTGACCTACAGAATAGTGCCTGAGTTTTGTGGGGGAAAAGTGGTCAGAATGTCAGAATAAAGTGAAATTTGGCCCTCGGTCGCGCAGTTATGTTGCCTGTGCTTCAGGCTGCGGTGCAGAATATGGGTGACGATTGGCGCTAACATTGTTGATTAGCACAGTTGTTCTTCCGTGTTTTATCTCTTGAAAACCACGGATATGCTGCTTATATTTCCCCCGAAAGGGTAAATCATGGTATTTTCTGTGGCGTTCTGGTGCTGAGTATAAAAATAAAGGATTAAAACTATGTTGAATAATGTAAAGACAGTGGCCTTGATGGCGGTGTTGACTATTCTGCTGATGGCGGTTGGTGGTGCTCTTGGCGGACGCGGCGGAGCGATTTTCGCTCTGATTATCGCGGCAGTTATGAACATTGGCTCCTACTGGTTTTCCGATAAAATTGTTATGCGCATGTACAAAGGGCGTGAGGTGTCTAGCGGCCCGCTGTATGATGTGGTGCAAGAGCTATGCAGTCGCAATCAGCTGGTAATGCCGAAGGTGTTTGTTATTCCTGAATCGACCCCAAATGCTTTTGCGACTGGCCGCAATCCGCAGCATGCGATAGTTGCGGCTACTGAGGGGATCATGAATATCCTCAGCCGCGAAGAGTTGATGGGGGTAATGGCTCACGAGATGTCCCACGTAAAGCATCGGGATATTTTGATAGGTTCTATTGTGGCTACTCTGGCTGGTGCTATCTCCTACATGGCGCAGATGGCGCAGTGGGCGGCGTTGTTTGGTGGTTTTGGTGGTAGTGACGATGAAGAGGGGGGCAGTAATATCTTTGTGTTAATCATCACTATGATCTTTGCGCCGCTTGCCGCTATGTTGGTACAGATGGCGGTGTCGCGCTCGCGTGAGTTTGCTGCTGATCGCGGCGGAGCTATCCTGTGTGGTAATCCGCACTACTTGGCCAGCGCCTTGCGTAAGCTCGAAGCGGCTAACCATCAGCGGCCCATGCATCATGTCAACGATGCTACGGCGCACATGTTTATTGTTAATCCACTGTCGGGAAAAGGGTTGCAGAGCCTGTTCTCTACCCATCCGCCTATGGATGAAAGGGTGCGCCGCCTTGAGGCGATGGCCTAGTAATAGCGATGGAGTTTGGCAGTGTCATCTGGCGCTGAATGAGTAATAATTGCAGGGGGCGTGTTTACCATGTCCCCTGTTTTTGTTTTGCCTGTAGCTGGTCGTGGCAGGATTAAGGTAGTTAGAAAGTGGCTAAAAAAAAGCAAGTGTGTCTTAACGATGCGCGCACAATAGCTTATGAGGTGTTGCTGCGTGTGGATCAGGGAGCCTACTCTGATCTGGCGCTGGATGGTATTTTGGCAACGCTTCCGGATCTCGATGTGCGTGAGCGCAGTCTGGCTACGGAGTTAGTCTATGGCGTGTTGCGCCGCCGCGCTAATCTGGATTTTATCCTCAGTGCTTACAGTCGTCAGCCCATAGCAAAATTGGAAATTCAGGCGCTGTGGCTGCTACGCTTAGGTACTTATCAGCTGATCTATCTGGACAAGATTCCGCAACATGCTGCAGTGAATAGTACCGTAGAACTGGCGCGTAAACTGGGTTTAGAGCGTATTACCGGGCTGATCAATGGTACTTTGCGGACTATGATGCGGGAACCGCAGCGGGTACAATGGCCTACGCAAGATAGGCCGCTAGATTGGCTGATGCATAAGCTATCGCTGCCGCGCTGGTTGGCGCAACGCTGGCTGAATGAGTTTGGCGCTGAGCAGGCGGGGGCGCTAGCGCAAACCCTGTTGCAGGTGCCGCCGACCACGCTACGTGTTAATACCCTCAAGTGCAGTCGTGACGAGTTTATGGCTCAGCTTGAAGCTGCTGGTTTGGAAGCACGAGCTACCCATTACGCTCCCGAAGGGGTAGTGATCGAACGCGGTCATCTGCGCGCGGTGCCAGATCTTGATCCAGAACTGTATCAAATGCAGGATGAGGCCAGTATGCTGATTGCCCATCTGCTACAAGCTCAACCGGGCGATAAGGTCGTAGATGTGTGCGCGGCTCCCGGTGGCAAAACCACACATGTGGCTGCATTGACTAAGAATCAGGCGACAATAACGGCTTTGGATCTGCATGAAAAACGCTTAGCTCTGCTGCAGCGCAGTGCCGAGCGCTTAGGGGCGGTGATCGAGACCGCGCCATGGGATATGACCCAGCCGTGTACCCTGTTTCCCCGTGGCAGCTTTAATCGCGTGCTGGTAGATGCACCCTGCAGTGGCCTTGGGGTGTTGCGGCGCAACCCCGAAGCGCGCTGGCGACGTAGTGAGGCCGATGTTGTTCGTTTGGCTAAATTGCAGAAGCAGATTTTAGCTAATGCAGCACAATTGGTCGCCCCAGGTGGGCTGCTGGTGTATTCTCTCTGTACTACAACCGCTGAGGAGTCAGTTGATGTAGTTGCCGAGTTCTTGCAGCAACACGCCGAATTTAGTCAAGAGGATTTACGCTCAATGGCACCACAACACTGGCAGGAGCTGTTCAATGCTGCAGGTCAGCTAGTGACCTTCACCAATCGTCATGCTAGTATGGACTGTTTTTTTGCCGCTGCCTTGCGTCGGCGTGCCTAGTTGACGCTAGCTGTGTTTACCAATTAGCTTGGAGAATACCATGATCAAAATTTCACCGTCGATTCTATCTGCTGACTTTGCATGTCTTGGCGCCGAGATAAAGGCTGTTGAGCAGGCGGGGGCCGACTATATTCATGTCGATGTGATGGATGGCCACTTCGTTCCCAATATCACGATTGGTGCACCGGTAGTTAAATCTCTGCGCCAAGTAACAAAACTCCCCCTCGATGTGCATCTTATGATTGAACATCCGGATCTATATATTCCCGACTTTGCTGCAGCTGGAGCGGACATTATTACTGTACACCAAGAGGCAGTTCCCCATTTGCATCGTACGGTACAGTTGATTCACAGCTTGGGGAAAAAGGCTGGGGTCTCAATTAATCCAGCAACACCAGCGGGTACTCTCGAGGTGATTGTTGCCGAGGTAGATTTGATTCTAGTTATGAGTGTTAACCCTGGGTTTGGTGGGCAAAGCTTTATTGAGACTATGCTGCCTAAAATTACTCAACTGCGTGAGATGATTGAGCGCAGTGGCCGCAAGATCGAGTTAGAGGTTGATGGTGGTGTTAAAGCCGAGAACATTGCGCAGATTGCCGCTGCTGGTGCTGATGTTTTTGTTGCTGGCAGCGCGGTGCTTAATGCGCCAGATTATGCTGTGGCAATAACGGCTTTGCGTGACCAGTTAAGGGCGTAATTTTCCTGCAACAGGCAGGATAGATGGCAATAAGATACAGATTATTGTGGAAATTTCTCCTTGATTTAATAGCGCTATTTGTGGTAATTAGCTGCATACTGTATACAAATGATGGATAGTTATTTGTAGCAGATTCAATACATAAAGGGCGGCGTAACGCCTTTTTTGTGGAGCATAAAAAGCTCTCTTGCAGGCGAGGGCATGGGTATTACAGGAGGTCATATTGTCTGAAATCGTTTTTTCCAGCTGGGGAAGAGAAATTGTCGATAACCGCCAAGGCGGTAGCGCTGATTTAGCTTCGTTAAAGCTCAAAATTCCTACCGAGTATTTGGGTGACAGCAAAGTCAGCGCTTTCATGGGCTGGGATGGTGTTGTACTGCTCGACAAGGACATCGACATTGTAGCGATGGCTGCTGAGTATATGAAGCGGGTGCAGGAGAAGCACTGCTGCGGTAAGTGTACCCCAGGTAAAAAGGGTACCCGCGTATTGCAGGATACTTTGGCGCGTATTATTCAGGGGCACGGTGAGTTAAAGGATCTGGAGGTTATTGAGAACCTTTCTAGCTTACTTGAAGATTGCAAATGTACCCTGTGTATGACCTCGGCAATTCCTGTGATGGATACGCTGACCTATTTCCGTGATGAGTATATGGCGTATATCAACGGCGGGCGTAAGCCGAAGTTTGCCGGTGATTACAAGGATAAACTTACTGCTCCGTGCATGGATAAGTGCCCAGCGCATATCGATATCCCCGCCTATATAGAAGAGATTAAAAACTACCGCTTCGAGGAGTCGCTAGCGAAGATTCGCGAGCGGATGCCAATCGCTGCTGTTTGTGGTCGGGTATGTCCTCATCCTTGCGAGACCGCTTGTCGGCGCGCTTTGGTCGATGAGCCCGTTAACATCATGGTGCTAAAACGGGTAGCTTCTGACCACGAGTGGATGCATCATACTCCAGCACCGCGCATCACCAATCCGTCAACGGGTAAAAAGGTTATCGTGGTTGGTGCCGGCCCTGCTGGTCTTAGCTGTGCATACTACCTGGCCTTAGCTGGACATAAAGTTAAAATTATCGAAATGCTCTCTGAGCCAGGCGGTACTGTTGCAGTAGGTATCCCCGATTATCGTATGCCGCGCCATCTATTACAACGCGAGGCTGATAATATTGCCGCTCTTGGTGTTGAGATCGAATATGGCGTCAAGCTCGGTGTCGATGTTTCCCTAGCGGAACTAAAACAGCAGTATGATGCAGTATTCCTTGGTACTGGTTGCTTCAAGTCTAAGCCTATGGGTGTTGATGGTGAAGACGCGGGTTATGAAGGATTCTCCACCGGCGGTATCAACTATCTGCGTGCCGTTGCTTTAGGGCAGGGAATTACCACTCCCAAGCGTGTCGTTGTTGTCGGTGGTGGTAATACCGCTATTGACTGCGTGCGTGTTGCCTTACGTGAAGGCTGTGAAGAGTCGATTCTGGTCTATCGGCGTACGCGTAACGAGATGCCAGCTGAGTCTTACGAGGTCGATGACGCTGATGAGGAAGGGGTACGCTTCGAGTTCTTGGTAAACCCAACCCGTCTGGTGACTGAAAATAATAAGATTGTCGGTGTTGAAGTTATCAAGATGGAGCTAGGCGAGCCGGATGATTCTGGTCGTCGTCGTCCACAACCTGTTCCAGGGTCTGAGTATGTTATTCCTTGTGACATGGTAATTCCGGCTATTGGCCAAGATCCAGATCTATCGTATCTAGATGGTAACGAAAACAACGTTCAGCAAACGCGCTGGAGCAGCATCAAAACCAACGGTGGCACTATGATGACCGATGATGATGGTGTTTTTGCTGGTGGTGACTGTGAATATGGCGCTATGACAGTTGTTCTCGCGGTCGGTCACGGTAAGCGTGCTGGCAGTGTTATCAACCGTTATCTGATGGACGGCAAGGCTGTCTTGGATGATGAAGAGGCGTTAGAGGATGCAGTTAACCGCTTGGGCGTGTTCAATAAAACCGAGAAGATTCCGGTTCTCGGTGGTCTTCATCGTGAACATCAGCCTAAGATCGGCGGAGCAGCGCGGGCAAGCAACTATGATGAAATAGAGTTGGCTATGCCGGAAAGTCAGGCGGTAATTGAAGCAGATCGCTGCCTGCGTTGTTATCGTGTGGCGATGGTTGCTGTCGATAAGTAATTGGTATCGTTTATTGCAGTATGGCTAAAAAGCCACTAGCTTTAGGATTTTTCATATGAGCAAGAACAGTGAAAAGGCAATGATCAATCTGACGATTGATGGTCAGGATGTGCAAATCGAAGCTGGCTCGACGATAATTGCTGCCGCAGAGAAACTGGGCATCAAAATCCCGACCATGTGCTATCTTAAAAAACTCTCTACCACTGGTGCCTGTCGGGTATGTTTGGTTGAGGTTGAAGGCGTTGCAGCGCCAGTTACCGCTTGTAATACTGTGGCGACCGACGGCATTGTTGTGACGACCTCAACGCCAGCGCTGGAAAAACAACGCAAAGATATGATTCGCCTGATGTTGGTGAACCATCCTCTGGACTGTCCGGTGTGTGACTCTGCAGGTGAGTGCGATTTGCAGGATATCTGCTTTGAGTACCATGTTCTGGATCAACCGTTCGCTGCCGAAGATGTTGCTCACGCCAAGATAACTACATGGCCTCTCATTGAAAATGTACCAACACGCTGTATCCTCTGTGAGAAATGTGTAAAAGTGGGGCGCGAGTTGACCGGTATTGGCGATTTTAAAGTGGTCGAGCGCGGTGATAAGGCATATATCGCCTGTGTTCCACGTAACTCCATTGATCCATACATTGAGGGCAATGCTGTTGCAGTCTGTCCAGTTGGTGCAATGATCTCCAAACCTTTCAAGCATTCAGCGCGTAGTTGGACTTTAGATAAAGTCGCCTCAATCGGTTTTGCTGGTGGTAGTTTGGAGCAGGTCGATCTCAATGTAAAACAGAACAAACTGTATCGCATCACTTCTAAAGATGATGCGACAATCAATAATGGTTTGCTAAGTTTTGATTCTAGCTTTGGCTACGGTTTTGTTAATTCTGCCGAGCGTATCCTTGCCCCACGTATTAAGCAGTCTGGCACTCAGGTTGAGGTAGATTGGGCCGCTGCGCAACAGGCCGTGGTAGATAAGGTCAAAGAGGTTGGCGGTGCTGCGATTGCCGGTCTATCCTCTGCGCGTCTTAGCGTGGAAGAAAACTATCTGTTCCAAAAATTGTTCCGTGCTGGTTTTGCTAGCAACAATATTGATTCAGATGCCCGTTATGGCATGCACAAAGCCTCAGAAACTCTGTTTAAGCTCCTCGGTTTGCGCGGCGCGAGCGCCGCAAGTGATAAAATTTCCCAAGCTGACGCTATTCTGGTATTGGGTTCAGATATCACCTCGGAGCAACCACAGATCAACTATAAGATCCAGAAAGCACTACGCGAAAATGATGCACAACTGATCGTGGCAAATATGCGTAATGTCAGAATTGCTGGATTGTCCAATACTTTCCTCAATTACAAACCTGGCAGTGCTGCTACTCTTATCGGCGCTCTGTGTAAATTGATTGTGGATAGTGGTCAGGGTGATGCCGCTTTTGTTAAAAAATATGTAAAAAATAGTGCCGATGTGAAGAAAGCGGTTGCTGCAATTGATCTTAAAAAAGCGGTACAGGCAACTGGCATTGATTTAGCGTTATTGCAAGATGCTGCAACGGCACTTGGTGCTGCTGGTAAGGTTGCAATAATTTTCGGTGCTGATGTTACTAAATCAACACAGTGTGCAGAGGTTACTGCAGCTCTGGCCAACATGGCGATTATAACTGGCGCACTAGGTAGTGAAGGTGGTGGCCTGTTCCCCGTCGATGAAAGACCAAATACTCAAGGGCTGCTTGATGCCGGTGTTTGCCCCGAGTTTTTGCCTGGATATCAAGGTTATGCAGGTGCTGCAGCTAAATTTGCTAAGAGCTGGGGTGTTGGTGAGTTGCCGAGTGGTGGTATGAATGCAGATGAGATACTTGCCGGTATCGAGGCGGGTACAGTTCGTTGTGTGTATCTAGCCGGAACCAATCCTCTGGTAACTTTTGCCGATAGTGGGCGCTGGAAAAAAGCCCTGCAAAAAGTAGAGTTTTTGGTGGTGCAGGATATTCTCGATTCAGAATTGAGTAAACTTGCGGATGTGGTTTTACCTGCCGCTGCTTACGCTGAGAAGTCGGGTACCTATATTGCTTGTGATCATCGTGCTGGAATGCTAGGTAAAGCTATTAAGCCTGCTGGTAGTGCACGCAGTGATAAACAGATTTTTGCTGAGTTGTATGCGGCGGTTAAGGGTACACAGACACTGTGCAATGAGAAGATCTTGGCTGAGATGGCAGAATTATCCGATCTATTCTCTAGCGTTGCAGTAACTGGGGATGTGTATACTAGTTCATGTGCTAAGAAGGCGTATGTCCCCGCAGCAGCAGCGCTTACCTTCTCGGCGTTTGCTCCTAGTAAGGCATGTAAAGGACTGCAGTTGTTAACTGGTAAAATGCATGCTCATACTGGGGTAACCTCTACCTATGCAGCTGGCGCAACTGATATCGCTCCTGCTGGTTATATTGAAATCAATAAAGTTGATGCTGATAAAGCTGGAGTCGCTGACGGAGATCAGGCTACGGTCAAGAGCAGTGTTGGCAGTGCGACTGGAATAGCACGTATTAGCGCTTTTGTTCCTCAGGGGCTAGTTTTTGCTCCATATCACTTTGCCCAACTGAATGCCCAGCAGGTTGTTCCTTGTGGTGACAATATTGTTGAGGTTGAGCTGGTTAAGGCTTAGTGCTTAGTAATTAAATTTAGCGTCTTAAATATGACAAAGCCTCGACATAAAGTCGGGGCTTTGTTGTTTGTGCTATGTAATCAAAAGTGGTAGTGAACACTTAGTGACCCTCGCTATAGTGCAGTATCACTAGTAAACAACTCCCGTCTGCAATGACGTTAATGCCGTTGTCGCGGCACATCTGAACCGCTGCGGCACTTTCAGCTCCTGGTTGCATCCATATATGCTCAATTCCCTTAACTACGGCCTGCTCCACCACCTGCTCAGTAATTTGTGGTGGTGTTATGATAGACAAGCTTGTTACTTCACTGGGTAGATCTAAAACTGAGTTGACGCAGGCAAGTCCCTCAATAGTTTGTGTCCGGTTATTTATAGGTATGACTTTGCGCCCCGCTTGCTGATAGCAGCGCAGCACCTTATTGCCATATTTGTCACGATTCGTTGAGGCACCAGCAACTCCAAAGGCTGGAGCTGCTAAAAATTGCTCGATCTGTTTTGCCACTGTCGACATGCTCTCCTCCTGTTATTACATGGGTGTTTTATCTATGATTGCTTGGCGTGCTAATTCGTCACAGCGTTCGTTTTCGTAGTGCCCTGCGTGTCCTTTAACCCATAGCCAACGCACTTTATGTCCATTTACCGCTGCATCTAAGCGTTCCCATAGATCGCGATTGAGTACAGGTTTGCGCTGAGAATTTATCCAGTTTTTCTTCTTCCAGCCTGCTAACCACTCCGTCATTCCTTTACACACATATTGCGAATCTGTAGTAACTATAACATCACATGGCTTTTTAAGGGCTTCAAGCCCGACAATAGCTCCCATTAGCTCCATGCGGTTATTTGTGGTTTCTGCTGCGTATCCATTGAGCTCTTTAACGTGTTCACCACAGCGCATAATAGTTCCATAGCCACCTGGCCCAGGGTTACCGCTACAGGCACCATCGCTGAAAATTTCTACTACTGTGGTGTCAATTTTTTTGTCAGTACTCATTGTTATATCCATCGATGCGAAATTTACTATTTGTTGTGATTTAAAAACTAAGTGCTGGTATGTCTTGTATAACCTAGTCTCTGCTTATGCTCTACTGTTGTGCTTTTCATGTTGTATAACAAATAAAGGCGCGTTGGTCACTCTATTGTTGGTTAAAGAGCTTCCCGTAATTCACTAAGAGAGCAATATGGATTGCCCCGTAGCTATTGTATAAGGGCTGACCTTTTGAATTAGCAATTACCGTATGGAGTGTGTGACTATTTTATAGCTGTTCATGGGGCAGCGATGCTGGGTTATGCCCCTGAGGTTGGCTTGTGAGCTACAGTTGTCTGTGTTGCTAGGGTTAGTAATGGTCTGTTGCCGTGGTTTGGTAGATGCGGTAGCGCAACTGTAATGCACCTATTACCAGCTAGGTATGTTTTGCCGGATTGTGTTGTTTGTGGTTTTTGGTAGGTAATTAATGCAAATAAAAAGCCCTGTTGAAATTAATCAACAGGGCTTTAAATATTTGGCGTCCCCAAGGGGATTCGAACCCCTGTCGCCGCCGTGAAAGGGCGGTGTCCTGGGCCAGGCTAGACGATAGGGACGTATTTTATTTTAATGGTGAGCCGGGGGGGGATCGAACCCACGACCATCTGATTAAAAGTCAGATGCTCTACCAACTGAGCTACCGGCTCACAACGAAGAGAGTTATACGTGATGCCTGTTTTGAAGTCAATGGTTTTTTTAAATAAATTTCCTATCCTTCAAAGGGATTACGTAGTTGTACAGTTTGATCACGACGAGGGCCAACTGAAACAAGGGCTACTGGGCAGCCGGTGATCTCCTCTAATTTTGTTAAATATGTTTTTACTTGTGTAGGAAACTCATCGTAGGTGGTTACTGAGCATATATCACACTTCCAGCCATCGAACTCCTCATAGACTGGTTTGCACTCTTGGAGTACTTGTAGATCGTGTGGAAGCTCTTCAAGAAGCTCACCACGGTAGGAGTAGGCGGTACACATTTTGATGGACTCAAGCTCACTGAGAACGTCGATTTTTGTGATAGCTAAACCGGTCATGCCATTGGTGCGAACAGCTTCACGCAAGGCAACTGCATCAAACCAACCAGTACGCCGAGGACGACCAGTAGTAGCACCAAATTCTGCTCCAGCATTGCGCAGCCGCTCACCCATCTCATCCTTTAACTCAGTTGGGAATGGCCCTTCGCCTACGCGGGTGACATAGGCCTTGGAGATGCCGATTACCTCATTGATAAACCGTGGACCGAATCCTGAACCGGTACAGGCACCGCCAGCAATTGTTGAGGATGAGGTTACATATGGGTAGGTACCGTGGTCGACGTCAAGGAGGCTACCTTGGGCGCCCTCAAAGAGGATGTTTTCTCCATTTTTACGGCACTGGTCTAGGAGTGCAGAGGTGTTGCCCATGAATGGTAATAGTTGCTTGCCATACTCATTGTACTCGTCCAGTATGGCCTGCTCTTCAACTGGCGACTCCTGTAAAAAATGTTCTAGCAGAAAATTTTTCTCAGGTAGAACCTCTTTTAATTTCTGAGCAAAAATATGTGGATTGACCAGATCGGATAAACGAATGCCGCGACGCCCCACTTTGTCCTCGTAGGTAGGGCCTATGCCGCGTCCAGTGGTGCCAATACGACGCTCGCTTGGCTTGCTTTCCCGTGCGACATCAATTTTTTTATGGTAGGGCATGATGATATGGACATTGCGATCGATGACCAGTTGCGATTCATCCTGTAGGTAGCCTTTTTTCTTAAGCGCTTCAATCTCTTCAATAAACACCTGCGGGTCGAGTACAACGCCGTTGCCGATAATGCATTTTTTGCCTTCATGAAGAATGCCGGACGGAATTAAATGGAGCACTGTTTTTTCGTTGCCTACAACGAGAGTATGTCCAGCGTTGTTGCCACCCTGGTAGCGTACAACTGCATTTGCATTTTCCGTATAAATATCGACAACCTTACCTTTGCCCTCGTCGCCCAATTGAGCGCCGACTACTACAACGTTAGCCATTTTTGTGTTCTCCTAATTGTTTACAAAGACCTTGTCCGCTTATTAACGCAGCCGTGGCTACCTGAGTTAGTACGTTGTCGGATATAGACAACCTCTCAGTATTATCACCAGACTCTGAAACAGTAAATAAGTAACTAAAATTCATCTTTCGCGCATATTGTTGGTTAGTTTCTGGATTGTATTCTCCAATGCAAGCTGAATAGCCATGTTTGCGTAAAGCTGATGTTAATGATAACGCTGAGGTGCAGTCTGTGCTTTTGGAGACTACCAGCGCATCTACTCCGGGCTGTACTGCCGCGCTTAGTTGCTGTGGCATAGAAAAAAGTAGATTCAATAAATTAAAGGCGAACCCTGTTGCTGGTGCGCTACAGCCATAAATCTCGGTTAAATGATCGTAGCGGCCTCCAAGGCAGACCGCCTTACCGAAACCGGTGAGAAAACCCTGAAAGGTTATACCAGTATAATAGTCAAGACCACGCAATTCACCTAGATCGACAGTAATATGATCGTTAGCACCATAGAAGTCCAAAATCTGTAATGTTTTGTGCAAGTTGTCCAAGGCTTTTTTGGAGCGATCATTGGTTACGACTTTGGCGGCACGATCTAAAACCTCTTTACCGCCAAACAGACGTGGTAAAGCCATGATCTCTTCACAGTTTTCAGCGGCTATAGGCAGTTTTTCTAGTTGTTGCTTCAGCCCCGAAGTATCTTTGTGTAGAATGCTGTTGTGCAGGTTGCCAATTTGTGCGCTAGGTAGATTCAGCGCATCTAAGACCCCGCGGTAGAACTCTACTTGGCCTATATCTATGGTATATTGTGGTGCTTTTAGGGTGCTGAGACATTCAAGGGCTATGGCAATCATCTCGGCATCAGCCTGAGGACCAGATTGACCTATAAGTTCAACTCCCGATTGAAAAATTTCCCTATCTTTGCCGGCCTGTTGCTCGGTGTGTTGCAGTACGCGGCAAGAGTAACTCAAGCGCTGGGGAAGTGGTGCGTTATGCATGCGTGTGGCAAACACCCGCGCAATCTGGGGTGTTATGTCGGGGGGGAAGGCCAACAGATATCCGCTCTGACGATCATCAAAGCGCAGCGTACTGTCCTTTAGTTCATTGCCAAGCCCTCGTTCAAGTACATGCAAAAACTCGAGTGATGGTGGTGTTACTGGCTGAAAACCCCATTGTTTAAATACCTGATGCAGGGTGCTCTTTAAATACTCTATTTTAACTGCGTTAACTGGAAGGAAATCTTTAACGCCTTTGGGTATCATAGCTTCAAAAGTTGTAGTGTCTTGATTCATCTATCTCTTTCTGGTTATGAAAATCTAGTTGCCGCCAGTGCGGCCAATTAAAGCGCCTGTTGCTCCGGCAGCTCAACTTGAATAGCTGAAATAATGTTGTCGTGTTGGCGTAGTTTTTTCATTGTATCCTCAGAAATTTTTTGATCAACGGTAAGTAGTGACATTGCAGTGCCGTTGATTTTTCTGCGGGATAAATTCATCATAGCGACATTTATGTTTTCGTCCGCCATCATGGCTCCTAGCAGTGCTACAACTCCGGGTCGATCATTGTTCTTTACCACCAAAATATTTCCGGCGGGGATGGTCTCTACCGAGTAGTCATCAACACCGACAATGCGTCCTTCGTTATTGTGAAACATAGCTCCTTGTATCGATTGGCAACCCTGCTCACCGGAAATAGTTAGCTTGATAATATTGGAAAATCCTGCGGCTATATTGCTGCGTATCTCATTTACCGTAATGCCGCGCTTGCGAATAATATGTGGTGCATTAACGTAATTAATGCGTGGTCCAATAATCGGGGTTAGTAGCCCTTTTAAAATGGCGGAAGTAATCGGCTCAGTAGATTGTTGAATCAGGGTGCCAGAGTACTCAATGGAGATGCTGTCAAAGGGGCGATTCTCCAGTAATTGGGCCAAAAAAGCGCCCATTTTTTCTCCTAACGAGAGGTATGGTCGCAGCGTGTCAAGCAGATCGGAGCTAACCGATGGCACATTAAGGGCATTGCGCACAATACCTGTAGTTAGAAAATTGATCACTTGGTTGGCAGCCTGCATGGTTACGTTTGTTTGTGCATCTATCGTCGCGGCACGCATATGCGGGGTGTAGATTACGTTGGGCATTGCCAGCAGTGGGTTGTTTGGCATTGGTGGTTCTTTGGTGAATGTGTCCAGAGCCGCCCCGGCTAAAATGCCGCTGGTTAGGGCTTCTGCCATATCGGTTTCATTAACTAGCCCACCAATGGCGCAATTTATCAAACGACAGCCAGGCTTGAGCCGGCGGAAGGTATCGGCATTGAATAGTTGATCGGTTTCGTGGTTGAGGGGCACATGCAGAGAAATAAAATCTGCACTTTGCAACAGAGCATCGAAAGAGACTTTGCTAGCCCCCAAGCGCTTTATGACCTCAGCAGAGAGGTATGGATCGTAGAGGTTTACGTTCATATGCAGACCGTGTGCGTACTCAATAACCTTACGTCCGATCTTGCCGCCACCAACTATGCCAAGAGTCTTGCCGCTGAGTTCGGTGCCAATAAATTTAGCCGAACTCCACTGCCCTTGGCGCACTGAGATGTATGCTTGGGGAATCATGCGCGCCAAAGCTAGCATCATGGCAATGGCATGCTCAGCAATTGTTGTAGTGCTGCCAGTCGGTGTATTTGTGACGACGATGCCATACTTGTTTGCTGCATCAATATCGATATTTTCCACACCTATACCGGCGCGCGCGATTATCTTTAATTTGGGGGCAGCTTCAAGGAGTTCTGCGGTAACAGAAGTACCGCCGCGTACCAGTAAGGCATCAACCTCTCCGATTGCACTAAGCAATTCGCTAGGGCTGATACCTGGTCGGTAGTCAACTGTGATGTCTGCAGCACTAGAGAGAAGCTGTAGGCTGTCAGCAGAAAAATTGTCAGAAATGAGAACTCGCAAGTGAATCCTTAATGGCGAAAAATTACTGAAATTAACGCACTAGTACAAGGTTGCACAACAGTAGGAAACTAGCAACAGGTTGGTGGCATGTCAAGGTGAAAGCAGGTAATTTTCGGAGGATAAAGATGGGAAAAAGCGTGTGCCATAAAAAAACCCCACTATTGTTAAATAGTGAGGTTTGTTTTTTAGTTTTTGCTGGGATATTACAGTTTTACAACGTTAGCTGCTTGAGGGCCTTTTTGGCCATCAGTAATTTCAAACTCTACGCGGTCACCTTCCGCTAGAGATTTAAATCCATCGCCACCGATTGCTGAAAAGTGAACGAAAACATCAGGACCACCGTCTTGCTCAATGAAACCAAAACCTTTTGCGTCATTGAACCATTTTACTGAACCTTGTGCCATTGTGTCTTACTCCTTTATTTGCCGGCAGTGCCGGTATATAGCTGGTGTTTTCAGCCGAAGCTCTGTGGCGCGTCATCGTACCGTTCAATCAAAAGAGCCTCGTACTAAACTGAAAACACAATTACACGTTATCATGGCAATTGAAAATAGCGCAAGGGAAAAGTGTTATATGTTTTTAAGGATGCTTGATTATGTGGAGTTATGAGGAGATTTATCGCGGATATTAAAAAAGCGAGGGAGTTGCCCTCGCTTTTTTAGTTACACTGGTTGTCACTGTTGGAATTAACCTTCAGAGATAGCACCTACTGGGCAGGTGTCAGCGCAAGCACCACAATCTGTGCAAGTATCTGGGTCGATTACGTAGCGCTCTTCACCTTCAGAGATTGCTTCTACAGGACATGAATCTTCACAAGCACCACAGCTAGTGCAGTCTTCACCAATTACATAAGCCATTTTGATTCTCCTTTTAACTGAATTTAATACAGGGTTTCCCCCTTAGCAAACAAACTGGTTTCAATATACAGAATTTATGTTGCTTGTCTAGTAAAAAGATAGCTGATTTAGCTGATCCTTATGCCTATCTGATAAACTACAGTTGCCAGTAAAAAGGCGATACTGCTGTTAAATATCAGCGCAAAGCAGGCCCATTTCCAGCTCGATTCACGTGCCATGACTACTATGGTGACAAAGCATGGCGCGTAGAGGAGGACGAACAGAATAGCACTTATGGCGGCAACCTTATTCCACTGGGGGTCAGCAGCAATGCGCTGCGATAGGCTGGTATCGTTGTCGATATCCACTTCGCCCAAAGAGTAGGCTGTGCCTAGAGTGGAAACGATTAGCTCTTTTGCCGCAACGCCGCCGATTAGAGCAATATTTGTGCGCCAGTCAAAGCCTGCCAGTTTGCTTATAGGTTCTAGCATGGTGCCTAGTTGTCCAGCCGCAGAGTTTTTCAACATGGTGGCACTCTGTTGGTGTTCCAGCTGTTGTAGCTGAGTGCTGAGATCCTGTTGTTGCTGTGCCGATTCGCTGTGCTCAATGGCGTCACTGAGTTGTTGCTTTTGTTGCTGATATGCGGTTATTTGCTGCTCTGTAGGGCCGGGGAAAGTCATGCCGGCCCAGAGTAGTATAGATATTGCGAGGATTACCGTGCCCGCTTTTTTGATATACTCAGCGGTGCGCTCCCAAGTGTGAATCATTATCCCTTGGAGCGTAGGCCAGCGATAGGGTGGGAGTTCCATTACGAACGGGGTCGATTCGCCCTTGATTAAAGTAGAGCGCAGCAGCCGTGCTACCAGCAGCGCCATGATCCATGCAATTAAGGTGATACAAAACATGATTAGGGGGCGGTGTTCGGCAAAAAAAGCACCAATTAGCAGGAGAAAAACTGGGATTTTCGCACCACAAGGCATAAATGGTGCGGTCAGAATGGTTGCCAGTTTTTCGCGCGGGCTGCGAAGGGTGCGCGCCGCCATTACACCGGGAACCGCGCAGCCACCAGCAATGCCACCGGAAATAATAAATGGCATAACTGAACTGCCGTGTAGACCAAAGGTGCGAAACACTTTGTCCATCATGTAAGCGACGCGAGCCATGTAACCTGAATCTTCGAGAAAAGCTATCATAATAAACATGATCATTATCAGCGGAACAAAGCAGAGAATACCGCCCACGCCATCAATAACACCGGAAACCAGCATAGATTGCAGATGTCCTGGAGGAACCAATCTGGTCGCGATATCAGCTATCAGCGCAAATAGCTGGTTTAGCAGTTGCATAGGATAATCACCTAGAGTAAAGGTGATTTGGAACATGGCGTACAGCATAAACATCATAATGCTGGGGCCAAGAACTCTATGGGTTAAAAATTTATCCAAATTATCGGTAATATCTAGGCGTGCATCAGTGGTAGGAACTGTAACCACATCTTTGCGTAACAGTGCATGAATAAAACCGTAGCGGTAGTCGGCAATTATGGCTTCGGGGAAAGAGCTCAAAGTTTTTTCACAGTGAGTGCGTAAGGTCTCGACAATCTGCTGTAGCTCTGCCGTAGTTTTACTGTCAACGCCACCACGCTCTATGAGGTCATCGTCACCCTCAAGGAATTTTATCGCTGTCCAGCGCGCTGGATAGCGGGAGGTGAGAAAAGAGCGCGCTGTGATCAGTTTCTCCATCTCATCCAACACGGGGTCGATATCGGGGCCATAGGATAGGCGCAGTGGTTGCCACTCGCCATGGCGTTGCTCGGTGCTGATAATTGCTTGGTTCAATAACTCATGTTTGCCTTCGCCGGTACGCGCTACTGTGGCACATACCTCGCTATTGAGCGCTTTGGCTAAAGCTTCAATATTGATGGTGATCCCTTTGCTGCGCACGTCATCCATCATATTTAGTGCGATCACCACAGGGATACCCAGTTCTAGAAATTGCACAGTCAGGTACAGGTGGCGTTCCAGTTTGGTGGCATCAACAACATTAACTACCACATCGGGACGCTCCTCCACCAGTACTTGACGGGAAACAAGTTCCTCTTGAGTGTATGCTGTTAGGGAGTAGCACCCGGGCAAATCAATAATACTTAGGTGTTTGCCTGCAAAGTTGATGCTGCCCTCTTTGCGCTCGACAGTTATACCAGGGTAGTTGCCTACATGGTGGCGCGAGCCCGTTACGGTATTAAATAGCGTGGTTTTGCCAGAGTTAGGATTGCCTGCAAAGGCTATGGTGCTGTTTGTCATGCCAAGGGTTCTTTCGTATCTACGTAGATGTAATCTGCTTCATTGTTGCGCAGGGTGAGAGTGAATCCGCGCAGGCGCATTGCTACGGGGTCTTTCAACGGCGCCCGACCAATAATCTCTATTTCGGTGCCGATAACCAACCCCATATCGCGTAACCTACGCCCCATCTCTCCACCTGCATTGACCGAGGTTACTGTAGCCTTGTCGTGAACCTTAAGTTGACGTAAAGAGCAGATCATGATTTTCTTTGTCCTGTCATTCAATAATGCAATTGATTTTGAAAGTAGTTTTCATTATGCCGCTTGCCGTGTAGGCAGTCAATGATAATGGTGCTGAAAAAATTTGCAAGTTTTGTTTGCTTGTTCAGCTGCTTTGTGTTGGATTTTCAGAGAATTTGCGCTGCTCATGGAGATATATAAATATGGATAACCCGCATAGGTTGATATTGCTGCCAGGTTTGGCAGCAGATGAACGGATGTACGCTCATCTGGATAAACTACCAATTAGGCTGATAACTCCGCGACTGCTGGTTCCACGCCACCAGGAAACTATGTCCGCTTATGCATTACGCTATATTGAGTGGTTAAACATTGATGCCAATGATGTAGTTGGCGGCTGTTCGTTCGGTAGCATGGTCGCTAGCGAAATCTGCCGCCAGCGCACAACGCGCGGCCTTGTGTTGCTCAGTGGTGCTTTATCCTCAGCGGCCTTAGCTCCATCGGCACAAAAACTCAAGTGTGTGAGCAATTATATACCTTATGCTATAGCGCGGCGGATAATTATGAGTCCGTTCTTTTTGCGGGCAATCTTTGGTAGTAGTGATCCAGAAAAAGTTGCTCTGGCGAGCCAGATGGTAGCCGATACCCCGCGGGAATTATTGCTGCGCGGCAGTCGGTTGGCAACTGAATATCTGGGGGATATGGTACAAGTTGCGCTTAAATGTGATGTATATGCCCTGCATGGTGGACAGGATCGTGTTCTATCCCCACCAAAGGTTGCTAACTGCAGCATAATTACCGATGCGGGGCACGGTATGGTTATCTCCCATGCGGCGCAAGTTGAGGAATTTTTACGTCAGGTATTGGCTCAACTAGCTAAAGCATAATTATTACTTGGTTTTTAAGCTAGAGGCAGCAATATCATGGATCTTGACTATTTATTGAACTTGTCGGCTAGTGCAGCAAAAGGGGAGTGGCTCAGAGTTGGCTTGGCCATGGTGGTCGGTTTTTCCTTTGCATATTGCTGCTCAACTTCTCGAATATGTTCCTGATCGTGGCAATAGATGCACAACAGTTCCCAGTTGCTGCCATCGCTAGGATTGTTGTCATGGTTGTGGTCCTTGTGATGCACCGTGAGTTCGCGGACTTTTTTACCCTCAAATTCACGCGCGCAGCGTCCGCATACCCAAGGGAACAGTTTTAGCGCCTGCTCACGATATCCGGCCTGATGTTGGGCGTGCTCCTGACGTATGTGTTCCAAAATCTGCTCTGGAGTGCGTTGTTTAGCGCCGTGGTTTTGCTCTTTGTGGCCACTCATTATTTTCCTCGTTAGGTTTTTGTGTGTTCCCCATGCGTAATGTCCACCATTTTACCTGTTTGTCTGTGCAAAAAAAAGAGCTTTTATTCTCTGTTTAGAGTAGATTGCCAGCCTGCTTGCTTTGTGGTAACTGGTATGTGCCCATCGAGGTGTTAAACTGGTGCGCAGAGAAGAAAATATATCCATAAACAACAGGGAGTCTATGTCCGAATATTATTCTGCAACTTTAGCTAATGGACTGCGGTTATTGGTAACCCAATTACCCCATCTACATAGCGCCGAGGTAGTGTGTTACGTTGGTGTTGGAGTGCGCAATGAACCGGCGGCGATGGCGGGAGTGTCCCATTTTGTAGAACATATGGTGTTTCGCGGTAATGAAAAATATTCCTCTGGCCCCTTGATAGAGCAGGCGTTTGAACGCCTTGGTGGTTCGATCAATGCGGCCACTGATGCTGAGACCACCAGCTTCGATTTCAATGTTCATCCAGATTCGGTGACCGAGGCGCTGCAATTGTTAGGCGCTTTATTGCGGCAGCCACTGTTTAAAAGTGTGGAAACTGAACGGGAGATAATTTTAGAAGAGGCGCTGGGTGATTTCAATGAACAGGGGGAAGATATCTGTCTGGAAAACCGTATAGCGCAGATGATGTGGGGTGAGCACTCGCTAGGGTTACCGGTGATCGGCTTTCCCGATACTATTCGGCGCTTAACTCTGGATGATATTTGTAATTGGCATAAAAAATACTATGTGCCCAATAACATAGTTATCAGTGTTGCAGGCCCTGTTGATATAGCAACTATTCACGCAGCTGTTGAACAAGCTTTTTGCCAGTGGCAGCCGCAGGAAGTTCCTGCGGTGCAGCCTTTTAGGTTATCTAAGGCTGAAGATGGGCCACAGTGTTGTTGGGTGCGCGACTCCGGCTCCCAACTGTCTTTGCAGTTGGCGTGGCGCACGGATGGTAGTCTCGCTCCCACATCGTTGGGTACGCGCATTCTGCGACGAATCCTCGGTGATGGTGGTGCTTGCCGCTTGATGCAGCGTCTGCGCGAAGATGCTGGCCTGACCTATAACGTAGATGCCAGTCTGGAGGAGTACGCCGAGTGTGGCTGTTTCTCGATTGATCTCTCTACGGATCCAGAAAAACTTGTTCCAGCGGTAAAAATATTAATTGAAGAGGCGCAACGTGCCTGTGAGTTGGTGCCCGATGCTGAGTTACAGCGGGCAGTGCAGTTAGGACTGTATCGCTTGCATTTTAGTCGCGACAATGTTGAGGAGTTGGCTGTGCGCTATGGCTGGGGCGAGATGAGCGGTAATATGCACACCTTGCGTGATGATACTCAGGCTCTGCAACAGGTAACTTCCGCTATGGTGCAGGATGCTGCACGTGCTTGCCTGCGCCCCGAGCGCTGCTACTTTGCCTGCATTGGGCCGTGGCGGGAGGCGGATAAACACGAGGTAGAGAATTTGTTGCGAGGTTATTCGGCGCCCCGTGCCTCTTAGTTGATCCGGATAGTTTTATATAAAAAATTCTTAAATTTGTAGAAGATCTTTTTTTGCTCGCTATCTAGGCTAGCGGTGTCGCACACTTTAAGCATGGTTGCTATGCGCGGCATATTGTTGGCACCCTTATCTTTAGCTATATCTATAATTGTCGTAACTACCGTGCGCGAGATCTTGTTGCTCGAATACGGGGTGTAGATAGCACTCCAGAAATCCTCACTGCCACTGATAATGCTAGCATAAATTTCCTCGGCAAGCTGCGAAGTCAATGCGTCGCTCTGCGCTACGCTTGTGTCTGTTTGGGTGGCCGGTAGGGCGCGGCGAATATCCTCGACATCAATCACCTTGCCGGTGCGGAAAAACAGCGCGCGCAGCAGAATAGAGCGTAATTCGCGAATGTTGCCAGTGTAATGGTGCTCTTTTAGCAGTTTCTTCGCTGCTTGATTGAGGTTGGGTGGTTCACTCTCGCCCTCGTCTGCCCTCTTGTATACGCGAAACAGCTTGCCTAAAAAGTGAGTACTCAGGTCGGGGATATCTTCACGGCGCTCATTTAGCGATGGAACCTCCATAGCTAACTCGGATAGACGATGGTACAGGTCTTCGCGAAATTTCCCCTCTTTTATCAACTGATGCAGATTCTTGTTGGTTGCTGCAACCAGCAGCACGCGCGAATTGCGCGGGATATTTTCGCCGAGGCGGAAAAATCCGCCGTTATCGAGAAAACGCAGTAACTGCACTTGGGTTTTCGGATCAGCATCACCGATCTCATCGAGAAAAACTACTCCACCGTGCGCCTCCTCTAAAATTCCTTTGCGATCAGTGTGCGCACCGGTAAAGGCCCCGCGTTTGTGGCCGAACAGCTCCGAAAAGGTTAACTCACCGCTGTAGGCAGCGATATTGCTTTTTTTAAGTGGCAACTCGCGGCGGCGGTTGATTTGGGTCTGGTACATCTCATTTAGGCGAGTGTAGATGTTGTTAAAGACAAATTCTTTACCGCTGCCGGTGGCGCCAGTAATCAATATAGAGGGTAGCCCGAGGGTGCTCTCCCCCTTTTTGCTCTGGTGCCACGATGCCAAGCGGTTAAACAGTGGCGGGGTGATTGTTTGGATAAAATCGATGGTCTCCGCTGTTTTAGGCGAATTGCCGATAATATTGCCCAGCTTGTAGGAGGAGATACTCGGGTCCTTGTAGCCGACATCGGAGCGCAGATGGTTTACTTCTCCTGTAAGGGCGGCAATTTGCTGTAAGTCGGATAGATAACGCGAGATCATCCGCTCTACTATTTGCAGAATGCGTTTATGCTCACCAGTGAAGTAGTAGGCCTTTTCACTATCTAAACAGATGACCGCCAGCACCTTGTCTTCGCTGATAATCGGTACCGCCAGCTCGCTCTTAATATTTTCTGTCAAAGCGCGATAGAAACCATCGCTACTGACATCATCGGTATTGGCGATCAGTTGCGGCTGCTTACAGTGGGCAGCGTACCCCGTCAGGCTGCGCTGTTCAATGGGCAGCTCGTAGCCGCCGATGGGAATAGGGGGAATATTCTTTTTGCGCCACTCTTTGCTTTTGGCTCCAACCTCGCGCCCGCTGGCGTCTTCAACCACCAGCCAGTGTCCGTCGCCTTTATCTTGGCAGATGGCGATGCTGCCAGTGTCCGCGCCAATTAACTCTGTTGCTTTGGATAAAACGCGGCGCAAAAAAGGTTGGATGCCGGTAAAGCGCTCCTGTAGCAGGTCGTTTATCTCGGCGAGCACCTGAATCTCCATATGCTCGCCACCGATGA
Organism: Desulfuromonas sp.; assembly: GCA_034006225.1. Classification (GTDB taxonomy): domain Bacteria; phylum Desulfobacterota; class Desulfuromonadia; order Desulfuromonadales; family Desulfuromonadaceae; genus Desulfuromonas. The sequence continues at coordinate 9,060 of JAVETC010000022.1, read as the reverse complement.
CCTGAATCACCCGCTCCGCCATCTCAGCATGTGCTTCCAGTAGCCCGCGCTCGAATTCTGAGAAGGCGTACCCCTTACTGGTGTAGTAGTTTACTACGCAGATAATGCGCTTGGTCTTAGCCTCATAGCGTGGGACAACGTAGAGTGATTTTAGCCCCAGCTCTTCGGTAAGATAGCGTTTTTGTAACGCCTCTTCGCGCAGGTTGGGGAAATAGGTGGGCTTTAAAAACTGTTCGTCAATAATGATCCCATTATCGGCAATATAGCGTGAGAGCAGCGACTCCCCCTTAGCCAAGCTGACCAGCTGTTCATCGTCATAGACCTTTTGCGCGTCTTTGCTCTCCGAGTATGAGGCGAGAATCTGTAGCCCCTCGGTGGCACTATCGGTGTTTAGTGGTGAGGGAATGAGTACTGAAGCCAAGGATAGGTTGTCGATGAGCCGCACTGCCGATTTGAGCATATGCAGGGCGGCGAATTTTTTTTTCTGTTTGTCGATCTGGCGTGCTAGCAGGAGTTGCTGATGGTATTTACGCGCATTGTTTATAGTGGGGGTTACTTGGTTGATGAAGTCAATTAGTTTTTGGCGCTGATCCGAGTCCGGAGCCTGAATGGAGCGGCTACTATCGACACAGAGGACGCCAATAGAGCGATTATTGTAAACCATCGGGATCATGTAGCTGGCATTTATAGTGTAGCGTAGCGCCAGTTCCCGAGCATAGTCGCTCTTTAGCTTGGTAATATCGCCCTGAATAGCAGGCTCTTGCAAGGCATATACTCGCGACACCAAAAAAGCATTGGTATTGATAGGGAAGCTGATGTCGCGCAGTTCGCGCGCGTGGAGACCAGTGGCAATGACGCATGTCAGGGTGCCACTGGTAAGATCTTCAAGGTAGACACGGCAGCGATTAAGACGGGTTATCCTGTTGATGCCGATGGTCAAAACATGGAGAATCTCTTCAACGTTCTCCTTGCTGTAGTTGTTTATTTTGGCGATCAATTCCATCGTCTGTGTAGCCATATATACGCCCTCGAGTCGGTGAGTAGTTGAGTAACTCAGCGAGTATATAGCTACACATGAACGATGTCAAAACCGGATTTAATCTGTAGTGTGCTTGCCGGCGAAAAACTTTTTCCACACTATTGGTAGGATGGATAGCAGCGCGAGAAGCGCGGCACCGATGATGAACTCTTTTGATATTTTGCCGTGCAGCAGTTCGCCAATTGAGCTCGATAGTGAGATGAAAGCAATGGTTGCCGGTAACATACACAAAAATGAGGTTAGCACGTAATGGCTAAAACGCACCTTGGTGAGACCGAAGGCGTAGTTGAGTAGGTTAAACGGAAACAGCGGGATCAAACGAGTAATAGCCACCACTTTCCAGCCATTTTTGGCCACATCCTCATCCAGTTTGCTCCAGCGCGAGTCGCCGAGTTTGTTGCTGATCCAATCGCGACCGATATAGCGTGCTATTAAAAAAGCGCAGCTGGCACCGCAGGTGGCTCCGATTATGGTATAGACCACTCCCCATATCGGTCCAAAAACTAACCCAGCTAGAATTGTCAGCGGTAAACCGGGAAGAAATAGCACTGGCGCAATGCTGTACAGCAGGATGAAAATCAGTGGTGCCCACAATCCATAGCCGAGAATCCAGTCCTGCAATTTTTGTGGATCCATGGCTTCGGTAACGCCAGTCATTTTAAGGGTAATGATGCTGGCTATAATTAAGCTGAGTATTGCCAATTTAGGTAAGAGTGATTTTTTCGGTGCTGGCGCTGAGGACATGCTACGTACTCCAGTTTTATAGGCGCTGTTTTTTTTGATCTGGCGCTTTAATTTTAGACGATTAAGATACCGCTGTATTGAGCTTGCCTGTGTGCTAGCCTGATGCGAGTTCTGGTCAGGCTCAAATAGCAGTTCGATAATATGTACGGTTGGGGTGTGTGGGCGTAAAAATTCTACACAACCGGCGCAGTAAGTGGTCATTAAATGCTCTTTACTCTGCTTTACCCGTTGTTGGCGCCAACTGTTAGCCAGTTGGGGTTGTGTTGCCATAACGCAGCCACCTTCGCCGCAGCAGAAAGTTTTGCGTCCGTGGTTTTTCATCTCATCAACTATGTAGCCGTTGTTGGTCAGCAGAGAGCGAACAGCCGCATGAATATCTGGCTCGAATCTGTTGACGCAGGGGTCGTGGACCGTTATCAGTTGGTGATTGGATGTGCTAGGTGGCGCTCCTGCTTGGGCTAGTTGTTGATATACCGAAACCAACTCGAACTGGGGGGCGTAAGTTTTTAATACCTGATAACAGTTAGGGCAGGCGGTCAGTATTTGCGTAATGCCGCTCTGCTCTAAGCGGTCGACAAGCTGAGCAAACTTAGTGCTGAAGCGCTGCTGATCACCTAAATCGTGTGATGGTTTGGTGCAGCAATCGAGAACTAGCCCCAGGTTGGGGATCTGCTGTTGCAGATGGCGATACAGATTCCAGGTATGTTGGGGCAGATTACCGGTGAGGGCACAGCCGGGGAAAAATATACTCTGGCACCCCTGCGGTAGAGCATAGCAGCTGAACAGGTTTGACATGCCGATGCTCTCATACAGGCGTAGCCCGCGAAACTTTTTCAACTGCTCTGGGTGGGCGACAACAAGCGCGCGCCTTAGCTGCAGAAAGAGATCCTTAATGGGTAACTTTTCTGGGCACTGAGCATCACATAGACCGCATAGGCTACAGGAAAAAGCAATATCTGGTTGCTGCGTAAGCAGATTGTCAACGATATCCTTGGGAGTGCCATACTGTTGCAAAAAAGCGCAGTTACGCCGACATGCTCCACAGTTGGTGCACTGACTATGATGCTGTTCTATTAGCCCTTGGAGTAGTTCTGGGTCGTAGTTGGGGATATTTTGCATACTAAATTGCTCTCTATTTTTGTTGCTGTTGACTTAAATTCCACTCCTCAGATCCACCTTCATAATTAAACGAGGTGGGGAGCCCCGCCAAGGTGTGTACCATCCAGGTATAGCCTGAGCGGATGCCACCAGAGCAGTAGTACACGATAGGCTTATCCAGAGTTACCCCATTGTCGCTAAGCAGTTTTTTTAGCTGTTCGGCGTTCAACGGGCGCCGTTGCTCTCCGGTGTAGAACAATTTCCAATCGATATGTATGGCTCCAGGCAGATGGCTAGGCAGCCACTCGATCCAGTAGTTACGCGTGTCAACAAGTGTGTATTTGTCTGGATTGCTAGCTAGCTGCTGTGCCGAGATTGACATTTGCGGTTGCAGAGTAAATTCATATTCGGTTGGAGGCAGCTTCACCTCTAAGTTGTTTACCGGTAACTGTGCCGCTACCCAAGCGTTGATCCCGCCATCCAGGACGTATATGGTGCCTTGATGCCCGAGCCAGCTTAGTGCCCAGGCTAACCAGCCTTCACCACCCCAACTGGTTTCAGCGTCGGCATAAATCAATAGCGGTTTATCACTACTAATGCCCAACTCGCCAAGCTTTTGTGCAAGCTGGGCTGGGGGAATAATTCGGTACTTGACGCCAGCGCTATCGGTGCTGGTATAGTCTTCCCAGCACAGCGAAATGGCTCCGGGTAGGTGGCTTTGTTGCCACTGTGCCTTAGGGCGCGCATCAAGGATGATTAAATCCTGTAGCTTGTCAGCGCCTTGATTAATATCCAGTAGTTGTAGTTGGGTACTCCAAGCGGAATTATTTGTCATGAATAACATCACTAAAGATAATAAAAAAAGTTGTACTATAGATAGCAGTGAGCGGTGTGCAGCACTGCTGCCATGGTCAAAAGTGGGATTGATCAAGGTATTATTGCTTAGCATAATCTGTGGATCCTATCTCTATTTAGCTCTGGCGCAAGATCTGTGTTTAATTGTCCCAGAGTTGGTGTTGGCCTCGGCGGTTATTGTCTGCCTGTTGACGCTGTTGTGTTACCTCTCTGCTAAGCATGATGCTTATGGGCAGATGGGTTGTCGGCAACAGCGGCGCGTATTTTATCTACTGCTGTTATTGGCACTTTTAGTGCGGCTGATGTTTCTTATGCGACCAGCGGAGCTGTCTGACGATGTGTATCGTTATCTGTGGGATGGTTTGCAGTTGTTATCTGGGTATAATCCCTACGCGGCGGCTCCGCAAAATATCGCGGTTACCGACTCTGCGCGCTTATTTCTACAACCTTTGATTAATCATCCTCAGTTGGTTACAATCTATCCTCCAGCCGCCCAGTTACTGTTCGCCGTCAGTGGCGGCACATTGGTGGGCTGGAAGCTCCTGCTGTGTCTGCTCGATCTTGGTAGCTGCGTGGTGCTGGCTCAGTTGTTGTTGCGCCTTGGGCGCAGCCCCTGGTGGCTGAGTATTTATGCACTGCATCCGCTAGTGGTGCTCGAGGGGGCGGCTTCGGCGCATGTGGATATTGCCGCCTTATCTTTTGTCCTGTTCAGCTTGTGGTTTGTGGTTGCCACTAACACTGCAGCCTGTCATCGCCGACCGATTTTAACGCTGCTTGCTGCGCTGTGTTTAGCTGTAGCCGTAATGGTTAAATTGTTTCCTCTACTGTTTGTTCCCTTTATTTATCTGCTGTTACCACCCCAGCAGCGTCGGCTATTTGTTGCCGTGTTGGGGATAAGTTGTGTGGCTCTGGTGTTGCCATTTTTACCCCAAATTGTTAACGCAACAGCTACCTTGCAACTCTATGTCGCTAACTGGGAATTCTCCGGCTATCTGTTTCGCTGGTTGCGTTCTAGCTTAAACTCAGGTCTCGCCGCGCGCTTGCTTTTGCTGGTGGTCTTTGGACTGGTTGTTGCCAGTAACTGGTGGATACTGCGTCGCCATGGCGCTAACTTGAGAAGCGTGCTGCGCAGTTGCCTCGCAATTCTGTTGTGTTTTTTGTTACTTACTCCGACTCTCCACCCGTGGTATGCCCTATATTTGACAGCTTTCCTGCCTCTGGCGGCCACCCCATCTGCGATAACTATGAGTTGGTCTGTGCTGCTCAGTTATCAGGTAGTAGCCGGATATCGGCTCAGTGGTTTATGGCAGGAGAGTTCACTTCTTAGCTTCTATATTTTTCTTGTCCCAGTAGCGGCATCGCTGCTGATGGGGGGAGTATCTTTGTGGCGCAAGCGCTGCCAGATACGCTGGGCCAGACTCTGAACTACTTGTGTGCGGTCAAACCACAACTCGCGCACCACAATCCATAAAATCTTACTACCCGCACGCACCACACCTGATGCTGTACGACTTATTTTCGATTTACCGGCATAACGCGGCAGATACAACAGTGGAACCTCTTTCCAGCGCAATTTGTGTTGCACTGCGCGTATCTGCATCTCAATGGTCCAACCAAAATTACGGTCGTTCATATTTAGTTGTTTAAGTGCGGCCCAGCGTAACACGCGCATAGGGCCAAGATCGTGAAACTTAACGCCCCAAATCATGTTGATCAGTGTAGTGGCGAGTCGATTACCAAAGCGTTGTTGTGGGCTCAGAGCGTATTCATTGTGGGCAATGCGGCGCGCTAACACCAAATCGAGTTGGTTTTTTACCAAATTTTGTACCAGCTGGACTAATTGAGGGTGGTTGTCGCTGCCGTCACCGTCAGCAAACGCGACGAGGTCTGGAGGATCTTGTTCTAGTGCAGCTAAGCCCGCTAAACAGGCTTGACCGTAGCCGCGCTGTGGCTCAGATATGACGCGTGCACCATGCTGAATTGCGATACTGGCGGTAGCATCGCTAGAGCCGTTATCCACTACCACCACCTCCGTTATGCATTTGGGGATGCTGGTTAATACCCTGGGCAGTGATTCTGCTTCGTTGTACGCAGGTATAATCAGGCTAATACGTAATGGTGTGTTTTTGGCATGCAATGTTGTCATTATACCTGCTACAAAAATAGTTAAGCGCAGCGCAAAATTATTGCGCTGCGCCTAAATTATCGAAAAATGTAACTCTATCTTAGAATAAAGTAGCTGCTAGCGCTAGTGACCAAGTGTCACCCTTGGTGGTGCTGGCACCGTACAACTCATTAAAATAGCTGGCTTCCAGTGATAACTGTGGAATGATTTTGTAGCCCACTGTCACTTCAAGTTTGCCCAGGTCTACTTCGTAAGGGTTTGAATCTATTTCAGTGTAACTGCCGGTTGGGCCAGAATCACCGTTGCCCAAGTTAGCAAATCCGTCAAGTTTGGTGCGCAGATATAGAGCTTTAGTGATGTCTACGCCTGCTTCGAGCAGATAGGTGAATTCATCCGCATACTGCTGAGTGCGCCAGCGATAGCCAGCCTCAACATTAAAGTAGCCTGGAATGAGTGGATATAAGGATTGCCCATATTGAAGACGCATCTCAAAGTCATCCTGGCCATCTCCGCGCTGAATGTCGGTGCCAAAATTTTCATCTTCTTCATCGTAGCATTCGCCAGTTTTGTACATGGCCTGCAGAGACAGAGCACCTGATTGAGTGGCGAGCAAGCGGTAGCGCAGGCCAAAGTTTAAATCACCAAGGCCAGATGATTTAGCAGTTTTGTCAATTAGGCTTGCAGTGCCTGGATCACCTTGGTATGTCCATTCAGTCTCTTTGTAGTCAAGTGAACCAATTAGGGTAAGTTTGTCGAGTAGACCATATTCCGCGTAGACTGACCATGTTTGTTCGTCGTAATCGAAATTACGAGGCACCTTGCCCCTTAATTCCGCCTTGTAGTCCTCATTTGGTGCGTATCTGTGGCTAGTGCCATTTTCATTGAAAAACCGCTGAGAATCATATTCGCTATAAGCTACACGGGTGTAGAGTTTTCCAGCAGGCATAGTCCAAGCGCCAGCCCATACGCTTGACGCCGAAATGGATAGCAGGGCCAGGGTGACAAGTAATAACTGACTTTTTTTGATCATCTTTGAACGCTCCCAATTAAATAGAAAAAATATTACAAAAGTAGCGTTGTTTTTACTATAGCTGTTTCTCGTTAGTCCAATAGATAAAACCGATACTTCATGAATATATTATTATAAAAATCAATTATCATTACTCTGTGGCTGTATGTTACAAGGAGCGTTATCTGTTGACTTACTGTGGGTGTTAGTAATGAATTATTTAATTTTGTTTTTGACGGTTGTGCACTTTGTGGCCCTATCTGGGTTAGCACTATATGGAGTGCATCGTCTCTGGATGTTATATCACTGGTGGCAATATACTAAGGTGGCAGATGAGGTTAAGACGGTCAGTTTTGCTGGCGTGTGGCCGCAGGTTACTGTGCAGTTGCCTCTGTACAATGAGAGGTTTGTTGCCGAACGCCTAATCAATGCCGTTGCACAGCTTGATTGGCCGAGTAGTTGTTTGCAAATTCAGGTAGTGGATGATTCTAGTGACGAAACCTGTGCGGTAGTGGATCGGGCGGTAGCCCGCTGGCGTGAGCGCGGCATTAACATAGTGGTGCAACGTCGCGACAACCGTAATGGCTACAAGGCCGGAGCCTTAGCCGCGGCACTTGAGCATGCCACGGGTGAATTTGTCGCAATTTTTGATGCCGACTTTGTCCCCGATACCGATTATCTACAACGTATTATCCCATATTTTTCTGGTGCCGATATAGCCATGGTGCAGGCGCGCTGGGGTTTTCTGAATCGTACACATTCCTGGTTGACCAAATTACAAGCGATACTACTTGGGGCTCACTTTGCGGTGGAGCATCAGGTGCGCTATCGCCGTGGGCTGTTTTTTAATTTTAATGGTACTGCAGGCGTGTGGCGCCGTAGTGCGATAGCGGCAGCTGGCGGCTGGCAAGCTGATACTGTTACTGAAGACCTTGATCTGAGCTATAGAGCGCAGATGCAAGGGTGGCGTTTTATTTATGTTAATGATGTTGTCGTGCCATCTGAGCTGCCTTTGACAGTGAATGATTTCCGTGGTCAACAGCAGCGCTGGGCTAAGGGATCGACACAGACCGCACGCAAGATTCTTCCCGTGTTACTGCATGCCGATCTGCCCATGCGGGTAAAAATTGAGGCTGGCGCGCATCTATTGGCTAATTTTGGCTGGTTGTGTGCAGCGTTGGCTTGTCTAACTCTGTACCCCGCTCTGCTTAGCCGTGGGAACTTTAGTGTTATGCAGGTGGTGTTGTTAGATGTGCCACTGTTTATCCTCGCTGGTGTGGCTATTTTGCTCTACTTCGCCATGTATGCGGCGCGCGAATATGGTTGGCGCAGCCTGCTGTGGCTGCCAGTTTTGCCCATGTTGACGTTGGGACTATCACCCAGCTTGGCGTGGTCAGTTATGTGTGGCACGGTGCAGCGTGGTGGAGTGTTTGCTCGTACCGCTAAATATGGTGTTCATGGTAAGCAGCGGGAGAAGATGCGTTTCAGTGTCAATCTGTCGAGCGTTAAGGCTGATCATCGTCTGTTGCTCGTTAACGGTATTTTGGTACTGTACTCATGCTTACCGGCGATATATGTGTTGCAGCGCCATGAGTGGGCAGCCATCTTTTTGGTAGTACTGTTCCCCCTCGGTTTTTTGCTAGTCTTTTTTAGTGATGCCGTAGCTCTAATGCACCGGACATCGGAATAAGCTCTTGCGTCAACCTCGGCTGCATTGTTGGCTTGTATGCAAATAAGTTTTTCGTATAAGAAAAACACTTTACACCACTAATAATGCTGTGTACTATTTGCGCCTCAATGCGGAGAGGTGACCGAGCGGTTGAAGGTGCACGCCTGGAAAGCGTGTGTACTGCAAGGTACCGAGGGTTCGAATCCCTCCCTCTCCGCCATTTATTAAGCTATAATGCTTGTTTGGATTCGAAGCGTAGCGAACGCTGACTAAATGTCAGAATAGTGGACAGGACGTCCACGGCAGTGAGCGCAGGGGAGCCTACGCAGGAGCCAACAGGAAGTTGGCGACGAAGTAGGAGAATCCCTCCCTCTCCGCCATTTATTAAGCTATGATGCTTGTTTGGATTCGAAGCGTAGCGAACGCTGACTAAATGTCAGAATAGTGGACAGGACGTCCACGGCAGTGAGCGCAGGGGAGCCTACGCAGGAGCCAACAGGAAGTTGGCGACGAAGTAGGAG
>JAVETC010000061.1:0-8874 GCA_034006225.1 Desulfuromonas sp. | reverse complement strand
ATGCTTGTTTGGATTCGAAGCGTAGCGAACGCTGACTAAATGTCAGAATAGTGGACAGGACGTCCACGGCAGTGAGCGCAGGGGAGCCTACGCAGGAGCCAACAGGAAGTTGGCGACGAAGTAGGAGAATCCCTCCCTCTTTGCCATTTATTAAGCTAGATAAAGTAAAACCAGTTGCCGTTAGAAGTGGCAACCGGGTCCCGCGCAACGGGCGCTCGTGAACTCCGTCAGGCCTGGAAGGGAGCAGCGGTAACGATGTCGTCGGTGTGCCGCGGGGGTGCCTGGTTGCCACTTGTAGCGGCAATTCTATTTTACCGCCCAAGGCGATGAGTTGCCGGTGCTATTCTGCCGGCAAGTTTGATTGATTTTTGCGCTCTATGCCCACATAATAACCAATTGAGTCCTCATCCTATGTCGAATGCCTATGGAGGTCTGTCGTCTTAATGTCCTATCTGGTGTTAGCCCGTAAATATCGTCCCCAGTTGTTTGCCGACCTTATTGGTCAGGAGCATGTAAGTCGCACTTTGGCTAATTCAATTAGCAGTGGGCGGATTCACCATGCCTTCCTGTTTACTGGTGCGCGCGGTGTTGGCAAAACGTCGGCGGCGCGTATTTTGGCCAAGGCATTAAACTGTGAACGTGGTGCTCAGACTGAACCCTGTAATCAGTGTACCTCGTGTCAGGAAATCACCGCTGGCAAAAGTGTTGATGTATTTGAAATTGACGGCGCCTCCAATAATGGTGTCGACGATATTCGTGAACTGCGCGATACACTGCGCTATATGCCGGCGCACTCACGCTATAAAATTTTTATTATTGATGAAGTACATATGTTGTCCATCAATGCTTTCAATGCATTGTTGAAAACGCTGGAAGAACCGCCGCCGCACGTAAAATTCATTTTTGCTACTACCGAACCACACAAGATACCTGTTACGATTTTATCGCGTTGTCAACGTTTTGATTTTCGCAAAATTCCGGCTTCAAAAGTAGTAACTCAGCTGCAAACTATAGTTGCAGCAGAAAAGATAGAAATATCCGAGCGCTCCTTGGCTTTGATAGCTCAGCGCGGCGGGGGGAGTATGCGCGATTGCTTGTCTACCTTGGATCAGGTGGTAGCATTTTGTTCTGCCAATGTGGAGGACGCTGATGTGCAATCTCTGCTCGGGGTGGTCGATCAGCGCCTGCTGTTTGATGTGCTGGAAGCCTGTATGCAGCACAACTGTTCTGCGGTGTTAGAGATTGTGCGCCGCGTCGATGATTTAGGTCACTCATTTCGGCAATTTAGCCAAGAGTTAGTCGAGATGGTGCGCCGCGTAATTCTCTGTGGGGTGGTTAGTGACCCACAGGAGGAGTTGGGTCTGTTTGCGGACGAGTATAAGGCGTTAACCTCCCTAGTTGAGATGGCTAGCATGGAGGATTGGCAGCGCCTGTTGAGTCTGTTATTAAAGACCGAAACCCAGCTTAGCAGCAGCGTATATCCAAAATTATTGGTGGAGATGGTGCTTATTCGCGCAGCCAGCATGCCACCGAGTCGAGATATTGCTAGTTTAATAAATAAGATAGAGGCATTAGAGGCTGGCAGTGTTGTAACTCTGGCTCCGGAACGTCGACCTGTACCACCTCGAAAAGCTGTGCCCGCAGCAACTATTAAGCCACCGTCGATTGTGGAAGCCGCTCCAGCACCGTCCGTAATACCCCAGAATTTGGAAGTTAGCGCCGAGAGTACAGAACTGGCCGCGGACTCCGAGAATACTGCTGTGGTTGAAACCGAGGAGAGTTACCAACCGGAAGTTGTCGCCGTTGATGATTCAACTGTAGCTGCTGGCGCTACTAGTTTGCCTAGTGATGGTGCAATAGAGGTTGTCTCCAGCACTACACCTGAGGTAGGCACTGGTGGGAAAAGTTGGCTAGAATTTGTTCAGTATGTGAAAAAAGAGCGTCCACGCATTGGTTCACTGCTGGAGCACGGCAGCCTGCTGAAATTCGATCTCCCCAGGGTCATGGTTGGTTTTGAACGGGCCTCCTTTATGTTGCAACAGCTCAGTGATGCTGAGACCAAAGAGCGTTTAAACTCACTGGCGCAACAGTTTTTTGAGCAGCAGGTTCAAGTTGTTGTTGAGTCCCTTAGCGCTGCCGCTGCGGCGCCACTATCTCTGGTGGCTGCTGAGGAGAAGCGTGAAAGTGACCGGGGGCGTCGCCTGCGCGAGGATGCTTTGGCTCACCCTATGGTGCGCAAGGCGGTGGAGATTTTTTCAGGCGAAATAGAGAAGATAACTCCTATTGATAAAGGTTTTGTGTAGATTAGGTTGTTGACGCAAAGATCACGATTCGTTTTGGTAAAATTAATTGTTGAGGAGAAGATGGTATGGCCAAAGGGTTAGGTAACATGATGAAGCAGGCGCAACAGATGCAACAAAAAATGGAGCGCATTCAGGCAGAGATGGAAAAACGCGAAATCGAAGCTAGTGCTGGTGGTGGCATGGTGACGGTTGTGGCTAATGGTAAACAGCAGGTGCTGTCAATTAAAATTGATCCAAGTGCTGTTGATCCCCAAGATGTTGATATGCTGCAAGATCTTATCATGGTCGCGATAAATGAGGCGTTACGCCAAAGTCAGGATATGATGCAGCAGGAGATGGCCAAAATAACTGGTGGTATGAATATCCCCGGCCTGTTTTAAGTGGGAGTCAGGTTAGACGAGAAAATCTTTTAGCATCAAGCCACTGTGGACTGTAACGTCGCCAGTGGCTTTTGTTTATCTTTGTCTCTATGGATAAACCGCTGTTATTTTTATTGTTATTAAAAATATTAGCAAATATCTTTATTGTTGCCAAAAAATACCAGGCCACTTTTATTGAGGTGAAAAAGTTTTCAATTAAGCGTAAAAAAAATAGAACACCATTCTAAATGATTGTAATTGTGGAGAGCTTCATGCTAGACTCAGTACCCTCGCTAACTCGATTAACAGCCGAGCTGGGTAAGTTTCCCGGTATTGGCAGGAAAACCGCAGCGCGCTTAGCTTTTTTTGTATTGCAGCAGTCACCGGAAGAGTCGCAATCTCTGGTTGATGCCATAACTGATCTAAAACGTTCGGTTGGTTATTGCTCGTGCTGTTTCCATGTCACAGAGCAAGACCCGTGTCAGCTCTGTTGTGCTACAGACCGCGATGATGAGTTGTTATGCGTGGTTGAGCAGCCGCAAGATCTGATCGCTATCGAACGCGGGCATAGCTATCGCGGACGCTATCACGTGTTGCATGGGGTATTGTCGCCGCTGGATGGGGTTGGCCCTGATGATTTGAAAATCAGTCAGCTGATGGGGCGTCTGGCTGAGGGTAAATTTAAGGAAGTTATTGTTGCTACCAATTTTTCTATTGAAGGTGAGGCAACAGCGTTGTATTTAGCACGCTTGATTCAACCGCTGGGGATAAAAGTAACCCGCTTAGCTCACGGGATCCCCATGGGCAGTGATCTGGAGTATGTGGACGCAGCGACGATGGGGCATGCCATTGATAAACGGCGTGATCTATAACTGCTGTCTTTGTAGTTTATTTTTGAGATTATACCAGCTGGGTAGATTGGTAGTTGTTGTAATTGGTCGACCAGCACAGTTTTTATGACAACACAACAAGGAGGAACACATGTCGCGTAAGATGGTAAACATCGATGGCAACACTGCAGCTGCTCATGTCGCTCATGCGACCAATGAAGTTGTTGCTATTTACCCAATTACTCCGTCATCGGATATGGGTGAACTCGCGGATGCGAAGAGTGCCGCAGGAGAAAAAAACATTTGGGGAACCATCCCTAAAGTTGTTGAGCTGCAATCTGAAGGCGGTGCTTCTGGTGCTGTCCACGGTGCATTGCAAGCTGGCGCACTAACTACAACCTTTACCGCGTCACAGGGATTGTTGTTGATGATCCCCAATATGTACAAAATTGCGGGTGAGCTAACCTCAACGGTCTTCCATGTTGCCGCACGGGCAATCTCTGCTCAGGCTCTGTCAATCTTTGGTGACCATTCTGATGTCATGTCTTGCCGTGCCTGTGGTTGGGGCATGTTGTGCGCGAATACAGTTCAGGAAGTTATGGACTTTGCTCTGTTGGCGCAGTCGACATCCTTGCGTACGCGTATCCCATTTTTGCACTATTTTGATGGCTTTCGTACCTCACACGAAATTCAAAAAGTAGAGCAACTGGGTATGGAAGATATTCGCGCCATGATTGATGATGATCTAGTGCGGGCACATAAAGCTCGCGGTTTATCTCCTGATCATCCAGTGTTGCGTGGTACGGCACAGAATCCTGATGTATATTTCCTCGGCCGTGAGACGGTTACCAAGTTCTATGAATCCGTACCGGATGTTCTTCAAGCTGAGATGGACAAGTTGGCTGGTATTGTTGGTCGCCAATATAAGTTGGTTGAGTATGTTGGTGCTCCTGATGCCGAGCACGTAGTTGTGGTAATGGGTTCTGGTGCTGCTACCGTTGAAGAGCTGGTAGAGTATCAGGTCGCTCAAGGTGAAAAGGTTGGTCTGCTAAAAGTACGTCTATTCCTGCCATTCCCAGTAAAAGCCTTCGCTGAAGCTTTACCTGCTACAGTTAAGGGCATTGCAGTACTTGACCGCACTAAAGAGCCAGGTTCTCTAGGTGAACCACTATATCAAGTGGTACGTACCGCTGTTGGTGAAGCTATGGAGACTGGGCTGTACAAAGGTACTGGTTATCCTAAAATTATTGGTGGGCGTTTTGGTCTCGGCTCTTATGAGTTCACTCCAGCTATGGCGCAATCTGTTTTTGACAATCTGAAGGCAGAGAAACCGAAGAACCATTTTGTTGTTGGTATCAACGATGACGTAGCCGGCAATGGCCTACCTTTCGATGCTAAGTTTACGGTTCCAACAGATGGCTACTCCGCCATGTTCTATGGCCTTGGTTCTGATGGTACTGTCGGTGCTAACAAGAACTCCATCAAGATTATTGGTGAGACCACTGACAATAAGGTTCAGGCCTATTTTGTCTATGACTCCAAAAAAGCTGGCAGCATGACCACCAGCCACTTGCGGTTTGGCAAGAAGGAGATCAAGTCTCCATACCTAATTGATAGTGCCGACTTCCTCGCTTGTCATAACTTCTCCTTCTTAGAGAAATATGACATGCTGAAAAACGCTAAGCAGGGTGCAACCTTCCTGCTTAACAGCCCCTACAATAAAGATGAGGTCTGGGACCAAATTCCAGTTGAGGTTCAGCAAGCAATTCTGGACAAAAAACTCAAATTCTATGTCATCGACGGTATTCGCCTCGGCGAAGAGATCGGTCTTGGTTCACGTATTAATGTGATCATGCAGACCGCCTTCTTTAAGATCTCCAATATTATTCCGCTGGACACTGCGTTGGCTGAGATCAAATCTGCCATCGTCAAATCCTATGGAAAAGCTGGCGAAAAAGTTGTTAATATGAACCAACAGGCGGTTGATATTGCGCTGGAAAATATTTATGAAGTGACTCCTGGTGCTGTCGGTGGTGGTCTGCGTATTCATGGCGCTATCGAGGGCGAAGCTCCAGAATTTGTTAAGAATACCACGGCGGCAATTATTGAAGGGCGTGGCGCCAGTCTACCAGTTTCGGCAATGCCATGTGATGGTACTTTCCCTACCGGAACCGCAAAATATGAGAAGCGCAATATTGCAGTGCACTTGCCAGTTTGGGATCAAGACCTGTGTATCCAATGTGGGATCTGCTCTTTTGTCTGTCCTCATGCCGCAATTCGTCTCAAAGCTTATGATGCCGAATATTTGAATGGCGCACCGGAAACATTTAAAGCTGTTGATGCCAAAGGCAAAGATCTGGCCGGTAAGAAATTTACTCTGCAAGTTGCTCCTGAAGACTGTACCGGTTGTGGTGCTTGTGTGCACAACTGCCCAGCTAAAAACAAAGCGGTCGAAGGTAAAAAAGCTATCAATATGGAGTTCCAAGTTCCGCTGCGTGTCCCAGAAGCAGCCAACTGGGAGTTCTTCCTCAATCTGCCAGAGACCGACGAAAATCTGTTCAAGCGCTCAACTGTTAAGGGTAGCCAGTTTCTACCACCAACTTTTGAATTCTCCGGCGCCTGCCTCGGCTGTGGTGAAACTCCATTCTTGAAATTGTTGTCGCAGCTATTTGGTGATCGTGCCCTTATTGCTAATGCAACTGGATGCTCTTCAATCTATGGCGGCAACCTGCCTACTACTCCATGGACTACTCGTAAGGATGGCCTTGGCCCCGCTTGGAGTAACTCTCTATTTGAAGATAATGCCGAGTTCGGTTACGGTATGCGTCTGACTGTAGACAAGTTCAACGAGTACGCGCTGGAGTTGCTCTCTGGCGCAGCTGAGCATCTATGCAAAGCTGGTTCCGAATATGCTGACTTGATCAAAGAGATTCAAACTGCGGATCAATCAACGCAGCAGGGTATTGAAGATCAACGCGCACGTGTAGCTAAACTAAAAGAGGGACTAGCTCACTGCCCAGATGAGAACTCCAAGCAGTTGTTATCCGTGGCTGATTATCTGGTATCTAAAGCAGTATGGATCGTTGGTGGTGATGGTTGGGCTTATGATATTGGTTATGGTGGTTTGGATCATGTCTTAGCCTCTGGCGAGAACGTCAACGTTCTGGTTCTGGATACCGAGGTTTACTCCAACACTGGTGGTCAGGCTTCTAAAGCAACCCCAATGGGTGCCGTAGCACTTTTTGCTGCTGGTGGTAAACGTATGGGCAAGAAAGATCTTGGCATGATCAGCATGACCTACGGCAATATTTATGTTGCCAAAGTTTCGCTATCAAATCCAACACAGTGTGTTAAGGCCTTCCTTGAGGCTGAGTCTTATGATGGCCCATCAATAATAATTGCCTACAGCCACTGTATTGCTCATGGTATCAATATGACTACTGCGGTTGACGAGTGTAAGAAGGCTGTTGATTCAGGTCATTGGCCACTATTCCGCTATGACCCACGCTTAACTGAACAAGGGAAAAATCCGTTGCAACTGGATAGTAAGGCTCCATCAATGAGCTTTGAGGATTTTGCCAACGGCGAGAATCGTTTCCGTGTTCTGAAAAAGTCGCAACCAGAAGTAGCAGCAAAATTGATGAAACAGGTAAACCAGGATACTGCCGCTCGCTTTGATCTCTATCAAAAGCTTGCAGCATTAGACCCTGACTGTGGTAAATAGGGCTATTTTCTAATAGCCATTTTAAAGCCCCTGCATTTAATGTAGGGGCTTTTTTTATTCAATTACCTGCAGTTTAATCTTTACAGGCGACAATAAAATTTGATCCGTGGGTAATTTGTTGCACCCCTACGCGGTGTGATGTTATAAAGTTCAAAGGTTGATTTTGTTTGCAGTATCCAGCAGGTTTAAGATCTCGGGAGATTATCGATGCTCGGTTCACAGGTAACTTTAGTTCTGTATGATGAAGAAGTAGCCGCGGTAAAACAGGTACTGGATAATCTTTTAAAGGCATCAAACTCAAAATCGATCTATCTTGTCGATAAAAATGGTCAGATGATTGCTTCTTCTGGGGATGTTTCCAGTATAGATGCAACCAGCTTGGCTTCTCTTACAGCAGGCAATATCGCCGCGACTGGTGGTTTAGCAAAATTGGTTGGGGAAAAAGAGTTCGCTATCCAGTTTCACGAAGGCGAAAAGGATAATATCCATATCTCCATAGTCAGTAGTCGCGTCATTCTAGTGGTAATTTTCGATCAACGCAGCTCGTTGGGGCTGATACGTCTGCGGGTGAAAAAAGCAAGTACCGCCCTCGCAGAAATATTTTCAGATATTGGCGAAAAGCACAAAGTGCAAGCTAATGGTCATGATCGGACCAACCCTTTTGCTGAAATTACCGATGACGATATTGATAACCTGTTTAGCTAAGGACGCCTACTATGTCGTTTATTAATTACGCATCGCGTGAGATTAACTGTAAAATTGTCTATTATGGCCCAGGATTGTGCGGTAAGACGACAAATTTGCAATACGTGTATCAAAAGACTGCCGAAGAATCAAAGGGCAAGATGATCTCGCTGGCCACAGAAT
The DNA here is from genome assembly GCA_034006225.1 of Desulfuromonas sp. Classification (GTDB taxonomy): domain Bacteria; phylum Desulfobacterota; class Desulfuromonadia; order Desulfuromonadales; family Desulfuromonadaceae; genus Desulfuromonas. The sequence continues at coordinate 791 of JAVETC010000061.1, read as the reverse complement.
CGGAACGAACTCTATTCTTCGATTTCCTTCCATTGGCCTTGGGCGAAGTAAGAGGCTTCAAAACGCGCTTTCATCTCTATACTGTCCCCGGACAGGTGTTTTATGACGCTTCACGCAAGTTGATCCTCAAGGGTGTTGATGGTGTTGTATTCGTTGCCGATTCGCAAGAAGAGCGGATGGATGCGAATATCGAGAGCCTAGAAAACCTAAAAGATAACCTTGAAGAGCAGGGCTATGATTTAGATAAACTACCTTTTGTTGTGCAATACAACAAACAGGATTTACCCAATCTAAGCCCAATAGAAGAGTTACAGCGTTTCGTAAATCCTACTAAAGTACCTGAATATAAAGCCTGTGCTATGAGCGGTGTTGGGGTGTTTGAAACCCTAAAAGCCATCGCCAAACTAGTGCTTATGGATTTGAAAAAAGGGGCGCGTTAAAAAGATAAAAAATTGAACAAAAAGCATTGACAACAATTTAGGGAAACAGTATATTCCCTCCGTCGTTAAGACTGATCCCTGATAGCTCAGTTGGTAGAGCGGGTGACTGTTAATCACCTTGTCGCAAGTTCGAGTCTTGCTCGGGGAGCCAAATTATTCAAGCCCTTACACCTTTTAGGTGTGAGGGCTTTTTATTTCTCTGCTGCATAAATAATAACTTTTATGGGTCTACGCCAAAGAAGGGGGATGGGTTATTATCCCACCATAAAAACTGATCAAACTACCTCTTTGTTTTAACCACACATTTGTAACGCGCCGCGCGGCTTGGCACCTCTTGACGTTTTATTTGGC
>JAVETC010000016.1:0-63601 GCA_034006225.1 Desulfuromonas sp. | reverse complement strand
CAGCAGAAACAGGGTGTCTCGATCAACTTGGCGGAACTTATCGCTCATGAATTTTCACCTTCGCAGGAATTTTAAATGCCCGGAGAGTTTAACATTTTACGTTCGGAAAGTCCGACAAACTGCTAGCTAATTGATACCCCGGATGATTGAGTTCACACAGTTTTGTTGGGCGATACGTTCGATTTCGGCCAGACGTTTATTGAAGGCTTGGACACAGCGCGGATCAAAATGGTTGTTGGAGTTGTTGTTGATAATTGCCACTGAGTCCTTAAAGGAAAACGCCTCCTTGTAACTGCGCTTGGACATTAATGCATCGAAAACATCGGCAACGGCAACAATGCGTCCGATTAAGGGGATATCCTCGCCAGCGAGACCATTAGGGTAGCCGCTGCCATCCCATTTTTCATGGTGCGAAATAGCAACAATTCTAGCCGTCTCCATCATGGTTGACGACGGATCATGCAAAATATTGCCGCCAAATTGTGGATGCTGTCGGATAATTTCCCACTCCGCGCTGTTCAGTTTTCCCTCTTTTAGCAAAACGCTATCTGGAATGGCCAGTTTGCCCACATCGTGCATGATGCTGGCTTGGCGTAAGATGTCGATCTCTTCAGTGCTTAATCCCAGCTCTTCAGCGATAACGGTGCTATAGCCACTGACCCTGTCCAGATGACCAGCGGTCTCCTGATCCTTATACTCAGCGGCTAAGGCGAGGCGGTATAGAGTGTCTAGATAAGATTTTTGCAGTTGCGCAGTTAATTTCTCATTGGCTAAACAGTTCTCTTGCAGACTGTCCACCATGTTGTTGAATGATTCCATGGTGGTGTTAATCTCCACAATTTTGCTGTTGTTGTTGATGGTGGCATCAAAATCGAGATTTTTAATTCGCAGCGCAAAGTTGCTTAAATTTTGGATGGGTCGCGCCAGGGTGCGCGCCAGGTAGCCGCCTACCGCAATGAAGCAAACTAGGACGATGCCACTAATAAATAGTGCCTGTTGATTGGATTTTTTCATTATCGCTAGGTAGTCAGATTCAGGTACATGCTCGCCGACAATAAAACTGTCGCTGCAGCCGATTTTTATAGCCTTAAAGATAATATCCCTAGGCCCAGCTGGGCTATCTATGATGCTGAAAAAATTTTCGCCACGGTGGAAAGCTGCGGAGCTCAGGTACTCTCTCATGCCTGCAACTAATATTGGATCATGGACATCTTGAATGGTGGGAATATCGTTTTCGGCGAGGTTAGCGACTAGATCTGGGTGCGAAATTATGTCGCCTTGGGCAGTGAGTAAAAAATTGACGCTGTTGGTACTGAAACGGTTGTTGCTCAAAAAGGCTGAGATGGTGTCAACTTTTAGGTCGACACCGACAACTGCAGCAATAGCATTGTTGCTATCATTTATCGGTGCGGCGTAGGTTATTCCAGCCTTATTGGTCATGCTGAAAATGTATGGACTGGTCCAGCACTCGTGCTGCATGGCTAGCGCCTTTTGAAACCATGGGCGTTGCCGGGGATCATAGGTGTCGTCGAGAAGTTGGTGTGATTGACGAATTTGGCGATTATCTGGGTTTATCCACTGTTCGCTAGCGTAGCGCTGCCCCTTGATTACGGAGATCTGCTTAGAGTATAGCCACTGCGGAGCACTGCGTTGATAGTAGCGTGGCCGCCAGCCAACTAGTAAAAATGCACCGTCTGGCTTGCCAATGTAGATAGAGTTAATGTGGTCAGCATAGCGAATACGCTCCAACATCATATCGATAAGATATTTATCCGATCGAGCATTACCGTTCTCTAGCAGCTGTGTGGCAATGTAGCCACCAATCTCCTGCGCTGGAACTGCTAGCGAGGCAACATAGCGCTCTGTCCAGTTGATATTTTTTGCCATAGTTTGCTTGGCTATGGAGTACAGACCCTGTTCCGAGGTGGATTTATTAACGTAGAGAATCAGCACTAAGGCCAGCGCCAGCAAAGGGACAAATGTCAGCATGATGGCGTTTTTAATGGTTATTTTAGCTATTTTTTTTATCATTTAATTTATATGCCATACATGCTGAGCAAGATAACCGTCGTTGAAAGTAGGTTGCTGGTGCGTGCATTTTATGCATATTACAGATAAAACTTAAGGATTAATAACAAAATAAGCATTAATTTATTTTGTAATGTTGCCTCTTCTATTTAATTAGAGCAAGGGGAATAGCGACAACAGCAGGCTGAAACTTATAATGGACAGTGCTGTCGACATGACTACGATCGATCCGGCCAGTTCAGCATCAGATGACATCTTTTGCGCCATTATGTAGGTGGCTGTAGCCGCTGGAGATGCTGCCATCAAAATTCCGACGCGCAGATCCAGCCCCTCTACGCCTAAAATGATTAGCAGTGCTGCGGTTAGTAGTGGCATCCACAGAAGTTTAACTCCTGTGGCCATTGCCGCCATTACCAGATCACCGCGCAGGCGGGCCAGAGAAAATCCACCTCCTAGAGCCAGCAGTGCTAAAGGCAAACTCATGCCGGTGGTGATCTTCAGACAGCGCTCAATAATTACTGGCAGTGGCCAGCCGAGATAGCTCCACAACACTCCCAGAAAGGAGGCGATTATTAGAGGATTGCCCAGAATCTTGCCGATAATTGGTAGCAATTGTTTGTTGCCCTCAACGCTGCTTTTGCGCTGTGGCCACAACAGGCTCAGCACTGCAAAAAAGTTGAGCACTGGTACTAAGAATCCCATCAGCATACTGGCGCGGGTAAGCCCTGCGTCCCCATAGGCATTAAAGACGATGGCCAGGCCGATATAGGCCAAATTGCCGCGAAACGCTCCTTGGGCAAAGGCGCCCAATTGTGCAGGTGCGTAGTGACGCATATAGCCATAGCCATAGCTGATTAGGCAGCACAGGGCGATGGTTACCCAACTGCCAAGCACCAGTGCCGGATTGAAGTTTAACGAGAAATCGGCAGTGGCAATCTTATAGAACAGCAGTAGTGGCAGGCAGACGTAGTAGACCAGCGCATTGGTCTGTTGTAAAAAAGAGTCGTTAACTAGAGCGACTCTGCGTACACCCCAGCCCAGTGCTATCACCAAAAACACTGGCAGTACGATATTTAGGATTTCGATTAGCATAGTCTTTTTCTTAGGATGAAATTAGTGGTCAATAGACAACGAGCGTAACCAATGGGTGCCACACTCGATGGCTTGCGTATCTCTAAAAAATATTTATGTGGCCTGGTGTGCCCAACCGCGCGTTAGTTCAATGGCCTGCTGCCAGCGTTGGTATAATTTGTCGGACTGTGCGCGCGGCATGTCTGGGTGGTAGCGTTTGCCCAACTGCCAGCGCGCGGCTAGTTCGGCACGACTGTTCCAGAAACCGCAGCCCAAGCCAGCCAAGTACGCGGCTCCGAGTGCAGTGGTCTGCACAATGTCGGGTATCTCCAACTCAACCCCGAGCATGTCAGCTTGAAACTGCATTAAAAAATCGTTGCCGACCGCACCACCGTCGGCGCGCAGCTGTTGCAAAGTAATACCTGATTCACGCTGCATGGCATTTGCTACATCATACACCTGATAGGCGATGCCCTCCAGTGCGGCGCGTACCAGATGATTGCGGCTGGTGCCGCGCGTCAGGCCGATGATTACCCCGCGCGCATAGGGATCCCAGTATGGTGCTCCCAGCCCTGATAGCGCGGGCACAAAATAGACATCCTCATTGCTGGCGATACTAGTTGCGAGGGTCGCTGTGTCGCTAGCCTGCTCGATAATGCCCAGACCATCGCGCAGCCATTGAATGGCCGCACCAGTTACGAATATCGATCCTTCCAGAGCATACTCTACCGGTTCCGTGCCGATGCGCCACGCTATGGTGCTCAGCAGGCGATTGGTGCTGATAATCGGCTCTTGACCGCTGTGCATCAACAGAAACGAACCGGTACCATAGGTGTTTTTTGCCATTCCTGGGCTATGGCAGCCCTGACCAAAGAGTGCCGCTTGCTGATCACCAGCCACGCCGCAAATCGGGATGCGCTGACCAAAAAATGACTGGGGTGCGGTGTTGGCAAAGAAGCCAGATGATGATTTAACCTCGGGTAAAATTGCGCGCGGAATATTGAGCCGCGTCAGAATGTCATCGTCCCACTCCAGTTGGTGGATATTATACAGTAGGGTGCGAGAGGCGTTGGAGTAGTCGGTAGCGTGACATTGTCCACCGGTCAACTTCCAGATTAACCAACTGTCGATGGTGCCGAAAGCGAGCTTTGCGTCTTCGGCCTGAAGCTGTAAATCCGGGTGCTGGTGTAGCAGCCAGTGTATTTTGGTGGCGGAAAAATAGGGATCGATGAGCAGGCCGGTCTTACTCTGCCACTGTGGTTCCAGCCCCTCCTGTTGCAGTTGTTGACACAGATCTGCGCTGCGCCGATCTTGCCAGACAATAGCGCGTCCGACTGGTTCCCCCGTGCTACGCTGCCACAGCAGCGAGGTCTCGCGTTGGTTGGTGATGCCGATACAGCGCAGCTGCGCAGCTGAAATCTCTGCGTCAGCTAGCGCCTGCGTGATGACTTGCAGAGTTATCTGCCACAGCTCTTCGGCATCCTGTTCTACCCAGCCGGGCTGGGGATAGTACTGGGGAACCTCGCTGTAGCCACGACCACAGACTGCTGCGTCATGGTTAAACACCAACACCGTCGTGCCCGTAGTTCCTTGATCAATAGCAAGTACGTATCCGTTCATCCTGGTCTCCCGGCCTTGCAGCACAATTTACCTGAAACTTGTTCAGGGTATTTTTATGCCGCAACTGCTGTCGCAAAACGGCTGGTTGCCACTCTTGCCACAACTGCAGATATAAACTTTTTTGCGCTCGGTTAACTCAAACTGTATGGGTAAACTTTCGCCTGCGGCGTGCCCGCCATCGCAAAAGGGGAGATTTTGTGATTTGCCACAAGTACAGCGGTAGTAAGTACCAGCATCAAGAGTGATAGCGATAGGCATTGCGGCGTCGTTGTTCATCTTGTCCATGGTGCTCTCTCCTAAAATTCAAGCTCAGGCGAAATAAAATTTAGTGGTTACTATACTAAATTCTCCCACCCTGGCGAAGGGTAAATAGTGGTTATTGATTAAAATACTGCTTGATCATGGGAATATTCAGGGGAAATATCTGCTCTTTGGCGATCAGCTCCGTTATCTGTTGCTGAGTTAACCACCTGTGATCCGCAGCTTCACTGCTATCGGCAGGGGTGCCTGCGGTGGTGACTATTACCGCCAGCCCGATACATTGACAGCTTAGGTCAAAGACGCAGTTCAGTGGGTGAAATACCTCCAGATTATCACTGTTGTCTGTTGTTGTGCAGCGATGTTGTGGCGCTAAAGCTAATGCCTGTAAGCCAGTCTCTTCGTGAAGCTCGCGGCGTGCGGCACTAAAGATCGATTCGCCGCTGCGAATTTTTCCTTGCGGCAGCTCCCATAGACCGTAAAAACGCTTCTGCGGCGTTTTTTTGATACGCCGTTGCAGCAGGATTTTATCCTGATGTTCGCTATGGGTGGCAATTATTGATACCACTGGCAGGGCAAAAACTTCGGTCATATTAGCCTCGGTGAGGTGGATGTGGTGTGTAACTATTATAGAGGGATGTAGCTGTCAGCTAAATAAGTTACTGATCTCTTATGTTCTTGTAAGCCTCAAGTACGCGGTTACTTGAGGCTTTGAGATCAACGATAGGCAAAGTGTAATTCTTGCCCAATTTGCCTTTGCTGTCTATCAATACCTGCGCTGGCGCTTGCCGCTGATTGCAAAGATATCTGTGTGGCAGCAGTTGTAGTTCATGGTTTTTCTGGTAGTCAGTGATCTTGTGTACAGACAAGCATAGCAGTCCTCTAAATGCCCATCTTGTTTCTTCTGTAAATATTCCATGCTAAACTTTTGTGCTGTTATCATCGTTAGAAGAATAAATTATATTCTTTATTTTTTATCCGCACAGCTGATACCAGCTTCATGCAGCGCTGGCCAGTTATGTAGATGTAGAGGGTAACACATCGAGCTTTATATGTTATTTCACCTGAAGGGGACGCTATGACCACTCAACCACTGACTGTTTTGCTCACCGGCGCAACTGGCTATATCGGACGGCGTCTGAAAGATCGCTTAGTGCAACGCAAGGATATTAAGTTGCGCTTGCTGGTACGCAATCCGGCGAAACTGAGCCTGTCACTGGGTAGACAGGCTGGGATAATAGCCGGTGATACCTTTGATATGGCGGTTTTGGAGCAGGCTTTGCGTGGGGTAGATGTTGCCTATTATCTGATTCACTCCATGGGAGACGGCGCAGATTATGCCGCTCAGGATCGGCTGAGTGCGGAGAATTTTCGCAACGCCTGCATTGCTGCCGGAGTGCGGCGTATTATCTACTTAGGTGGTTTGGGGGCGCGTCACAGCGCCAGTGAACACCTGCTTAGTCGCCTCGAAACTGGGGAGATTCTCAGCGATAATGCTGGTAAAGTGCAAACTCTGTGGTTTCGTGCCGGAGTGATTCTTGGCGCTGGTAGCGCCAGTTTTGAGATTATTCACGATCTCACCCAAAATCTGCCGGTGATGGTTGCCCCCAAGTGGCTGAAAACCAAAACACAACCCATCGCGGTGAATGATGTGTTGGCTTATCTCGAAGCGGCGCTAGATGTTGCTATAGAGACAAACATGATGGTTGATATCGGTAGCGACGTTACCGATTTTCGTAGCTTGCTTACTCAGGCGGCGGCGAGTATGCATTTACGGCGCTGGGTGATAACTGTCCCCTTCTTTAGTCCGAAACTCTCCTCATACTGGCTGGTGTTTGTTACCCGCGTGCCGTTCAGTATCTCCTCAGCACTCATTCAGGGGTTGAAATCGGAGACTCTGGTGGAAAATGACAATGCCCAGCGCTATTTCCCGCAGATACATCCGCTCTCACTGGCGCAGGCATTTGATGCCGCGCTGCAAGAGGTGGAACATGCGCAAGTTATGAGTCGCTGGTGCGATAGCAGTGATGGCACCAGCTGCGATATTCAACGTCAGGATGAGTTGTCGCCTGCTATGCTCAAAGATCGGCGCGAGTTCTCCTTAGCTGGTCTTGATCATACGGCAGTATTTGCGCAACTCTGTCGTTTGGGTGGCAAGGGTGGCTGGGATGCTTACGATTCCCTGTGGGACCTGCGTGGTCTAATCGATAAAGCCTTGGGCGGGGTGGGGCTAAATCGCGGCCGCCGCGATCCTGAGCATTTGCGTGTTGGGGACGCAGTCGATTTTTGGAAAGTGGTAGATCTGCAGCCGAATAAACGGCTGTTGCTCAGTGCGCAGATGAAACTGCCTGGCAAAGGGTGGCTGGAGTTTCTTATCGATGATGATATGTTGATCCAAACCGCCTATTTTTATCCCGAGGGGCTGTGGGGCAAAATATACTGGTGGTCAGTAAGCCCGCTGCATAGCTTGGTGTTCCCGCGCATGGGGCATAAATTGCTGGATAAAGTTAGGCTGGGATAACCTACGGGACTAAAGTGTACGGCTATCCCAGCTCAGTGGATTATGCCGCTGTTACCCGCTGCAAAAAATCCAGCAAGCGCTCATTGAAAGCCGCTGGATTTTCCAAATTGCTCATGTGTCCGGCATGAGGGATTTGCTGCAGTTCGGCAGCGCTGATGTTGGCCTGCATAAACATTGCAGCATCAGGTGGGGTGATGGTATCCAGTTCCCCTACCAGAATAAGCGTTGGCACAGCGATCTTGCTGAGTGCGGCGCTGGTATCGGTACGTGCTGCCATGGCGATCAGATTGCCAGCAATAGCTAGAGGATCAGTCGTGGTGATGATCTCTCTAATTTTAGCCACTGCAGCGGTGTTGTTGTGCACCGAGGTTGGGGAAAAAACTGCTGGAATGAAGTTTTTGGCAAATTCTGCTGCGCCGGACTCTTTTACTATAACTGCTGCGTTGGCGCGCTTTACTTTGCCAGTATTGTCATCGGCCTCACAGCGGGTGTCGCATAGAGCAGCGGCGATAAAACGCTCCGGGTTGCGTTCCATAGCTCGCAGGGCGATATAGCCACCCATTGAGAAACCGACAATTATCGCCTGAGTAATTTTTAGCTGATCCAGCAGTGCCAGTAGATCATCGACATGACCTTCGATAGTGTATTGTCCGTCACCTACAGCACTTTTACCCAGGCCGCGCAGGTCGTAAGTGATGGTGCGATAAGCGCTGCCGATAGCCTCCAATTGCTCCGACCACATAGCGCTGCTAAACGGAAAACCGTGGACAAACACGACGGGCGTTCCTGTCGCCTTGCCACCCTCTGCATAGTAGATTGTTGTGCCGTTAATCTTCGCGTTCATCATGTCTCTCCTCTTATCCCTTAGGTTGGCAAAAGATGGTAGCGTTTACACCTAGCTATCCGCGCTAAAATTAGCTGTTGTCAGCTTTTAGCGGGGGTGTCTTCTCTAGCTCTTGGTCAAATAGCTGACGCAATCTCTCCATTCGCTTGCGGTTGACACCAAAATCTGAGTGCCCCAGACGTGATGCCGAGCGCAGGTGAATAACGCCCTGTTCCGGAGCCATTCTGCACTCAACGTCATCAACAAAACGCATTATCCTGCTGCGAAATGTTGCCCACAGATAGTTGTCTTCACTGCGCTCAATGGTGCCGCCCATGCTTTGAATTGCTACCTTGAGAGTTGTCCATGCTTGATCGGAGGGAATGTTAAAGGATAGAGGTTTGATATAGGCGCTAGCGGCTGCCTGTTCGCTTAATACACAGTTAGGGCTATTTGGGCATGGCGCTAAGGTGCCATTGCTCAATCCAGCTGGGTGTTTAGCTGTAGAGGAGCATGATGCTGAAAAAAGGCTCAGCATAGCTACTACTGCCATGAGTGTCGGAGATCGTCTGTTCATTGTCTGCCTCCCAGAAGGGCACCGGTTTATATTATCAAAAAGCCTAGTGTCAGCGAGCATGATGACGGTGCACAGTATCTGAGTGTAGCAGGTTATCTTCTCTGTTCAACGTTTAAGCTGCCTCATAACACAGATGATTCAGATGGAGGATTTTAGCCGCACCGGCAATACTGGTGCCGTAAAAATAGATCGGAGTATGGGTCTGCTCCGCCAACTCCAGCAATCCCGGTAGGCTGCCGTTTACTATGGTTGAGCCGGTCGCCAGGATTAGATCACTCGCGCGAAATACCGCCTGCGTTTCAGCACTGTCGCCCCATAGAATTGGCACCCCATACTTGCTGGTACCTCTCATACTGTTATCGCGGTCGAGGCACTGTACCGCCTGCGCGCCCCAGCGTTTTACCAACGCTTCGAGAATAGCAGGCTGCAGCCCGACTAAACCAATCTTCTGCGGTTTGAGGATGGCAATGGCGTTCATCATCTGCTCGGCGCAGCGTTCTGGTTCATCGTTATGGCAATGAATAGTTTTGAGCTGCGGTTCTATCGCGCGCACCACGGCGTTGAGGGTGGAGATGAACAGGGCGCGTTGCTCAGTTGTGTCTAACGCGGTGTGACTTATCTGCGCTAGATTGGTAGTCAGGCAGCTGGGGGCATCGGTGTAGGCCTGTCCGACCATATCCATACAGCGCGCCTCCATCAGAAACTCCTTCCCCTTAAGTAGTGGATAGTCGTCGCGGCTCGGGTTGCCTATAGCCTCTTCATTGCTGAGAATGCGTGCATTTATCTCTACCGCTTGGTCGGCTAGGTTGTGTTTGGCAATCAGTTCAGCAAAAAGTTTCTGTAAATTTGTATAAAACATGTTGTAACTCCTTTATCTCTGGTCGCGTTTGGCTAGCGGGAGTGGTTGTTGCGCAGTTTGCGCGCGGCCTGTTCATTGATGAGCAATACGCAATAGGAGAGGACAATAGAGACCAGGCATAGGCTCATAGCCTGCGATTCTCCTCCCGGCGTATTGCTGTAGTCGAATATTGCCAAAGGTATCGTCTGGGTTAAGTTGGGGATGTTGCCAGCTAAAATTATGGTAGCGCCAAACTCGCCCAAACTGCGAGCAAAGCTCAGCGATGCTCCGGCAAGTATTGCTGGGGCACACAGCGGGATCACTACGGAAAACAGAGTATCCAAGCTACAGGCTCCCAAGCTGCGTGCCGCGTGCAGCAGGTGAGGATCAATCTGTTCCATACCTAGGCGAATTGAACGAACCATCAGCGGTAGAGCGATGAGGGTTGAGGCGAGCACCGCCGCTTTCCAAGTGAAGATTAATTGAATATCCAGTTGCGCAAGCAGTGTGCCCAGCCAGCCCTGCTTACCCAGGGCGAGGAGCAACAGATAGCCCACCACTACAGGGGGAAGTACCAAGGGCAGATTGATTAGGCCGTCGATAAAAGCCTTGCCGCGTATGCGACTGAACACCAATAGCCATGACAAAGCAAAGCCTAGGGGGATGGTGATCAAGGTGGCTACGCACGCCACTCGAGCTGACAACCCGATGGCGTAGAGATCGGCCGGAGAAAAATTTAGCATGATTATGCTCCGTTAGAGGGATGTAGCTACTCTTTAAATCCGTGCTGCTGCAATAACTGCTGTGCCTGCGCGGAGAGCAAAAAGTTGTAGAACTCCTGCGCACTCTTGTTAGTGCTTCCCGCAGTTGTTAGGGCGAGCGGAAAGGTTATGGGCGGGTAGAGCTCTTGGGGTACCGTGAAAAATATTTTTACCTTAGCGGAGTAGCCCGCCTCGGTGGCGTAGATAAAACAGGCATCGACCAACTGTTGCTCGGCATAGACCAGCGCTTCGCGTACTGTTTTGGTAAAAACGATCTGTCGGTTATCCAAGAGTGTCTGATAAATCCCGCTGGCGGTTAATGCCTGCCGAGCGTATTCACCAACTGGAGCGCTGGCCGGGTTGCCCAGGGCAATTTTGTTCAACGCTGGCAACGAGCTGAAGTCGACGACCTTGCTAGCTGCAGGCCCAGCACACACCAGAGTGTTGCGCGTGAAGGTGGCCACTGTCTTGGCATCCACTTGGCGCTGCTCTTGGAGATATGCCATCCATTGTGGATTGGCGGCAATAAACACATCCGCTGGTGCACCGGCCACAATCTGTTTGGCTAGAGTGCCAGAAGAGGCGAAGTTTGGTTGAATACTGTGTTCGGGGTGGCTGGTTTGATAGGCGGCGATGATGTCACGTAACACCGGAGTTAATCCGGCGGCGGCGGCCAGTTTAATGGTCGTGGGTGCGGCCAGCACCGGTGTTGCCAACAGCAGCACTAGCAGGATGGTGATAAAGCGGGTAGGTAAGCTGTTCATGAGTAATCTCCTGTGATAGTTTGCGCCTACTGCGGGTAAAATCTTGTGCTTCAATGGGAGCGGGCGTTAATTGTCGCTGTAGCAAATATCTGTTTTAACTATCGTTGATGTGGTTTCAATTTAGCTCAGGGGGCGAAATACCGAGGCCTTGATGCCGACAAACACCTGTTGGTTGGGGTGCAGTTCCAGCTCGGCAGCGGCTTCGCGTGTTACCTGAGAGATTAACGTCTGCGATCCCTGCTCCAGGGTGACCGCGACGCTGTTGCCCATGTTGCTCATGGAGCAAATTTGCATTTTTAATAGGTTGCGCGCCGACAGTGCGCCGGGGTTGTTCTTAAACAGCATGATGTCTTTGCTCGACAGCTCAAACAGCCCCTGGTGATTATTGACTGTGGCGGATAACATCAGTTCGCCGCTGCCCCAACGGTAGGCGAGCAGATCACCAACTTCGCGCGGGGCATTGAGGGCTACGTGGTTGATATAGCCGCGCTGGCCGCTGTTTATACGCTGCAGTGCCATCTTTTCCGCTGTGGTGATCTCAGCAATCTGGCCATTGCCAACTATAAGCACCTGATCGGTGAGACGGCGCATCTCGCTCAGCGAGTGGGAGATATACAGGTAGGGGATAGCAAAGCGCTTCAAGCTGCGGCGTAAAAAGGGGATAATCTGCTCTTTTAGGTTGTGGTCCAACGCACTAAGAGGCTCATCCAGAATCAGCAGCTGTGGACTGGCCAGCAGCGCTCTACCTAAGGCGATACGCTGGCGCTCACCGCCGGATAGACCGGTTACCCTCTGCTTTAGCAGCGGCTCAAGTTCCAACACCTCAATCACATCCGCCGGCTCTAGCTTGCGCAGTTGTGGGGCTACACGTTTGTAGCCATACAGCAGGTTGCTCTCAACGAGCAGATGGGGAAACAGATGGGCGTGCTGAAAGACCACGGCAATGCGGCGTTTATTGGTGGGCAGGTTGATACCCTTATTGCCATGGTATAACCACTGCTCATCTAAGCTGATATGGCCGCTATCGCCGGTGAGTAAACCGGATATCAGGTTGATCAGCGTAGATTTGCCGCTACCGGATGGGCCAAAGATGCCCAGACGGTTCTCCTCCAGCGCAAAGCTGGCATTGAGTTGAAAATTGCCGTTTTTTTTGGTTAGGTCGATATCAAACTTCATAACTACTCCACTCGATTGCCTACCATCAATTGAAACTGCCCAGCCCGGCTAAAGAACGCTGTAATCCAGGCTCAATTCTCTTGCTGCCAGCGCTGGTATAGTGCATTAGCGTGGTGTTGCTGCAGCACCTGAAGCCTGCGGCACTCAAGACTCCCTGCAGTTGCGCGCTGGCATAGACATCGGCCACCACCGGCAGGTGGCGAGCGCTGGTGCGCCGCGCCTGCAATAAAAATTGATACTCTGCCTCCTGCTGGTGCCCCTGTTCGTACCACGGCCCGAGCAGGGTCAGGTTGGTGCTGGGTTGTAGCAGGGCCACATTGTTGGCATAACGGACAACATGAGCGTTGTGACTGATGCTGCGTAGAAACTGGCGGCGATCTTGATGATGCTGAGCGCGATCGCAGTGGTACAAAAAGTTGCCTTGTTGTTGCTGCCTTGGTTGCGTGCCCAGACCGGGGGCAATCCAGCGCTGAATGCGATCGTTGGCAACAAAACCGCGCTTTTCGTACAGCGGTTGACCTGCCGCCGAGGCGGTTAGCCAGAGGGAGGTGCAGCCGTGCTGGCGTAAGTGCGCGACTAGTGCATCAAAGAGCTGCGCGCCGTAACCCTTACCGCGCTGTTTGACGGCGACAATGAGGTTACCGATCCAGGCTTCGTGCTCATGGCGCACACCACTGATAAAGCCGCATAGCTCTCCATCCTGGTGCAGGCACAGAAACGGGTGCGGCGAATCGGCGCGATACAGTCTGCTTTCGACGGCGCTGATGCGCCACCCCTCCTGCTGAGCCAGGTGCAAAAATAGTGGCCAGTGCTGTTCTTGCAGCGGCGCTATCATTATTAGTGATCCGCCTTGGCACGCTGCTCGGTTGCCAAGTTAGCGCTCTCAAAGAGTAGATAGCAGCTACCCTCATAGAGCACATCGTTTTTCAGAGTGTTGCCCACCTGCTCCCAGTTGGGAAAACCGCGCAGCATAAGCGCCTTGCCGTGGCGGTGGGCAATGCGTTCTGCGTGAAAATTGCTGATGAAAAGATCTGTTGTCGGATGCAGAGCTTCCATATCTTCCATATCGCCAACCAGCGGCGTGACATTTTCCATAGTAGCGAGGTGTTGGGCTTTAACGCTGCTGATAAAGCCGCTGCAGCGTGCTCCCGCCTCTTGCAACGCCTGAACGATGCCGATGCCATGATCCGGCTCGAGGGCGACGGTTATCTTGGTCTGCCCCAGCGAAAAGTGGCTGTCGATTAAGGCATCTTGCAGGCGTTGACGCCAGCGCACCACTTTGGCTGGTGGTTGGCTAACCAGGCCGATGGCGAGTAGTTTTTCCACCAGCGCGTCGGTGGCGTGCAAGCCATTGAGGTGGTCAAAGTGTAGATGCTGCATGTTGGGGTTTTTCGCTTGGAGCGCCGTGGCGCACTTCAGCATCGACTCGCCAACGCTCATGACCCAAGCGGCATCGGCCAGAGTGCGAATGTCGTCGACCTCAATACCACCACCGCTGAGCGCTCCCTGTTTTTCCCCCAGATAGCCGTCCAGTGAGGTGGATAGATCGGGAATGGCATAAACCTCAAAGCCGAAATCGCCGAGAAAGTCTTTGATCTTTTCCACCTCAATAGGCTGTAGGCTGACGTGGGGCAACAGCACCATTTTTTTAGCAACGGTGGTGCTCTGTGCACTAACAAGTTGCTCGATGAGAGCTTTGGCGGTTAGCGCCCAGCCGCTCTCCAGTCCCCCTTCATAATCGGGAGTATTGGCGTATACCAGGGGAATATCGATCTGTTGAGTAACACGGCACAGATCATCCCCCTTAGTCTCGGTCAGACCGGTGGAGTTGAGGCCGATTAGTGCTGGGGTAACTTTTTTGCAGATATTGGTGATCGCCTCAGCGATGCTGTAGTCGCCACCATCTAAAACGGCGGTGATATCATCCACTGCTGTGGTCTGAATGGCGATGGGTTCACAAAAATGGCGGGTATAAAATACCTTAGTGAATGAAGCGCAGCCCAGTGCGCCATGCATGAGGGGCATACATCTATTAACGCCCAGCCATGCCAATGTGGCGCCCATGGGTTGCGACAGTTTGAATGGGTTGACCTGCAAGGGTTTTCTTGCAGCTGTTGTTACTTGTTCCATGGTGCCTCCTTACCGACGCAACGAAATACCGGATTCTCCAGTGAATTTTTAATGTCTTCGGCGAGAGTTAGTAGACCGTTATAAGCGCCGTAACTTTTCTTCTTCTCCTGATTTACATCGATAAAGCAGATGCCCTTCTTGATGGCGGTGTACAGGCTGCGGCCACCGGCTAACAAAATGTCGGCTTTTTTCTCGTCGATAATCTTTGCTTGCTCGGCGCCAGGGTTGGTGATGAGAATGCCGTCGGGGCCGAGATACTGGCGCGCCTTCTCTGAATCGTCCGCGGTGGCTTTTTTAACCGAGGTGGCGACCACTTCGATGCCGAGATCTTGCAGCGCCGCAGCGATGGACCAAGATTTATTACCGCCGGTGTTGATCACCGCTTTTTTGCCGACAAAGAGTTGTCGGTAGGGGCGCAGCTTCTCTAGCAGTGCGCTCTCTTCGCGCTTTATCAACTGTTCGGTGCGCTGCAGCAGCTCGGCATCTCCAAAGCTGATGGCAATCTGGCGAATGGCATCACTGGTGTCTCGCATACCGTAGAAGGAGACCGAGATATAGGGCATGCCATATTTTTGTTCCATTTTGCGCGGTAGACTGATCAGCGATTTGGCGCAGACGATGACGTTGAGCTTGGCCCGATGCGCGGTGCGAATTTTGCTGACGCGCCCATCGCCACTTAAAGTAGATAATATGGTAATGCCCAATTCATCCAGCAGGTGGGAGTATTGCCACATGTCGCCGGTGACGTTGTAATCACCGATGAGGTTGATCGGGAATTGCGGAATACTGTCCGGTTCGGCGGTGCCAATAAGTTTTTTCAGCACAGTCTCTCCGGCGAGGCGGCTGCCGAGATTTTTTCCGCCTAAAAAACCGGGAGCATGCACTGCTACAACGGGTAGTTGGTAACGCTCTTGTGCTTTGTTACAAACAGTGTCGATGTCGTCACCGATCAAGGCGGTTACGCAGGTAGCGTAGACGAAGAGCGCATTCGGGGAGTAGTGCTCCATGATGTATTGGATAGCGTCCCACAATTTTTGCTCGCCGCTAAAAACTACATCGGTGGTGGAGATGGCGGTAGTAAAGCCCATCTGGGTGAAATCGAGACCATCGACGCTGGTGCATGTTGCGCGCGTCTCCCAAGAAGAGCCCAAACAGGTGATGGGGCCGTGTACGAGGTGGGCAGCATCGGCATAAGGGAACAGCGAAATCTGTGCCCCTTCAAAAGCACAGCCGCCGGTAGTGGCACCGGGGGTCATCTTATTGCAGGCTTTTTTATTAGGATCGGCGCTGTGGCTACAGGCACTCTCCATAAGCAGTTCGTTAATTTCTGAGCGTTTGTGCATAGTGGGTATCCTTGTCTATCAATGGTGCTGGCAATAAAAAACCCAGAGAAAGCGGATGCTTTAACTGGGCTGCGTTGCCAGAAAACCCTGTTGGCACATCGATGTGCTGGCAAGATTTTAGCTGTTAAATTGATTATGTAGAGGTGCTCTACGCTGTCTTAATAAGCATTAGATGTGCCAACCTTAAAATTTGGCGCAAAAGCACGCCTTAATGGCCGGATTAGGTGCGGTGTGGTGGTTGTCGGTGAATCTATTTTTGGCAATTGGAGCAAGTAGTGCTTATAAATGGGGCATTTTCGCCAGCGCTTTTATGCTATTGAAGTTTGACGTCGAGCTTTATTTCCGCCCCTTCGACCGATTTCTGCCAGTTTTCCGCGTTCTTATCTGTCAGAATGCCGGTGCCTACTTTTACCTTCTTCTCCGTCACCACTTGGCCTGTGCTATTTAGTCGACTGGGTGCCTGCTCTAGCAGCGGATCGTTCTTCTTAACCGCCACATTATCCAGAAACAGGGTGCTGGGTTTGAGATCTGCCTCTATTACCGCTGGCGCGGCTTGTTGCGCTACAGAGGTGCTCTCTACTGTTTGCTGCGCTGCCGGTTGTGCCTGCTGGTCAGAATCGCTGTTCGAGCTAGTGCACCCGGCACAACACAGAAGCGCTATATATATGCTCAATTTGATTAACATGCTTCTCCTCACTATGGTGATAGTTGGGTGGCGATGGGGTGCTGGCTTAGCGCCCATACTCATCGTCCAAGCGGACAATATCATCTTCACCCAAGTAGCTCCCCGATTGTACTTCGATCAGCTCAAGGGGTAAAATCCCGGGGTTTTCCAGCCGATGCTGGGTGCCGATGGGGATAAAAATAGATTCGTTTTCGCTGACTAAACAGACCTTTTCTCCGCAGGTAACTTTAGCAGTACCGCTCACCACTACCCAGTGTTCAGCACGGTGATGATGCAGTTGCAGTGATAAGCGCGCCCCTGAATTGACGGTAATGCGCTTTACTTGAAAACGTTGGGCATGATCGACACACTCATAGGTGCCCCAAGGACGCGAAACACAACGATGTAATAGGGCCTCGCCGCGCGACTGCTGCTTGAGGGTGTGGACGATCTCTTTAACATCCTGTACCCGATCTTTATCGGCCACTAAGATAGCGTCAGCAGTCTCAACCACAACTAGGTTTTCAATACCCACACCGGCAATCAGGCGGCTTTGGGCATGCAGGTAACAGTTACGTACCCCCGTTGTTAAAACATCGCCCTTAATAACATTATCGGCAGCATCTTTTTCGCCCACATCCCAGAGCGCTGCCCAGGAGCCAATGTCGTTCCAGCCAGCATTAAGAGGCACGACCACAGCGGCGGCAGTCTTTTCCATAACGGCATAATCGATGGAGTCGCTCGGACAGGCGGCAAAGGCGTCGCGATCTATGCGTAAAAAATCTAAGTCGGATTGCAGCGCATCATAGGCTTGGCGACAGGCCGCCAGCATCGTCGGTTGGAAGGCGGCGAGCTCGGCTAAATATGTCGAGGCTTTAAACATAAACATTCCGCTATTCCAGTAGTAATCTCCACTGTCTAGATATGTTTGTGCGGTCTGTGCGTCTGGCTTTTCGACAAATTGTGCCACCCTGTACACCGGGGTCGATGCCGTCTCTTGGGTAGTAATCTCTTTACCTGCGCGAATATAGCCGTAACCGGTCTCCGCTTTGTTGGCCACTATGCCGAAGGTGACCAGGCTGCCAGCGGCGGCTAAGCTAGCGCCGCTAACTACCGCTTGCTGAAATAGCTCAACTTGCTGGATCAGATGATCCGCAGGTAGCACCAACAGAACCGAGTCGTCACCGCTGGCTAGTGCGTGCAGAGCTGCTAGCGCTACAGCTGGAGCGGTGTTGCGTCCACAGGGTTCCAAAATAATTTGACTGCTGGCGTTGCCCTGTATGCGCATCTGCTCAGCAACCATAAATCTATGCGACTCATTGCAGATAACCATAGGTGCAGCGACATCTTGCATGCCCTCTAAGCGCGCTGCTGTCTCCTGGAGCATGGTCAACTGGCTGTTTAACGCCAACAGTTGTTTAGGATACTCCTCGCGCGATAACGGCCAGAGTCTAGTTCCCGATCCGCCAGAAAGTATGACAGGAGTGATCATTATGAGTTCCTCTATCGGTAAAAAAAAGTTGCCATGTCTTTTGCACGCTCTGTGGCTAAGCGAGTGAAAAGACACAATATGCTTCCCCTGTGGAGTTGAGGATAGCTGCGGGTAAACTGGTAAATAGTAGTGTCGGTGCTGTCTCAGCAGTTATGAGCACGACTCTACTAGACTAAGTTGCACGATTCAAGCCTTTCGTTTATGGCGGTTAATTTTGCGCGCTATTGTCTAAGTCCGAACTAATGGTATGCTGTTTTGTGTTAGGCACTAGTTATGCATAATTGATGTTGGAACATATAGTGAAGCTTGAGCATTTATTAAGCTGAGCATTTTTAAGGAGTAAACTATGAAGATTGCACTTGTCGTTGATGATGAACCATTGATCCGCCGTAAGGTCGGGGAATTGCTTGAAAGTTATGGGTTTGATCAAATTATTGAGGCGGAAAATGGCCAAGAAGCAGTCGTTCTGGCTGTAGCTCACAAGCCGGTGCTAATTGTTATGGATGTGACCATGCCGGTTATGAATGGCATCAATGCTGCTAATAAAATAGGCATTCAGGCTCCGGCTCCAATTGTATTGCTTACGGCTAACGCAGATGCAGAGACAATATCTCAGGCCAGCGCAGCTGGTGTTATGAGTTATCTGTTAAAACCTTTTCGCGATGAGCAGCTGTTTGCCGCCGTCGAATTAGCTATGCACCAATTTATGGCAGCGACCACCTTGCAGGATCAGGTCAGGAAACTTGAAGAGACCCTGGAAACCAGAAAATTGGTAGATAAGGCCAAAGGGGTGCTGATGGGCACCGGACTGAGCGAGCCAGATGCTTACCGTAAGATGCAGAAGCTCGCTATGAGCAAGCGCAAAACTCTAAAAGAGGTCGCCGAGGCGATCTTGATGATGGCTGAATAGTCGCAATGGCGATGTTAGCGCTTAATAGATGTAATCATCCCCCCTGGGTCATAGCTTCGCACTATTTCAATGCCGATCCGAAACGGCTGGAGATTCAGGGGGTGGAGCGCACGCATAAGTTTTTATTCCAGCGCCTAGCCGCAATAGATGATGCCGCTGAACGTGCCCAACAGTTATACGACTATATGGATGTCACTTTTCAGCTCCATCAATGGCGGCGTGAAACTACCAGCTCCAGTCAGAAGAGCCTGAAAAATAGCTATCTGCGCTTTTTGCGTGGTTGGATGTTTGACTCCAACTCTCTGGAAGGTGCGGTGCTTAAAGGCTGGGTGGAGAGCCGCTTGGGGCTGGTACCGACCTTTCATTGCTCCCCTATTGTTAATCAGGAGTCCGCAGCGTATCAGGCCTATCTTGTCGCGCGCATGAAAGGTTCAGCACGTACTAACGCCATCAACGATCAGCTCGATATCCTCTACGAATATGTTCAAGTTGAGTTGGCGCGGCGCCTACCAGGAGAGCGGTGGTTGACGCTGTATCGTGGCTTCAATGATTTTGAGGAACATAACATTATCCAGCAACTGGACAAGCGCCGCTACATGCTGCAACTCAATAACCTGAACTCCTTTACCCTCGATTATGAGCGGGCATGGGAGTTTGGCAGCCGAGTTATGCTGGCTAAGGTGCCGTTAGCTAAGATTTTTTTTAAGAGTGATATCTTTCCCTCATCGCTACTTAAAGGTGAGGACGAAGTGATGGTCATCGGAGGACAGTTTGAAGTGGAGATACAGATAGGTGGTTGAGATGAGTTCAGATACACAACAACAGAGATTATTGCGCGCCTACCATGAGATTGGCAATGAGCTGGTCTCCATGACCTCCTTGCCCAAGCTGCTCAATAAAATTCTGCAAATCGCTGAAGATCTCTTTCAATTCGATAACGCCATTATCCGCCTGCTGACTGAGGATGGCACAGAGCTGGAGCTCGCTGCCTCTTACGGCTATCCACCCTCGGCGCAGCAGCAGAAAATCCATATAGGTCAAGGGGTTATGGGGGCGGTAGCCGCCAGCGCCCAACCGCTACTGATAAACAATATTGATGACTGCCCCTATTATATTGAAGGTATTACCGGCGCCAATAGCGCTCTCTGTGTGCCGCTGCTGGTGCGGGAGCGGGTGATTGGGGTGTTTAATGTTGAGAGCCCACGTGTGCAGGCATTTAATCAGGATGATGTAGCGGCGCTAGCCACGGTAGCTAATCAAGCGGCAATTGCTATCGAAAATTTTCGCCTGTATGCGCGCAGCAGCCAGTTAAAACAGCGCTATCGGCATCTGCACCAATTCAATGAAAGCATCCTGCAGAGTACCAATTTGGGGATCTACACCCTGGATGCCAATTTGTGCATCACCTCGTGGAATAAGCGCATGGAGAAGGTGAGCGCAATGAGCGAAGACCAGGTGTTGGGGCGTCCGCTATTGACCCTGTTTCCTGTTCTGGCCAATGAAGGGTTTGATAAGCGTCTGAATCTGGTACTTAAAACAGGACAGGCGGAGAAGGTAGAGCTGGTGCACTATAACCACAAAGGGCAGCGGCGCGTGCAGAAAAGGCGCTTGAGCCCTTTGCGTCAAGGCGAGGATACCACCGGCGTGGTGATCGTGGTCGAGGATATAACCGAGTTTAAGGGGCTGCTCGATCAGATGATTCAGGCGGAAAAACTGGCCGAAATAGGCCGCTTGAGCAGTGGTATTGCTCACGAAATAAATAATCCGCTCGCTGTAATAGCCTATGCCGCGCAGCTGCTGTTGCGCGAAGAGCCGATCTCCGCATTTCAAACAGAACTCCTACAGCGCGTAGAGAGCGAAGTGGAGCGCCTCCAGGCACTAACCGGTGGCTTGCTGGGTTTCTCCCGCAGTGGCGAGCACCAAAAAATTGCCGTAGACGTTAATGAGGTTATCGCGCAAGTGCTGACTCTTATCGGCTATCAGGTGCAGCGCGGCGAGCATGAGGTGGTAGAAAATTACGGGCAGATACCCGCAGTGCTAGGTGATGCCAACCAGCTCAAGCAGGTCTTTATCAATGTGATTATGAATGCTGCGCAAGCCATGAGTACAGCGGGCAAGCTAACCATTACTACCCAGGCGCAAGATGGCCAGGTAGAGATCGTTATTAGCGACACGGGGCATGGAGTCGATGCCGAGAAGCAAGAGCAGCTATTTGAGCCTTTCTATACTACTAAGGAAGAAGGGGTAGGAACTGGGCTAGGGTTGTATCTGTGCCGCAAAATAGTTAATGACCATGCTGGTAAGATAGCTTTTGTTCCCACCATTGCTCAGGGTAGTAGCGTGATGATTAAATTGCCCGCCTGCACCATCACCCCAGCCGTTGATTAATTTGTGCAAGCACTGCATAAAAAATGGGCAGTAAAATTTGCCAAGCTGGGGCTAAAGTCGAGGGGAACTGGTCGGTAAACAC
This sequence comes from Desulfuromonas sp., assembly GCA_034006225.1. Classification (GTDB taxonomy): domain Bacteria; phylum Desulfobacterota; class Desulfuromonadia; order Desulfuromonadales; family Desulfuromonadaceae; genus Desulfuromonas. The sequence continues at coordinate 42,155 of JAVETC010000016.1, read as the reverse complement.
ATAAGGTACCGTAATTATTAGATTTGCTATTGTTGGCACAGCAAATGCAAAGTATAGATAACGAATAAACAATTAAATAAAAAATATCACCTGCTTCAACAACGGCGTTGGAAATCGGGTATGGCAAGAGCAAAGGCGCTCTGATCTCCATAGACACAGAATGGGATCGGAGCGCCTTTTTTATTTAAATCGAATTTCAGGGTAGAAGACAGGGAGTGTAGAGCATGAAAAAAATTGAATGCATCATAAAACCATTCAAGCTCGATGATGTAAAAAATGTAATCACCGAGCTCGGTATTGCCGGAATGACGGTAAATGAAGTGCGCGGCTTTGGTCGTCAGAAAGGGCACAGCGAGCTCTATCGTGGTGCAGAATATCAGATAGATTTCGTGCCGAAAATTAAAGTAGAGCTGGTTGTTCAAGATGAGCAGGTTGCCAGCCTGGTGGAAGGGATTCGCAGCGCTGCCTGCACTGGCAGAATTGGCGACGGGAAAATCTTTGTTATGCCTGTAGAAGAAGCGGTACGGATTCGTACTGGTGAAACTGCCAGCGACGCCCTGTAATCGACCACAAAAAAACTACCAGTACAGAGGAGAGAATAACCATGAAGAAACTGAAGATTTTAGCTCTAATGATGATCCTGCTGGCAACTCCAGCTCTGGCCCTAGCTGATGACTCTGTCAGCGAAATAACCTATATTCTTAACACCTTTTCCTTTTTAGTAAGTGGCGTCCTGGTTATGTGGATGGCTGCTGGTTTCGCCATGCTGGAAGCTGGCCTGGTGCGTTCCAAAAACGTATCTACTATCTGCTTAAAAAATATCTCGCTGTTCGGTATTGCTGGCATCCTCTTCTATCTGGTTGGTTACAACCTGATGTATATGAATGTTGATGGTGGCTATATCGGCACCTTTGCTGTCTGGGGTGCAGATGATGCTGCCGCCTTGGCTGGTGATTACTCCAATGGCTACTCCGCTGGCTCCGACTGGTTCTTCCAGATGGTATTCTGCGGTGCTGCTTGCTCGGTAGTCTCCGGTTGTGTAGCTGAACGGATCAAACTGTGGGCGTTCCTAGCTTTCTGTGTTGTACTCACCGGTATCATCTATCCGATCCAGGGTTCTTGGGTCTGGGGTGGTGGTTGGTTAGCAGAAATGGGTTTCTCTGACTATGCTGGTTCTACTCTGGTACACTCTGTAGGTGGTTGGGCCGCACTGACTGGGGCAATTATCCTCGGCGCACGTAAAGGTAAATACACTAAAGACGGTCGCGTTAACCCTTTCCCTGGTTCCAATATCCCTATGGCTACTTTGGGTAGTTTCATCCTGTGGATGGGTTGGTTCGGTTTTAACGGTGGTAGTGCTTTGGCCTTAGGTGCTGCTGGTTCTGCTATCGAGCAAGGAAATGTATATATCAACACTAACTTAGCCGCTTGCGGTGGCATGATTGCTGCCATGATTCTGGTACAGGTACTGTACAAAAAAGTTGACGTTACCATGGCTCTAAACGGTGCTTTAGCTGGTCTGGTCAGTATTACTGCTGGTCCTGCAGCTCCAACTCCAGGCGTGGCTATCTTGATCGGCGCAGTCGGTGGTGTACTGGTTGTCTTTGCTATCCCATTCTTCGACAAAATGAAAGTTGACGATGTTGTCGGTGCTCTCTCAGTTCACTTGGTATGTGGTATCTGGGGAACCTTGGCCGTGCCATTCTCTAACGCCGAAACCAGCTTCTCTACTCAGCTAATCGGGGTTTTAGCCATCGGCGCCTTTGTGGCCACCTGCAGCACCATCGTGTGGCTGGTACTGAAATTTACCATGGGTATCCGCGTCAGCGAAGAAGAAGAGTTTATGGGTAGCGATATCGGCGAGATTGGTGTCGAAGCTTACCCCGACTTTCAGCCTGTACACATGAAATAGTAACTTCCCACTCCCTGCTACTGGAAGCTAGGCCTCCGCTGACAGTAGCAGGGTAATTTGAAACCTTTGACACTAAAGTTTTAGGTTTTGCCATAACAATAACATTGCAATATTAACTATGAACAAGGAGAACAACATGAAGAACTTAACTGCCATTTTAGTAGGTATTACCCTGATGCTGGGTGGGCTATGTGCCACCGCTAGCGCAGCAGTAGAAGTATCCGGAGATGTTTATGCCGGCGTGGCCAGCAAGTACCTGTGGCGTGGTTTTGACCTGAGCGGTAGCCAACCGGTTGCTCAGGGTGGGATGGATGTGAGTGCTGGCGATTTTACCTTTAGCTACTGGACTAACATGCAATTAAGCAGTGATGCAGGCGAAGGTTATCAATCTGGCGAAACCACTGAAACTGATATTGTCATCGATTACAGCAAAGATCTGAGCGACATGGTCTCAGTAAGTGTAGGTAACATTTTTTATCAACTAGATGGCATTGATGATACCAACGAGCTGTATGTTAGTGTTGGTCTGAATACTCTTTTGAGCCCAACCCTGACAGCATACTACGATTGGGACGCGGCTGATGAAGATGGTCTATTTTACACCCTGTCAATTGGCCACGACATCAGCATTATCGATCCTTTGACCCTCAGCCTGGGCGCTTTGGTAAGCTACAATCAATCTAGTGACTACTCCGTAGGCGATTATGACGACTTCCATAACTACGAACTCAGTGCTGGTTTGGAGTATGCGGTAACCGAACAAATTGCAGTAAGCGCTGGCTTTATCTTCTCTGAAGGTATCAGTGATGATGCCAAGGATTCTATCGATTCTTTAAACTCTGGCAACACCGAGATGGTCTCTTCACTATCCGTAGCATTTAGCTTCTAATCTTGGTTATTGCTTCAACATGAACAATGTTTAGCAGTTACGGATAAACGGCAACGGAGCCGTCAACCTTAGGGTTGGCGGCTTTGCTTTTTTCAGGAGATTTTTTTGGCCATAACCAGCGAACATATCAGCCGTGCTCAAGCAGCTTTCCTCGGTTTGGCGATTGGCGATGCCCTAGGCGCTACTACCGAGTTTATGAGCTCCAGTGAGATCGCTGGTGTCTATGGCGTGCATAAAAATATCTGCGGCGGTGGCTGGCTCAACCTTAAACCTGGCCATGTGACCGACGATACGGAGATGGCGTTAGCCATTGCGGAAGCCATTTTGCATCAGGGGCGGTGGGATTTAACCCAGGTTGCCGATAACTTTGTGGCGTGGATGCGTGGCAAGCCAATCGATATCGGGGCGACGGTACGCAAGGGGATTCGTACCTATATGCTTCAGGGTACGCTGGAGATGCCACTCAATGAGTGGGATGCTGGCAATGGCGCGGCTATGCGCACTATCCCCGTCGCCCTCTATAGCCTTGGTGATGCCGAGCTGTTGCAGCGCTGCACTCTGGAACAGGCACACCTGACCCACAATCATCAACTTTCGGATGCTGGTACGCTCTGTGTCGGTCAGATGGTGCAGGCCGCAGTACTCGGCTGTGACCGTTTTCAACTGCATGAGTATACGCAGGCGCTGGTCGCCAAACACCGTAACTTTAAATTTAATAAATACAAGGGTAATGCCTCAGGCTATATTGTCGATACCCTGCAGACGGTCTTTCACTATCTGTTTACCACCGCTAGCTTCGAAGAGTGCTTGCTCGGGGTGGTAAATCAGGGTGGCGATGCGGATACCACCGGTGCTATTGCCGGAATGATTGCCGGAGCTTTTTATGGCATGGAGTCCATCCCGCAGCGGTGGAAAAAAAAATTGAACAGATCAGTGCGCGAGGAAGTGACAGCTGCTGGTGAAAAATTGATCAAACTATCACCTTTAGCCCATCAGTAACTGTTGTTTTGTGGCGTTTAACCGATCTAAAAGGAGAATATTATGTGCCAAAATTCACCCATAAGTACAGAAGCAACCCTGACTTTAGCCCAGGCTGCAGAGCAGTTGGGGACGACACCGATGAATATCTTGATGCATCTGAAACATAAACTGCTGGTTGGTAGCGAGGAGGATGGCGAGTGGAGTATCAGCGCCCAGAGCCTCTGTGCTTTCAAGGCCAAGAATCATGGCTCAGATAAAACTCTATGTAAAAAACATAGTTGCAGCAACTCGCAATGTGGCACCTGCTCATAGTGGAGGCTCTTATGCAGATAGAAATTAAGCCGTCAGATATGCAGTACAAATATCCTAAAAATCATGCCAACCGTTCCCAACCCAAGTTCTCGGGACTGCCGGATGATAATCTGTTTGATCGCGATGATCTCTATGAGGTGATTCCGATGTTCCAGTGTGTCATGAGCGCTTTAAATGTCAACGATGCGGCGATTCTGTATCGCATGGAAGAACTTACCGACGGCATGCCGCGCTTTTTGCAAACGCGCCGCGATGTCTATCTCTATTTAGGTGAGACTCTTGGCGACATTCTCGGCATAGAATTCAAGGCATGATCGAGTGTTGTGGCCAGATGTGGGATTATCGCGCTACGGCGATTATTGCTATCACCACCGGAGGAGTTGTTAGCCGCAAGGGTAACTGCGCCATGCCGCGTGGCTGTGCGCGCCAAGCCAGAGATCTCTATCCAGGTTTAGCGGCTCAGCTCGGGGCATTGATTCAACAACAGGGCAATCATGTTTTTGCCCTTGAGCATAATTTGGTGAGCTTTCCCGTAGAAAACAGCCCCTATGAAATCCCCAGTCTGCGTTTAATCGAGCAATCCTGTCGTGAACTAGTTGCTTTAGCGGATCGACAGCAGTGGCAGAAAATTATCGTTCCCCGCCCCGGCTGTGGGGGCGGAGGATTAAATTGGCAAGATGTAAAGCCTATCTTAGTGCGCTACTTTGATGAACGCTTTACCATCATAACCAGTGAGGATACTTAATATGGATTACGCAAAAAATGGAGATACGGTCAGTATCCACTATATAGGTACTCTGGACAATGGACGTATCTTTGATAGCACCGAGGGCAAAGATCCCCTGGTGTTCACCATCGGTAACAATGAGGTGTTCCCCATGCTGGAGCAGGCAGTTGTCGGCATGAAGGTGGGGCGAGCTAAAAATGTTGTTATCCCCTCAGCTGAGGCCTATGGGGCGCGGGTGGATGACAATGTCGCGGTATTTAAGCGCAGTAATCTGCCCGCAGACGTTGATTTTGCTGTCGGCGTTAAGATGCAGATTCGCCTACCCAATTCGCAGGAAGAGGTGATCATGCTGGTCACCAAAGTCACAGATACCGAGATTACCCTGGACGGCAATCATGTTCTAGCCGGGCTGGATCTGACATTTGCTCTGCAACTTGATGCAATTCTGAGCAGGGCTGACGATTAAGCGCTTAAAAAATGTACAGCGCTACCTCAAATGGCTTTACCTGCGTGGTTAGAGCGCGTGAATATCTGTTGGTGCTGCGGCCCAATATGCCCGTCCTCTCTAGCTCTTGTAGAATTTATATTGATTTAGCTACTTGTTGGCACGGCTTCTGCAAACTAATAAAATAACTGCGCAACTAGGGCAGTTAGTAATAAAATGATCGACGGGAACAGCGACGCTTTCCGTTATGATGGCAATGGAGCCTGTAGTGAATTTTTCAATTCATTGCAGGCTTTTTTATTGCTGTTAAAAAGATATATGCGACACAGGGTTGTGATCGCCATGGGTAATGAAGCCCCGTCCGAAACTGTTTGGGCGGGGTTTCTCAATTTTTAAGTTGTTGCCATGTTTATATGGCAACCAGATGAAAGGGAAACATCATGGCTGAAAAGAAAAAACTACGTCAAATTGCAATCTATGGCAAAGGCGGTATCGGAAAATCTACCACAACCCAAAATACAGTTGCCGGTCTGGCCAGTTTAGGCAAGCGCGTATTGATCATTGGTTGTGACCCTAAAGCCGATTCAACCCGGCTGATTCTGCATGCCAAAGCGCAAGCAACGGTTATGGATAAGGTACGTGAACTGGGCACGGTTGAGGACTTAGAGCTTGAAGATGTAATGAAGCGCGGCTATGGCGAGGTTATGTGCGTTGAGTCTGGTGGCCCAGAGCCTGGCGTCGGTTGTGCCGGTCGTGGGGTTATCACCGCGATTAACTTCCTCGAAGAGGAGGGTGCCTATACTGAAGACCTCGACTTTGTCTTTTACGATGTTCTAGGTGACGTTGTCTGCGGTGGTTTCGCCATGCCGATTCGTGAGAACAAGGCACAAGAGATCTACATCGTTGTTTCCGGTGAGATGATGGCCATGTATGCTGCCAACAACATCTCTAAAGGTATTCTCAAGTACGCTACTTCGGGCACGGTACGCTTGGCTGGTCTGATCTGTAACAGCCGCAACACCGACCGCGAGGATGAACTGATTGAGGCTCTGGCTGCGCGCCTGGGTACCCAAATGATCCACTTTGTCCCCCGCGATAATCAGGTACAGCGCGCAGAGATTCGCCGCATGACCGTTATCGAATACTCTCCTGAGCATAAACAGGCGCACGAGTATCGTGAGTTAGCGCGCAAGATCTCCGAAAACACTAAATTCGTCATTCCTACTCCACTGGAGATGGAAGATCTTGAAGAGCTTCTGATGGAATTTGGTCTGATGGAAATTGATGATGAAGAGAATATCGGTAAGGCGGAATGTGCGTAACCAACAATAGAACTCGGTAAAAGGCTGATTGGGCGGGATATTTTTCCGCCCATGCTTACCACTCTAAATCTGTTCTGTTAATGAACGAACAGTGAGTATATTAAACGGTCTTTTCATGAAGGAGAAATCGTAATGGCTGAAAGAAAACCGATTGACGGTGTAACCATAGAAAAAACCGAGAAGCTGATTGCCGAAACACTGGCTAATTTTCCAGAAAAAGCGCGCAAGAAACGTGCTCCCCACGTTGGCGCCAATGAACCATCAGCTTCTCCCTGCGCAGTAAAGTCAAATCGTAAAGTTGTTCCCGGTGTCATGAGTCAGCGTGGCTGTGCTTACGCCGGAGCCAAAGGGGTTGTCTGGGGCCCGATTCGCGACATGCTGCATATCTCCCACGGCCCTATCGGTTGCGGGGTCTACAGTTGGGGTACCCGCCGCAATATGATGCAAGGCATTCCCGGTATCACCTCATTTCCCCTCGATTTTACCTCGGACTTTCAAGAGCGGGATATTGTCTACGGTGGTGACGAAAGATTGGCGACTCTGTTGCGCGAGGCTAACGAGCTGTTTCCGCTAAACAAAGGGATGTCAATTTTATCTGAATGCCCAGTTGGTCTTATCGGTGACGATATCAATCAGGTGGCAAAAAAAGTATCCAAAGAGCTAGATAAGCTAGTGGTGCCATGTAACTGCGAAGGTTTCCGTGGGGTAAGTCAATCCCTAGGTCACCATATCTCTAACGACAGTATTCGCGACCACATTATCGGTAAGTTTGAGTTTGAAGAGGAGGCTGGCCCCTACGATGTTGCACTTATCGGTGACTACAATATCGGTGGCGATGTGTGGGCAGCAAAACCCATTCTCGAAGAGATTGGCCTGAATGTTAAGTCGATCTGGACTGGTGATGGCGAAGTAGAAAAGATCGGCGCTACCCATTCGGTTAAGCTCAACCTGATCCACTGCTACCGCTCCATGAACTACATGTGCAAGGTTATGGAAGAGAGATGGAGTATCCCTTGGTTAGAGTATAACTTCTTTGGCCCGACCAAAATCGAAGAGAGCTTGCGCGCCATTGCTGAGCGCTTTGATGACAAGATCAAGGCCAATGTTGAAAAAGTTATTGAGAAATATCGCCCAGTAGCGCAGGCGGTGATCGACGAATATAAGCCGCGCTTAGATGGCAAGACTGCGATGCTGTTTGTCGGTGGTCTGCGTCCACGCCATACCGTCGGCGCTTACGAGGATCTTGGAGTGCAGATTACTGGTACCGGTTATGAGTTTGCCCACCAGGATGACTATGATCGTACCGCGCCCGAGATGGCCAAGGGCACTATCATCTATGATGATGTCTCTGAGTTTGAACTGGAGCGCTATGTCGAAGAGATGAAACCTGACCTGGTCGGCAGCGGTATTAAAGAGAAATATGTCTTCCAGAAATCGGGTATTCCATTTCGGCAAATGCACAGCTGGGACTACTCCGGCCCCTATCATGGGTACGAGGGTTTTGAGGTCTTTGCTCGCGATATCGACATGGCGATTAATAGTCCTACGTGGAAGCTGGTCAAGTCTCCTTTCTAAGTAGGGAAGGGCCCTTTTCCGCGGGCTTTAAAAAATAAAATGCAAACCCATTCGGCACGACACTAGTCGTAGCTGAACTATAGGGAGATTAAATAAATGACTGAATGTGCGGTAAAAAAAGTAACTGAGCACTCACCGGAAAGAGTAGCCGAGGTGCTGGAGTGGACTAAGTCCGCCGAGTATCAGGAGATCAACTTTGCGCGTAAATCTTTGGTGGTAAATCCGGCGCACGCCTGTCAACCACTAGGGGCGCAGATGGTTGCTCACGGCTTTGAAGGTAGTCTGCCTTTCGTCCACGGCTCTCAGGGCTGTGCTTCATATTTCCGCAGTACCTTTACTCGTCACTTTCGCGAGCCATCATCGGCTACCTGCGATGCAATGACCGAAGATGGGGCGGTTTTTGGTGGGCAAAACAACATATTTGAAGGGCTGGAGAACGCCTATGCCCTGTATAAACCGAAAATGATTCCGGTGTACACCTCATGCATGCCCGAGGTTATTGGTGATGACCTGAATGCCTATATTAAAAATGCTAAAGATAAAGATCTGATTCCGGCCGATCTGCCCACTCCGTTTGCCAATACTCCGAGCTTTAAGGGGAGCCATGTTAATGGCTATGATTCGATGCTGCGCAGCATTTTGCAGAATCTGACTGCCGGTAAAAAGGTTGAGGGTAGCGACAACGGTAAGCTGAATATCATCCCCGGCTTCGATGGCAATATTGCTAACTTGCGTGAGTACAAGCGTATTCTGGATCTGTTCGAAATTCCATATACCATGCTTGCGGATATCACCGAGGTCTTCGACTCAGGTTGTCACGGTAAATACAATATGTACCCAGGTGGCACCTTGCTGGAGGATGCGGCAGATTCTATCAACGCTAAAGCTACTGTCGCAATGCAGTCTTACTCCACGACTACCTGCATGAAGTGGATTGGTGAGGAGTATGTTGGCTCTAGTGATGTGGTCGACTTCCCTATCGGTATCGAAAAGACCGACGCCTTTATCCTCAAGCTCAGTGAGTTGTTCGATAAGCCGGTTCCCGAGGAGTTGAAACAGGAGCGTGCACGCGCCATTGATGCCATAACCGACGGCCATCAATATATTCACGGACGTAAATTCGGTGTCTTTGGGGATCCAGACTATCTGCTGGGTATTGTCTCCTGGCTGTTGGAGATGGGTGCACGACCTAAACACATTATCTGTTCACGCACCACCAAGAAGTTTAAAAAACAGATGCAGGCGCTACTTGATAGCTCCTCCTATGGCGATGGCTGCACTGTGTATATGAACAAAGATCTCTGGCACCTGCGCAGTCTGCTGATGACAGACCCCGTCGATGGAATTATCGGGGATACCCACGGTAAGTGGGCAGCGCGCGACGCGAAGATTCCACTGTTCCGTATCGGCTTCCCAATTCTCGACCGCGTCAATCTTCATCGTTCGCCGGTGGTTGGTTATCAGGGTACGATCAACATCCTGACTATGATTGCCAACAAGTTTCTCGATATTAAAGACGAAACTTGTGAAGATAAGTGGTTTGAGATGATGAGGTAGCTGTTATGGCTGCGCATAGAACCAGACGGCTCAGCATAGTAAGGTCAATTCGAAAGAGAGGTTTATATATGAAAGTAGCCTTTGCCAGTACTGATAAAATCCACGTCGATGAGCATTTCGGGCGCGCCCAGCAGTTTTATGTTTGGGAGATCTCCCCCGAAGATGCCGCTTTAAGTGGCGTGGTTCAGGTGCAACAAGAGGGCGATGATGAGGCTGATCGTATCGAGGCCCGCTGCTCTGGAGTTGCCGACTGTGCCCTAGTCTATATTGCTCAAATTGGTGGGCCAGCGGCGGCTAGATTGGTAGCAAAAAAGGTTCATCCAGTGAAGATAAAGGATGCGGCAACTATTACGGATACCGTGGAAAAACTCCAAGCGGTGTTGCGCGACAATCCGCCACCCTGGCTGCGCAAAGCACTGCTCAAAGGGGAACGCCCGAGTTTCGCTTAGAATGCAGCGGCCTACGACTGTTATCCCTCTCCATTTGGGAGAGGGGCATTTGTCAACTTCAGGCAACTTGGCACAGAGAGTTTTGTAAATAACCAACACACAAGGAGTAAAAATTTATGGCATTTCTAACTGGCAAGACTAAAGGTGGTCAAGAGTGGACACCGCGCTTTGTCGAAAGTATTGATCCAGAAAAATGTATCGGTTGTGGACGCTGTTACAAGGCCTGCTCGCGCAATGTTCTCGGACCGACCGATATCTACGATGAGGAAAACGATACCGAACATATGGTTATGACTATTGTCAACGGCGATAACTGTATCGGCTGTATGGGCTGTATAGCTACCTGCCCGAAAAAATGTTTCACTGTTGCTCCACTGGAAATATAAAAGTAAGCATAAGCGCAATAAAAGCTAGATCAAGAACACTTCTCCATGGGTACAGGGCGGTACTCTTCTATATCTATTAATTCATGACAACGGTGTCACTTTTTTCCACCGATCGGAATAGTGCGCACAGACCCTATTAGAGGGTTTGTCGCTTAATTCCTTTTTGGCTTGAAGGAGAAACACCATGCTAACGCCATGTCAAATGATGAAGAAAAAATCTGAGCATCCCTGCTTTGGTGGTGACCATAAAAACAGTGCCCGTATTCACCTCCCTGTAGCCCCAGCCTGCAATATCAAGTGCGGTTTTTGTGAGCGCAAGTTCGATTGTGTAAACGAAAGCCGTCCCGGCGTTACCAGCAAAGTGCTCAACCCGCAAGAGGGTTTAGAGCGTCTGGAGTTGGTGTTGCGCCACCCCGAAGCGGGGCCGAAAATGAAGGTTGTCGGCATTGCTGGCCCCGGCGATCCCCTCGCCAACGAAAACACCTTTAAAACCTTTGAGTTGATTCGTGCCGCCCATCCCGAGATGACCCTGTGCCTGTCTACCAATGGCTTGATGCTGCCCGAGAAGATAGAGCGCATTATCGAGCTGGGGATTCACAGCATCACCGTTACCATGAACGCTCTTACTCCGGCTACTGGCAGTAAGGTCTATGAGTGGATCCATTACCAGGGGAAAAAATTTACCGGCGAAGCCGCTGCCGCTTTTCTGATCGATAAGCAGTTAGAAGGGGTAAAACTAGCGGCTCAAGCAGGAATGTTGGTGAAAATCAACCACGTCTATATGCCGGGCATTAACGATCATGAAACCCTCGATCTGGCAGTTACTGCACGTCGTTTGGGGGCAACCATGATGAATATTGTCCCACTTATCCCTATCGGCATCTTTAAGGATTGTGAACCACCCTCAGCCGATGAGATGGAGTTTATCCGCTCCCAAGCCGAGATGATTTTATCGCAGGCGCGTCATTGTAAACAGTGCCGTGCCGATGCCGCCGGTATTATCGGCCAAGACCTCGATCTAAATCAATTGAAGGTGTTAAGCGCATAACTTATCTCAGGCTAAACCCTAAGGGCAATTCACGAATTGCCCCAGGTGTTAAGCGCATAACTTATCTCAAGCTAAACCCTAAGGGCAATTCACGAATTGCCCCAGGTGCTAAGCGCGTAACTTATCTCAGGCCGTTTAATTTGGAGTTTGCACTATGGTTACCATTATTCAAAACGACAACCGTGTCCCGTCCGGTTTGTGTAGCAGCTCTGGCGACGTACAGCTTGTGCGCGCCTATGAGCAGCAGCCGTTTCCCGCTGTGCATGACTTGGATGCCGTGATTATTCTTGGTGGCTACATGAGTTTTGATGATGACGACCAGTACCGCTATTTGCGTACAGTGAAAAATTTTATGGCTGCAGTGCTCGACCAAGATGTGCCTATGCTCGGAATTTGCCTCGGAGCGCAGATGCTCGCCGATGTGCTCGGTAGCCCAGTTTATCACCAGCGCAGCCAAGAACGGGGGCTTAGCACTATTCGCTTAACTGAGGCTGGCACTAAAGATCCGCTGTTTTCCGGCCTGCCGCCAACCATTAGCGCTTTTCAGTGGCATAACGACAGTTTTGCCATTCCCGACGGTGCCACGCAGCTAGCTTACAGTGCGCAGTGTCACGCTCAGGCCTTTCAGTATCACCGCGCCTACGCGGTGCAGTTTCATCCGGAAGTGACACCGGCTATCGTAGATGAATGGTGCCAACACTATGGTGATTGTGCGGATATCTCCAGCGCTTTCCACAGCGCTTACGACCATCACAGCCAACAGAGTCGACGCCTGTTGCACAACTTTTACCCGAATAGTCAGCTAACGGCATAATCTGCTGCACAATAGAGAGGTGCACCCATGGATAAAATAGACGCAACCCGTAATGTTGTGATTGACGATACTACCCTGCGTGATGGCGAACAGACCGCCGGAGTGGTGTTCTCGCTCGAAGAGAAGAAGAGTATAGCCGCCATGCTCGATGCCATTGGTGTCGGTGAGTTGGAGTGCGGCATTCCCGCTATGGGACGCGAAGAGCAGGCTTCGGTGCGTGCGCTGGTGGAGATGAATCTCAACGCGCGCCTCATCACCTGGAACCGCGCGGTGATCTCCGATATTCAGGCCTCCATTGATAGTGGCGTTAGTGCTGTGGATGTCTCGTTGTCGGTGTCGGATATCCACATGGAGCATAAGCTGGGCAAGTCGCGCCACTGGGTAAAAGAGCAGCTGAAGCGCGCCCTCGACTTTGCCAAAAGTCACGATCTGTATGTCTCTATCGGTGGTGAAGATTCCAGCCGTGCCGATCTAGATTTTATCTGCGAACTGATGGATATCGGCCTAGAGTACGGTGCCGACCGCTTCCGCTTTTGCGATACCCTAGGTATCCTCGATCCCTTTGCCACCTACGATCAGGTGAGCTACCTGCATCGGCATAACTCCTTAGCTCTCGAAGTGCACACCCATAACGATTTGGGGATGGCTACTGCCAACGCTATTGCCGGTATTCGCGCTGGCGCTGACTTCGTCAACACTACGGTCAATGGCCTCGGGGAGCGCGCCGGTAATGCCGCGCTGGAAGAGGTGGTTATGGCCATGAAGTATGCCTGTCAAAATCCGCTGGCTATAGATACCTCGCGCTTTGTCGAACTGTCGCGCCTAGTCGGTTGTGCCAGCCAGCGCCCAGTGCCCGATTGGAAGGCGGTAGTTGGCGAGAAGGTGTTCTCCCACGAATCCGGCCTGCATGCCGATGGCGTGCTGAAATATGCACAAAACTACGAAGGCTTTGATCCCGCCGAAGTGGGGCTACAACGCTATATGGTGCTGGGGAAACACTCAGGTGGCCATGGACTACAAAATCGCTTGAGCCAACTCGGAATCAACCTAAGCGCCACCGAGATCAGCACCCTGCTCGATAAGGTGCGCTCCAGCGCGCAGGAAAACAAGCGCTCCTTAGCCGATAGTGAGCTGTTATCCCTGGCTTATCAGGATTTTCCCAGCCTGCAATTGGTTAATGGTTAACAGCAACGCATACGGCAGAAACTGCCAGTTAGGCTATGAGGTCAATATGCAACAGGTGAGTAAAAAAAGTGATCGCTACGTCAGCTTCAAGGGCATTGAGTGTGAAAAAAATTGCGCAAGTTTAATGGCTATGCTGCGCAGCCACATTGATGACCCAGAAAAAAACAACCCATTTTGGGATAAATTTAGACAACTTCTCGCTGCTGCCGATGATGGCACCGGGCAGGATTATCTCTTCTTGATCCATAGTTATATCAACAATATCCAAGAGCTGTTTGACCTATATGAAGATCATGAGGCGCTAGCTCTGTTACGTAAAATTGAAGTTGAGTGTTGTTGATTAACACCTGCCTAAGCTAATCAGCGGCGCGCGTAGCCATAAAAAAAAGGAGTACTGGATATGCGTATATATCGTTGGTTGTGTTTTGTTGTGGTGCTGGTTGCGCTAGTTGCTGCGGAGGCCGATAACTGTGCGGCGGCGCAAACCATAGAGTCGCCGCTTACCTTTGGCATTAATATCCGTACTCGTTATGAGCTGCAAAACAACTTTAATCAGAAATACTATGGTGCCAATCCTGCACAGGGCGAGGCCAATGATGGCTTTGTTTTAGGGCGGCTGCGCGCTGGCTTCGATTGGCGACCACTGGACAACATCCATCTGGCGCTGTGGGGCCAGTCCTCCGATGCTTGGGATTATGCCATGCCCGACTCAGCCTACGCCAACAAAACCTTTGGTATGACCAACCATCCGCAAAAAGATCGCTGGGAGCTGTACACCAGCTATATCGAAATCTCCGCTATCGCCGCGCAGGATCTCACCCTAAAAGTGGGTAGGCAGAAGATATTTTACGGCAACAACCGCGTCTTCGGCCCCGGCGAGTGGGGCAACAGCGGACGCTGGGTGTGGGACGCGGCAAAACTGTCCTGGGCCTTTAAGCGTGGCTTTGTCGATATCTACTATGGCAAAACCATGCTGCATCAGATTGATAACTTTAGCCTCAACCATCGTCATGGCTATGAGAGTCTTGGTGGCTATGCGCACATCGACATCCTGACTGGCGCGCTCAGCCTGGCTATCGAACCGATGCTGTTCAGCAAAAATGACTATCATCCGCACTACACTGGCGAAGTCGACAAAACAGCGGACGATCTCACCTTCTGGTATGGCGGCGCACGCCTGACCGCCCAACTCCACAACCTTAGTCTCGATGCCACCTATGTGCAGGAGCGGGGCCATTTTGCCGAAGATGATATAGATGCCTATGGCTACCATGTCATGCTCGCCTATAAGTTTTCCGCCCCGTGGCAACCGCAACTCAAACTGGCCTACAGCTATGCTTCGGGCGATTCTGACCCCTACGATGGCAAAAATGAGACCTTTCACGAAGCCTTTGGTGCCAAAGATAAAATGTATGGGCGGATGAATCTGTTCTCGTGGAGCAATCTACGCGATTTAGAGGTTGGGGTGAGTGTTAAACCGCATAAAAAGATCTCCATCAACGTTACCGCTCATCAGTTTAAACTGGCGCAAAGCAGCGATGGTTGGTCACTCAATCGCTCTTTTTATCGCGATAAAAGCGGCAACAGCGGCACCGATGTGGGCAAAGAGCTGGATCTAGTCATCGCCTATAAACCGCTACCCGAGCACAAAATTACCACCGGCTTTGGCCATTTTTGGCCAGATGAATTTGCCGAGAATATGGCCTCCGGCCAGCAGGCCAACTGGTTCTTCTGCCAGTGGGAATATACCTTCTCCACCGACGTGTGATCGTCTGGTGCACGCGAATTGCATAATTACGTGGTTTGATCCTGATTTTTGATCGTCCGGCGCACCCTGATTTTGGTTATGCGGCGCACAGGGCGCGGGCACACACAGGGGTGTGCCCCTACGGGTGGTTTTGATCGTCTGGCGCACCCTGATTTTGATTATGCGGCGCACAGGGGAGGGCACAAACGCGAATTGCATGATTGCGTGGTTAATTTTTGTGTAGGGGCACACCCCCGTGTGTGCCCTGGTTTTGATCGTCCGGCGCACCATGATTTTGATTATGCGGCGCGTAGGGCGAGGCGAACGTGCGAATTGCATGATTGCGTGGTTGGTTTTGTGTAGGGGCACACCCCTGTGTGTGCCCTGATTTTTGATCGTCCGGCGCACCCTGATTTTGGTTATGCGGCGCACAGGGCGCGGGCACACACAGGGGTGTGCCCCTACGGGTGGTTTTTGATCGTTCGGCGCACCCTGATTTTTGATTATGCGGCGCACAGGGCGCGGGCACACACAGGGGTGTGCCCCTACGGGTGGTTTTCATCGTCCGGCGCATCCTGGTTTTGATTATGCGGCGCGCAGGGCAAGGGCACACCCCCGTGTGTGCCCAGGTTTTGATCGTCCGGCGCACCATGATTTTGATTATGCGGCGCGCAGGGCGAGGGCACACGCGTGTTGCATGATTGCGTGGTTGGTTTTGTGTAGGGGCACACCCCCGTGTGTGCCCTGGTTTTAATCGTCTGCCGCACCATGATTTTTGATTATGCGGCGTACAGGGCGCGGGCACACGCGTTTTGCACAAATTATGTGGTTGATCCTGATGTAGGGGCACACCCCCGTGTGTGCCCTGGTTTTCATCGTCCGGCGCACCATGATTTTTGATTATGCGGCGCACAGGGCGAGGGCACACACAGGGGTGTGCCCCTACGGGTGGTTTTTGATCGTTTGGTGCACCATGATTTTGATTATGCGGCGCACAGGACGAGGGCACACCCCCGTGTGTGCCCTGGTTTTCATCGTCCGGCGCACCATGATTTTTGATTATGCGGCGCGCTGGGCAAGGGCACACACAGGGGTGTGCCCCTACGGGTGGTGTTGTGATTTGGGTGAAATAAAAATAAAATTACTTTTTTACTAAACTAACTAAATAGATGTGCCGAATAGAGACCTAACGCGGGGAATTTTATTAAATGAAGGAGGTGAGTTGGCGTACTTAACTCTTAAACTACCCCGAGGATAAAAACGAATTTTTTTGTAACACGCAGTAACATTCATCGCAACACTAGGGCAAGGATGCCCGCTAAACAACTCATGGAGGATAAATCTCATGGCATTAACAATTAACACAAACGTAGCATCCCTTAACGCGCAACGTAACCTCAGTTCATCTCAATCAGACCTTAATACCTCAATGGAACGCCTCTCATCTGGTCTGCGTATCAACAGCGCAAAGGACGACGCTGCGGGCCTGGCAATCTCTGACCGCATGACTTCACAGATTACCGGTTTAACCCAAGCGGCACGTAACGCCAACGATGGTATCTCACTGGCGCAAACTGCTGAAGGTGCCCTGCAAGAGAGCACCAACATTCTGCAACGTATTCGTGAGCTGGCTGTACAGTCTGCCAACGATACCAACACCGATACCGACCGCGCTTCTCTGCAGGCAGAGGTTGATCAGCTGCAGGAAGAGTTAGATCGTATTGCCGAAACAACAGAGTTTAACGGTAAAAGTCTGCTCGATGGCAGCCAGGCAGGTGATAGCGCCTTTACTTTTCAAGTTGGCGCCAACGCTGGTGTCAGCCAGACCATCAGCTTTGGTATCGACGGTGCAAGCACCTCTGATCTGAGTTTTACTGGTGCAACAATTGCTGCTGGTAGTGAAGTTACCGGTACTAATGTGAGTGGTACTGTCCTCGAAGAGGGTTCGATTGCTGTCAACGGCGTCGACATTGAGGCCCCAGCGTCCGCCAGTAATGTTGATATTGCTGCGGCCCTTAATGCTGCTGCAACCACAGCCAGTGATGGTGATGATGCCGTCGAAATTGCTAAGGCGGTCAACGTGCAGACCATTGATTTTGCCAAAGTCACCCTTGATTCTGTTGGTGGAGCTACTGCGACAGAAACTACAGCTGGTGTTGAGGCCGTTGCCGAAGTACAGGCACAGGATCTCTCTACTATTAAAGGTGCCGTTGACGATACTATCACTTGGACGTTTGCTGATGGCGAAACTGCTCAATTTGTCCTCACCTCAGCCATTACTGGTGATGCTGACATGGATGCGGCTTTAAACGGTAAGACAATAACCGATAGCGCGAGCAGAGAATGGACGCTTACCGCTACTGGCGATGATGGAAGCTTAACACTCACGCAAGATGCTGGCTTCGAATCACCTGCCGGTGCTATTACTAGTACGGTTGTTAGCGATACAAGTAGTGGTGGCACACTCGTGCAGCCAGCTGTTGATACTGGTTCCGTTACTACCGCTGGTGTCGCTGAAGAACTAGCAGCACAAACTCTTGATCTGTCAGAGATTACTATCGAAGCTGGCGCTTCGATGGATTTCGAAATTGGTGGCACCACCGAGACTTACATCAACGAAGGTACTGAGGCCCTAACCGGTGCTGATCTTGCTGCAGACGTCGAAACTTACCTTACAGCTAATGCTTCAGCTGACTATACTTATCTCCAAGATGGCTCCACTGCAAAGTTAAATATCGCTCAAGTTGCTGACTCTGGGGCTCCTATTGACCTTATTACTGCTACCCCTGACGATGTCTCGATTATCGGTACTTACGAGATTACGCTAGACAGTGGTACTGCAGTTGATGTGACAGCCACTGCCGGTGCTGTCGTGTCAGCAGCAGAGATAGCTTCGGTAATTAATGATGTTGATGGTTTTACTGCTGAGGTAAATGACGACGGTGCTGTTGAAATTACCAAGACCGATGGCACAAGTTTTACCATGACAGAAAGTATCGATATTGACGGCGACGGAACTATGGATGCTGATGCTGTTGGTCTTGCTGGCGTCGGTGAAGATTCGGCTGACTTTAACGGCCAAGTCTCTCTCAATAGTGATGCGGATATCGTCTTGACTGGTGACGGCTTAGCCGAAGCAGGCCTGTCAGCGGTTGGCGAAACAACGACCACTGTTGAAAATATTGATATCTCCTCGCGTGAGGGTGCAGTAACCGCCATTAGCTCTGTTGACGCGGCTCTACAACAGATTGACACTATTCGTGGTGACTTAGGTGCGGTACAAAACCGTTTCGAGTCTACTATCGCTAACCTGTCAAATGTTTCTGAGAACCTTTCCGCTGCTCGTAGCCGGATCCTCGATGCGGATATCGCTGAAGAGACCTCTAACATGACCAAACAGAACATTCTGCAACAGGCTGGTGTATCTATCCTGGCGCAGGCTAACCAAGCTCCTCAGTTGGCACTATCACTGCTGGGCTAATTTGATCCACCGGTTGGGATGGCACAGCACCTAGTGTCCCTACAGCCATAACAATTAAGGGGGTCGGCTTTTGCGGCCGGCCCCTTTTTTCGTCGGGGCTAATTTTCCTGTGTGAACTCCTGTTCATTTAGGGTGGGACAGTGGAGGACAGTGCCTGATGTTTAATATTGATATGTTAGGATGTAGGGTAATGGCGGACAGTGCCCGCCCTACCCTGTGTTATGTTCGGTCGTGGTAGGGGCACGTCTGTGTGTGCCCTGGTGGTAAGAACGTAGGTCGGGCACTGCCCGACGCTTATAGCATGCTTAGTGATTTAAGCATGTGAGGAGGTTATATGAATGTAGAATCGGTAAATACGGCTAACTCGTTGCAACAGGCGACAAAACAGCCTAGCGATAATGTGGCGGCGCAGCGTAAAGCTCAAGACTCTGGTGCTGAGGTCGATCAGGCTTCTGCTGCGAGTAGTAATAAACTGCAGCCAGAGGAGCTGCTCAGCCAGATCAATGCGCTCACCGAAGATGGCTTGTATAGCGTGCGCTTTGAAAATAACACTGATGCCGATCAGTTGGTGGTGAAGATTGTAGATACGCAAACCGATGAGATTATTCGGCAGGTGCCAGCTGAAGAGGTGTTGAACCTGTCGGTGCGCATGGATGAGTTGCGCGGCAATATTGTCGATACTGCCAGCTAGGTTTTTGCAGATTGCAAGTTGCTCAGCGAAATCGTAGAGACGTTGCATGCAACGTCTGTACATAAGCAAGTGTTTTCTTAACGTCTGTATATAAGCAAGGTTTTTCTAAACAAATTGTCTCTTTGTGCCGATACAACAGATACATGTGGTGTATGTTTAGCGTTCGTTAGATAAAGGAGTTAATTATGGCTGATATTACCTTTGGTGGCTTGGCGACAGGATTGCCTACGGATGATATCGTAAGTCAGTTGATGGATATCGAGCGCCAGCCTATAGATCGTTTAGAGGCGTTGCAGGAGTCTGAGGCTACGCGGCTGCAGGCGTTTAAGCAGTTGGATACGCGCTTGGAAGCTCTGCGCGAAGCTGCTGGCGACATGAATATCACCAGTGAGGTGCGCTCTAGCAGTATCAATTTGAGTTCGGAAGATACTTTTACTGCCAGCAGCACTGGTGCCAGCACGGGCAGCTACGATGTAGCGGTGGTGCAGTTGGCGCAAGTGCAAAAAACGGTGAGTGGCGGTTTCGATTCGCAAACTGCAGCGCTTGGCACTGGCACCTTTACCATTGGCGACGAGACTATAACTCTGGATGAGTCGAATAACTCTCTGGCCGGATTAAGGGATGAGATCAATGCCTTGGCCGAGAGCACTGGGGTGCATGCGGCCATCATAAATAATGGTCAGGATAGCAATGCCTACCGTTTGGTGTTGACTGGTCAGGATGCGACTACAAGTTTTACTGCCAGTGCCTCAATTGTCGATGCAGATAGTGCTGCGCTTAACTTCTCCTTGAGTGAGACGCGCTCGGCTCAGCAGGCGATAATAGAGGTTGATGGTATTGAGGTAGTTAGTGATAGCAATACTGTCAGCGGTGCTATTGCTGGGGTAACTCTGCATCTTAACGATGTTAGTGAGGTTAAATCGGTAGATGAGTCTGGTGACCCCGTTTATGCTACGACGCTGATGTCGGTAGAGCCTGATACCGCCACTTTAAAAGAGAAAATCAGCACTTTTGTCAGCAGTTATAACTCCATTATGGATTGGATATCCGCCGGTTATGATGAGTTTGGTGCTTCGGCTACCAGCGATGAGGAGATTGCTGCTGGAGCAGAAGAGACCTTAAGTAGCGTGGTGCGTGGTGATAGCACGGTAAATAGTGTGAAGCGCCAGCTACAAAATATGCTCTCTACCGTGGTGGACACTAGTGGGCCATACAAGGTGCTATCGCAGTTGGGTATCTCGACGCAAAAGGATGGCTCAATTGAGCTGGATGAGAGCGTATTGGATACGGCGCTGGAGAGCAATTTTGACGATGTGGTCAGCCTGTTTGCTGGCGAAGGCGACTCCACTGGGGTGATGCAGACCTTTAACGCCTCGTTGCTCAATCTTACTGGATCTACTTCGGGGATGTATGCGGGCAAAGAGGATAGCTACGATAGTGCGGTGGCGCGCATTGAAGAGCAGCTGTTGCGCTTGGAACCGCTGATGGAGAAGAAAGAGTCGACTATGCGCGCGCGTTTTTCCGCTATGGAGTTGCTGGTTAGTGATATGAACACGCAGAGCAGTTTTTTAACCCAACAGATGGATATGTTAACCAATATGCTGACGGGGAATAGCTAATATGAATACTTATACGCAACAGTATCAACAGAATCAGATTCTTACCGCGAGCCCAGAGCGTATCTTAATTATGCTCTACGATGGAGCCATTCGTTTTACCCGCCAAGCTATTATGGGCATTGAGAGTGGCAATAGAGTGCAAAAGCTCGAAGGTATCAGTCGGGCTATGGCAATTATTTCTGAGTTTGCTAATACCTTGGATCATGGTATTGGGGGTGAAATTGCCGCTAATCTCGATGGACTGTATGCCTTTATGAATAATGAGCTCAGCAAGGCTAATTTAAAGAACGATGTCAGTAAGCTGAAGGTGGTAGAAAAGTTGCTGGTTAATCTGCGCGGCACCTGGACTGAGGCGATTGACATTGCTGCTCAGGAGAAGGTTGCTCAAGATAATGAGGCGGTTAGTGTAGCGCCATCAGCACCAGAGCGTGCTGCCGCACCGGCTCCGGCTGTACCCGCATCTTATGGCGCACCAGCGCAGCTGCCCCCTAACTATAAACCCCTGAGTGCTGCTGGTTAAGGTTGGTATTTTATGCCGGAAAATGTTGCTACGCCAGAGCTCTCGCCGGAGTTGACGCTCAGTCTGTTAACTTCGATTGAGCTGTATCAGGTGGTGTTGAGCCAGATGCAAAAGATATCGGCGGCCATGTCAGCCTCCTCTGCTCTGCCTACTTTAGTGCAGCAGTTACATGAGCAGCAGTTAGCGGCGCAACGCCACGACGCAGGCTTGCTGGAGTTGCTGCAACAGGCTGATGGTGCGCTGGCTCACCACCCGCTCTATATGCAACGTATGGATTTAATAGGGCAAGTTTTGCAATTGAATCGTTTACTTTTACCCAATATTAATGGCATGATGGCCCTCATTTCGCACGAACTTAAGCAGGTGCATAATGGCCGCGTAGTTATGGGGGGGTATAAACAGGCGACTAAAAAGAGCGGACGGATCGTTAAATCTTCTGTTTAATTGAGCTTTTTGCTGTCGCTGAATGTTTATCGCCTATGTCTTTTATTGGTAAAAGTTAGATTTGGAGCCTGGGGTGGTAGACTTTGCTCTCTTTAAATATCTAGATAAACCTGCACTGATACGTGTATTTATCCTTAAAGATGATGGTGCCAAGGTTCGTCTGGAGGCGGTGGCGCGTATTATCGCAACTCCCTATTTAGAACTCAAGTTTCGTCCCGATGAATTGCCCACCGAGTTGATTCGCAATGGCGGTAAGCTGTTGTTGTCTCTGGATACGCGTTTGGGTACGGTCTCTATGTATGCGCATGTCGATGAGATGATCAACGCGCGGGTGTTGCGTGTGCTGGGCATGGAGTCCTTTGCCTACTCGCAGCAGCGCGAATATTTTCGCGTTAATACGGCGATTAAGGTGCTGTACCGTAAAGAGACAATGGCCAGCAAAGAGTTGCCCCTAGTACAGAGCTCTACTATTAATATTAGCGGCAGTGGGGCGCTGGTGAATATGGCCGAACGCGTTAAGTTAGGGGATACTTTCGAACTTGAGCTGTTTCTTCCCGAGGCGGAAAATGTTAGCTGCTCCGGCTTGGTGGTGCGTGTAGATGAAAAGCTGCGCAGTGGTTTTGAGATCGCGCTGCACTTCTTTAAGATCGAGCCCGATGCCTTGGATCGGCTTATCTCCTTTTGTTTGGCGGAACAGCGCCTGCAGTTGCGCACTAAAGTGCAGATTGCCGGTTTTAACTAAATTGCCAACCTCTTCTGTGCCGCTCTTTTCGCTAACTCTCCTGCGCTCTGCAATTTTGTTCTTCTCTTCATTGACCCTATCTTGTGCCTGCTCTAGTGTTGGGTAAATTACTGCTTGCGCTAAAGCTTTATCTCTGCGCTGTCGATGAAATTCTATGGATATAATCGCGCCGATAACTCCCAATAGCTACAGTGTTGCTGCTATCAATCCCGCTAAAAGTGTGGATAGTGCGGTGCAGCACAATCTGCTGCCGCAACAATTTTTGCAGGCCACAGTGGTGAGTGGCGGAAGTACTGAGGCGGTGCTCGATTTTGCCGGGCAGAAGGTGCCGGTGCAGACGGAGCAAACGCTGGCCAGCGGGCAGAAATTAAATCTTCAGGTAGTCGCCACGGAACCGCAACTGAAGTTGCAGATTGTTGCCGATGGTGCCGACCCAGCTCTGTTACGCTTGGTGCATGTTTTTGATCATCGCAGTGACTTAGGCAGTAAGGTAGCGCAACTCCTGCAACAGCGCTTGGTGCCGACGCAGGCAACGGCAAATAGCCAAGTATCCAGCTCGACAATCAATCCGTCAACAACTCCGCCGACCAATCAGCCAACAACTCCGACGGCAACTCCGACGGCAACTCCGACGGCAACTCCGACGGTAACTCCGACGGTAACTCCGACGGCAACTCTGTTGACCACGGCCAATACGTTGCAATCAGCTACCCTGCCAACTAGTGCGGCTGCAACTGCTGCTGTTTCAGGTGGCCAAGCCAGCACTGTGCCTCCGGCCATTCCCGGCATAACGGCGGGAGCTAATGGTGCAGTTACTGCTCAGGTGGTGCCTAGTGGCGCTCAAAATGCTGAAGGCGTTGCTACCAGCGCACAGGGAGCTGC
Source organism: Desulfuromonas sp. (assembly GCA_034006225.1). Classification (GTDB taxonomy): domain Bacteria; phylum Desulfobacterota; class Desulfuromonadia; order Desulfuromonadales; family Desulfuromonadaceae; genus Desulfuromonas. Next base: position 18,427 of record JAVETC010000016.1, on the reverse strand, counting down.
GGCCACCAATGTAGCCAATGCGAGTAGCGCCCTCGCGGCTAATTCTGCCACTTCAGCCAGTGCAAACCTTGGCGCGCAGGGCGCAACACAACCTGTGCTAGCTGCCGAGACGCAAACAACTTTGCCCACGAGTGCGCCACCTTTAGCTGCGGTATTTTCCGCGCAGCAGTGGCAACAGTTAGAGCAATTGGCCACAGGGCTGACCAGTGCCATGGATCAACCCAACGAAAAGTTGCTTGTTAATATGGCGCGGATGCTCGGCTTGGATTTCGAGTTTTTGACGGCACAAAAGCTGACAGAAAACAACGAGGCGGCAACTCATGGTTTAAAGGGGATGTTGAGCAGTGTGCTGGATAATGGTGACATAGCCAGCGCAGTGCGTGAACAGGCCAGTAGCATGACGCAGCAGTTGGAGAGCCTGCAACTGTGCCGCTTGCGTTTAGCGCAGGATGGGGTGCTTTTCTTGCCTCTGCCCCTCGATTTTTTGGAACAGGGCTACGTGCTCTTTGAGCAGCAATCTCAACAGAATAGTGCTGAGGATAATGCTGCGGCACAGCCTAGCTATCTGGTATCAATTAATCTGAGTATGGCTGAACTGGGGCCAATTCAGGCCAATCTGCTATTTGAACAACAGCAACTATTTGTGCGGATTAAGTGTGCCGATGATGCCAGCGCGACTGCGGTGCGGCAAAGCATTGACGAACTGCGCCAAGGGTTGCAGGAGTTCAATCTGGGGTCGGTGCAGGTAACGACCGGAGCTGAAGATCCCGCACTGGAGCTGCTGCGTCGCCTGCAGCCGCAAGCATCTGCTGACCAATCTCTCTTTGATACGCGAGTGTGATTATGGCTGATGTCGAAAAGCCGAAAAAGGCCATAGCGATAACCTATGATCGTGAACGCAGCGATGCCCCGCTAGTAGTGGCCAGCGGCCAGGGTAATATGGCCGAGCAAATTATTAAAGTTGCCAGAGAAGCAGGGTTGGAAATCACCCAAGATGCCGATTTGGCCGAGGTGCTAGCTAAAGTGCCAGTAGGCACCGAAGTGCCGGTTGAGCTATATCAAGCCGTAGCCGAGGTGTTGGCTTTTGTGTATCGGGTTAATAAGAAGCAAGGTGGGTAGGGGTTGGTGTGGTTGGATCTGGTAGATTGGGTCAACCAAGAGTTTCTAATAATAACACTCACCGACTAAAGTAATCCGGTGTCGCGCCACCGGACTGCGCCATCCTTTTAGAATCATCCAAAAGGATGCAAAACATGACCCGCAAGTTGTCTTGCCCTTCGGGTATCCTCCCTTCACTCGCTTACCCCGAGAAGCCCGTAAAAACTCGCGTTCCGCTCAAACAGTTTACGGGCAACCTTCTCGGTGACACTCATTGCGTTCGGCGGCGACAAAGGGGGGGGAAGAGCAACCACACCAAACCCACCAATTCCCAGCAAAAGCTAATACCGTTCCGCATCAATTCCTACCACTACAGCAACACAGTAGAACCGTCCGCCATTCTAAAGGATGGCGGCTCGCCAATATTGGCAATTGCTGTATGGCATGTTACTCAACAAAAAATCGAATATGCCGTCCGCAGGACGCCCCTTAAAAGCCATTTTTGCTTACTTTTTGGGGCTCAGCAAAAAGTACGTCGCCTGCCGGGGCGAAACCCGGCGGTATTGATTTTGAATTTGGTTGATGAATTGTGATCAACTTTTATCAGGCGGATAATAACACTCAGTGGCTAAAGTAATCCGGTGTCGCGCCACCGGACTGCGCCATCCTTTTAGAATCATCCAAAAGGATGCAAAACATGACCCGCAAGTTGTCTTGTCCTTCGGAGACCCTCACTCCACTCGCTTACCCCGAGAAGCCCGTAAAAACTCGCTGCGCTCAGACAGTTTACGGGCAACCTTCTCGGTGACGCTCATTGCGTTCGGCGGCGACAAATAGGGGGAAAGCTGAGACCACCAACCCCAGGGCAAAACCCAAAACCGTTTCGTATTAATTACTACCACTAAGGCAACAAAGTAGCACCATCCGCTACCCTTAAAAGGGTGGCGGTACGCCAAACTTGGCAAATGATGAATAGAATATTATCCAACAAATAACAGAATATGCCGTCCGCAGGACGACCTTAAAGCCATTTTTGCTTACTTTTTGGGGCTCAGCAAAAAGTACGTCGCCTGCCGGGGCGAAACCCGGCGGTATTGATTTTGAAGTTGGTTGTCGAATTGGAAATGATGAATTGATTCTTGCGAAATGTAATCAACACTTATCGGACGGATAATAACACTCCTCAGCTAAAGTAACCCGGTGACGCGCCACCGGACTGCGCCATCCTTTTAGACTCATCCAAAAGGATGCAAAACATGACCCGCAAGTTGTCTTGTCCTTCGGATTCCCTCCCTCCACTCGCTTACCCCGAGAAGCCCGTAAAAACTCGCGTTCCGCTCAAACAGTTTACGGGCAATCTTCTCGGTGACACTCATTGCGTTCGGCGGCGACAAATAGGGGGAAAGCTGAGACCACCAACCCCAGGGCAAAACCCAAAACCGTTTCGTATTAATTACTACCACTAAGGCAACAAAGTAGCACCATCCGCTACCCTTAAAAGGGTGGCGGTACGCCAAACTTGGCAAATGATGAATAGAATATTATCCAACAAATAACAGAATATGCCGTCCGCAGGACGACCTTAAAGCCATTTTTGCTTACTTTTTGGGGCTCAGCAAAAAGTACGTCGCCTGCCGGGGCGAAACCCGGCGATATTGATTTTGAAGTTGGTTTTAGAAGTTATGCTTGAGGAATGTGGTCAACCCTTATCGACTGGATAACAACACTCATCAGCTAAAGTAATCCGGTGTCGCGCCACCGGACTGCGCCATCCTTTTAGAGTCATCCAAAAGGATGCAAAACATGACCCGCAAGTTGTCTTGCCCTTCGGGTATCCTCCCTTCACTCGCTTACCCCGAGAAGCCCGTAAAAACTCGCTGCGCTCAGACATTTACGGGCAACCTTCTCGGTGACGCTCACTGCGTTCGGCGGCGACAAATGGGGGGAGAATCTGGCAACCAATAAAGGCAAAAGCCAAAACCGTTCCGTATTAATAGCTACCACTAAGGCGACAAAGAAGGGGAAGCTAACAACCAATCCAGCAACAAAATGTAAAGTTAAACACCAAACCCTAGTGTGGGCACACCCCAACATAAACACTGGCGATACCAAAAGTTAGATCGTGATGACGAACATCGCTAAACCCAGCCTCTGTCATCATCTGTTTAAATTGTTGTTGCGGTGGAAAGGCTGCTACCGAATCGGGCAGATATTTGTAGGCGCTGCGTTTTGAGATTATGCCGCCGATAAATGGCAGAATGTGGTGAAAATAGGTGGTGTAGATGGTTTTAAACAGTGGATTTGCCGGAGTGGAAAATTCCAGAATTACTGCGCGTCCCCCCGGTTTGAGTACGCGACACATCTCGGCCAAGCCCGCTTGACGGTCAACTACGTTGCGAATACCAAAGGCTATGGTGATGCCGTCGAAGAGATTATCGGGATGGGGGATGGCTTCGCAGGGAGCATTGACCAGCATGATGCGCTCGCTATACTCCGATTTGGCGATCTTTTCGCGGCCCTGTAGCAGCATCCCCTGAGTGAAGTCTTCACCTACAATGCGTACCGAGTCTGGAGTGCGTGCGGCAATTTCCAGTGCTACATCGCCGGTTCCGGTAGCCATATCTAACACCATCCCTGCGGGTGGAATCTGCAGTTGGCCTACGGCAAAACGGCGCCATTGGCGGTCAATGCCGAGAGAGAGTAGACGGTTTAACAGGTCGTAACGTGGTGCTATATCATCAAACATGGCGCGAATGCCGCGTCCTTTGTCGCTAAGATTGAACATGGGAAACTCCTGCTGGTTCCTGAGTGAACTTTAGTGGGCGGTAAATAACTACCGCAGTCTTTACCATAAACTAGTGCGGGCGGCAACTAATCATAGCTTGTGGCTATGGGCTTGGCGGGTGAATCAATTGCCAACATTGGTCAATATTTTCAGCGGATTTTTTATCAATTTGCTCGGCAAGGTTATGGTTCTCTCCATAATGCCAAACAATTTACCCGCTACGGAACTGACCGATAGCAGCCTTACCTGAGGATCAAGTGCGGAGCCGGTAACGCTAAAGTTCGGTGCTATCAGAGTTTTATCGTCTCCAGCTAAAATCCACCCTGCAATTGGCAGGTTGTTGACCACTGTGTCTACTGTCCCGAGCGCCTTTACCCCCATGACCAGATCGAGCTGATCGTGAATCAGGTCGTGCTTGCCCACAATGGTTAGCCCCATCGCTTGGCTATCAATTACCAGATTGTCACTGCTGAGGGTGCCATTGCTCAGGCCGATATCGCTGCTGAGATGTTGAAATGGCATCCCTTGGTGATCCATATCGGGCAGGCTGAGGGAGAAGAGTTGGGCGACGTTGAGGAGTGAGAACGCTTTGGATAGCACTTTGAATTGGCGCAATACGCCATTGTTGATATCCAGATGAAAGGCGCCTTGGCTGTGCGCCAAGAAGCTGCTACCAATCGGCCCTTGAATGCTAAAGTTACCGCTGAGATGACCCGTAACGATACCGGTGCGTTGCAAGAGTTGGTTGTAGATTTTATCTGCGTTTACGTTGTGAATATCGCCGGTTATTTTCAGCAGCGAGTAATCTGCGGGCAGTCGTTGATCTTGGTGCTCGGCATTTTGATTCATTATCACCACTACTTTGCCGTTGCCACTGCCTGCATCGGCGTTAAAAAATAGTGGATCTATGCGCAGTTGTCCATGTTGATAATGGATTTTGCCGCTGGCGTTTTGAAAAGCAAACCCGCTGATTTTACCTTGAGCAACATGGGCATTTATATGGATAAACTCCTGATCGAAATCCGCTGTCTCTACCTGTGGTACTGTTGCGGTTGATGTTTTACTCTCGGCGGTTTCACTGCTGGTGTTAGCTGTCTCTGGTGCCGTGCTGGTAGTGCTGGCCGTGTCGGAGGTGTCGGAGGTGTCGGAGGTGTCGGAAACTTCATTGGCAGGTTGGTCGCTGTTGTGCCACAGGGCGATAACCTCATCTATGTTGGCGGTTGGGGCGTTAATGTCTAGTTCGAGCAGGGTTGGATAAAAGTCTAATTTGCCGCTGACTTCGGCGTGGGTGCCATTTTCTAAGTCGACACTGGCACCAATAAAATCTATTCCTTGGGCGTGGATATCTATGGTGCCCTCAAGGTTGTTGAGGCGCATGGCGTAATTGTTAAACACCAGATCTCGGGCGATAACACCATCTCCGGTTGCATGTATCTTGGCAACGGTATGACGCAGGTCGGCTATTGTAGCGTCAACCTGTATTGGCGACTCTCCCAGCATCAGTTTGATTGCTGGTGCCTTGACGCTAAAATTGTCTATATCTAGCGTGCCGTTAATGCGCCGAATCGGGGCAATCACATAGGTCGGCGTAATGGCACAATCGTGCAGCACAATCTGTCCACTGCCGTGTAGTTGTTGATCAACCTTTCGGTCCAGACTGTAGTGGGCAGCAATGTTGCCCTTGAGCTGCATATAGTCTAGCAGTCCAACTTTGGCGCTGATTGTGGCCAACTCATAGCTGGGTAGATGCAGGTCGAGGTGGTAATTATCCAGCGCGGTGTAGCTGGCGTTAAAGAGAATATTGTAGTTGGGGATGCTGAGCTCGCCTGCGCTAAATTGCCACTGCTGCTGTTGTTGGGATTCAACTTGCGCTGCCGGTGGGGTTATCAGGCAATGCAGGCTGCCTGTTGTGCCCGCCGCTTTGGTAATTAACTGCCTCCCATCAAGGGCGAGCGGGCTCAGGTCTAGCTCCACTGCCCAGCTAGCGTTCTCTTCTCGAGCAAGAGTTAGGTTTACCGGCCCGTTAACCTTGGCGTAGGGCTCAGTAAAAGTTATCTCAGAGGTGCTTAGTTGGGCGGTGGTGCCATCCCAGTTAAGCTGACCGCTAAAATTTGCAGCTTCAATGTTTTTATATTTTAGTCCTGTATGTTCAAAGTTAATTTGCCCCTGCTTAATAGTCGCACTGCTGAGATTGTTAAGCGGCGCCTCCAGCTCTAAGTTCTGGCACTGCACGCGCAGTTGGTTGAACTGCTGGGGAATATTGGCGCTGAGCTGGGCGGGAAGATAGGGGATAAGATCCTGCACGGGGAGTCTGTTGCTGTGCAGCTTGCTGTGCAGTAGTGCCGCGTCGCGTAAGTTATCTATGTGCAAATCAGCATTGAGAATGAGCTCGTTAAAGCGCAGTGTGCATTGGGTGGTGCTGAGGCTGTTATCGCTCCAGCGCAGTTGACTATCCAGTCCGATATATTTAATAGGAATCTGCCTGTTGCCGGGGATGGTTAACTGTTGATTGGGGTGCTTGGCCTTGGCGCTAGCGGCGAGGTTTAACTTGGTTGCGCGCTGACCATTGATCTCTAATTGTAGCGTATAGTTGCCGCCTAAACTATACTGCGGGTCTACTTGGATGTTGCTGCCGCTAAGGTTGGTGATTGTTGCCGCCAGACGGATCGGCGCATCCAGCCAGTTGGCGCTGATGTCTTTAACTCTGCCAGAGAGCTCTACCTGAGCTGGGGGCAGATTGTCCTGTTTCATCTCGCAGTTGGTGGAAAATGTGAGCTCCTGTCCGGCGCTGCCTATGGATGCATTTACGTTATGCAGCTCCCAGGCTCTGGAGTTGAGGCCGATATTCAGTTTGTTGGGCGCGATAAAAACAGTGCCGTCGACTATTTTTGCTTTGCGTAGCAGTTGGCCTATCTGTAGCGGTGCTTTAGCTTGTTGCTCTGGTGCTGGTTGAGCTGCGGTGTCCGGTTGTGGTGGCTGCTCAACGGCTTGTTGCCAGTGGATCTGTGGTTGCACCAAAATGAGCTTAGCGCAGATCAGTTGGCCGTGCAGCAGATCGCGCCATGAGAGGCCAACGTGTAGTTGCTCTATCGTGCAGTGCAGGCTTTGGTCGGTGCTGGTAAATGAGATCTGCTCAAAATCCAAAGTGGGGGTTGGATGAAAGCCAAGGGTTGCTTGGTGCAAAACTAGAGGCGCGCCGAGTTGTCTACTGAGCTGGCTGGAGATATAGGCACTGATCTGTTGCTGATGGGTGGAGATGTAGCCCCAACTGCCGAGGGCAAGCAGTATTAATATAAATGATGGCAAGAGAAGGTAGAGGTTGATATGCCGTCGCATGGTTAAATCCTTGATTGATGCTCTATGTTTACCCGAGGTGTTGAGCGCTGCCCTTGCTGGCAGCTGTTTACTGTAAAATATTATCCGGCAAATTCTAGCATGCTCAGTATGCGGTGAACACGAATTTTCTGTTATTAAGTGCTGCTTTACAGCACTGGTAGTGGTTGCTAATATAGCCCAGCATAGTGCGATACCCAATTGAAAATATTATAACAATTGCACATGCGCAGGGCGCACACTTTGCGCATGTCGCCGCTGCAGGCATATTGAGCTTAGCTGTGGTTTGACTTGTGGTCGTCCCAAGCCCAGAAGTGCTGCTGTCATTGTCGTTCCATTGTAGATAAATTACCCGTAGCTAGGATAGATAAATTGCTATTTTGCCGAGGATGATTAACGCTGCACTATGAAAATACGGCGGATCGAAATAATTGGTTTCAAATCATTTGTCGATAAAACTGTGCTCAATTTTGAGGACGGGGTGACGGCGATTTTGGGGCCCAATGGCTGTGGTAAGAGCAACGTCATTGATGCGGTGCGTTGGGGTATGGGTGAGCAGAATGCTAAGAATCTGCGCGGTCAGGCCATGGAAGATGTTATTTTTGGCGGCAGTGAGCAGCGGCGTGCTCATGGCATGGCTGAGGTGACTATGACCTTTGTCAATCGCAGTGGTTCCCTAACTTCGCCGCTGAATGCTTATAGCGAAATCATGGTGACGCGGCGCCTGTACCGCAACGGCGACAGCGAGTACCTACTCAATAAAGCGCCGTGCCGCTTAAAGGATATTGCCGAACTTTTTATGGATACCGGAGTGGGCGCGCGTGCCTACTCTATTATTGAACAGGGTAAAATTGGACAAATCCTCCATGCACGCCCCGAAGAACGTCGGGTGTTGATTGAGGAGGTGGCCGGTGTTACCAAGTACAAGGCGCGTAAACGGGCAGCACTGAGCAAAATAGAGTCTACGCGGCAGAACTTAATCCGCCTAAATGATGTGATCGCTGAGGTGCAACAGCAGCTGGATGGTTTGCGTCGGCAAGCTAACAAGGCGCAGCGTTTTCGCAAATTGCGCCAAGATATTAAAGAGCTGGAGTTGGCTTTAGCCTATGGACAGTGGTGCCAACTGCAGCAGCAGGCGCAGCAGCGGGAAGATGACTTTCGCCAGGGTGGTAGCAAACAGGTTAGTGCTGAGGCTGCCGTGGCGCGCCAGGAGTTACAGCTGGAGAAACTACGTTTGCAGCAGGGCGAGGCCGATGCCGCTGCAGCACGGACGCAGCGCCAGGTGTATCAGTGGAGTAACGATCTAAATCAGGTGGAAAATGAGTTGGCGCTGGGGCAGCAACAGTATCGCAATATGGATGAGCAAATTGCCCAGATCAATACCGAACTGGAGCAGTTGCAGGAAGCTGATCAGCAGCATGGAGCAGGGATTCAGCAATTAACCCAGAGTCAAAAGGAGCTGGAAAAACGCCTGCAGCATGCCCATAACCAGCACGGCGTTGCTAAGGATAATCTGGCTGAAGTAACTAAAATTGAGCAGGATTTGATCGGTCAATTGGAGCGTTTACGCGCCCAGTCGCGCACCGTTGGTGGCGATCAAATCCGCCAGCAGGCGCAGGTGGATGGTGCCGTTAAACAGCTCGAGTTGCTGCAGCAGCGGAAGCTGCGTCACGAAAGTGAGCGCGCCATGGTCGTGCAGCGCCAACAAGATCTAGTGCAGCAACAACAGCGTAATTCTCAGCAGCTGCAACAGTCGCAGCAAGCTTATGCGCAGATTACTCAGCAAATTGGTGATGTTCGCCAGCGTATTGAGCAGTTGCAGGCGCAGATAGCTACCTTGCGGCCGGAAGTTAATCGGCGTCAGCAACAACACGACCGCAATGAATCTCTGTTAGCTACGTTGCAGGAGTTGGCCACGAGTCGTGAGGGGTATGCAGAGGGGGTGCGTCAGCTGCTCTCGCAACCGCAAACCGCGCAGCTGTTTATGGGGGTTATCGCCGATGGGATTAGGGTGCAAGTTGGCTATGAACAGGCGGTTGCAGCGGCAATTGGCGAGTGCCTCTATGGTCTATGTGTCCAGAGCGCAGAAAATATAACCAGTGCCGAAACGGCGCTGTCTAAGGATTTACGCTGTGTGTATCAGTTGCGCTACCATGCGGCCGGTTTCCATCCCCATCAGCTTGGTGGTCGCGCTACAGCGCTGCTAGATCTTATCGATTTAGAAGAGAAGTTCAGACCATTTATCTCCTCTCTGTTGTGTGGCTGTTACTGTGTGGATAGTTTGACCGAATATTTAGCTGATCCACTACCTGTAGGTGTGGTGCTAGTTACTGCGGCGGGCAGTCGTCTCGATTGGCGGGGTACGCTGAGTCGCGGTGGTGGCGATGCCATAAAACAACAGCTGCAAAATAAGCGTCGCCTTGACGAATTACGCGAGCAGTGTGCTGCATCGCAGCTTCAAGCGGAACAGGCGCAGCAGCAGCTAGAGGAGCAATTGCAACTAAGTAGTGCTGCAAAAGATCAATGTCACCAGCTGGAGTTACAACAGCACCAGCATCAGAGTCGGAGTGCCGAACTCGAGCGCGATAAGCTACGCTTAGTTAAGGATTTGCAGCATTGGCAGGAGCGGGCGGAGCTGTTGACCTTTGAGGCTGGCCAATGGGATGAAGAGGCTAGCGTATTGGAGGGCCAGAAAGCTCTGGCCACAGATACGGTTATGGCTCTACAGCAACAACAGCAGGAGCTGGTGCTGGCCGAGCAGGAGTTGGCCGCCAAAAGCCAGCAACAGCAGCAGCTATGTGCGCTGCGGCAGCAAGAGCTGCATCAGTTGCGTATTGATATCGCCAAGATGAAGGAGCAGGAAAAGGCGCTAGCGCACGATCTTCAGCGTGAACAGCAACTGGCACAGCAGGAGCAGGCTAGGCAGGTACGCCAGGGCGAACTGCTAACCAGTTTGAGTGCGCAGCAGCAAGAGATTACCCAACAGCGGCGCGATCTGGATTTGCGTCGGCAGGTATTGCTGGAACATTGTCAACAGGAAAAACAGCTGCTCCAAGAGCTGCAGCATAAGGCGGAGCTTGCGGCGGAAAAGGTGGCGCAGTGCGAACTGTCACTTAAGCAACAGCGCGACCGTCTGCGCTGCGTTAGTGACGACCAGTCAAAGTTGCAATTAGCTTGGCAAGAGGTGTGTTTAGAGCGTGACCATTTGCGCCAGAGCATTTTGGAGCGCTATCGTCTCGATCTAGCTGCACCGCTGCAAGAGGAGTCCGCAGTTGGGGAAATTGCTGCTCTGCCGCAAGATGTCGGTAAGGCTGAAGCGCGCCTGGAAAAATTGCGCGCGCAGTTTAACGATTTTGGCGAAGTAAATCTGATGGCTATTGAGGAGTTTGCTGCGTTGGAGGAGCGTTTTAACTTCTTGACTGGACAGCGCGCCGATTTAACCAGCTCAATCGAAGATTTACAGACGGCTATTAACCAGATAAATCGTACTAGTCGGCGGCGATTTAAAGAGGCTTTTGAGCAGGTAAATGCTAAGTTTACCGAAGTGTTCCCACGCCTGTTTGTTGGTGGACATGCTGAGCTGACTCTGACCGATGCTGCCGATTTGCTCGATAGCGGCGTTGAGATAAGCGCCCAGCCGCCGGGGAAAAAGTTGCAAAATGTCGGTTTGCTCTCTGGTGGGGAGAAGGCACTGACTGCAGTGGCTTTGATTTTTGCGATCTTTATGATAAAACCATCACCGTTCTGTATTCTCGATGAAGTCGATGCTCCGCTTGATGATGCAAATATCGGCCGGTTTAATGAGATGGTTCAAGAGATGGCGGCAGCTTCGCAATTTATCATTATTACTCACAATACGCGTACGATGGAAATCGCCGATACGCTATTTGGTGTAACTATGGAAACGCCGGGAGTATCGTCGCTGGTTGCCGTGCGGATGGGAGATCTGTTGCACTAAGCAAAGGGTGAATAGTTGGCAAATTATGGTGGTTGCATCTACTGGGGCAAGCATGTACTGGAGTTTAATTTAAAGTTATGCCATTTAAAGGAATTTTAGCTGAACTGGTCTCTGATGAACTGGGAGTATGTAGTGCTATCCTTGCAGATTGGGAAGGTGAAGCAGTTGATTGGCTATCATCTGGGCGTTGTGCTGAAGACATTAAATTGTTCGGTGCCCATTTAGGTATTGTTCTAAATCAGATGTGCCGTATAGCGGTTGCCGCTGATTCTGGTGATGTCCAGGAGATCGCTATTCGTATGTATGGGGCAGATTGGTTTGTTTTTCCCATTACATCGGAGTATTATCTGGCAGTTGCTGCTGCTCATCGTGGTCAGCGGGCAAAAATTTGCCATATTGCCCAGCGCTGTGTCGAGCGCCTGCGGGTTGAGGTCGGTTAAGTCTCTTGGTAGCAATAAAACTAATAAAATTAAGGTAGTGATTTTTTATGCAGTGGTCAGAAATAATGCAGCAGGTATATCAGTTCTGGGGACATATTGCTGAGATCGTTTTGATGTGGCTGGCCCAGCTGGAGTTGTGGTGCAATCAACTTCTTCAGCAGGTGGTTGAAGTATTGGCGCGGTTAGGTGTCCCACAACAGTGGCAAATGATGGCTGCATATGGCTGTTTTTTTGCTGTGGCGACCTTGCTGGTGCTGCTGTTTATCTGGCGGGTTGTGCGCCGGCGCTCACGGCAACGGCCGAAACGCCCAGCGGCGGAATCCGCAGACGCAGAGGCTACTGCCCAGGAGCAGGAGGTTGCTGCAGGAGAGCGCCTGTTAGAAGATATATCCGATGCCGAAGTTGCTGCTGCGCCAGCTACGCCGGCGGCACCATTATCTCTATTTGCGCGGATGAAGGCAGGATTATCTAAAACCCAGGTAGTGTTGTTAGGCCAGATAGATACCCTGTTCAGCTCTTCTGGCGGAGTAAATGACGCCTTTATCGAAGAGCTGGAAGAGATCCTAATTAGTGCAGATTTTGGCATGAAAACGACTCAACTGTTGGTTGACGCGTTTAAAAAACGCGTAGCGCAGTTGAAGGTTGTTGAGCCCAATGAGATGCGCCAGGTGCTAAAAGAGGAAATTTTACGTTTACTCACCCTGAATGTGGCAACGCTGGATGTTGAGCGTACTACTCCGTTTGTCATCATGGTTGTCGGGGTCAATGGCGTTGGCAAAACCACGACTATTGGCAAGCTGGCTCAGCAGTTTACTCAACAGGGTAAAAAGGTGATTTTGGGCGCTGGTGATACCTTTAGAGCTGCTGCTGCTGATCAGTTGGAGGTGTGGGGTGAGCGCACGGGAGTAACCGTTATTCGTCATGCTGAAGGCTCGGACCCCGCAGCGGTAGCATTCGATGCGGTAAAGGCTACGGTTGCTCGCAAGGCAGATGTCCTAATCCTTGATACTGCGGGACGCCTGCATACAAAAGTTAATCTTATGGAAGAGATGAAAAAGATTTACCGTGTTATGGGACGGGAAATACCCGACGCTCCACATGAGACACTGCTGGTGCTTGATGCGACAACCGGACAAAATGCTCTGGTTCAGGCACGGCTGTTTCAGGAGGCGGTTGGGGTTACTGGCGTGGCTATAACCAAGTTGGATGGTACGGCTAAAGGTGGTATGGCTGTTGCTATCGGTGCCGAGTTGGGGCTGCCAGTACGTTATATTGGGATAGGTGAGGGAGTCGATGATTTGCGCCCCTTTGATGCGCAAATGTTTGTCGATGCACTGTTTGAAAATCATTAAGGTTCTTGACATTTGTCACAGCTTTACATAATGTCATAATAATATCGGATAAGTGGCTATGAGTTTGGATATATTGCTCCGCCTTGAAGAAAAAATAGATCAGCTGTTGTTGAAAAAACAGCAGCTTGAAGATGATTGTCAACGTTTGCACGAGTCGAAAGAACAGTTGGTGCAAGAACGTGATTTCATTGCTCAGGAATTAGATAGAATTTTAACGAGATTAGATGCGGCGTTGGATCAGGAGACCTCTTGAAACAAAGTGTTCAGGTGACAATACTGGGACAACAGTACTCAATACGTAGTTCTAAGACGTTTGATGAAGTCCAGCGTGTTGCAAAGTTTGTTGATGAGCACATCGCCGAGGTGATGAGGTCGGGCGCAACGGTCAGCACTGTTGATGCTACCGTTCTGGCGTTTTTGAACATTGCCGGCTCTTACTTAGAACTACAGTCACAACTTGAAGATTCTAATCGAATATCTGCTGAGCTTCATAGGTTGGATAGTAAAGTATCCGCTGCTTTAATTACCTGAATTTAAACCCTTAGGTAAGCTTAAACCACTTGTCGCGATCGTAAGATCGGGACAAAGGACATATCCCTGATTAAATAGAGTACATTCCGGCTAACGTTGAGCGTTCTGTCGGTTTTTGTTCTCTTTTTTGTCTTTTGCTGAACTGATTGTTGGTTCAGACCTTTATTGGGCTATTCGTGCCCGCCCGTCTTACCTGCCGGTATTTAATTTAACTGTTCTTCTGATTGCTTTTCGTAGCGGAACTCATCGCTATTGAGCTGTTTATGCCTAAATATCGTATTCGTAAACTGCAACTTCAGACGCGGGGTTGTTTGAGCGCTACGCAGCGTAGCTCTTTGAGCTATGCGGCGCAGCAGCGTTTATTGCACCATAATCTATTTGCTGCCGCTGGAGTGATCGCTTTGTATGCGCCTATTCGGTGCGAAGTAGATACCTCAATACTAATGGAGGCGGCGCTGGCGGCGGGTAAATCTGTGGTCTATCCACGGATAGTTCAAGGGAAATCGGCCCCTGATATGCACTTCGTAGAGATAAACTCAGTTGCTGACTTGCAGCCTGGGGCTTTTGGAGTGTTGGAACCTCAGGGTTGTGAGGTAGTTGCGGTAGCAAATATCGATTTAATGGTAGTGCCTGGTGTTGCCTTTGACCGCGCTGGCTACCGTCTTGGATATGGTAAGGGGTTCTATGACCGAGCGGTTAGCTCCTGTTGCTCGAGCTGTGCTTTGGTCGGATTGGGCTATGCATTTCAGCTTGAAGAAAGTTTGCCACACGAGGAGCATGATCTAGTGCTTGATTGGTTGATTACTGATCACGAGGTGTTGGATTTTACCCATAATATCTAGTGATTTTATCTATAACTCTTTAACGCGGTAGCGTAGGAGGTTTACGTGAGTATCGAAGTAGTGTTTTTTATAATAATATTAGCGTTAGGTGGTGGAGCTGTTTTAGGCAGTTATGTGCGGCAGAGGATGGATGAGACCCGTCTTGGTAGCGCTGAACAGCTTGCCAGCCAGATAATTGAAAATGCCAAAAAAGATGCCGAGACTGTACGCAAAGAGGCTGAACTGCAAGCTAAAGATACGGTATTAAAGGCAAAAGATGCGTGGGAGAGCGAAGCACGCGAGATGCGCAAGGAGCTGCAGGGGCAGGAAAAACGTCTGATCCAACGTGAGGAAAACCTTGATCGTAAAGATCTATCCTTGGAGGAGCGCGACAAGCAAATTCATGAGCGCGATAAGGAGCTGGTCAAATTGGAAGCTGATGTGCAACAGCGTGAAGTTGTTGCTAAAGAGCTGGTACAGCGTAGAACCGCCCAGCTGGAAGAGGCCTCAAATATGACCTCTGAAGAAGCGCGGCAGCAATTGATCTCATCCATGGAGAGTCAAGCTCGGCATGATGCGGCGCGCGGAATTAAACAGATTGAGGACGAAGCTCGTGAAACCGCGGATAAAAAGGCTAAGGACATATTGGCCTTGGCCATACAGCGCTATGCTGGTGACTATGTTGCAGAGAAGACCGTAAGCGTGGTTCCACTGCCTTCGGATGAGATGAAGGGACGGATAATTGGTCGCGAAGGGCGCAATATTCGCGCGATCGAGGCAGCAGCGGGAATTGATTTGATTATCGATGACACTCCTGAGGCGGTCATAATTTCTGGGTTTAATCCGGTGCGGCGCGAAGTGGCTCGCATAGCTCTGGAGCGCTTGGTAACCGATGGCCGTATTCATCCGGCACGCATTGAGGAAATTGTCCAAAAGGCAGAAGAGGAGGTTAATCAGTCGATTCGCGAATCGGGCGAGCAGGCCACCTTTGATGTTGGCGTGCACGGTATTCACCCGGAAGTTGTTAAGCTGATTGGTCGTCTGAAGTATCGTACCTCCTATGGACAGAATATTTTGAAACACTCCTTGGAGGTGGCTTTTCTGTGTGGAGTTATGGCTGCCGAGGTGGGAATTAATGTCAAGCAAGCGAAACGTGCTGGATTGTTGCACGACCTCGGTAAAGCTGTAGACCATGAAGTTGAGGGTTCTCACGCAATGATCGGGGCTGACTTAGCGCGTAAATATGGGGAGTCTCCTGAGATTGTCCATGCTATTGCCGCTCACCATGAGGAGGAGAAGCCCACGACGATTTTAGCGGTGCTGGTACAGGCTGCCGATGCCCTATCTGGAGCACGTCCAGGGGCACGCCGCGAGATGCTGGAAACATACGTTAAACGTCTGCAGGAGTTGGAACAAATTGGCACTTCGTTTGAGGGGGTTGAAAGTTGCTATGCGATTCAAGCGGGTCGCGAAATTCGTGTCATGGTTAGCAGTGATCAGGTGTCCGATGCGCATGCTCATGTGCTAGCTCGCGATATTGCCCACAAAATTGAAGCTGAGATGACATATCCTGGGCAGATTAAGGTCAATGTTATTCGTGAAACACGTGCGACTGGTTATGCCAAATAATATACGCAGGTGACTCGCCGATAGGTTGAATCAACATCTTTGGGCTACTCCGATAGATCTAGCTTTGAGGAATTAGTGTGAAAATTTTATTTGTAGGGGACATCGTTGGCCGGGCTGGCCGGCAGATGTTGGCGCAGAATCTAGATAAGCTGGTGGATCAGCATAACGTAGATTTCGTCATAGTTAATGGGGAAAACTCCGCTGGCGGATTTGGCCTAACTGATGAAATTGTACGTGAGTTGCGTAAGCTCGGCGTGAACGTTATCACTTCGGGTAATCATATCTGGGACAAAAAAGAGTTTATCCCCAGCTTGAATCGCCACGAAGACGTGCTGCGCCCAGGTAACTATCCCCCGGGCTCTCCGGGGCGTGGTTTGGGAATTTATTCCAGTAACGTTGGAACTAAAATTGCAGTTATTAATCTTGAGGGTCGGGTCTTTATGAACTCCCTCGATTGTCCGTTTCGCGCTGCTGATGAATATCTTGGTCAATTGCCTGAGGATGTGGCGGTGGTCTTTGTTGACTTTCATGCCGAGGCAAGTA
Source organism: Desulfuromonas sp. (assembly GCA_034006225.1). GTDB lineage: Bacteria > Desulfobacterota > Desulfuromonadia > Desulfuromonadales > Desulfuromonadaceae > Desulfuromonas. The sequence goes on along the minus strand of JAVETC010000016.1, from coordinate 1,937 downwards.
GTGAAAAAATGGCTTTTGCCAACTATCTGGACGGTCGCGTGTCGGCGGTAATTGGTACCCATACTCATGTTCCCACTGCTGACGAGCGTATCCTCCCTGGCGGGACAGCATATCAGACTGATGCCGGTATGACTGGTAGCCGTGATTCTGTGATTGGGGTGCGCAAAGAGATCGCAATAGAGAAGTTTGTCACGCAGATGCCAGCGCGTTTTGAGGTGGCGAAAAAAGATCCTGTCCTCTGTGGCGTATTGATTGATGTGGATGATTCCACTGGCCGGGCGCAGAAAATTGAGCGTGTTTTACTTGTCTCCAAATAGGTACTTATTGCGCTAGGAACGAAAACCTATTTCGAGCGTGATTTAATAAACTGTAGGTATAAAAAGATGAATTTTGTCGAAGAGTTGACTTGGCGTGGCATGATCCACGACATTACCCCTGGCACTGAAGAACAATTGTCTAAAGAGCTAACATCGGCCTATGTTGGTATTGATCCAACAGCAGATTCTCTGCACATAGGTCACTTGGTGAGTGTGATGATGCTTAAACATCTTCAACTGTCGGGACATAAACCCATTGCTCTTGTTGGGGGAGCCACCGGTATGATTGGTGATCCGTCGGGTAAATCTGCCGAACGTAATCTGCTCGACGAGAGCACTTTGCGCCACAACGAAGCCTGTCTAAAAAAGCAGCTGGCTAAGTTTCTTGATTTTGAGTCTGCTGCGCCCAATGCCGCGGAACTGGTCAATAATTATGACTGGATGAAGGATTTTAGTTTTTTGGAGTTTATTCGCGATATCGGCAAGCACATTACTGTCAACTATATGATGGCTAAGGATAGTGTTAAAAAGCGCTTGGGCGAAGAGGGTAAGTCTGGGTTGTCGTTTACCGAATTTACCTATCAGTTGGTTCAGGGGACGGACTTTCTACATCTGTATCGTGAAAAAAATTGCAAATTACAGATGGGCGGGTCTGACCAGTGGGGCAATATTACTACGGGAACTGAACTCATCCGCCGCAAGGAGGGTGGTGAGGCTTTCGCCCTTACCTGCCCACTGATCACCAAGGCCGACGGCGGTAAATTTGGTAAGACAGAGAGTGGTAATGTCTGGCTGGATGCCAAGCTTACAACTCCCTACAGGTTTTATCAGTTCTGGCTCAATGTTTCTGACGCTGACGCGGAGAAATATGTAAAAATATTCACGCTATTGAGCAGGGATGAAGTTGCTGCTGTTGTCAAAGAGCAACAGGCTGCTCCGCATCTGCGTCCACTACAGAAGCGGCTAGCCTACGAAGTTACCTGTATGGTTCATGGTGAAGATGAGTACCATAAAGCAGTCGAAGCGTCGCAGATACTCTTTGGGAATGCTACAACTGCTAGCTTGTCTAGTTTGGATAAGGAGACCTTTCTCTCAGTCTTTGACGGTGTGCCTACCTATGAGATTGAGCGCAATAAGCTGAGTGCTGGGGTGCCGATTGTTGAGTTGCTCGCCACGGAAGCGACCATCTTTCCGTCAAAAGGTGAGTTGCGGCGCACCATGAAGGGCAATGGACTAAGTCTCAATAAGGCCAAACTGGCCGACCAAGAGTATGTAGTAACAGAGGCAGATCTGCTCAATGGAACCTACGTGCTGATACAAAAAGGCAAAAAGAATTACTACATTATCGAGGCGGTGTGATTGTGGCTTAGGTGGAGATTTTCCACTTCTGCTTTTGTTTGATTTTAAATTTAGCGATATGCCGATTTTGAGTTGACAGCACAGGCTTGGTTCTATATAACTCCTGCTTCCGGTTCAGAAAGCGTATCCATAGTAACGCGATACGATGAGTAAGAGAGGTAGAAAAAAGGTAGAAAAGCACTTGACAGTGCGCAACAGATTCGTTAGAGTTCATTCCCGCTGCAACGAGCAGCGAGATTAGTAAGTTAAATCCGATCTTTG